>JAMPXC010000035.1 GCA_023701385.1 Pseudobdellovibrio sp.
AATACTTTCTAATTCTTCATCAATACGCTTAATTAAGAACTTATTTTTAGCTCCACCACCACAGAACACAACTTCATGCGGCTGTGGTTTACAAAACTGAATGTAAGACTTAGCAATTGATTGCACTGTAAATTCAGTCAACGTAGCTATGCGGTCTTCTAAACTCATTTGCGATAAAGCTTTTTCAAACTTAGCGTAAAAATCTTTGCCGAACTGTTCACGTCCGCAACTTTTTGGTGGCTTCGTTGCGAAGTATGGATGGTTTAACATTTCAGCTAACATCGGAATATTTACTTTTCCGCGTGCTGCAAGTTTTCCTTCTTTATCGTAAAGCTGTGATGAGTGTGTTGAACGACGAACTTCTTCATCAATCAACATATTCGCAGGCCCTGTATCAAAACCTAATTTAAGTTCACCTTTTACGACTAAACTTAAATTACTGATACCGCCTAAATTGTGAAGACTCACAGTTCTTTTTTTATCACCGAAAATAGTTTGATGAAAAAATGGAGCTAATGGAGCACCTTCACCGCCAGCTGCAATATCGGCTGAACGAAAATTAGAAACAACTTTTTTACCTGAAGCTAACGCTAAATAACTGGGTTCACCGATTTGGGTGGTCGCGACTTTACCTTGATGAAAAACAGTTTGGCCATGTAAGCCGATTAAATCTACACCTTTAAGAGCTTTTGGCAGCTGTTTAAAACAATCGGCATAGAAGCGACCCAGTTCATGATTCAGTAACGACAGCTCGGCCACATTCATTTCGTTTTGGGCTGCACGCAATAGTTTTTTCTTTAATAGCGCAGGAAAGGTAAACGATTCCATGCCCTGGTATTCACACTGCAGTTTAGATTTAGTGATTTTAACTTTTACGAAATCAACACCATCAAGACTAGTGCCGCTCATGATGCCTAAAACTTTTAAGGTCGCCACTTTTTGCTCCGCAGGGTTTCACCCTGACTTTAATTATGGCGACCTTAAACATATTTGACAAAATAATTTCTAAGCTAGATCAGACTATTTCAAGTCTTGAGCGATGAATGAGTCCTGCTCTGATTTAAGCTTATAACGACGGTTCATCATTAAGAAGATATCGTCACCGGCAACGCCGATAAGTTCTCCGTTAAACTCTTTAGCTAGACCTTCAGAAGAAGGTTTACGTTCATCAGAGAATTTGTCTTCTTTGCCTTTAGCTAAATCATCAGTGTAGGCTTTAGCACCTGCCTCCGCACCTTTACCTGTATCAACTATAGTTGTTGTGCCATCTGGACCACTAAAACCACCACTATAGTTTTCTTTTTTATTTTTCTCTTTGCCTAAACCTGCTTTAGCTAACCCAGCTGCTCCACCTAACGATAAAGAATCCATTACACCTTTAGCGGCTGACGCCGAAAGTCCCATGCTCATTAAAGAATTCATATCTTTAAAGTCACCATCTTTATAAGTCTTACCATTTTTAAGCTTCACACTGCCATCTGGTAATATAGAGAATTGATCTCCGTTCAATTTACCCATCACAAAACCACTGGCTTTTAAAGAATCTCTGACTGTTGGTGGCAATACTGAAGTTGTTGGTACTTGCTTACAATCTTCTGAGCCTTCAGGTAAACATTTACCAGTTAAAGGATCGTAAGAAGCTGTTGTTGATGAATTGCTTCCATCAGCTGTGGTCGAACAATTTGTAGATTGTGAAGATAATTGATTTAACGATTGGCAAGCATTTGCTGCAGATTGCGCATGCTCTGCTGATTGCTTTTTTGCTTTTGAGTTAATTAAAAATTGTGCTGCTGCGGCTGCGAAAAGACCTGGGGCAGCTCCACAACACCCTGTTGGACAAGAAGAAGCACAAGCAGTTCCCGCAGCGACGAAACCTAAACCAAGCATCATAGCTGTCTTAGCTGTACCATCGTAACTTTTTTTACCTTGGTCATTTTTAGCTTTAATTTCTGCTAAAGTTGCTGCTGCCGATTTATTTTTTTGTTCTTCAATGGCTGCATTTTCTTTATCGGTCTGACCTTTTTTAATTTCTTTTTGCGCTAAGTTATAAACTTCTAAATCTTTTTGATATTGTCTGTTAGCTGCATCGTAAGCGCTTTGACAAGAACGATACTCAGAAGAATGTGGATCCATACTACCGCAAGTATACGGTGGAGCTTTTGGTGCCACTAAGTCTGTACCATCACCGGCACTCACACGTGCGGCCATGTTTTGTGCACCAACAGCATTGGCGCGAAGCTGTGCACGACGGTTGTTTTCTCGCACGCAAGCTGGGTCATCCACCATCGGAGGAGAACCACCCTGATCAGAATTCCAATACGGCGAAACCACCTTCTGACAAGTGATCGGCTGCAATGCCGCATCACCGTTGGCTTCAGCATTTGTTTGTTGAGCATAGTTTTCGGCGGCAATCGCAAAATGCGCTTGAAAGAAAATGGCCGCTAAAACAATTTTTGCTAAGCTTGAATTTCGTTTCATAGTATCCCCCGACACCTAATTATTTCTCAAAGCTACTTGCGCTTTCGCGGTAGCGATTACTAATTTTATCAAAGTTTGATTTACCAGACGCCGTCGTAATTTCAGCGCGTACTTGGTCCGACGCTACTTTACGTTTGATGGCTTGGTCTTGTTCATAATTACGAATTGCTGCTTTGGCGGCTTGGTTAGCGCTTTTGCCACCACTTAGCATGGCACCAAGGCTTGAGAAAAATCCAAACTTAGGTTTTTCTTTTTCTTCTTTAGCAACCGCTTTAGAACTTTCAGAACCGCTTCCGAAATTACCAGTAGCGCCTGTACCACCAGCTGCTGTCGCACCAATTCCTAAAGCTTCACGGGCTGCTTCACTTAAACCTGCTCCTGGAGGAGGTTCTGAAGAGTCTGCAGTAGCTTTTTTGCCTGTTGAATCAAGAGAACTTAATCCATTTTGTTTTGCGCTCGCAAAACCTGAAAGGCCACCATTAGTATTGATTTTTCCTAAAGCAACGCCTGAATTCATTAACGAACCCGTACAACCTTCAGCATTTGGATTTGCTGTACATTTACAAGTAATACTCGCAGCATTTTGTGGCTGACTACAATATTCAGCCGTCGTCATTTGCGGACCGGCCATACCTGATGTTGACGAACCATTACCGCCACCACCACCGGAAGCTAACTGCTCTTTACACTTTTGCGCATCTTGAGCTGCAGATAAGAAACCAAGAGCGGCTAAGCCCATCGTAGCCATATCTAATTTATGGTTTTCACATTGTGCAACTGAAGCAGGAACAGCGCTTTCAGGCGTCAGCTGTTTTTCAAGCATAGCTTTATATTCATTGAACGCAACATCGATAGCTGGCCCAGCAGTAGGTGCTGTTGTTAATCTCGAGGCGCCGCATTTTTGGATAGATGCTTCGATTTTTGCTGTCATTTTCTTTAGAGAGTTTTCTGCTGATTTACAACTGAAATCACAACGATATTTCATTCCTGAACAAGCAGCTTGGGCTGCTAACATGCCCCCTTGGGCAATTTTATTTAAACTTGATGTTGTACCGCAGGCTTCTGAAGCGGCAGTTACCTTTGATAAAACTGTTGCACCAACCGACATGATCTGTTGAACCTGTTGTGCTTTTTCACTACGTACCATTGAACACAGTCTTGCGGCTTGAGCCGATGTGTCCGAACAAGCAATTTTGTCTTTTTTTAATTCCTCTTGGTCTGCTTTTAACTCATTTAAACTCTGCTGTACGCAATTCATCACAAACTGCGGAGTTCCTGCTGTACACTCTGGATTTTGCCCCATTGTCTCAGTGCAAATTGTTGTCGCCTCTGGCCCAACTTTTCCAGTGGCCGCGTTAATTTTTGTTTGGATAGCATCCAATTTCGCGGATAAGGCCTCATCTTCCTGTTTTGAAGCGGCATGACGCTTTTCTAGAATCTCGTCTGGCTTTTGCTCGAGCTTACCATCTCCAGCACCTTTTTCTGCAGTAGATTTAATGGGCTCTGGGCTCTCTTTCATTGCCTTGAGAGTTTCTGGTTGTGAAAGTTTTCCCGTTGAAGAATCAACACCATATTTTTCACCCTTAAGAGTACTGTGTAATTCAGTCGGAGGTACTGTAGTTTCTTTACCAGCAATAGGCTTATTATTTCCATCAAGCTGATTAATAACGTAATCACCTTTATCATTTTGAGTGGCTATAACTTTGGTTCCATCCGGACCATCATAAGTATAAGAAGCTTTTGGTATCTCAGGGGTTTTCGCTGCTACTGCTGAAGTAGAACTAGGCGTTGACGTAGCACCTTTAGAGTCATTAGTTTCTTTATTACCACTTGCTGAAGAAGTCGTCGAAGCATCAGATTTTTTATCTGATGAACCATCCTTCTTCGTATTGCTCTTCTGTGCGAACATCAAATTTCCAACGGCTCCCGCCATAGTTCCAAAAGCTGCATTTTCTTGCTGGTCTCTATCTTGAGCAGCTGCAACACGAGCGGCTCTGTCTTTTTGTTGTTGAGCTGCTGCAGCTTGTTTTGCAACTGCATTCTGTTCAGCTTGCTGTGCCGTATTCGCGCAAATGGCATTAACTTCTGAATCAGCCGATGCTTTTACAGAAGCCTCAGTACATGCTGGCTTAATACCACTAATGTATGATTCGTTATTCGAAGTTGTTCTGATTAAGCACTTATCTTCAAGCCCAGCAATAATACGAGCTTTGGTGGCCTCAGGAACAAAACATTTCGGAGACTGGCTTTTATAAAGTTTATTAAAGTACTCAACTTGAGAGCGATTTATGCCATCAGCAGCTTGCGCGAACGGCGAAAGCATTAGTAATACACCAAGTGCGACACTTTTAATAAGGATATGATTTTTAGTCACAGTTCCCCCTGACTACTCTTTAATATCGGCCCAAAAGTCTAGAAACTTAAATTTGTTAAGACGATTTTTACAACCTTGATCCAGTACGAACTGAGTGTCTTATTTTGAGAAAAATAAAAAAGAATTTTATTTAGAACTGTAAAAAAGATTCTGAAACCGGATTTTGAATTGGTCCACCTACGCCACTGCCACCAAGATTTTGAAACGGCTCACCTGTTCCCCGAAGAACTTGGCTTGAAATGATTTTTACCGAATAACCCACGCGACCACCACTTACACAGTTACCAGGTGCTGCCGGCAAGTTCGCGTCGACAAGGCTTGGTGATAAGTACGAATCTGTCCATGGATTAAGTGCAGGATCGCAAGTACCAAATAACATAGTGTACTTGCCACCTGTCTTATCAGGACTTGGAAAAGAGTTATACCCGTCCGCTGTTAAATTTAAAAATGTCCAACCCGTAAGAAGTGAAGACTGCTTTGTCGCAAGCACATCCAGTGCAAAAAGCATTTCGCTGGAGCCATTGCCATAACGACTGACAATATCGTTTTTGGCATTTTTAAATAATTCATTTGTAACCTGCATTTGATTTCGAACACTGAAATAAGGCGAGCGCGGCATGCCGTTAATTGTTGTTCCACCGCTATTTCCAAAATCAATAGGAAATGCTATTTCGTCTGCTGTACCCGTAGCCGATTTAATTTTTTGCATAGCATCGCCATCCTTCAAGCGATCTACATAGTTTTGAGCAAAATTAGGATCAATCGAGTAATATGTGGCATCAAACTGGTTCGGCGAAACAACTGAGAGCTCAATATCACGCATATACGTATTTTTCGCACCAGATAATCTATCAACAGCCAATGAATCGTACTGTGGAGAAGTCAAAGGCGTATTCAAATGATACCATTCACTGTATTTAGGCCAACTTTGTGGTTTGTCGTGAAAGGTTCCCATCTTAGGTTCTTGCGTTTTATCAGAAGATGACGGACTAACATTACCCACACCATATTTGTTCGCAAGTAAGGCGTGATAAAACGCGACGATTTTAGTATTCGCCAATCCACCTTTATTACTCGGATCTTGTGATGCACTATCATTTGAATAAACATCACCAACATACGTTGAATAATTCGGAAGAAATTCGCGCACACTTTTTAATGTCTGAACTCCTGGCATACTGGCAACAGTTTTAACCGGAAGATTTTGATCCGTACGATCAGTTAAATCATCGCCATTACCGCTTTTGAAACTTCCAGAAGGCCACTTTTTATAATACCACGGCCCCATTGTTCCACCGAAGGGTTTCGCAAAAGAGACCGCATGCAATTTAATTTTTGTTAAAGGAAGAAATGGGATTTTTGGTTCACTGGTCGCTTTCACGCCATAATAAACTTGAATCCACGGATTTTTTTCGTAACCAAGGGTGTTTACTTTTTCTGAGTTCAGAGCAAATAAATCAGATACACCCTGAATACCCGCTCCACTCATAATATATTGCAAATTAGTTTTAATATTGCCATCGATATCATTAGTACCGGGTATATAAAGCGGCTTAATTCTAATTGTAGAATCGCCGGCCCCGTTAGCTTGAACATTCGTATATTCACAATCGATTAAATAAAACATCAGCCGTTGAAAGGTAATTTCATTTAACATTTGTTCAGCAAAGCTAGTTCCACCACCCTGAGCTTTAACTCCATTGTAGGCAACAATATTCTCTTCTTTCATTGAGGTCGAATTCGCTTCAGTTAAATTATTTCGTAAAGTATTTTTAACACCGGTTATAACTTTGTTACCATCGATATCAAGCATTTCTTCTTCAGATAAACCCAGATTTTTGGCCATCATCCAAATAAAGTTTTTACGGTTTGCGGTGTCTTTAATGTAATTACCGTAATACAGAGCTAACATTTGGGTGGTGATCGGCCCCAGTTTAGTACAAGTGTTACGTAAGATATTATTGGTTTGTTCAATAGCTCTATCGATTGAAGCACCTAAACAGTTTCCGGCAATACAATCCGTTTTTACAGAAGGAACAGCGTTAATAGTAAACGCACTTCCTCCCAATGAATCAAGAGCCTGACAATTGATTTTGCAGTAGGTTTCAGACATCGTGTTGTTTCCTGAAATCCAGTCAGCAAATCCGTTATGTCCCATACACATAAAGGGAACGTCAGTGATCGTAATACCTCTGGCAATATTATTAGCTGTTGGTGGACACGAAAAACTCTGCGATCTCAAATTATACTTTGGTTGCCGAGTGCCTTTCCATGATATTGGAAACTGAATATCCATTGCTGATTCTGGATTTGACGGAGCATCTTGCTCAATGCCAAAAGTACCCAATACACGATAGCGCCAAGCAAACAATTTCCACGCCTGGCGAATTTGATAATTTACATGCGCCATCATGTTCATCATTTCGGCTTGTTTCATCGCCCCGTAATACGCTGCTAGGTCAGTTGATTGTTGTAAATTAATTTTGTGGTGAACAACTAATCCTACATTCACAAGCATGGCGAAAAATACGAAGATCACCTGAAAAATAAGCGCAACAAAAATGCCCACTTGGCCTTTTTGATTTCGCATCGTTAAAACGAAGCGTTTTTTGGTTTTTTGCTGCGCATGACTCATGATCATATAAGCGTATCTGGTTTTTTCAAGAGCGTCCAGTCCAGACCAAGGTCATAAAATCGTCGTGCACCTAATGGTGTGATGATGTCAATAATGAGACAATCATTTAAATTAGAGAAACGTTTTTAATCACGAAAGGTTCTAGTTTTTATGTTTAGCCGTTTACTTATCGCCATTTTAGTTCAAGTCACATTTTTAAGTTTTTCACAGGCCGAAATTTTGTTTGAAGGCTATTACAAGGTCAGCCAGTTCAAAAAACATATTGGCTTTTTTATTTTACGTAATGAAATCGATCCAAAAACAAAAGAATTTAAAACAATTTCGTTTATGCGCTTAGGTAAAAACGGATTTAACATGACTGAATCTTTAACGGCGATTTCAACAACTGATTTTAAACCTATTAGCTATTCTTACTTGGCTACTGACGGAGGAAAAAGCAAAACGATCGATATGACATTTAAAGGTGAAACAATGTCTGGCATCGTTATGGAAAACGGCGAAAAATCAAAAGTTTCTAAAAAACTTCCTAAAGGCACTTTCTTATCAAGCTCTCTTTATTACATGATGTTAAACAGCAAAGAAGGTTTAAAAACCGGAACTAAATTCGAGTTTAATGCCGTAGCCGAAGAACTGGGTGATGTCACAAAAGGAACCTCATCAATCGAGAAAAAAATGGTTTCTCGTGGCATCTTACAACTTCTTAAAGCGAATAATTCATTCGCCGGCATGGAGTACGAAAATTACATTACTAACCAAGGACAAAATATTTCGGCTTTAACTCCGGCAACAGGTATTGAGACTGAGTTAATGAAAATTTCTGAAGAAGCCGTGCAAGGAGTTAAAGTTTCTGCTGGTACTTTAGAGAAAGTTTTTGGTAACGTACCTAAAGGTAAAACAAACGTTTTAAACAACTAAAAGACACACAAGGTAAAAACAAATGAAATTAAACGAACTTATCGGCCAACACATGTTGATTGGCGTTTCTGGACACACTCTCACTGAATCAGAAAAAAAGTTTATCGTTGAAAATAATATTTCCGGTGTGGTGTTATTCGCGAGAAACTTATCAACTCCAGAACAAATTCGTGATTTGTGTGCCGAAATCCAATCTTTACGTCACAAAATGGCTTCAAAAGCCCCACTGTTTATCGGTATCGACATGGAAGGTGGACGTGTTCACCGCCTGAAAGAACCATTTACTAAATGGCCACCGCTTAAAACTGTAGGCGACCTAGACGCGCCGACTGTAGCTTTTCATTTCGCTCACCGTATGGGTTTAGAAATGATGGCCGTGGGTATTAACTTAGACTTCGCTCCATGCGTAGATGTTTTTACAAACCCAGCCAACACAGTGATTGGCGACCGCGCGGTAAGTTCTGATCCCCATCAAGTTGAAAAAATGGCCTCAGCTTTAGTTCGCGGTTACATCAAATCAGGCATTTTATCTTGTGCTAAACATTTTCCGGGCCATGGTCACACTATTATTGATTCGCACGAAGAATTACCCGTTGAAGAAGCTGATCTAAAGCGTTTACACGAAGTTGAACTAGTTCCGTTTAAAAAAGCACTTCGCAGCCGCGTGGATATGGTTATGACGGCGCACATTTTATTTAAATCAGTTGATAAGGACTGGCCGGCAACTCTTTCGGAATTTTTCTTAAAAAAAATGCTTCGTGATGAATTAAAATATAAAGGTTTAATTATCACCGATGATTTAGACATGAAAGCAATGGCTAAACATTACGATAAAGCTTTTATTCCTGTTCGCGCCCTACAAGCCGGTGCAGAATTACTTCTTTATTGTAACGAACCAGAATCTCCTCCTGTGGCAATTGAAGGAATCATGTCAGCCGTGGCGCAAGGTCAACATTCAAAAGCAGAACTTGAAAACACGCTTAAGCACATTCTAGACGTGAAAAAAATCAAACTCCTTAACCCAGATCCACGCCCCATCAATGAGGCTATGGAAATCGTGGGCCACCCCGATCACCAGTACCTAGCTGACTGCTTACGCAAGCAAGTTATGCCTGAAGGTTTAGTCGAAACAAACGACGGCGAGTAGTTCTCGCTGTCGGGTTTCATAGACCCTGACAATTGGTGAAACACCCTTGTAAAAAATTCCCGAAGCCCCAGATAAGGCTTAAACCCATTGGTTTAGAGCTGGCGCGATACTTGAAACATCTCTGATTGAATTTTTCCGCAATTTATTATTTGGGGTGTTTTATGTCATCAGGGGTTTACGATTACTATTTCGAAGATTCAGTCAGCTATCGCAACCGCGATTCTTCAAAATATTTTGGTATGTCGGTTATTATCCATGCGGCCTTAGCGATCGGTGCTTTATTCGTAACCGTTCCAGTCATGGAGAAATTAAAATCTGAACCCATCTTGGTTGAATTCGAAGCGGTTCAAGAACTTCCGCCAATGCCAGTTAAACCCATTCAACCTGAAATCGCTAAAGGCGAAAACGTAAAACCTACTCGTGGCGGAAAAACAGCTCATGCTCCAGCGCCTGCAGCTCCGCTTGATGCCAAAGAAGACGTTGTTGTTAAAGGCCCTGCGAAAACTTCAAAAGTTTCTAAATCTAAAATGGCGACTGTAAAAACAAAAACTTCTGGTGGCGCGGCCAAAACAGCGACATACGCTCCGTCACGCTCTGGTGTTCCTGAAACATTAGAAGATATTCCAGCACCGAAATTAGATTTCGACGGCGTTGAAGCGGCTCAAGTTGGAAAAATGGGTGATGACGAACTTGAATCTGAATTTAAAAATATCGATCACGCTAACGAAGCGGCTATTCGTGCCGAAAAAGCCCGTATGGATGACCAAGCCCGTGAAATCGGTGACCAATCAGATGAATCACTTAAAGCTTTAGAAAATAAATTTGCCGCTCAGTCTCGTTTAGCTAACGATGAATTAATGGCAACACGTACAAAAAATGCAGCTGCAGTCGCTCGATTAAAAGCTTCTGAAAATGCAGCCGCTGCTGAACGTGCGGCTCGTGAAAAAGCTGAAGCCTTAGCTGCAGCTTCGCGCAGCCGTGGCACAGGTGATGCCGGCGTGGGACGTGGTTCATCAGGTTCAAACGAAACCGCGAAAGCCGCTGCTGGTTCCCCAACGGGAGTTCGTTCGATCGATCAATTACGCCAAATTCCGGGTAATCCAAAACCAAGTTATTCTGTTGAAGAACGTCTCAACCGCCAACAAGGTCGCGTAACTTTCCAAGCCTACGTAACTAAAGAAGGTGGCTTAATAAACTTCCGCCTATTAACTTCAACAGGTTATAAAAATTTAGATGGCAAAACATTAGCGGCTCTTAAAAAATGGCGCTTTTATCCTGGCCAACAAGGCTGGGTAGAGATTCCTCAAGTATGGACATTAAAAGGTGATGTTCAGCAAATGCCTGCAACATTACGTCGTCGCGCAGCTTTAAGATAATAGAAAAACAAATTCCAGAAACTAAAAAAGCCGAATAAAATATTCGGCTTTTTTATTATTTAAATCGTAAAAATTAACAGAGACTATTTGTCGCCGAAAAGTTCTTTTTTAGATTTAGTAGATCCTTTTGTACGGATGCCAGCTTTTCTTTTTTTGCCAGAAGTTGATTTTTTACGTTCACGGATGAACTCTAGTTTTTTCGTTTTTGAAGCCATTTTAGTCCTCGCTTTTAAGCCTTGTTAATTAATTAAGCAAAATTAGAACGATAGGATTATCAAAACGGAACTGCTAAGTCAATTGAGTGATGGGTTTCTTTTTCAAATTCCGACTCTTTTACATAGGCATAATGAAGCCCAAATTGAGGGCCACCAAAGCCTAAACCTGCGGTAAAATAGTTCTGAGAGATAATATTGTTATTTTGGTACCCTAAACGCAGCTGCATCCACTCATTCATCAGGATTTCTAAGCCCCCTTTAACGATGGCTCTTTGGTCAGAATTAGCATTTTTGCCGGTCTCGTACTCCCCGCGAACATTCACTAATTCGTCGTATTTAACCTCAAAACCTACAGCCTGAGTTGGGCGGTCATCCCAAGTCTCTGGCAGATCCGTATCGTTCATGGGTTGATTTTTCACTGAAGCTCCAACCGAAAACCACGCGTTCGGACGGAACATCACACCAACATCAACTAAATTTTGTCTGAATTTATCATCACTAAATGGAATTTTAGTTTCTTGAAAACCAAAGTTAGCACCCACAGAAAATTTCTGGCTAAATACGTAAGCTAAGCCCAGATAAAAAGCTTTTACTTTCACATCATCAATATCACTTTGGCTGTAACCTAACATCGCCGGAAATAAAGCTTCCATCCCGTTATCAGCTAAAGAAATGCGAAATAAGTCTTTTGAATAACTTAAGTCAGCTGAGCGCTGTTCAAACAACGCAAAGGCTGCAGGGTTATTAAAAGCTCCATCCACTTGATTAATCGCACCAACACCAGCACCCCCTAAAGAAGTTGATACTGATCCTAAGTTTTCAAATGTTTGAGCAAATGCAGAACACGATAAAAATAAAATTAACACATATTTCATGTGAATAAGCCTAAACAGGAATTTTAAAAAAACCAAGAAGTTCGATTAGAAATTTGTCGAAGAACGTGTGCACACACTTAAATAGTTCGCGCAACGGCCTAAAAGACGTTTTGCATCAGGCGTTGTTGCACTCGAATAGTTGGCACCCATTAAGTTATACGCTGTTAAATAACACTCTTTAGTCGTGTCGTACTGAATACCCGCATCTTTACCTACGTTAGGTCCATCGGAAGCAAAAATATTTGTCGTCGGTAAATAGCAACTATTTTTGCGCGGAGAAACGCAGATCTGATATTTCGAACGATTCGCAATACGATCTTGAACTGTTGTACCTAAAACTGTGTCTTTAGGAATAAATAAACCAATATTCCAATCTAAAGCTGAATGCTGGCGGCGAATTTTTTTAACTGCTAATTGGCGGGCTGCATTGGCACCAGTTAAATCACCGGCCATCAAAGGACTACATGTTGGTTCGCCTAATTTTTTATTATCGTAATGGGCAGGTAAAGCGATAATGAAGTTTTCACAAGTCCACTGAGCCCCTTGCACAGTCGTACCTGTTGATAAATCAAATTCAGTAACGGCTGTTCCCGACATAATATTATTCACCCAGCCAGCTACATTTTTATTTTTAGATTCAAATTTTAAGCTATAACCGCGGCCAAACGCTTTTGATAAGTCTGTCGACTGACGGCGAATTTGGCTGATCGTTTCTTCTGTTTGTTCAGCGCTACCACCCATATCAGCGGCTTTACCACCAAAAACAGCCGTTAAAATAACTCGGTCAGCACTTGTGGAATTAAATTTTTTACGAACGAAATCGCTGTAATATTCGCCAAGCCCTAAAAAGTTTTCGGGATTGTTCGTCGAGTTGCTGTCACTTGAAGGCTTGTAACTATCGTCAATTGTTTGATTAAGACCAAAAGAGCCCTGAATAACCACCGGATCTAAAGTGTCTGATAAATTGTACGTACGAGGTCCTTCTGAAAGCACTGTACCTGTTGGCGTAAAACGAACATCTTTTGTAAGCGTGTGTCCTACATAACCAGACGTTATATCTTGCAAAAACACAACGGCATCGCGGTCGCGCACTGGAATCAACGATTGAATATCACCACTTGCGCCAGGAGCAATCAGGTCCAGATTTAGTGTTAAATCAGTTTTTTTTCTGACTGAATATTGCAAATACGCGCCCGCATTCGCTGTTGAATTTTGTAAAACAAATTTGACTTGCTCTGGAGTCACTGTTGTCGATGGTGATTGCGGTTTAATGTAACGGCCGATGTGCTGTAAAAAAGCAGTTCTTAATTTAAGCCCGCCTTTTACGGCGCCATTTCCATTATTTGTAACAAAACCTTCATTCACACCAATTGTTAAGGCTGGAAAAGCTGCTGTCGTAGCACCATTAGGTGCAAAATTAGGGCAAGAATTGTAAGAGATTGTGTCTGCAGCTATATCATAAGCAAATGGAGCTTGTTTGGTGTAGTTGTCGACAGTTTCAGAAAGAGTACTTTGGTTGTTTAAAATACCTTCACCTGTCTGCGTACAAGAAAACATCGCCGCAGGCAGCGTTAGCAACAAAATTTTAATGACGTGAACTAACTTCATCTCTTCACCATTATATCAGATTTATGTAACACGAGCTGTTACTTATCTTTCGGACTAAACTTCTTGTCTCATTATGATATATTTTTTGTATGAAATCAGCTCTACGCCTGACTTTGGTCACTACAATTTTATTATTTTCTTTATTATCTGCCTCAACGGCCTGGACTTTCGTTCTGCCTTTAGATTTCGTGGTTAAAAAAACTGTCGCAAAGACAGGCCGCACTTCAATTTCAATCGATCAAGAAGTTACTTTTAAAGTCGGCAAAGATTCTCTTAAGACTCAAGAAAATTGGTTGATTGAAGGCGATCGCAACTTAAAAGTTTCAGCGAATGGGTTAGAGCCGTACAAAGAAAACATCAAAGTAAATTCTTTATTTAATTCAAAACAAAAAACATCTGTTGTTGGAAAAAGCAAAACTCAAACTCCGGTAGGGAATGATTTTTACCAGCGTTTAATTTTTGTTCGTTCCAGCGATTCATTCATGCAGTACTTGCGCGAATTAGGAATCAATGAAAAGACAAGATTATCTAAAGCAGATGGCCGCGTATGTATTGCGATCGGCGAAGCTTCGCAAAGTGAAAACAAAAGTCCGCAAATCTGGATTGATCAAGATGATTTCTTAATTCGTAAAATCAGAATGCCTTCAGGCACCGAGATCAGCTTTTCTGATTACGTGAATGTGAAAGACGATTTCTGGATTGCCAAAACTCAAGTGATCAAATGGGCCGGTGCTACAGCTACTGTCAAAGTTAAATCTTTTTCAGTTAAAAACGCAGCGACTATCCAACAGTTTTATCCACAGAACTTTGAATTACCAACAGAGCTTGCTTTTAACGAATCAAGCAGCATCGCTCAAGTGGTTGAAGACTTTTACAAGAGGTTTAGATGAATGTAGTTAAAGTCGCAGTCGATGCGCCTTTACTAGATCCTTTAACCTATCTTCAAAATCCCGATTTCACAGTTTCTCGCGGCGATGTCGTGAATGTGACTTTAGGAAACAGAAACGTAAAAGGCTTTGTTCTTTCTACATTTACGACAACTCAGGAAGAAATTAATAAAGAATTTGGCAAAGAAGTTAAGTTAAAACCTGTAGCTTCTATCAATGAAGAATGGATTAAATTAAAAGATCCCTACTTAACGTGGCTTGAGTGGGTGGCTGAATATTATATTCACCCGATTGGCCAAGTGATGAACTTAGCTTTTCCCCCATTGGCCAAACAAACCAAAACACGCGCCTCAAAACGCCCGCCGGTGATTCCGAACCTTGCACCAAAACCAAAACCAGAATTAATGCCCGAACAAAAAAAATGTGTCGAAAGTATTTCTTTAAGCAGCGGTTTTAAAACTCATCTTATTCACGGAGTCACTGGTTCTGGAAAAACAGAGATTTACTTACGCCTTTTTGAACAGTGTTTAGAAAAAAAACAAAAGGGAATGTTTTTACTTCCTGAAATTTCTTTAACGCCGCAACTCGTGAACCGCTTTGTTGAGCGTTTTGGTGATCAAGTGGCTGTGCTGCATTCGCAATTAACTGATCGTGAACGCACAAACCAGTGGTGGGAAATCATTCAAGGCGAAAAAAATATTTTAATCGGCGCGCGCTCAGCACTTTTTTGTCCTGTCGACAATATCGGTTTAATCGTTGTCGATGAAGAGCACGAAACGAGTTTTAAACAAGACGAAAAATTAAAATACAATGGCCGCGATTGCGCGATCATGCTGGCTAAACACAATAACTGTGCGGTGATCTTAGGATCAGCTACGCCTAGTTTAGAATCGTGGAAGAACGCCAGCGAAAACAAATACCAGTTACATTCTTTAGTGTCACGCGTGGCAGATCGTCCGCTGCCTGAAGTGACCATCACTGATATGCGCTTAGAAAAAGAAAATTCTGAACGAAAAAGTACAATTCCATTTTGGTTATCGACAGAACTTTTCAATCGTATGTCAGTGTCATTAGCTAATAATGAACAAGTAGCACTCTTATTAAATCGCCGTGGCATGGCACAAGTCGTGTTCTGCCCGAGTTGCGGTTACACTGCAGATTGTCCGAACTGCGATATCAGCTTAACCCTGCACGCAAGGCACCACTTGGTGTGTCACTACTGCGATTATCACCAAAATTTTGAAGTTAAATGCCCCGATTGCTCAGAGGGAGAATTAACTCCTCTGGGGCTTGGTACAGAACGCGTTGAAGAAGATTTAAAAACTTTATTTCCTGATAAAAAAATTGCTCGCGCCGACAGAGACGAAATCACCAACCGTGTTGAGATGGAAGAACTGATCAACAAGATGGAACAAGGTGAAATCGATATTTTGATCGGCACACAAATGATCGCGAAAGGTTTGGATTTTCCAAAATTAAAACTTGTTGGATTACTCTTAGCTGACGTGGGATTTAATCTTCCTGATTTCAGGTCGAGCGAAAAAAGTTTTCAGCTTATTACACAGATGGCGGGACGCGCTGGCCGTCATGTGACCGGTGATGAATCGCCGGGATCAGTCGTGATTCAAGCGTACAATACCGAACATGAATCTCTACAGTTTGCGCAAAAGCACGATTACGTTGGTTTTGCAGAACATGAATTACTCAACCGTTCGCCGTTAAAATATCCGCCATTTCAAAAAATGCTGTCGTTTCGAGTGACGTCAATGTCGCAAGAAAAATCGCAAACCACGGCAAAATATATTTTGGCACGCGCTCAGGCGTTGAAAGAAAAATATCCACAGTTTTATTCACAGATTGAAGTCTTAGGTCCAGCGGCTTCACCACTTTCTCGTTTAAAAAACCAGTACAGGTATCATTTAATTCTAAAAGGGACGAAAGCTGTCGAATTAAACCAGTTAGCACGTCAAATTATCTCAGATGAAAAATGGATTCCCGCCCAAGTAAAAGTCCTGGTCGATGTTGACCCCATGAGCCTGTTGTAAAATAATTAATTGTGGCACAAGACAACAAACCTAAACAAGAATCTCGGTTAACTGCGATCGAAAGAGCGCAGCTCGAACGCCGAGAAAAAATGTGGGAAATGCGCAAAGCGTTGCTTCAACGCGGTCATCGCGCCATGCAGGTTAAACAATATGGCGAAGCCGCTGTTAGTTATGAAAAATATCTGCGCATTCTTGAATTGTCTTTTAACGTCGCCCAAGGAAATTTAACACCTGAAGTTTTCAAAGAAAATTCTAAAACGGCCGAAATGTCTATCGTCGCCGGTGTTTACTGGGATTTAATGCGTATTTACGACACCAGCCAAAAATTCAACGAACGTCAGGCCGCTTACGCCAAACAATTATCTCTTTTTGCACCTGTAACACCACTCCACAACCATATCATCAAACAGGCGCAAGACTTTATCAAAGTGGCCCGCCATCCGGAAAATGTAAAAATCTTTCTTGCAGCCATGGGAAAAGCAGGTCGTTGTTTTATCGCAAGTTCGGCGTACCAATCGCCAACCCATAGCGATGTTATGTTCCTACGCAATTATCGCGACTCTGTCTTAAAACAGACTTTTTTAGGCAGAAAATTTATTTATTTTTATTACCGCTACTCCCCAAAAGCAGCCTGCATTCTTGATCGGCACGATTTCCTGAAAGCGCCTACCCGCTGGGCTTTAAAGCTCGTGATCAAATGCGTTAGATAAATAATTCCCCGTAAATATTCCCCTTTTTTGTTGCATCAAATCCAAAGTTTTCTGATCGTATTAGTATGCACATCTACGATTACATCATCATTGGAAGCGGCTTAACCGGCCAAACAATCGCAACTCAGTTATCTCAAGAAACACAAAACGTGTTATTGATCGAAGCCGAAGCTTTCACCGGCGGATCAAATCGCCAAGCTTTATTAAACGGAAATGTGATCGATGCAGGAATACGTTTTTTACCAGCGAATGATCTTTCAATCAAAGCCGTTGAACAGTTAGAAAATTTATTAGGTTTAAAATTAATTAAATCTGAAAAAGAAAATCACCCGCAAACTTACGATGCTTCAGGTTTTAAACCGTTCGTTGGTTTCGGCGACAAATCTCCGGAATTCTACGATCAGTTTTCTTATTTCTTAAGCCCGAAAGAATTAGAACTTACTTTACCGGTTCACCAAATCATGGAGTTATTGAAAAATAAATACCAAGGTGAAACGTTAATGCGTTCGCATGTCACGAAATTCGGTTTTGCTGAGCAGGAAGAAGGTTCAAAAGCTGAGCCACAATTAACTCATGTTGTGGTGAATGGTTCTAAAACTTATTACGCGAATAATTTTATCTTTGCTGGCCCAGTTCGTGATTTAGCGTTAATCGTACCAGATGACGTTTTAAATATCCGCGCTAAAGCAAAACTTAAAAAAGATTCTTACTGGATGGCGATCTGTTTAGATTTATTCCACCAAGATTTAACAACCGAACAAGAAGGTTTATTCGTTCTTGATGGAACAACTGACGACGGCATCGGCCCGTGCGCTGGACGTTTCTTACCAGGTGTTGCAGCTGACGTATCTCCAACGCAAAAAGCGCAGCAGATCTCTCAATGGATTAGCTTTATCGATTTAACAACAGCTGAAGAAACTGAAAACGTTGGCGAAGTGTTAAAGAAAATGAAACGCCAAATTAAACGTGCGTTTCCAGAAATGTCTGATGCCATTAAAGCTGAAAGAATTTTCATGAGCCCACCACTTTCTGGCGGCGAATTAAAAATGAATTCAAACGGCACACTTCACAAAGTGAACAACCTTTGGATTGCTTCAGCTTCAATGAACCAATACCCGAATTTATTAGGTTCTTTATTACAGTCACAAATGACTTTAGCGGCTTTAGGTTTTGGTGGCTTCCAAATGGCCAAAGCTGATTTTGCTGAAGAACAAGCTGAAACAACAGAAACTCAAACAGAGGCGGAATTATAAACACTCTACTTCAAGCACTCGTATTATTGATCGCAGCTTTGCACATCTACTTTCTAGTGCTTGAAATGTTTTTATGGACGACTCCCGTTGGTCTTAAAACTTTTCGCTTAACAAAAGAATTTGCTGAACAATCTAAAACTCTGGCTGCTAACCAAGGCCTTTATAACGGCTTTTTAGCAGCGGGATTATTATGGGCCTTCTTTTGTCCGCATCCAGAGTTTGCGCAGCAATTAAGATTGTTTTTTCTAGGCTGTGTGATCGTAGCTGGTGTTTACGGCGCCATGACCGCTTCAAAAAAAATTCTTTATATTCAAGCGATGCCAGCCGCAATCGCTTTATTAATCACACTTTTATAGTTCGATATTATTAATCGAAATGCGGTACGGATAATTAAAAAAACCGTTCCGTGTTTTTATTGCGATTCTATCGCCTTCGTTCGCCGATTCGCAGACTTTAGGCGCCAATTCTAAAACGCGCGCGTATTGCTCGCGTGGCTCTTTATAATACCATTGGCAAACCTTGTATGGCCCACCACTATATCTTCCAACCGATTGACGTGTTATGATCTGCTTTTTTGTTATTGTGATATCTTTCGTCATAACTTCGGAAGTGTCGAAGGAATGATTAGCTACAACAAACATTTTGGTCCCCCAAAATATGCAGCTGATAATAATAAATCCAAAATTTTGCTTAACTGATTGCAGCATACGAGCTGAATGAAAAAATACTTTTGAAAGTAAAAATAATCCTATGGCTGTAACTATTACACCCAAAATAGAGCCGTAAAAGAAAAGCCCTAAATGGCTTGCATACTGCTGACCATTTTGTAACAGCACTTCAAATAAGAATTCCACACTTAATGTGAATAAACCCAAAAAAGAACAATCAAAAATAAATGCCAGAGTAGAACTTGGATTAAGAGTAACTTTATTTCCAAGACTTTCGAAACCTAAACATATTCTAACCTTAAGTTGGTGAAGCAAATCAATGAGAACATCAATATTTTCGATGTTTCCACGGCATTTAACAAACAATGCGTTTTCTCGACAGTTGAGTTGTTCAATATACTCGCTATATTTAAAGATTAAATGAATTAATTCTCGGCATTGATTGTCGTCGACTAAAATCTTGTTAAAATATTTATCATCACAGCCAATGTAATATTCGCTGTCGAAATTTATATCATTTGATTGAGGCTCACCTTTAAAACCGATGGCCCTTAAACCTCTATGAAAAGAAGTTTCTTTTTCGATTTGAAACTCTAATTCTTTGGGCATTTCTACGGCGTAAAATGAACCGCTGCGCTTTCTTGTGAGCAAACTATATTGAATACCCGTCGATGTCTTTAAATCATATCTAAAACCTTCGACAGATAATTTGATCAATCTAAAAAGAAATCCAGCAATAAAAAAAATTAGCCTTGTTATCCACATAGCTAATTTTTTATTTATATTTACAAAAAATGTAAGTCTAGTTTTTTTGTTTAAAAGCTTCGTCTAAAACACGGCCGCTGGCTTTTGCTGGTGGAAGAACTCCAGAGATAAATGAAAGTGTTGGCGCGATATCTACAATGCGCGAACCGGCATAAACTCCAGCTTGAAACCATTTAGGCCCCCACATAATCACAGGCACTGAATTGTCATAATTCCAGTTTGTCATATGATTAACCGTGGCTCCGGTTTTTTGCGCGAAGAATGGCTCTGGAATTAACATTAAATCACCAGCCACATCAGACACAAAACTATTTTCTACAGGAAAACGTAAATCAAAATATGGAATTTTCGCTTGTAAAACTTGTTCGCGTGTTACTACTTTATAAATGCCAGGCAACTGTGCGAAAATATCTTTTACTAAGTCTTGGGCACGGCCAGCCTCAATATTTTTTTCAGCCAAACGTGTACGATTTAAATAAACGTGCGAAGCAAATACCCCTTCAATCCAAGGAGTCGAGCCGCTTGAACCAAGCTCTTTCGTTAATTTTTCATTCGCTAATTTAATCACACCTAAAAAGTCTAATTCACCTGTTGCAATTTTTCCGGCGCGCAGAATATCCCCAGCTGGAGGAATGCCATGATCAGCTGTCAAAACAACAACTGTTTTATCTAAAAGATTTTTCTGCTTTAAAGCATTGAATAACTTCGCCAGCATTTTATCTTCAAACAAAGTTAGTTTTTTTAAGTTCGATGAATCTGGCCCTTCTTTATGTCCTAAGATGTCGTGATTTGACATACTTAAACCTAAAATATCAGGGCCAGAATTATTACGCTGTCCTAATTTTTCTTCAGTTAACGCGGTAATCGCTAAATCCATCGTAGCTTCAGTTCCAAGAAGAGCAGCCTCAATATTTTTAGCTTCAAGGTCACCTTTCGTTTTTTGTTTAGCATTGATTTTTGCTAACCACGCCGGAGTTTTTCCACCGTTGTAGTATTTTGTTGTAACCCATTCATTCGGTTTATCTTCGTACCACAAAGCCATATCAGCTCTGTGACCACCTAAAAAAATCGCCGAGCGATCTTTTAGTGAAACCGTAAACACTTTGCTATCCGGATGAATATTTTTAACTTCATCACCAAATGTTGTTGTTTTTAAACGGCGCGGAGAGAATACAAATTCTTCATCATCGGCACAGTACGCCCGCTTTTTATTTTTAATATCGTACCATTCATTAATCTGAATACCTGTTTGCGCCGGATATGATCCCGTTAAAATCATCGCATGCCCCGGACAAGTCATAGCCTGCAGAATGCCGTAAGTGCTTTGCGCGAAATAAGCGCCTGTATTCATCATATGATTAAATCCCAACGACGAAGCCGGCATAAAGTCTTTTTGATAGCGAGTTAAGAAGTCAGATCGAAATTGGTCGATCACCACAACCACCACTAATTTGGGCTTTTGTTTATAGGTTTCAAAAGACAAGTTTTTAGCCATGGCAGGCACCAAACCAATAACGATCGCGATCACTAAAAGAAGACTGTTTTTCATGGGTTAGACTATAATGGAGGTTTTTTCAGTTGTCCTTCAATTAAACAGGTCTTGAAGCTCTAAAAATAAGGATTTCCCACTTGCCTAACCCCCCTTCAGTTTGCTATCTCTGATCCTCACTAAAACACACGGGATGGTAATACCTGGTCTGATGCTTAAATTGGTTGCATCGGAAACACTCGCAAAAATAGGTTCACAAGAATCTATGAAGTCCAACTTCACGAGCTCTGCCACCCGGAGGCACAACCAGAAAAAAAGGAATACACATGGCACAAGTTACCATGAAAGAAATGTTAGACGCTGGCGTACACTTTGGTCACCAAACACAACGCTGGAACCCAAAAATGAAACCGTATGTTTACACAGCTCGCGGTGGAATCCATATCATCGACTTACAAAAAACAGTTGTTCGCGCTAACCAAGCTGCTGATTTCGTAAAAGAAATCGCTGCTCAAGGTGGAACAATGATCATGGTTGGTACTAAGAAACAAGCTATCGAACCAATCCAAGAAGCTGCAAAAAAATCTGGCCAATACTTTGTTACTAAACGTTGGTTAGGTGGAATGTTAACAAACTTCGAAACGATCAAACAATCTATCGATCGTTTACGTAAAATCGACAAAATGAAAGAATCAGGCGATTTCAATCTTTTAACTAAAAAAGAGCGCGCTGGTTTAGATAACGAATACATCCGTTTAACTGAATACTTAGAAGGTATCCGCGAAATGAAACAAATCCCTGCGGTTATGTTCGTAGTAGATCTTCCTAAAGAACACATCGCTGTATTAGAAGCGAAAAAATTAGGTATCAAAGTTGTTGCTATCGCTGATACTAACTCTGATCCAGAATTAGTTGATTACCCAATCCCAGGTAACGACGATGCTATCCGTTCTATCAAATTATTCTCTAACTTAATCGCTGACGCTTACGTTGAAGGTGCTAAAGTTTGGGAACAAAAAGCTCGCACTATGACTGACAAAGCTTCTGACAATAAAGAAGCAGCTGCAGCAACTTCTGAAGCTCCAGCTAAACGTGGTCCTCGTGGTCCTAAACCTGGCGCAGAAAAAGCAGCTCCAGCTAAAGGCGCAGGCCCAGCTGTTGTTAAAGCTAACAAATCTCGTAAATTAGTTGCAGCTGGTACAGCTGATCTAGTTGAAATCGAAGCAGAATTAAACGAAGAGAAAAAGGATGATTCAGCTGAGTAATCTCAGCTGTGTCTCTGTTAGATCTAATTTTTCAAATTAAGGGAGAAAATCATGTCTATCTCTGCATCTATGGTTAAAGAACTGCGTGAAAAAACAAACGCAGGTATGATGGATTGTAAAAAAGCTTTAGAAGAATCTAAAGGTGACTTTAACGCTGCCGTTGAATGGTTACGCGTAAAAGGTTTATCTGCGGCTGCTAAAAAAGCTGACCGTGTTGCCGCTGAAGGTACTGTAGCTGCTAAAACTACTGGTAAAACAGCTGCTGTTGTTGAAGTTAACTCTGAGACTGACTTCGTAGCTCGTAACGATGGTTTCAAAACTTTCGTAAACGAAATCGTTGATCACGTTATCGCTTCATCAGCTACTGGTGATTTATTAACTCAACCGTTCAAAGGTGCTACTGTTGGTGACGCTCTTAAAAATGCGATCGCTACAATCGGCGAAAACATCGTTATCCGTCGTACTGAAAAGTACACAACTAACGACACTGGTTTAGTTCACACATACATCCACGGTGAAGGTAAAATCGGCGTAATGATCGAAGTTCAAGCTACGACGGCTGCTGCTGCAGCATCTATTGATGCAAAAACTTTCGCTTCTGACGTTTGTTTACATATCGCTGCGATGAACCCAATGGCTTTATCTTCTGCTGATATGAATCCAGAAACAGTTGCTAAAGAAAAAGAAATCTTAAAACAAAAGAACTTAGAATCAGGCAAAAAACCAGAAATGATCGAAAAAATCGTTGAAGGTCAAATCCGTAAGTTCTTAGCTGAGAACTGCTTAGTAGACCAAGCATTCGTAAAAAATCCAGACTTAACTATCTCTGCTTACGCTAAAGAAGCAGGTAAAAAAGCTGGTGGCGAATTAACTATCAAACGTTTCACACGTTTTGAATTAGGCGCTGGTATCGAGAAAAAAGTGAACGACTTCGCAGCTGAAGTTGCTTCAATGCAAGGTCACTAAGACCGAGCAAAATAAAAAAGCTCTCTTCGGAGGGCTTTTTTTTTGTGAGCTTTACTCACATAGAATTATCCAAGCAAAAATTATTCATTCATCACCGAAAGGATTCCTGTGGCAAAACCTGTTTACAAACGCATCTTACTTAAACTTAGTGGTGAGGCCTTAGCTGGCACACAAGGAACAGGAATCAACGCTCAAGTGATTGCTCAAATCGCTCAAGACGTTAAAGCCGCTTTCGACACTGGCGTACAAATCGGTGTTGTTATCGGTGGTGGTAATATCTTCCGCGGTGTAGCCGCTTCTGCTCAAGGCATGGATCGTGCAAGTTCTGATTACATGGGCATGTTAGCTACATGTATCAACGCCTTAGCACTTCAAGATGCTTTTGAAAAAGCCGGAATTCCTACACGCGTACAATCAGCGATTGAAATGGCTGAAATTGCAGAACCATACATCCGCCGTAAAGCAATTCGCCACCTTGAAAAAGGCCGTCTTGTGATCTTCGGTGCGGGTACAGGTAATCCTTATTTTACAACAGATACAGCAGCTTCTTTAAGAGCTATGGAAATCAACGCTGAAGTTATTATGAAAGCGACTAAAGTTGACGGTATCTACGATAAAGATCCGAAAAAACACGCTGATGCAAAAAAATACGATACAATCAGCTATATCGAAGTTTTAAAACAAGGCCTACAAGTTATGGATTCAACGGCGATCAGCCTTTGTATGGATAACAAGTTACCAATTATGACTTTTGACTTAGCTAAACCAGGCAACATCTTAAAAGCCGTTGCTGGTGAGAATATCGGCACTGTAGTTAAGTAACGGTTCACCGTTTTGTAAAATAAAGAGTGCAGTTTAATTTAGTTTATTGTTTAAATAATTAAGTCGAAGCAAAGCTTCGCAAGATAGCAGACACGGAGAAATTTATGATCGAAACTTCAAAAACAAACGCAAAAGCGAAAATGGAAAAAGCAGTTAACTCGCTAATCGAAGAGTTAAAAAAAGTTCGTACAGGTAAAGCTCAAGTATCTATGCTTGATGCCGTTCGCGTAAATTACTACGGTAACTTATCTCCATTAAACCAGGTGGCTTCTGTATCTACTCCAGATGCGACAACTTTCTTAATCGCCCCTTGGGAAACTTCAATTTTAAAAGAAATCGAAATGGGTATCGTTAAATCTGATATCGGCATGGCGCCAATCAACGACGGTAAAGTTATCCGTTTAAAAGTGCCTGCTTTAACTGAAGAGCGTCGTAAAGACTTAGCTAAACAAGTTAAAAAAATCGCTGAAGATGCTCGTGTAGCTGTTCGTTTAATCCGCCGTGATGCCAACGAAGAAGTTAAAAAGCTTTTAAAAGATAAAGCCGTTTCAGAAGATGAAGCTAAAAAAGGCGAAGCAGACATTCAAAAATTAACTGACGACACAATCAAAAAAGTTGATCAGTTAACTGACGAAAAAGAAAAATCAATCCTTACAATCTAAGGTTGTAATTTTACTTAAATGTCACAAATCAAACATGTCGCAATTATTATGGATGGAAACGGTCGCTGGGCACAGCTGCGCGGCCGCCCCCGTACCTTCGGACATGTTAAAGGTGTGCGTGTAGCGAAAAAAATTATCACTCACGCTGCCAACCTAGGTTTACAGAATTTAACTTTATACGCTTTCTCGACTGAAAATTGGTTCCGTCCACAAGAAGAAGTTTCTGTATTGATGAAACTGATGGAACGTTATTTAGTTCGCGAAACTGAAAACTTAATTAAAAATAATATTCAATTTCATACCATTGGTGATTTATCTAAAGTTCCCACAAACGTTAGACGCCTGATTAACGAAGCTAAAGTAAGAACCGCTCACTGTTCAGGTTTAAAACTGACGTTTGCGATTAGCTACGGTTCACGCCAAGAAATGATTGGTGCTGTTCAATCTATCGCGACTGATCTTAAAGACGGCGTAATCAGCTTAAATGAAATTAACGAAGACATGATCAATAAACGTTTAATGACGTCTCACTGTCCTGATCCGGATTTAATTATTCGCACAAGCGGTGAATACCGTTTATCTAACTTCTTGATGTGGCAAGCTTCGTACAGTGAATTATATTTTACCAACATCTTATGGCCCGACTTCAAAGAAGATGATTTGAACAAAGCCCTAACTGATTTTAAAAACCGTTCGCGCCGCTTTGGCCGTATCGAAGGTGTTTTAAAAACTTTATTTAACAAAAAAGAAAAAAATCATGCCGAACTTAATTTCTAGAACCCTGTCGGCACTTGTTGCTTTGTTCATCTTAATCGGATTGGTTTATTTCTTTGCCGAAAAAGGAACTTACGCTTTAATCCTTTTTGCTTCAGTGCGTGGCTCTTACGAAATCGCGCGTATGGTTTTTAAAGTTCACTACCCTAAATTTGCCACGTATGCTTTTGTTTTAATTAACTTAGCCACATTCTTACTTTTAACTTTAGTACCTACAAAAGACTTTCAAATGTTTTTTATCTTACTTAGCTTCGCAGCCAGCGTTGTTGTAGGTATCGTGTTGCATAAAAAATTCAACGATCTGCAAACTATCTTTGATTACGTTTCCCAATCAGCTTTCGGCATGATCTATACAGCAGTTATTCCAGCTATCGTGAGCGGCCTTGTGTATTCACAAAAAGGCATGCACTGGTTTTTCTGCCTATTAGCGGTGATCTTTGCCGGTGACATCGGCGCTTATCTATTTGGTGTAACCATGGGTAACAGAAAAGTAGCTCCGACATTATCTCCTAAGAAAAGCTTAGAAGGTGCTATCGGTGGTTTAATTTTCTCGACATTAGCAGCTTACGCTTTTTCATTTATTCTGACTGATGTGGCTTTACCGGTGCTTTTAGCCTGTGGGTTTTTCGGTGGTTTATTAGGCCAAATCGGTGATTTTTTCGAATCTCTTATTAAACGAGTTTCTGGTGTAAAAGACTCAGGAACGATTATGCCAGGCCATGGCGGTGTCTTAGATCGAATCGACGGGGTCCTGTTAGCTTCACCTTTGTTTTATTTTGCTGCGAATTACCATAGTCTTTGGTCTTAAGACATCACATCTAGTTACCTAATAGTTTAGAAAATGCTAAAATAATGCTTTAAACCACGAGGGTTTTAACATGACGTATTTGTTCAGTATTTTAGGTTATCTTTACGCTAACGTTGTTCCATTCGTTATTCTGTTAGGGATCTTAGTTTTCGTCCATGAATTAGGACACTTCTTAGTTGCCCGTGCTTGTGGAGTTCGCGTTGAAGTCTTTTCGTTAGGCTTCGGTAAGAAAATTTTAAGTTATAAAAAAGGTTATACCACTTACTGTATTTCCATAGTTCCATTAGGTGGTTATGTAAAAATGTTCGGTGAACAGTCAACAGATGCAGAAGCTATTGTACCTGAAGATCGCGCCGTATCTTACACACACAAATCAGTATGGCAACGTATCGCGATTGTGTTTGCAGGCCCTTTAATGAATTTCTTATTCGCAATTTTGGTGTTTGGTTTTATTGCCTACACGGGCGAAGAAACTCGCGCGGCCCGCATCTCTGAAGTAACAACGGGTTCAATTGCTGAAGCCGCTGGTTTAAAATCGCAAGATTTAGTTTTAAGTGTGAACAACACAAAAGTTAGAAGCTATGAAGAATTTCAAAACGCTTTAAACCAAACACAAAATCAGGCAGCGCAAATTGAAGTGCAACAAGATGGTGAACAGCCTCGCACAGTATCAGCGCAAGTAGCTAGCATTGATAACCCGAATATTTTTGCCGGCGCAAAAACAATCGGTTCAATCACTGGAGTAATGCCTTATACAAAAGGTACATTAGTAGCAGTTAGACCTGATTCAGACGCGTTTAAAGCTGGCTTACGCACGGGTGATGAAATCACCAAAGTGGCTGATCGCAAAGTGCAATCTTGGAATGATCTTGCTCGTTTAACACAAGCAGCGACGTCAAACTTAACTGTTGAACGTACAACAAATGATAAAAAAGAAACGGTTCAGTTAACTTTAAACTTACCGGCTGATAAAAAAATCGCCTCAATTGCTGATCTTGGCATTGAAAATACAGAGTTATACTTAGAACAAATCGTTCCAGGCTCTCCAGCAGCGCAAGCTGATTTAATGAAGTACGATAAGATCGTGTCGATTAACGGCAAACCGATGGAATCTTGGGAAAGCGTTTTAACAACAATCAAAAGCTACGACGGAAAAGACGCTTTAGAGTTTAAAATTTCTCGCGAAGGCACTGAGATTGTGAAAAAAATCACGCCACTAGTGACATCACAAATGACGAACTTAGGTAAAGAAGACAAGCGTTACACAATCGGTATTATGCCGATGATGAACATCTCACAACCTGAGTTAGTTACAGTGTCTGAAGACTCTTTAATCGCAGCTACAGTGAAAGGTTTTGACCGTTCATGGGATATTTCAGTGATGACAGTGATGTCGTTTGTACGCCTTTTCCAAGGTGAAGTCTCACATAAAAACATTGGTGGTATGATCTCTATCGGTAAAGCCGCTTCTGATGCTTATGCAATGGGTTTACAGCAGTTCTTAATGACGATGGGTATCTTATCAATCAGTTTATTTATCTTAAATTTACTTCCGGTTCCGGTTTTAGATGGCGGACACTTAGTATTTTATGCTATTGAAATCGTGAAAGGTTCACCACTAAGTGGAAGAAAATTAGAGATCGCCCACCAAATCGGCTTTGCTCTGTTAATGGGTTTAATGGTGTTAGCGTTATTTAACGACTTCACGAAGTTTATTTTTAAAAGCTAAAATCCTATGATCATATTATCCTGCGAGACCAGCACTTTACTTGGAAGTGTGGCCATTCATAAAGATGGCCAACTGCTTTCACAAAAGTCGCTGTTCCGCCAGGGTTCGCACGCTGAAGCTTTAAATGTCTTAATTCAAGATTGTCTTACTGAAGCAAAAATTTCACTTAAAGATGTCGATCACTTTGCCACTGGACTTGGGCCTGGTAGTTTCACCGGTATTCGCATCAGTTTTAATACTGTTAAAACTTTTTCTGAAATTTTTAATAAAGATATGGCCGGTATTGATAGCCTGAAAAGTCTAGCTTACCTGAACCAAGATCTAGCTCTTTCACTGAATCAGACTGAAATTGCCTGTGCACTTAATGCTTTTAAAAACATGGTGTATATCGCCACTTATAAAATCGAAAATAATTCTCTGGTTGAAACAAGACCTCCGCAGGTTGTGCGCGTTCAAGAATTAAATTCATTTATCGTGAAGCCTATTTTATTTGTCGGTGATGCGATTTCTGCTTACGAAAATTATTTAACAAAAAATTGTCCGGATAAATTAATCCGCCACTCGAGTGTTCACGACTATCCAACGGCGGTTGCAGTCGGTCACTTAGCAGGTCTAGAAAATAATTTTTTTCACTGGTCAAAACTTTTACCTCTTTACTTAAGAGCGTCCGAAGCCGAAGAGAACTTGAACGGAATCAAGTATCAACCTCTGTAGTATCTTCGGGAGTTCAACATGGCAGAAATTTGGTGTGTAGCTAGTGGTAAAGGTGGCGTTGGAAAAACATTCGTCGCTTCAGGTTTTGGAATCAGTTTAGCAAAACTAAGAAGAAAAGTTTTGTTAGTTGATTTTGATATTTCAGGTGCCAACTTACACACAGTTCTTGGCTTAAAAGAATTTAAAAAATCGATCGTTGATGGTTTAACTTCTTCAGCTGATGGCTGCCGCGATATGATCGTGCGTTCAACTTTTCCCAACTTAGATTTTATTCCCGGCTTTATTGTTCCGCAATTAGGCCAAGAACTTTGCACTTTCAAAGTCGATGCTCTGTTAGAGCAGCTTAAAAAGTTGGATTATGATGTAATTATTTTCGACCTGGGGCCCGGCGCGCAAAAAGCTAATTTTAGTTTAATGGCTTACGCAAACCGCAATTTTATTGTTACTAACTGCGAACCAACATCAGTTGAAAAAACATATTCCTTCGTTGAACAGTACGTAGCCCACGAAGGAAACACGAAAAATTTACATCTTTTGGCTAATTTTTGTCGTTCTTCACAACATCAAGGCTTAGGAAAATCATTAGAATCAGTTTTATTCAAAAAACACGATATCAATGTGCGTTTTTCGGCGGCCATTCGCTTTGATAATGCCGTGTGGCAATCTACCTTTATGAGTACATCAAATTTGCAAAATGTTTTTGCATTGATGCCGTATTCCGAGGTCTGTCATGATTTTTACAAAATCTGTAAACAATTGATTGATCCAAGTGAACTACGGGCCGTATCATAATTTAAGATGAGCACAGATTCTAAGAACAATTATTACGAAATTTTGGAAGTCCCAAACACAGCAACTCAACATGAGATTACTGTGGCCTACGAAAAAGCAAAAAGAACTTACTCTGCTCAAAACGCGGCTTTGTACAGCGTATTTACTGAAGCAGAAGCCTCTGCCCTACGCGATTTGATCGAAGAAGCTTACTCTGTTCTTAGCAATCAGAACTACCGTAACATCTACGAAAAACGTTTATTATCTAAATCTTATTCGGCATCTGATCTTTCATTAGATGCTGTGAAAAAAGCCAGCAACGAACTTTTCAACGAAAACAGTTTGCTGCAAACAGCTCCAGTTGATACTTCAGAATCTGAAAAACCTGCTTACGAAAAAAATCAGGCTTTAGAAACTGAAATCGAATCTTGTGCTGACTGGGATGGCGACTTTCTAAAAAAAGTTCGTGAATACAAACAGTATTCTTTAGAACTTCTTCATGAAAAAACTAAAGTTAATCCTTGGTATTTATCGGCACTTGAAAAGATGGAACCAGAGAATTTACCAGCTCCGGTATTTGTTCGTGGTTACGTAACACAATTTGCAAAAACGTTAGGCCTTAACGAGAAACAAGTTGCTGAATCTTACATGAAGCTTTACAAGTCAAAACTTGAGCAAACAAAAACAAAATAAAATCAGCTATACCGTTTCCACCGACTACGCAGGTTTAAGACTTGATAAAGTGTTGGTCGATGAGCCTTTCTTTAAAGAGATTATCTCAACCCGCAGTTATGCCCAAAACATGATTGAAAAAGGTTACATCACTGTTAACGATGAACGCACAAAAGCGTCGTATGCTCTTAAAGAATCAGACATCATTGATATTATTATTCCTGAAGTTAAACCCACTGAATTAGTTCCGTACAATTTCAAACTAGACATTATCTTTGAAGATAACGATGTGATTGTGATCAATAAGCCTGCGGGATTAGTGGTTCACCCGTCTGCAGGCCATGAACAAAATACTTTGGTGAATGCTCTTCTTTTTCATACCAAAGATCTGT
>JAMPXC010000087.1 GCA_023701385.1 Pseudobdellovibrio sp.
GAAAGCGCCAGGCCTGTGAACATACTTGTTAAAGAAATGATTCCCACCGACTGATTACCGATGAATTCCATATGTTTTACAACTTCACCCCAACGATAGGGCTGAGTGAATAATAAACGTAAGCTTTCAGTCGCAAAAAGGCTGACTTCGCCGACATCATTAATTTTCTTTTTTGCTTTTTCTAAAATCACGCTTGCCCGCCTTTGTAATGTCTAGGCACACGTTCACCAACCGCCGTTAAAACTTCCCAAGTTATTGTTTCTGCGGCTTTCGCTGTTAAATCAGCGCTTAAGAAATTTCCGTTTTGATCGTAACCAAAAAGAATCACTTCTTCTTCGTTAAATTTTTGAATGTTTTTATCTTTAACTACATTGGTCACATCTAACATTAAAAAATCCATACAGATGCGGCCGATAATGGGAACTTGTTGGCCCGCAAACATCGCCACCCCTCGATTACTTAATAAACGATGAACACCGTCGGCGTAACCCACTGGCACAACCGCAATCGTTGCCGGCTTATCCGCTTTCCAAGTAGCACCGTAAGATACGGTTTCGCCCGGTTGTAATTGGCGAATGTTATTAACCACAGATTTAAAAGTCATAACCGGTTTTAAATCCATCGCTTTTAAATTGGCATCTGGAGAATACCCGTAAAGCATTAAGCCTGGGCGGAACCCCCAGTTTTCTTTATTTAAAAAGTGATTCGGGTCATTTTTGACTGAAGCTTCAGCTAAACTTGCAATACCGCCTGAATTTAATAAATGTGCAAACACACCGTCGTCTTTAAAATAAGAAAAAACTTCGGTCATGATTTTAGCTTGCTGGGCAGATAAACCCGTTTTGCTGACCGCATCTTCACCACAGTAAAAATGGCTTAAGATAGCTTTAAGTTTTAATTTTTTAGAATTTTTAAAATATGTTCTTAGTTTTTCAGCTTCTTGTGGTGCAAAACCTAAACGGTTCATGCCTGTGTTAAATTTCACATGCACTTTAATTGTTTCATCGGCCACACTTTCTAAAGCTGATAATTGATCCCACGTGCTTACAACGGGAGTCATCTGTGCGTCGAAAATTTTCTGCGCGCCCTGTTTATCAAAACCACGAAACACTAAAATTTTAGATTTCATACCGTGATTACGAAGAAGTAAGCCTTCTTCGATCAAACACACACCTAAATGTGAGGCTCCCACATTTTCTAAGTGTTTGGCTAAATCAATATCACCGTGGCCGTAAGCATTGGCTTTAACCATCGGGCAGATAAAACGCCCTTCGCCACCCACTTTTTTAATCTCTAAAAAGTTGTGGGCTAAGTGATCTAAATTAATTTCAGCAAAGGTACGACGGAACATTTCCATGGTTTAAGACTCCACAACAAAATCAGGCTTATGCTCAACCGACGGTTTATAAATACAAATTTTATCACCACCTTTTTGCGAAATGAAATGCAGTGCGCGCGCTGAACTGTCATCAAGATCAAAGGCGTTGTGAGTAAGCGTTGGATATTCGCTGATTCCTTGGCTGGCTGTAATAGCCACTCCAGCACGAATCAGATTTTCTTTATGTAAAGCCTGGCGGAAACGCTCTGAACGAATCGCCGCCCCTTTACGGTTACAGTTTGTTAAAATTAACGTAAATTCATTTTCACCCGTGCGGCACAGGTAATCGTTTAAACGAGACGTGGCTTTAATCACTTCTGAAACTGAACGAAGAATTTGGTCTGCGGCGTCACGGCCAAGACTGGCTTCAAATTCAGGAAATTTATCAATCGAAATTTTAACTAACGAAATAGGAACCAAGCCACGTTTACTGCGATCAACTTCACGCTCTAAAACGCGTGAATAGAACAGCTGATTATAAAAACCTGTTAAATGGTCTTCAATATCTAATTGTTTTGGTTCAGCTTCGTACACCAATAACGTGTACACCAAACTCATTAATGAAAAATCTTCGGCCACTTCAGCAGAAATTTCCTGCGTTGAAATTAAAATACCTTCGATTTTATCACGAATGATCATTGGTAAAAACTTGATACGGTCTGTACCAAATTTATTTTTTAAGTAGTTACCTAAGTTAGGCGGTAAAGCGCCGCTAAAAAGCTTCGACATAAAATTATCGCGGTCTTTAGTGGCCACTTTGTACGATAAGCCTTCAACCCAGTCCTCAGGCACCTGCGAATACGAAACACAGATAAAAGTTTCAATGCTTGGAACAAATTTTAAATAAATCCAGGATTGCGTTGGTGTCTGATTATAAAAAACATTTAACAAATCTTCTTTTGAAGTCGCTGATTTGTATTCAGCAATACGCAACTGGTACGGGCGAATCTCAGGAGCTTTACGCTCGTCGGCTAACGTATTTTGTAAGACCTGCTTAGCTTGAGTTTCTTTTTGTAAATCTTCAGCTAATTGTTCGTTTTGGTACGTGCGAAAAATAATTTCGCAAATATTATCAACTGATTGCAAAACCTGGTGATCAACCGCCTGTTCAGTTGCATTAAAAACACTGTACACGTTAAATTTTTTGTAATTTTTAAAAGCCGCAATTTGTTCCGGCGGGGCTAAGAAAATAAACTTAATCTCTTTTGAAGCCTGTAAGTTTTTTTGAATATATTCATGTGGCGCCATCAATGACCCACGAATATCAAAGATCACCACGTGTGGTGGATTATCTGCAATACGCACTAACTGCTCATCGACATCAGCAAAATAATAATTTTCGTAGCCTGCTTGAGTCAGCGCGTGTTTGATCTGCGTCCCTAAGTTTACGTCTTGGGTAAATATCGAAACGCTGAATTGCGAAGAGTATTCTCTGATATTCATCCTTTTTCTGGCCTTCTGATTTTAACTTTTGTTTGGTCAGCTTTTTTATTTTCAGCTGGTTCAATATCGATCACTGGATCTTCAACAATCGACATTTTCTCGTCTAACTTAAATTTTGATGGCTGCATTTCTTTTTCAATATCAATTTTAGTTTTTGTTTGCGTCACTTCAGCTTTTTCTGTGGTTGGTTCGTCATCTAACGATAACAACGCATCAATGTCTAAATCGTTTTGTGATGGTGCTTTACCTGGAGCTGCGGCTGCAACTGGTGTTAATTTTTCTGGCATTTTAAAATCAGATTCTTCTTCAGTGAGTTCAAAACGTTTTTCTTTTGGATCAGCTACTTTTTTTAAAGCTTCAATAGAAACCGGAACGTGTGTATCTTCTAATTCTTCAGGGCGCGTAAACGCAAATCTAAAGATCGCTTCACCGGCTGATGAGGCCACTTGCGAAAATTCACAGTTAGCTTCAGTTAAAGCTGGCACGATCAATTCATGAAGATTTAAAGTGGCTACGGCGGCTTGAATTTCTAACGTGGTTACGATTCCAGAATCATAAGATCTTAACTGAATACGTTTTCTATTTCCGGTTAAGTTTTGCGAAATCGTTAGCAACACGTTTTCAAAAATTTTAATAAACTTCGGATAATCTAAAACAAGCGCTTCACCAGAAATAAATTCTTTACCGATTGTAACACCGTTAGCTTTTAACTGGCGATCAACGTTAAAAAGCGCTTGCTGAACACAGGCTTGCACTTGAATCGGAACAATTTGCGGTTCGTGATCAAACGATAGCGGAATAAAATCTGGTTTAGCTATTGGCACACCTGCTTTACGGGCCATCGGTTGCGGCACTGGTGCTGCCGCACTCATACCCACACCCATAATATCTTGCTCCATCATAGGCTTAGCCAGTTTTGGCGCCAGAGGACCTTGTGGTTTTGCAGCAGCCGCTGTTTCTTTTTCAGGCTTTGCCACAAAAAGTAAAACACCAGCCATTAAAAATGCAAGGCCGATGATAATTCCAAGCATTGAAACTGGAATGTCTAAATTTGTTTGTGCTTTTTTTGAAGAGTAACTTAATAAATTTAAATTCGTTCCGCGAATTTCCTGGCGATCAACGAAGAAGTTTGTTTCAGAAACTTTGTTTTCATCAGAAAGATTTCCAACGTATTCGTATTCGCTATGAGCTGCCACTTGTTTATCAGCCGTTAACAAAACCTGCGTGATTGAACTTGTACGTTGTAAATCGAAAAATCTTTGAAAGTAACTAACATCACCCACAACCATAACGCCTGTGCGTGGTTGGTTATTTCTTTTTTCACGGTCAAATGTTGTTAAGGCTAAATGCACTAAGCCGCTTGAATCTTTAAAAGTTTGCGCGCGTAACAGTTGATTGCCAGAAACTTTTTTCTGCAAATATTGTTGTAACGTCGGCACACTCCAACGTTCAGCCGCTGAACCAGATTGTAAAAATAATTTAGTCACCGTTAAACGGTTTGCACCATCCTCTTGAACTAACGCCAAAGCATAGAAAGGTTTTAATTGCACCCAATTGATTTTTGATTCATCGATTTGCACCGTGTAGGCACTAAGCGTGTTACGTAATTGTGAAATCTGACTCACTAACGAAGAACGCAAAGCTGTTAACTGAGTTTGTAGCTGATTTTGTTTAACGGCGATTTTTTCAGTGCGATACGTGTCGTTTAATTTCCATAGCGCAAGGCCAACGACAACAAAAATTAACGCAATAGTGGAATAGACGGTTTTTAACTTCATTTTGCTTCTTGCATCCTTGCTAAAAGACTTCATCTCTATTGTGTGGTTTTTCGAGGGGTTGTGCAACATTTACCTTAGACATTTTCACATTCTGGGATTACAACGCTTGCATGGCGAAATCCTCGATAAAACACCATGCAGAAATTATGATTGTTGGCTCTGGCGTTGCAGCGTTGAGTATGGCTTTAAAAGTTGCCGATACAAAATCCGTTTTTATTGTTACCAAAGACGTCGGCCCCAATAGTAATTCTGCCATGGCCCAAGGAGGAATCGCCTCAGTCACTGACAAATCCGATAGTTTTGAAAGCCACATCAAAGACACGCTAGTCGCCGGCGCAGGTCTTTGCGACCTTAACGCTGTGCAAGATGTTGTTTTCCAAGCCCCCGAAAGAATTAAGGATTTAGTTAAATGGGGTGTTGAATTTGACCCAGAATTGACCCGCGAAGGTGGCCACTCCGAACGCCGCATTTTACATTTCGAAGATCAAACCGGCGCTGAAATTCACCGCAAACTTTGGAGCAAAGTTTTAAAACACCCCAATATCAAAATATTTGAAAATCACTTCGCCATTGATTTGATTGTGAACAAACAAGTTGATCCATCACTGGTGGCCCCAACAGCCGTGGTGGGAAGTTATGTTTTAAATAAACAAACAGGCGATGTTGAAGTGTTCACCGCAAACACCACAATTCTTGCAACCGGTGGCGCCGGAAAAGTTTATCTCTACACGTCTAACTGGGGTGGCGCTACCGGTGATGGTATCGCCATGGCTTACCGAGCTGGGGCTCGCGTTGCCAATTTAGAATTTATGCAGTTTCACCCGACCTGTCTTTACCACAAAGACGCGCGCAATTTTTTAATTAGCGAAGCGGTTCGTGGCGAAGGTGGCGAATTAATTAACGCCAAAGGTGAACCATTTATGAAAAAGATCCACCCTATGGGATCTTTAGCTCCGCGTGATATTGTCGCTCGCGGAATCGATGCCGAAATGAAAAAAACCGGCGAGCCTTGTGTGTTTTTAGATATCTCGCACCGCGATCCTGAATTTGTGAAAACACATTTTCCAACGATCTATGCCCGATGCCAAGAGTACGGTATCGACATGACAAAAAAACCAATTCCTGTGGTTCCTGCCGCTCACTATTTATGTGGCGGTGTGATGACAACGACGAGCGGAAAAACAGATATTGTTGGTCTTTACGCCATTGGCGAAATCGCCTGCACAGGCTTACATGGAGCGAACCGTTTAGCTTCAAATTCATTGCTTGAATGTTTAGTGATGTCCCACAACGCCTCAGTTGAAATTGAAAAAAATTGGAATGAAATTTCTAAGGCCACAAAAGCTTCGGCTGCGCCAAAAGCGTGGACAAAACCTGACGAAACTAATCAAGACGAAATGGTTGTGATCAACCATATGTGGGACGAAATTCGCCGCTTAATGTGGAATTATGTCGGGATTGTTCGCTCAACTAAGCGTTTAGAACGCGCCCAACATCGTCTAAGCAACATCAAGCAAGAAGTAAAAGAATATTACTCGAATATGAAAATGCACAGTGATATTTTAGAGCTTCGCAATATCGTTATCGTTGCAGATTTAACAGTTCGTTGTGCCCTTCAAAGAAAAGAATCGATCGGCATTCACTACTCGATTGATTACCCGCCAACAGACAAGCCTTCCTTAAGTCCAGAGGACATTGATTTAAAAACCTACTCTAAGGGAAAAGACACCGTTTTACTGCGTGGTTTGAATTAAATTTTGACTTAAAATTCGGCTCGGTTAGACTTGAACTGTATGAAACGATCTGAATCTTTTTTTCGCGGTTACGACCAGACAAAGCTTTATTTGCAAA
>JAMPXC010000036.1 GCA_023701385.1 Pseudobdellovibrio sp.
CTTTACGTCGAATCGATTTTACAAAAGGGTGAGACGGCAGAGGCTTCAAGCCTGGCCCAAAGACTTGTGAATGCTCAGCCTAAAAATGTCGATATGATCCTAGAGCAAGCGCGCATTTTTGAAGAGTTTTCTTCGAAAAAAGATGAAGCAATTCAGGCTTATACGAAAGCTGCCAGTGTTGCCCAGTCACCAGATCAAAAAGACTGGTTAAAAAAGAAGATTGAATTTTTAAAAACGAATAAAAACAGCCAGATTTCCATGAACAACGTGGGTGGATAAGATGGCTGAAAAAGGAATTGCGAACATGAGCTTAAAATTATTAGCTTCATTAACATTGGGATTGATTCTTAGTTTCGTTCCCTTTGTTGCATCTGCAAAAGGTGCAAAAAAGACTAAAACGCGCGACGTGCAAGAAGTTAACTTCGGCGAAATGAACCTTAAAGGAACTATCAGAAATCCTGATGGGGCTTATCTGGTTCAGAAGAAAGGCATTAAGTTTATGCCTTTGCACGACATCCAAAAAGACATGGATAGAAGAATTCGCGAAACTTCACTTTATATTGATTAGAATTTTTATTACGGCTGGGGGCTGTTAAAATGAGTATTTTAAAGATTACGCAAACGACACATGATGGTCGCACGAAGGTCTGGAAAGTTGATTCGAAGAAATCGTTATTAACATTCGGATCTTCACGCAAATCTGACTTTGGGTCTATTGACCGCGTGAGCACACCATTTGATGCATTTGTTGAAAACAGAAATGATGGCTGGCACTTTGTTAGCTTTGACATGAAGAATTTATCTCCGGATTTAAAAATTGCCGATAACATGGCTTTTGAATTTGGTGAATCGAAATTATTATTTAATTTAATCCAAAAAGAAGAGTTCGTTTTAAGTGGGCTTGAAAATGTGAACCCCCAAATTACAAGCAAACCTACGCAAAAGAAACTTCTTATTGTATCTAAAAATAATAAGATTTTAAGAACTGAAGTTAAAAATGTGAATCACACATTAACCTACTCAATCGGCGGCGTATCGCACACTCTGCCTTTCGTAGGTAAAGACACTTGGGAGCACCACGAAATCGAAGGCTTTAACTTCAAATCTAAGTTAGTTACGTTAAATGAAATGACTGATATCGAAAAAATGCCGACGGCAACATTAGTAGATAAAGAAAGCAAAAAAATGCTTATTGCTACTTTATCTGCGATGTTCTTATTCGTTACCATCGGTTTATTTGCTCCGGGTAAAGATGCAGTTGAAGAATTAACAGTTCCAAAATCAAGCTCAACGCTAGTGATGAAATTGGAAATGAAGGTAAAACCGCCTAAAGAAAAATCGGCAGGTCAACCATCTCCAGTTAAAAATACTAAAGCCGCTCCATCGAATGCCCAGAACAACCCTGCTCCAGGCGGTGGTAAAGTTTCTGCGTTATTAAAAGGAGCTATCGGTGTTCGTATTTCTCAGTTAATGGGTAAAGTTTCTGCCACTGAAGCTCGTACAGCTCAGGTGTTAGTAACAGCTGGCGGTGTGAAAGCCGGTGAAGCTGATTCTGGACGTGCTTTAGCCGCTGTCGGCAAAGTAGATTCATCAGGCCGTAACTGGAATGGTGAAGCTACTGCAAATGGTGGTGGTAAAGGTGTATCAACTGGTGGTGTTGGTGCCGGTAAAGGTGCTGGCGGTATGGGTACGGGCCTTGCGGCCGGTAAAACTGGTAACGGTGGCGTTGGTTTAATCGAAGAAGAATCTGAGGTGGTTGGCGGTTTAGATCGCGAAGTGATCGCGCAATATATCAAATCACAATTAGGTCAAATTCTTTACTGTTACGAACGTCAATTATCAGCAAACCCTGATCTTTACGGTAAAGTAGCCGTTAAGTTCACAATCGCTGGTACTGGCCAAGTTGAAACTCAAGCTATCAATCAAACAACATTAAAAAGTACACCGGTTGAAGGTTGTATCTTAAATAAAATCGCTAAATGGAAGTTTCCAGAGCCAAAGGGCGGAACGAAAGTGGTTGTAACCTACCCGTTCTTATTTAAGAGCACGAATTAATTTTAATAAAGTTTATAGGGTTTAAAGATAATTAAATTTAGGATAAAGGCCTAAGTAAAACAAAAGAGGAAATGAAAAAGAACCAGATCTCAAAATTACAACTTCTTGCAGTAACAACAATGATGTTATTCTCAGCTCAACATGCCTTCGCTCAATCAGCGTCTGGAACAGTCAGAAGTTCCGATAAGGTCGATCTTAAAAAACTCGAAGATAAATACTGGGGCGCCAAAGATGAAGAATACGGCGTTATCCAAAACAGAACTTACTCAAAAGCACAAAAATTTTACGGATCATTAGTATGGGGTACTTTAATCAATGACCCATTCGCGCAAGCAAAACCAGTGGGCGCCATGCTCGGTTATTATTTTAGCGAAGATTTCGGTTTGGAATTAAGCTATTTGAATCACGATGCGAAAAGAAATGATGCGGTTGAAGCGCTTAATAAAATCGATAACTCAGTTAACCCGAATTATAACTTAGTTAAAAACTCGATGACAGCGTCTTTAACGTACACGCCGTTCTACGCGAAAATGGCTTTTATGAACAAAGCGATTTTGTACTTTGATATGGGTTTCACGGCCGGTATCGGTATGTCGACTTATGATCAAGTCACTAAACCAACAACAAGTACTAGTGAAAATTTTAATTCAAAATCAGCACCACACTTTGAATTAGGTTTTATGCAGCAATTATTTGTGAGCAAAAACGTAGCTTTTCGTTTAGATCTGAAAAATACGTTCTATTCACAAAAAGTGATTCCTTACCAATCAAACTTTAATACAACAACAGGCGAAGAAACAAAATCAGCCAATGACACCACTCTGACTTTTGGTCTTACGTTATTTACGAACTAAAAGGAATTTTTATGATGACTCAATTTTCACTTAAAAAGGATGAAGTAAATATGATGTTTCATGGCTAAAAACAAAATCATTCTTGCTTTTGCTTCGCTAACGTTAGCTATTTCGGCTAACGCGCAAAAAGCAGTTCCTAAAAAGGCGGCTGCTGCACCTAAGATCACAACATTAAACCGTGTGAATCTTCCGACTGAAAAATCTTTTCAACCAAAAGAAACTGGTATTCAAATACCAGCCGCTAAAGCTTTTGTTGATATTAAACCTAAAGCCACTAAATCACCTGATATGGTTGTACTTCCTAAGTACCAACCACTTCCTGTGCTGGAGCAAGCTAAGGTTGTGATTAAGCCAGAACATATCGCCCAAATTCCAATCGTAAAACCATTGGATTTCGGTCCTGAGCCATTATTAAATGAACCACAATCAGATATTAAAAACTTAGTTGAGATTAAACCTGAAGAATACAAGATGATTCAGGCCTTAATTTTCATGGATTATAACAAACGTTATGATTTAGCTATGGCCCTCTTCGTAGAATTAATGGATGTTCCACAATACGCGCAGCAAGCGACTTACCACTATGCTGAAACAGCTTTAGGGTTAAAGTTATATTCTGAGTTCCGTGAGAAAATGTTGCAAGTGACTAAAGAAGCTAAAGATCCAATGGTTAAAAAAATGGCCGTTGAATCATTAGTTAAAAACATGCAGTACTTACAGATTTCAGATATCGAAGCGGTTGATCCAGTAGCTAAGCAATTAGATGTCGATACAGTTAACTTTACCCCTTACCTACTTAAAAAAGCGAAATATTATTCTGAAAAAGGTAACTTAAAAGAATTCGAAAGTGCTTTATTAATGATTCCAACAGAAGCTCCTGAATATAAAGAAGGAACTTTATTAAAAGCCGTATTAAACTACCGCCGTGGTCAAGTTGATGAAGGTATCACGGAATTAGAAGTTTTATGGCCTTTAGTTGAAGCTAATAAAAAAGACCAAATCAGAAACTTAACAGCTTTAACGTTAGCGCGTCTTTATTTCCAAAAAGGTGATTATAAAGCCGCTTACAAATACTATCTGTCTGTTGATAAATCTTCAGGCCAATGGTTACAAAGTATGGTTGAACAAGCTTGGACACAAATCCTAGCTCATGACAACATCGGTGCCGCCGGCAACATGTTTACCTTACATACTGAGTTCTTCACAAAAGCTTACGCTCCTGAAACGTATGTGGTGCGTACAGTGGGTTATTTAAATCTTTGCCAATACGGTGACGGTGTTCACGTCTTAGAAGACTTAAATAAACGTTACAAAAAAATTCAGGAAGAACTAGAAGGTTACCAAAAAGCTAACCCTAAAGGTCTTGCTTACTATGATTTAGTTAAATCTTTCTTAAAAAACACAAAACAAGAAATTTTTGAAGGTGTACCTCGTTCATTCGTGGTGGAACTAGCCCGTCACCCGACTTACATGAACATTCAATCGCAAATCAACGCTTATGAAGACGAAAACTCACGTTTTAACAAAGTGACAATCGACTTAATCCGTAAAGAGCGTGACGCACGTTTAGAAATGTTAAAAGCTAAAAACGAATTTTCGCAAGCTCAACGCGATGGTAAAAAAGGCGATGGCTTACGTAATTTAGAGAAAAAGTATTTAAGCCGAGGCGTTGAACATTTAATTTATTCTCGCGCTAGAAACGGGATTAAAAAGATGCGTGAAGAAGCTTTAGCCCGCTTAACAAAAGAAGAAAATACTTTACGTGAAAAAGCAGGCAAAAACTTACAAGGCCGTTTTGGTGAGCTAGTGGCATCACTTGATCGCTTAATCGACCAACAAGAAGTTTTAAGTTATGAAATCTATTCTGGTGCCGGTGAACATATCCGTTACCAAATGGCCGGTGGCGAGGGTAAGCAAGCTGACAAAGCGCCAGCTTCTTTAACTCCGGACGATAAAGATAACTATGCATGGAAATTTAAAGGCGAAGTTTGGGACGATGAGATCGGTCACTACCGTTCTTCATTAAAGAACGTTTGCCCGCAGGATGAAAGCGAGCGTACCCCAAGTTCTGAGAACGCTTCGACTGATGCAGGCGACGACAACGAAAAACATAACTAATTTAAATTTAATAAAAGGAATAACTTATGAAACAGACTCAAAAAATAATCTTAGCCTTAATTACCCTGAGCTCGATCGCCGCAAACGCTGAACCTTATTCAGCACAACAAGGTCTTGATAAAATTAAGATCAACGTTGAAACTGCTAAAGCCAACAAGGTTGATTACGAAAAGAACTTAGGCGTAATTAATACGAACATGAGTGAAATCGGTAAAGCTAAAGGCCAGGCGCAAAAACAAAAAGATACAGTAAATACTGAAATCTTAAATAACAATGAAGCCCTTAAAAAAGTAGTTTTACAAGAAAAAGAACTACAAGCTTTAATTTCAGCCGAAGAAACTAAACGTAATGAAGAAGACAAGCAGTTAAAAGAGCTTGCCGCTTTAACAACTAAAATTTCTGAAAACCAAAAAAAACGTGAGCAATTAATTGCTGACTATAAAAGACAAATGGAAATGGTGGCTGAAGAGAAAAAATCTTGGAAAGGCCGTGAATCAGAATTACGCGCCCAAGAAGGTAAAGCCATTGAATCTTTACGCGGTTTAGCTTCTCAGGAAACAGCTTGGAACACAAAAAAGAAATCTTACGAAGGCGAAGTTAAAAAATGGTCAGCCGAAGTTGATAAACAAGAAAAAATCTCTGAAACTTACCAAGGTTTAAAAGAGAACAAGTAATTGGTAGGCCGTTACTTTTTGAAACGCGGTGCGTTTCAAAAAGATAGGCCGTACTCTTCAGAAGCCGTAGAATTGAAGCTGCGGCTTTTTTATTTCGAAATTCGGATTATTTCTGGCTGGCGACGCCGCGCTTACACCAGTTAATCTTTTCTTTGGTCGCCCCTTCGTAAGCATAAGCTAAGTTATTCTTAATCAACGTTTCAGCGATATCTTTACCATCGACTTTCACATCAGCTAGCACACGAAAGTATTTATCACGTTCGATATTTACTAAATCAATGCGCTTAGCATTTTTTAGCATGTTTTCAATTAAACGTTTAGACGTGCGGGCCACATCTTTTTCACAAGGCAGTTTACCCTTAATTTCTGGTGAATCGATATGTTTTACACGAACGCTGATCTTCTCCCCGATTAATGGATGAACTCCGGGAATATCAAAGGTGATCGTATCGGCATCGTAATTTTTAAGATACTTCACACAGTTAAAAGACGTTGTTGTGTGAGTGCATTGGTCGGCAAAAGAATTTAAAGAGAATAAAAACATCAAAGCTGCAATACTAAGTTTCATATAAAAATCTTAAGTGATGCAGCTTTGGTTTGAAAAGAAAAAAATGTTATCTTGGGCAGATTCTGGCTTGGTCTTCAGCCGAAATTTTTAAATCATCAAAAGTTTGAAAACGGCTCATACGCATAATTTTATTAGCGTCACCTTTAGGAACATTAGCATTCCAATAAGCCTGAGCTTCTTGATTTGAAAAACCGCAAAACTGCATTAAAGCATAAGACGCCATTTCACCAGAAGCATGCCAGCCATTCCAACAGTGAACGTAGACCGGGCCTTTTCTGTTTTCGATAACATCTTTAATTTTCATTAAATATTCTTTTTGCGAAGCACGGTTTCTTGTATCTGAGATAAATGAATAATTAATACCGTATGTATCAGCAGGTTTTTGGGCCCAGCCGTAAGGGTACATATAAACCGCTGCTGAAAAATCCATTTCAGCCAAAGCTTTTAAACCAACGTCTTTTAATGGGATTGGGCCGCCGCCAGAATTACCGCCGCGATATAAAACACCAGGAATAACTACGCGAAAGTCTTTAAGCCCTACAACCTTCTGGTGGGTCGCTGGTGAGTTCATTAATAAATCTTGCTTCGTTAGCACTGTTTGAGCTTGTGAAGTCGCAGAGAACGTTAAAACCAGGGTTAAAACCGAGAATAAAGCTTTCATAAATACTCCTTTAGACAAAGACGTATTATGCAAGGCATGGCCCTGTCTCATTTTGAGAAACAGCGCTTGGACTAAATTATGTTGGTTTTTGCACCAAAAGAACTGTCGAGAACTTTCTATTGCGACAGTTTTTGCTGACGTAATATATCAAAAATATCGTCTGGCGACATTCCCGGTAGGCCATTAAATTTTTGATATTCTTTCGGCCAGTGGGCCGGATCAAATGTCATAGGTGTTGGTTTTAGATCTAACAATTTACCCACAAGTTCTGCGCAATAGATCTTTTCATCGTCCCACAAAAAACTGTGATCAAAAGGTTTACCTAAAAACTTTTCGACTTTTTTATCTTCTAAATCTTCCAGATCTGAAATTTCTATCCATTCTGTGATTTCACCAACCTCACGAATCTTATCAATCGATACCATTTCCACTCCCCGATATGGATGGGCCTGCAGCCACTTTCCCTTAAAGGAAATTGCAACATGATAAAAGCGTCCGCCGGTTTCAAGTTGCACCACATTCCCTTGAGGATCACGTAATTGCAAAAACGCGACCGCAACTTTAGCTTGCGTAGAAAGTGCAAAAAAAACAATCGTTGCGAACAGAAACTGTGTCATAAAATCACCTTACAAAATATTTTTCACTTTGAGTAACTAACAGTGCGGCCAATGTATTTTTTAGCAAGTCTCCGAATAGAAATGGGTATAATCCCGCCGTTAAAAGCGCTTCACGCGGAATAAAAAATGATACCCCCACTAGTCCAAAGAAAAAGACACAGGCCCTTCCTAAGTAGCTGGCAACCAAAGCTTTACGAAATGATTTTGCAAACCCACCCACAAAACCTCGGTCACTTAATGTCCCCATCACCAAAGCACCTGCCAACATTCCAAACAGATACCCCGTCGTAGGCCCACCGATTCCGGCCTTACCGGCTGCGAAAATCGGTAAACTACTTTTATTTCTCGTCTTAAAGAAGGTTATTTATCTTCTGATACGGCCCATTACTTTTTGCGCTAAACGGCCAAATTCCGCAGGAAAAATACGCATGGCGATCACAAAAAACGACGCAAGTACTAAAGCAATGGTAATAGATAAAGCTAAGTAACTGGCGATATGACCGTGTAAGATAAAATAAATTTGCGAAATAAAAATAACTGCGACACCAACAAAAGCAAACTTCACTAGACTTGCTAAAAACTTCATGTACGGAAAATCAAAAATTAAAAACCGGTAGAATAAAAGTAACATCGTTAAATTTACAGCGGCTGATGTGGTTGTTGAAATCATTAAACCTTGCACGCCCCACTTAGCCATTAATACTGGAGCTAAAAAGATATGAATCACTAAACATCCAGCTGATAAAACTGCCGGAAACCATGTGTTTTTAATCGCGTAATAGGCCGGAGTTAAAACACGAACCCCACTTGAAAACACCATAATCCAGCAATAAGTTTTTAAAATTACACTCGCTGTCTGTACGTCAGCTTGAGTGAATCTTCCACGTCCGAATAATAAATCCATGATCGGTTCTGCTAATACAAATAATCCGCAGGCTGCCGCAATCGACACAAAAAGATTTAACTCTAAATAGTGTCTGGTCTGTTCGGCCATTTCTTGTTTTTTATCCTGCACCCAAAATTTTGAAAGCACCGGAAGTAAGGCCGTACCAAGACTTACTGAAATTAATGACAGCGGAAGTTCGATCAAACGATCGACGTAATTAATGTAAGAAATTGTTCCTTCTTGTAAGCTTGAAGCAAAACGAAGATTTACGATCGTTGTAAATTGTAAAAGCCCAAGACCGATCAGCCCTGGCCCCATATTGCGAAACACGCGAAGCATATCGCGGTTACTGAAATTAAAAGAAATTTTTGGAAAGAACCCGGCCTTACGAAGTGCCGGAATTAAAACGGCCGCCTGCAAAACCCCGCCGATTAGAACACCCCACGCTAACTGAGATCCATTTTTTTGCGTTTGTTCTGACAACCATGAACGTGGCCACAGCGTTGAAATAACCATTGCTAAATTCCAGAAAGTTGGCGCCAAGGCTGGCCAGAAAAATTCACCTAGGGCATTCAAAATCCCCATGAAAAAGGCAAAACTAGAAATGAAAAACACAAAACCAAACATGATTTGGGCCATCTGTTTGGTGATCAGAAATTTTTCGGTGTTGGCGATATATTCAGGGTCTAAAACTAAATGTAATAAAGGATCAGGATAAATAACCCCAGCCACCGTAATCGCTGATAAAACCAAAAGTAACAGCGTATACAAAGAGTTGACTAAATTTTGGGCTCTTTCGCGGCCTTCATGGTGGGCCTCAACAAAAATAGGGATAAAACTGACAGATAAAGAGCCTTCGCCTAATAAACGGCGGAACATATTGGGAATACGGAAAGCTGCGGCCCAGGCATCGGTAATTTGCTTATCAAATAGCGCGGCTAAGAGACTTTCTCGAACTAACCCTAACGCCCGGCTGGTCATGGTCCCGAAGGCCATTTTCAGGGCGTTTTTTAGAATCCCTGCTTGCTTCATCTTATCCGGTGTGTTAGCTATTTGTGTTCGTTCTGAAATGTCAGACATATTACTTGGAGGTTATACCTTGGCACAACATAAGTCAGCAGCTAAAAGAGCTCGTCAAGCCGTTAAGAAAAACGCTGTTAATACAGCTCGTAAATCTGTAGTTCGTACTGCTGAAAAAGCATTAGCTTCAGCTTTAAAAAACAAAGATGTTAAAGCAGCTCAAACTTTATTATCAGCTTACGTTTCTAAAATCATGAAAGCCGCTCAAAAAGGCGTTTTCACTAAAGCAACTGCTGCACGTAAAGTTTCCCGTTTATCTACACAAGTTCAAAAAGCTACTAAGTAATCTCTAAGATACTTTAAAGCGTTCTTGTTCATGACTAGTCCGAGCTACATAAGCTCGGATTTGTCGTTTTAGCGACAAACTCACATCAGTAAAGCTTAAGCCATACACTGTGTGACCTGATTTGGTTGCCATACCCGGAACTGTGTTTTTCACAACCGCGCGTAGACAAAAGAATCCCCCGTTCGGGATATAAAAATTAACAACAATTGCACTGTTCATATCAAGGGTCATTTCTGTCTGAAATGAGATTCCACCCTCACCGATTTCTACACCAGCTGTAACTTCAGAATAACCTTTACAGGTAAAGGCCACCGGCTTTTTAAAATGGGTTCTTGGATATTTTCTTTTTGGACCATCATGATTAACAGCATTCATACTGTATTTATCGGCTTATTAAATTCGAATCCTAACTAGACTTTGGACTGGCAAAAATGGTTTAAGCGAATTCCCTTTTCACTCAATTTCGATATGATCGAGAGTCGAGTGAAAGAGAGCAACGGGACAATGAAAAAACAAATTTTAATTACAGCCTTAATGACTTCAACTTTACTTGCCGGTTGTGCAGGTACTTCTTTATTAAGTAACCAGGGTAACAGCGACGCCAAAGCCAAGCACCGCCCGATGACCGATAACTCTAAAGAAGCGCAATTAAATATTCCTTACAGAAGTTTAGACACCAGCAGAGAATTAACGTTAATTGGTATGGGCTCATGCTCTGACCAAAATCAACCAGAACCCATCTGGAAAACCATCAAACAAGCTAACCCACAGCTTTTTATTATGATGGGCGACAACGTTTACGCTTCTAAAAAAGAAGATAAACCGATCATCGACCAATACATCAGAATGAATCAAATTGCTGATTACAAAGAATTACGTGAAGCGATTCCGTTTTTAGCTACTTGGGATGACCACGACTACGGCCAAAACGACGGCGGTTTTGACAACCCAGAAAAAGAAGAAGCCCGAAAAGTTTTCTTAAATTACTGGAGCTACTTGAAATTCACGATGCCTAAAGACCAACAAGGTGTTTATCACAGCCGCATGATCGGCACCAAAAACCGCAAAGTGCAAATCATCATGTTAGATACACGCTGGGATCGTACAGCGTTAACAAAAAACCCAGCTTACAATGCTGAAACGAACACGGAACAACCGCCAAAAATCTTTTTACCCAGCGAAGATCCTAAAGCGCGTGTTTTATCTGAAGAACAGTGGAAATGGTTAGACCAAGAATTAGCAAAACCAGCTAACTTAAGATTAATTGTTTCATCAATTCAATTAATCCCGAATGATCACTACTTTGAAAAATGGGGAAACTTTCCGAAAGAACGCGAAAGATTTTTCAATCTTTTAAAAAAACGTAAAGCTAAAAACACGGTGATTTTATCAGGCGACCGTCACTTAGCAGCTATTGCTAAAGAAGATGTCAAAGGTTTAGGTCCGATCTACGAAGTCACAGCAAGTTCGTTAAATAAACCATCACGTAACTTAGCTCCTGAAATAGACAAGTCATACACAACACCAAGCTTTTTAAAACCAAACTTCGGCACATTGTTAATCGACTGGAGCAAGCGTACTCTATCTGCGAAAATCGTAGATGAAGAAAACAAAACTCAGTTAGAACAAGACATACGCTTTTGATCTGCCTCCGGCAGACCTACTTCCGTAAATTCTGGTTCGTCTCAACTGGTGAAAGCCAGCCTTTCACCGCGATATATAAGAATAGGGCTAATGAAATCACAAGCATTAGCCCCATTGAAAGCCAAAAGCCCCACTCATTTTGAAGCCCTGGAATATGGGTAAAGTTCATACCAAAAACACCAGCAATAAAATTTAACGGTAAAAAGAAAATTGTTAACACCGTTAATACACGCATGATTTCATTTGTACGAAATGAAGCTTCGTTCGTTCTTTGTGAGGCGATTGACAAGTGTAAATTTAAAAGGCCTTGCGTATTCTCGAACACATCATCGGCGTAGAATAAATTACGTTCTAATTTATCGCGGCTATCCTGCCAAAGCTCTTGTTTGGCCGCCAGCTTAGTTAAAATATCAATCGAGTATTTTAAAACTTTACGGTAGGCCGAAGCTTTACGTTTAATGTAGTAACCTTCTTTCAAAAGCGCTTTTGAACGTTTGTGGTTAAAAATATTTTCTTCGAATTGTTCCATACTGGCCTCAAGCTGAGTCAGCGGATTTTCAAAACCATCGGCCATTTCTTCAAATAATAAGCCTAATAAATTATTAGCGCTAATTTCATCGGCTTTTCCGGCTTTTTGAACCTCGTCAAGAACCTTAGCGATTCTGGTTAAGCAATCTAACTGCGCAATACGATGAACGGTATAAACCTTCCCGTCATTAATGAAGATCGCCACTTTAGTGGTCAACTCCTGCACGGTATCGGCCTTTGAATCTGAATAAGGCTCGGGCATGCGCATAATAACAAAGCGAGTCGATTCGTAGCTTTCAATATGCGGAAGATAATCTGGATTTAAACAATTTTCGATGATGGTCTCAGGCATGCCTAAAACGCTTGCCAGAGCCTCAAATTGCGCTGGCCCCGGAGATGGCATATCTACCCATTGAAAATGTCTATTTGAGAATAAATTTTGTCCTACAACCATAGCTCCGCTCTTGAGTATCTTGCATGATAGAGTTACTTTACTGTTCTTATTCTAGGAGTCGTGGCCTATGGCACGCAAGGAGTTTTACCATGAGACAAGATCAACACTCTAACACACCTGCCCGCATTTATTTAACTGACTATAAAGCTCCGGATTTTCAAATTAAAGATATCCACCTTTATTTTAACTTGCATGAAACACAAACGGTTGTGACTGCAAAAATGAATTTCGCAAAAAGCACAGCCGCTAAAGATTTAGTTTTAACTGGTGGCGAACACGTTAAACTTTTATCGTTATCAATTAACGGTGAAAAATTAGCGGCTACTCGATACCAAGTTGAAGGCGAAACTTTAACCATCAAAGATGTGCCTTCTGAATTTTTATTAGAATCACAAGTTGAAATTAATCCTGAAGCCAATAAATCTTGCGAAGGTTTATATTTATCCGGCGGAATTTTCTGTACCCAATGTGAAGCTGAAAGTTTTAGAAAAATCACTTACTTCTTAGATCGTCCAGATGTGATGACAAGCTACACTGTTGAAATCGAAGCGGACGAGAAAAAATACCCTCACCTACTTTCTAACGGCGATAACATTTCTAAAAAATCTTTAGGCAACGGCCGTCACCACGCTTTATGGAAAGATCCATTTAAAAAACCAAGTTATTTATTTGCACTAGTTGCCGGTGACATGGGAGTGATCACTGACACTTTCAAAACTAAATCTGGAAAAACGGTAAAATTAGAAGTGTATGCCCCGCACGGCAAACAAGAGCGTTGTAAGCACGCTATGGTTTCACTGCAAAAATCAATGCAATGGGATGAAGAGCGCTGGGGCTTAGAATACGACTTAAACACTTACATGATCGTCTCAATTGATGATTTCAATATGGGGGCGATGGAAAATAAAGGCTTAAATGTATTTAACTCGCGTTTAGTTTTAGCTGATGAAAAATCGGCGACGGACACTGACTTTGAAATGATCGAATCAGTTGTAGGCCACGAATACTTCCATAACTGGACAGGTAACCGCGTCACTTGCCGTAACTGGTTTGAATTATCTTTAAAAGAAGGTTTAACGGTTTTCCGTGACCAAGAATTTTCGGCTGACATGAATTCACGCCCGGTGCAAAGAATTAAAGATGTTGATTCTTTACGTACGCGCCAATTCACTGAAGACGCAGGCCCGAATGCCCATCCGGTCCGCCCTGAGTCTTGCTTAGCGGTTGATAACTTCTATACAGCGACGATTTATGAAAAAGGCGCTGAAGTGATTCGTATGATGCAAACTATTGTGGGCCGTGATGGTTTTAGAAAAGGTATGGATGAATACTTTAAACGTCACGATGGCCAAGCGGTTACGATCATTGATTTTGCTGATGCGATCGCAACTCCTAATAAAGCTGATTTTTCACAATTTAAACTTTGGTATTCACAAGCTGGCACACCAAACGTATCTGTGTCTGAATCTTTCGACCAAGCCTCTGGCACATTAACTTTAACTCTTTCGCAAGAATCAGAATTAACAGTGACTGAAAAAGCTGAAGGTAAAACAAAATTACCTTTTCATATTCCGTTAAAGTTCGGCTTAATCGATGCTTCTGGTAAAGAGATCAGTGAACATAACCAAGTTTTACATTTAAAAGAAAAAACACAAACTTGGACATTTAAAGGTTTAACATCTCGCCCGGTGGTTTCACTTAACCGTGAATTCTCGGCTCCAGTTAAATTAAAATGGAACCGCTCAAATGCAGACTTATTACATTTAATTAAATTTGATACCGATGCGTTTAACCGCCGCGAATCTTGCAGCAAAATGTTGTTCGACGAAACTCAAGCCTTAATCGCTGACTTTCAAAACAAAAAAGATCTGGTTCCACAAACAGAGATCATTAATGCTTTAGGTACAGTTTTAAAAGACGAAGCGATTGACCCACAATTTAAAGCGTTAATCTTAGCGATGCCTTCTGATTCTCAGTTAGCGCAAGAGCAAGCGACTTTGGACCCACAAGCGTTCTTCCAAGCTAAACTTGCGATCAGAAAAGCCTTTGCTAACACGTTCCACACAGAACTTGTGGCGACTTACAAAAAACATAACGAGAAAAATTCTATCGGCGACCGTGCACTTAAAAACAGAATCTTAGGGTTTGGTATTTCAACTGAGAAAGCTGACTGGATTGAACTTGCAAGCACTCAGTATGCATCTGCTAAAAACATGACTGATAAAATTTCGGCATTAAGCATTTTATGTGAAGTGCAAAATCCTGCGACTGAAAATGCACTTAAAGACTTTCATGCCACATGGAGCACAGACAGCGTTGTTTTCAACAAATGGTTATCAGTGCAAGCGACTTCATCTTCGCCGATGACATTTGAACGTGTACAAGCAGCGACTAAAGCTAAAGGTTACGATCAAACAAATCCAAACAACATGTACAGCTTACATGGCGGATTTGCCGGTAATTACTTACGTTTTCACACCGATTCGGCAGAAACATACAAATGGTACGCCGATGAATTATTAAGAATTGATAAAGTGAACCCGCAAGTGGGTGCCCGTTTAGCCCAAGCTTTCACATTTACGAAAAAGCTTCCGGCAAATTTAAAAACTTTAGCTCAAGCCCAAGTTCAAAGAATGTTAGCGACTGACACTCTTTCTAAAAATGCGCGCGAGTTATTAGAAAAAACAATGTAGCGCCTGGCGCACAAAAAAGCCCGCATTTCTAGATTGAAACGCGGGCTATAAAACAAAACTTATCGTTTAGGACTTAGCGCCTTTAGAAAACATTTCGTTCATTTTTTGTTTCATTAATTCCATGGGTACATCTTCTACGTGAGTTCCGATTGTCCAGATATGGCCAAACGGATCTTGAAAAGTTCCGCTACGATCACCATAAAATTGGTTTTCAACGGGTTTAAGCGTTTTCATACCGGCATCGACAGCTTTTTTGGCCGCGCTATCGACATCTTCAACATACATCATAAAAGAAATCGGAGTTCCTTTTAATGTTAAAGGTCCTTGCGATTTCATGCCGCCCATGTCCATTTCTGAAGTCATCATAAGAATTGAATTTCCGACTTTGATTTCAGCATGCATGACTTTTCCATCTGGAGCATCCATGCGAAGAAGTTGTTCGGCACCAAAAGCGCGTTTATAAAATTCGATTGCTGTAGGTACATCGTTTACCACCATGTACGGTGTAATGGTTGAATAACCATCAGGGATTTTTTTAGCCATGACAATTGTCTCCTTTTTAGTGTTCGAATAATTCAAACATCAAAAAAAGCAGACGCAGATCGACTTATGCCTGTTGTTATGAAAATTGTCAGGCTACGCCTGCGGCGTTAGATCTGATTACGGCACTGCTTCAAGAATTCAGAGCGTGTATCACCGCTAACTTTGAATTCACCGCGAAGATCAGCAGTTGTTGTGGAGCTGTGCGAATCACGGATACCGCGCGCAATCACGCAGTAATGTCTTGCATTGATATGAACGGCGATGTCTTCAGTTTCTAAGATGTACTGAAGGCAGTCGGCGATTTGTTTTGTTAAGCGCTCTTGCACCTGTGGGCGGCGCGAGAAAAATTCAACGATACGGTTAATTTTAGATAAACCGATTACTTTTTTCTTAGGAATATACGCAACTGTTGCAAAACCATCAATCGGTTGAAAATGGTGTTCACACATCGACATCACTTCGATGTTTTGCACACACACCATTTGATCGTACTTCATTTTGTTTTCAATCACCGTCATGGCCGGAAAATTTTCAACATGAAGGCCAGCGAAGATTTCATTGACATACATTTTAGCTAAACGTTTCGGCGTATCTTGAAGACTGTCGTCGTTCAGATCAAGACCAAGAACATTCATGATTTGTGAAAAGTGAAATTTAATCTCTTCGATTTTTTGATCAGCTGTAAGATTCGTTTCAACCGTTGGCGAAGCCAATACGTTTTCTAACACTTTATGAGCGTGAGAGTTCTTCTTTTTAGATTTTGTGGTTTTTTTCTTAGCAGCCATACAGCTAGATATAATCTATTACTTCGCGCTTCACAAGCTGCAATAAGCTTTCAATAGACGACTTACCTGCTAAAGACGTTGGCATTACCGGCGCAAAAGATTCACATAAAATGCGTAATTTTCCCGTCGGAAAGGCAATCGAATTTGGATCAATCTCTTGGCTTGAACGAGAATCCTGGGCGTCCATACCCCAATCTTTGGTGTTTTCGCTGGTTAAACTAAACTGTGGGTCCGTTAGCTTTTGCATAAAGCCTTCTAAATGCTGAATCGGACGTAACGGATGATCTAACGTCATACGGAAAGTAAACAGCACGTGTTCTCCACGACTACGCGCCGAAACTTGCGCCGTTTGCTGCGAAGTCATCTTGCTAAAGGCCGAAATCACTAAGTCTTCATTAATACGAAGGCCTTTTTTAAAATTAGCATTGATTTGGCCGGTCGGAACCACCACACGAATATTCGCCCAATTACGAGCCTGACCTAATTGATCAAGAATAGGTTTTACATCTTTGATCTCATTCAGTTGGCGGACCTTCATTAAGGCCGTTTGTGGCATAGCCAAGATCACTTTTCTGGCAAAATACATTCTTTCACGCTGGCCGGTTTGAAAAACTAACTGATAACGTAAACCTAATTTTCTAACCGTAACTAACTGATGCTGAAGACGAATCTGTTTTTCAGGAATAAGCCCTTGAACGATTTCAGAAAGTTCTTCAATTAAGGCTGAAGACCCGCGCTTAAATGTCCACGTTTTATTATCGAGATCGGCTTTTTCTAAATTTAATTCTTTAGCCAGATTCGTTAGAATCGTGTCGCTTTTACGAAACTCGAAGGCGCCCCATTCCGTTTTGTCGATGGTTTGAATTTTACCGCCTAAGCGGTGCGAAGCCTCGAAAATTTTAAATGGAATTTTATTTTTTTTAAGCTCATAAGCTGCATAAAGACCGGCGACGCCGCCTCCGATAATGACAACTTCGTTCTCAAAATCAAATTGATCTTCGATTAGATACTCATCTAACGTTGAACAAGATGACAAAAGCGGCAGTAATGATAGGCCCGCAGATCCCCACAATGCTGTGGTGAGAAACTGACGGCGATTAATTCCAAAACGGCGACCAAAACGACTAGGTTTCGACATAAAGGTATGCTAGCGTGAAAAAATGTTCCGCACAAACGATCTTGAGCAATTAATGCAAAAAGTTGATGAGGCAGGCTTCGGGACAATTTCTTTACCCCCGGAAGTTTGCTTAAGCCTACTTGCGCGCCTGAAAGATCTGGAACAACAAGGCCTTTTAAAATCAGCCACGATCACAAAAAGCACAGATACCTCTAATAATGACCAGGCCAAAACAATCCGTAACGATTATACTTACTGGTTAGAAAAAGATCACCACCCGACTGAAAAAAACTTGCTTGAAGGCTTAGACCAGCTGTTACTGGCGTTAAAAAATTATTTTCGCATTTCACTTTCACACTTAGAATGCCATTTTGCTTTATACCCTAAAGGGCATTTTTATAAAAAACACATTGATCAAACCGCTGAAAATAATAAACGCTTTTTTTCTTTTGTTATTTATTTAAATCAAAATTGGAATGAATCGTTGGGCGGAAAACTTGTGGTCTTTGAAGGCGAGCAAAAGATTTTTGAAATGCTTCCGCATTTTGGCCAAATGATTGTTTTTCGCAGTGATATCCCGCACGAAGTTGAACCTAGCTTGAGTGAACGCAGATCCATTGCAGGATGGTTTCGCGTATGAAAAAATTGAACTCACAAAAAGACGTCATTAATTTTATCCTGTTTGACCGCTTACCGGTTCGTATCGGAATTATGGTTTTAGCTTTTTTAGCTACACTGGCGGGCTTAGCTGTTCCGTATTATCAACGTGACTTTATGTCGCACTTAACGATTAGTCCGCTATTACTCTGTACGGGGTTAGCATTACTTTCTTTTATTTTATTACAGATGACCAACTTCTTAGGCCAGCGCGAAGCCTTAATTACCCAAAAAGCCCTGGCTGAAAAACTGTATCACCATATTTTACGTTTAAAACCATTAACTACAAGTCACAAGACCGTAGGTGAAATGGTGGCTTTATATACTACTGACATTCCAAGTTGCACGATGTGGCTTGAGCAAACAATTCCCTACGCTTTAACGACAGCGTTTCCATTAATCTTAGCCCCGATTTTTTTAAATGTGGTTTATGATATTCCTTATGGTTTAACACTTTCGCTAATTTTAGCCTTAGTGACTGTGAATCTGCTGTTAGCGCGCAGGCAATCAGGCTTTTTCTATCAGTTTAAAATCTTAGCGGGCCACCGTATGGGGCTTGTGAATGAGTGGATTCAAAATATTAAAAGTTTAAAATCTTTAAACTGGGTTCAAAGTTTTGAATCAAAGATTATTAAAAAACGCGTTGAAGAAACCAATAACCGTATTGCCATGGTGACGAACGGTCAAATCATGAACTCGATTTCTTCAAGTGTGACTTTCTGGTTAAATTTAGCAGTTTTATTTTTTATTGCTTATATGCACAACGAACTTATCGGCCATATTGATCTGATTGCTGTGATGTGGGTTATGGGTGTCTTTTTATCAAAACCTTTAAGACAGCTTCCGTGGTTTTTTACGATGATGTTCGATGCATGGACTTCAATCCGAAGAACTGGTGATTTTTTCAGTCTTGAAAATTCCCCTTACCATATCGACAATCCAAATCTACCCTTGGAGTCCGATGAAACTTTAGTGGTTAAAGATTTAAACTTAGTCATTCAAAACAAAATCGTTTTAAAAGATATTAATCTGACTTTGAAAAAACAAGAAGTCGTGGCCCTGATCGGCCCGATCGGTTCTGGAAAATCAGTGCTTTTAAAATCTATCATGAAAGAAACTCCGTTTACCGCTAAACGTTTGGATCAACTGCCGCACAGCTATCTTCCACAAGAACCGTTTGTACTAAGTGGAACCCTGACTGAAAATATCGCGCTAGAATATCTTGAAGACGAAACACAAGTTAAAGAGACATCGCCGCAAGCTTTTAAAGCATTACAACAAGCGCAGTTTGATATTGCCAGTGACCGTATTAGTAATGGTTTACAAACGGTGATAGGTGAACGTGGGTTAAATATTTCTGGTGGGCAAAAGCAGCGTTTAAATTTAGCTAGGCTTTTTTACAATCCACTGCCGCTGTTTTTATTAGATGACCCTTTTAGCGCTGTTGATGTGGGAACTGAAAAAAGGTTAATCGATGCTTTGTTTACACTTAGACAAGATGGTCATAGTTTTTTAGTCATTACCCAGCGTTACGAATTTTTAAAACACTGTGACCGCGTGATCTACATCGAACAAGGCGAAATTAAGTTTGATGGCCTATACCGCGAATTTATCCAACATACGAAATATCAAAAGTTCATTGCCGGAGACATCCAATGAAGGCTTTTTCTCGATCAATTTTTGATACACTTTTACAGGCTTACCGCCCGTTTTTAGTGCGCATTATTTTAGTCGTGATCTTAGGTTTTATAGGTCGTTTGATCTTTCTATCGAATGCACAAATGATTGCGAGATTCTATGATAGCCACCAAGTTGTAACCCGTGACGATTTAGCTGGTCTTACAACCACACTATCAGTCGTGCTTGTGGTGGCGTTTGTTCTGACGATTCTTTATCGCACAGTTTTTTCACGCCTTTCAGCCTTAGCGGTTTCGCGCATTTATGATGAAACAACTTACCGCGTATCACGTTACCCGCTTTCTTACTTTGACCACACTCCTGTGGGTAAAATCACAACGCGCTTTTCAAGTGATTACGGAAATATCTTTCGTTTATTCGGTGGGCCGTTAGCTGAGTTTCTATCGATCATCTTTGATTTAACCGGCATTTCATTATTGATCATGCTGACGCATCCGTATTTCGTGATTAACTTGGCTCTTGCAGGTGTTGGTTTTTATGTGATTTTAAAACGCAATCAATTACGTCTGCGTGGGCACCGCCGTGAAGTTTCGATTTTACGTGGGCCATCAGTGGCGCATTTTTCTGAAACGGTACAAGGCAGTCTTTCGATTCGTCAGAATTCAAAAGTTAAAACATTTATCAGCCGCTTCTTAAAACTTGATGATCTTTATATCGCCAGTAAATTTAACATCATCAAAAGCATCATGCGTTTTTCGACAGAGTTAAATATTATTTCAACGTTGTTATTTCTAGCCAACGGTTTATTGGGTATGTACTTAGTTAAAGAAGGCAAACTCGGTGCCGGTCAAGTGGCCGTTATTTTAGGTTTTACGATTTTAGCCACAAACACCCTGCAGATGTTTTTCGAGTGGTATTCGCAATTTGAAGAAGCTTTAGTGGGCGTTGAACGTATGGATGAGTTCATCAGAAATCCGATTGAAGACGGCGCTTTTTTACCGGCGCATGCCGATTTTGAAACACATCACCCGAAAAAAGCTAAAGGCAAAAAGACTGATGATTCAGTATTGGCTCCGCTTTCTGCTGAATTTAAATTAAGCGTTGAAAACTTATCGCTCACTTACCCAGGACAAAATCACCCGACGTTATCAAATGTTTCATTTAAATTAAAACCTGAAGAAAAGTTGGGAATTATCGGCCGCACCGGAGCCGGCAAATCAACATTGATTGCTGCTTTATTAAGACTATACCCCTTTAATCAAGGGGTGATCTTGATTGATAATGCTTATAAAAACGATATCGAAGATCACCGTGGACAGTTCTCTTTGATTTCACAGGATCAGTTCTTTATTAAAGGCACCATTAAGGACAATTTAGATCTGTTTAATCAATACTCAAATGAACAGCTGACCGAGACCCTTAAGCTTGTGGGGTTACCTCTTCAGTTACATTTTATGTTAGATGAAAAGGGACAAAACCTTTCACAAGGTGAAAAACAGCTCTTAAGTCTAGCCCGAGGTCTACTGCAAAATGCCGAGATTTTCATATTTGATGAAGCCACAGCAAACATTGATCCGCAGTCTGAAAAATTAATCGAATTAGCTCTGAAAAAGACTTTAGCCCACAAGACACAAATCCGAATAGCACATAGACTGCAGACGGTTTTGGACTGCGATAGAATTTTATGGCTTGAAAATGGACAAGTAAAAATGTTAGGTTCAACGCCGGAAGTTTTAGAAGCATTCGAAGCTACACGATAAGTCGTGTCGAAGACACGCTAGATATACAACTTTGAGAACGGGCCGCCTATGTCGGAAGAAGAAAAACAACACACTTCAGAAACGGAAGTTGTTGAAAGCAAAGCAGATGACAAAGCAGAAGATAACGCTGTCGATGAAAACAGCGCTGAGTATCTTCGTACGCACTGGTCACAACTTCCACAAGCTCAAACACATGATGCGTTCTTCCGCTTAAGCAGAACTGATGCGGAAGAGCTGTTCTTATCACTGACTGCTCAAGATCAATATCCACTTATCAAAGAATGTACGACCTTAGAAAAAAGATCGTGGATTCGCTTATTAGCTCCCGATGACGTAGCCGATTTAATCCAGGAAGAAGAAGACGTTGAGCACCGTGAAGATTGGCTAAGCCTTCTTGACCCACAGACAAAACGCGAAGTGGGCGTGTTACTGGCCTATGCAGAAGATAACGCCGGGGGGATCATGTCCTCACGTTTTATCCGCTTACGTCCTAAGATGAACGTAGATGAAGCGATCAGCTACATCCGCTTACAGGCTAAAACACAGGTTGAAACGATCTACTATGCTTACGTCTTAACAACAGATCAAAAGTTATTAGGCGTTGTCTCATTTAGAGAATTATTTGCATCAGCTCCGACTAAAAAAGTCGATGAGATCATGCACTCAGATATTATTCGCGTACCTGTAGATATGGACCAGGAGCAAATCGGTCAGATCTTCAGTCAAAACAACTTAATGGCCCTACCCGTTGTTGATGCCGATGACAAAATGGTCGGTATCGTTACATTCGATGATGTGGCCGAAGCCGTTCAAGAAGAGGCGACAGAAGATATTCATAAAATCGCCGGTATGGAATCGTTAGATGCGCCATACTTGCAAATTGCTTTTTCTGACATGTTAAAAAAACGCGCCGGTTGGTTAGTTGTTCTTTTAGTTGGTGAAATGTTCACAGCGACTGCCCTTGGTTATTACGAAGATGAAATGAAACGCGCGGTTGTTCTATCAATGTTCTTGCCGTTAATTATTTCTTCAGGTGGTAATACAGGATCGCAGGCTTCAACACTGGTGATTCGTGCGATGGCCTTAGGTGAAGTGCGTTTGAAGGATTGGTGGAGAGTTTTAATCCGCGAAATTTCAACAGGTTTATGCTTAGGATTAATCTTAGGTGGTATCGCCTTACTTCGCGTTTATTTATGGCCATGGGCTGAGCAAATGTACGGTGAACATTATCGTCATGTGGCTTACACAGTCGCGGCTTCAATTATCGGCGTGGTATTATGGGGTACCATTTCTGGTTCAATGCTTCCGTTTATTCTACGAAAATTTAAACTCGATCCCGCGTCAGCAAGTGCTCCAGCCGTTGCGACCATCGTGGATGTGACAGGTTTAATTATCTACTTCTCATTCGCAAGTTTAATTCTTAAAGGTATCTTATTGTAATTTTAACAATCGGTCTGGCATCGCATCTGCTTAGGTAGAAAGTATGTATTGAGGGAATGATACACACTTTTTTAAATCAACTAGGGAGATTTAAATGCAGAACGAACCACAAATTGCGGCGACTCAAGATAAAAATTACTTGAAAGCACTTGCACCGCTGATTTTCACAGCAGCAATTTTTTGTAACGACACAACATACGCGATGGCTATGCGTCCTTATGTAAAATTAGTTCAAGAACAGCACTACACAGCTGCGGCTAAGCCGCGCACGAATAACACTCCAAATACGTGGAGCGAAAATTCAAAAGCCCAACAGCAACAATTCAAATTAGAAGTTGAAGACACACCTCAACCTCAAGAAGAAGAGCCAGTCAAAAAAGCTGAAGATAAAAACATTGATCCGGATGATCAAGATAACGATGGCAATGTGCGTGAAGCGATTCCTTTATGGGAAAAGAAATCATTAAATCACCAGTCATGGAGTGAACATATTTACAGAGAGCTTCCGGAACTAGGCCCTGCTCTGCTTGCCTCAAATCCAGTAGATGCAAAAATTTTCTGTCCTAATTATAAAAACTTAGAAGAATCTGAAAGAAAACAATTCTGGGCTTTCTTTATTTCTTCAATGGCTAAATTTGAAAGTAATTTTGATCCGAAAGAGGCCTACACTGAAGGATTCAGAGATAGCGCTGGAAGATATGTTATCAGCCGCGGGCTTTTACAAATTTCGATTGAAAGCAGTAAAGGTTACCACTGTGGCTTTACTTCAGAAAAACAACTTCACGACCCTACTAGAAATTTAAGCTGCGGCATTATTATTCTAAATCACTGGATGAAAAAAGATGCACGCATTGCCAGCCGCTTAGGAGTAAACTGGAAAGGTGGCGCCCGCTACTGGTCAGTTCTACGAGCTGGAAGAAAAACATCTTACCAATCCATTGTGAAATGGAGTAACGATTTACCATTCTGTAAATTGTGAATTGTAAAACCTAAGAAAAGCTTACGTAGGAACTAATCCCTGCGTAAGCCCTTGTACTTGCGATTTTAAACTATCAGTGATGTTTAAGAATTTTACGCCGAACGAATTAAGTTCGGTCGACCAAACAATCTCGCCTTCGATTTCTTCATGTACATCAGAAATTTTTAATTTAATTTTCTGCCCCTTGGCAAAGGTTTGATCTGATTTAAATGATAAACCACCTACAGCTAATGTTTGTGAAGCAGCATTGACCACTTGGTCGCCGATTTGAATCATCACATCTTTTGCTACGCTGAAACGTTCGTATTTACGTAACGATTTAGCAGGTTGTAATTGTTTTTGACGTAAACGATAAGCCATCGCTAAGGGTAACCACATCATTAAAACAATCGCTAATGTTTGTGCCATCTGCCCGCCTGATGGTGGCCCTTGCTGCATTTCATCAGCTAAAGCCTTAACCATACCACAACCGCCGGCAGCTCCACCACCGGCACCGCTGCCTGGAGCATTCGAGCTTGATTCACTTTTATAAACCGGAGAGTAATCTGGTGACCAAGCCATAGTGCTCACTTGCGCTTGTGCGATTTGAATCACTTTAAGAGCATTCACACGGCCTGCAGTTTGCGAATAACCATTAAGATATGGCGACACATCAATTGCTGACATAATCACACCACGAATTTGGTACGCTGATAACTGTGGTGATTCACGTCTTGCAAGCGCTGCCATACCAGCCACGAATGGTGAGGCCATTGAAGTTCCGCTTAATGATGTTAAGCAATAATAATTTAAGTTATTTGGATCAGAGCAGTGACTTCCGGGAATTGTACTCATGATTGAAGAACCTGGAGCAAACACATGCACTAATGAAGATGAATAATTTGAAAACGATGAACGACGATCAGTGCTTGTTGAAGATCCCACTGCGATATTGTTTGGTGTATCTAGCGCTGCCGGATACATCGGATTATAATTTAAATTTTGATTTGAATTTCCGGCAGCGGTCACGATCACCACATCTTGTGTGTACGCATAAGCATAAGCATCATGTAATGAACGTGAATACGATGGACCGCCCCAAGAGTTATTAATAACTTTAGCACCATTTGCAACAGCGTAGTAAATCGCATTAATCGCGTTCGCCGTGGTTCCTGAACCATTACCATCTAAAAATTTAAGAGGCATGATGCGCACTTTTGATTCGCGCACAGGAACCTGAAAAATATCCTGGCCTGTACCTACAATAATACCTGATACGTGAGTTCCGTGATCAGCATCGTCATACATATTTGGTGAATTATCGACGAAATTCCACCCGTTTTTATCATCGACATAACCATTACCATCATCATCAACACCGGTGATACCGTTTACCTCGGCTAAGTTTTGATAAACAGCACCTGATTGTTTAAACACCGCATGGTTAGTATCAAGACCGGTATCAATCACAGCAACAATTGTTTTTGTCGCCGAAGCCGGCTCTTTTTCAAATTCCCAAGATTCGGTCACTTGCACGGGAGCAAAAGATTGCGAGTAAGTATCGCTGGCTCCGGCTGGGGCACCCATTTGTGAAACAACGGGCTCAGCATTTTGTTTATAATCAGGATCTAAACTTAAAATAAAATTCGGTTCGATAAATTCAACATCAGGATTTGCTTTTAACGATTCTAAGTTTGTCGCCGTCACATCACTGATATGCATCATACCTACAGAGTCAAACTTACGTTGCACAGCCACGCCTTTAAGGGTCGAAACGATGCGAGCCCCTTTATCAACTGCCAGTTTATTAGCTGCTGCCATACCCGCAAAACCTGTCTTACCAGACATACGCACTGAGTTTACCTGCGGCTTAAATTTAACGATATATTCACCAGAAACGGCCACACCAGATGCGTGCAAGACCTGCGAAGAAAAAATGAGAGAAATAGCTACTAATAGCCGACGTACCTGAGTGTTAAATGACATACTTAGATTATCGTCTGGTTACCCCCTAATCTAAAGGCCAACACACCACAGTCTCATATTAAGACAACAAAGTGATTGTCCAATTTAGGGATCTGTTTATAAAATAGAGGCAAGATGTCTCGATTGCAGAAAATTTTTATTAGTGGTTTGGTCGCATTTTTACCTATAGCTTTGTCGATCTATGTGATCGGCGCCGGCATCGGCATCATGGAGAACTTGTTTGGTAATTTTTTACGTCAAATTTTACCCGATGGCGCCTATATTCCTGGTTTTGGTTTCTTAGCAACGATCGCTTTAATTCTATTTTTAGGTTTTTTAGTTGATAACTTTGTGACCGCGACTTTTTTTCGCCGCGTGCAAGAAAAACTGCGCGAAGTTCCGTTAATTAAAATCGTGTATTCACCGCTTCGCGATTTAATGAATCTTTTTGCCAAAGGCCAAGAACAACAAACCATGCAAAAAGTAGTGCTTGTGCATTTTACTAAATCACACTCAGTGCTGGGTTTAGTAACACGTGAATCATTTAACGATTTAGAGCTAAAAATGATTCTTCCGACTAACAGAATTGCCGTTTACATCCCGATGAGTTACGGCCTTGGTGGCTATACTGTTCTGGTTAATAAATCTGATGTTGAAGCTGTTGACATGCCGATTGAAAAAGCGATGAGCTTAGCCTTAACCGGTTGGATCAAAACTGATACTGAACCAAAAAAATAGGAAGTGCGTAAGTGAGTACTACACAATCGACCACTCAAAAAGCCTTAGATATTAATTTAGATTTATCTCGTTACGGTTCATTTGCCGAAATCGGAGCCGGTCAAGAAGTCGCCCGCCAATTCTTCCAGGCCGGTAAAGCTTCGCAAACTATTGCTTTAACGATTTCAGCTTACGATATGACATTCAGTGATATCATTTACGGCAAAGAAAAATCAGGCCGCTATGTTTGCGAATCACGTGTTCGTAAAATGTTAGACCGCGAATATGAAAAATTAGTTGAGCGATTAGGTAATACACGCGGCAAAAGCACATCATTTTTTGCGTTCGCGGACACAGTAGCCACTGGCTCTGAGGGTAAGAAAAACTCTCACGGCTGGATGGGGTTAAAGTTTCAACACAAACCAGGCGCTCAGGCTTCAGAAGTTGCACTTCACATGCGTTTACTTGACCGTCACCGCTTACAGCAGCAAGAAACCTTAAGTATTTTAGGAGTTAATTTACTTCACTCTTCGTTTTACAAAACAGCCCACCCGCTTGAATTTATCGAAGGTCTTTTTGATAAAATCAAAAACGGCGCGATTGCTGTTGATGCGATTCACTTTAACGGCGAAGCGTTTAAAAAGTTTGATGAAGTTACGGTTAACCTTTCGATGGTTGAACTTGGCTGGAGCGAAGCGATCTTTATCAATGCTGAAGGCAAAGTGCAAAATGCTTCAGATGCTTTATGGGGTAAAGACATTTTAGTGCAACGTGCATTTTATAATCCGGTGACTAACACTCACTTAGATGTGATGGATAAAGGTACCAAGCACTTCAGTAAGGAATTCGGAACTAAAGCGAGTGATGTCGTAAATATTTTTGAATTCACACTGAATAACCGTCTTAAAAACACAAAAATTTCAGTCGATGAGGCTCTTAAAAAAGTAAAAATGATCTCTTCTCTGAAAAAGCCGGTTCTTGTGAGCAGCTTCTCGTTATTTTATAAGCTTAAAGAACATTTACGTGCCATGTCTGAAAAGCCACTTGGCATCGTAATTGGCGCCACTCACTTAGAAAAACTTTTTGATGAAAAGTTTTATTTTGATTTACCCGGCGGCATCTTAGAAGGCATGGGTAAATTAGTTGACGAAAAAACTCGTCTTTACATCTACCCGCACAAAACTGAACAGATGTGCTTACAGGTGAAAAGCTTTTTTCCCAAGCCTGCGATCAAACATATTTATGCCCACCTGATCGAAAACAAATTCATTCAAGACATCGCGGGTTGCGACGAGATTCAAGAATTCGTGCATTCAGATGACATCTTAAAGCTTGTGAAAAAGAAAGATAACCGCTGGAAGAAGCTTGTTCCTGAATCGGTTCAATCGATTTACATGGACCAAGTTAAAGCTGGTCGCTAAATTGATCGGCCAGAAGGCCGATCAATTCAACTAACCTATAAAGACTCTAACCACTCAACAACCGATTGCACTGGCTGCCCTGTGGCAGCTCCAGCATTGAGTGCTCCTGTTGATTTATCTGTCCAGCTGTACACATCTAAGTGAGCCCATTTTTTACCGTTAGTAAATTTTTGTAAGAATAACGCTGCCGTGATAGCGCCACCAAATCCGCCGCCAGAATTTTTAAAATCTGCAAATTGCGAACTTAAATCACCCCAAAGTCTTTGATTTAATGGCATTCTCCAGTTTGGCTCACCCGAACGCTGACCGGCAGTCATAAAACTATGAGCCATCTTATCATCATTACAGAATAATCCGGCCGTATCACCACCAAGAGCTACTTTGATCGCCCCAGTTAGTGTTGCAATATCAATTAAGTATTCTGGTTCATCGCTGCCCGTTTGTTTTGCGGCCACATCCATCACATCAGATAAAACTAAACGACCTTCAGCATCTGTGTTGTCAATTTCAACTAAGAACCCTGCACGAGATTTGTAAACATCACCTGGACGCATTGAAAAACCATCGACTGCATTTTCAGCTAACGCTAAATAGAAATCACAAGGTCTATCGTAGCCTGAACTGTCAGCCCAGAAAGCTAAAGCTAAAACTGAAGCGGCTCCCCCCATGTCTTTTTTCATTAAACGCATAGCTGAAGAAGGTTTGATATCTAAGCCACCTGTATCGAAAGTAATACCTTTACCGACGAAAGCGATTGGTTTTTTGTTTTTAGCTTTTCCTGGACGGTATTTAAAACGAATCATACGCGGAGCTGTCGGAGAACCCGCACCTGTCGCGCAAAGTAAGCCCATACCTTCGGCTTCGCATTTTTTTTCATCCCAAACGATAATCTCAGTGTTTTTAGAAAATGGCAGATCATAGACTAATTGTTCAACCGTTGCCGGATTGATCACATTTGGCGGAAGATTTGTTAAGTGACGAGCAATTTGCACCGCTACCACTTTTTTCAAAGCTGATTCTAGGTTTTCATTTTTAATATTTAATTGAATTTTTAAAGGCTCAGCTTTTTCAGCTGAAGCTTTAAAGTGAGTTAAGAAGTTATAGCTAGCTAACTCTAAACCAACAACTGCACCTTCAGTCACGGCTGCATCTGCTGTTTGGAAATAGATAGAAACGTTTTTCAATTTTAAAGCTTTGATTTGACCTAAGATTGTACCGAATTGGTCACGCGCAAAAGCGTAAGCTGATTCATTTAATAAGCCATCATGGTCAGTGGCTGCGCCTGTAGATTCAAAAACGATCCATACCGGACCATTGCGGCCAATAAAGTGAATGTTCTTTTTGTCTGATTTTTTTAATTCATCAACTTGAAAATCAAGAGCATGTGTTTCAACCAAAGCTTCTAAGTTTTTTTGTTTATTCTTAGCTTCTTTGCCACCGAAGTAGTAAATAATCGCATCACACTCAGACAGTTTGTTAAAGTTAGAAACTAGACTATAAGCAATGTGCGGCTCAAGAATAGTGCTAAACGATTTTTTGGTTTTAGGGGCAGTTTTTTTCACATTTTTTTTCATAGATTTCTCCGATAGACCTTCACTTTACTCGCTCGTCTGTTAAAATCAATACGAGATGCTTGATTCCGTAAACCTGAAATTTTGCCTGTTCAACGCTGAAAACTTATTTCTGCTGTTTGACCAACCCGTCCCGAAGAACTTCGAGAAGATGGAAGAAATCCAATGGCAAAAGCTCTCGACCTCGATTTACGAGAACAAACCGTTATTTAAACTGCAGCACTTAGCACGTACGATTCAAGACACAAACTCAGACATCGTTATGCTGTGCGAAGTGGGCGGCTTAGAATCTTTAAAGAACTTTAATACGATGTTTTTAAATAACGAGTATTCGCCGATTCTGATCGAAGGAAACTCTGACCGTAATATCGATGTTGGTTTTTTAATCAAGAAGAACCAAAGCTTCTATTTTGATTTATTAACGCACAAAAACCGCGATTTAAACTTTCTCTACCCGCATGAGATCGCTTCAAAGAATAACAATTATCCTCTTAAAATCACGAGCCATAAATTTTCACGTGACTGCGCAGAGCTTAGATTATTCACACGCGAAATTGATAAGCCATTTTTGATTGTTTTACTGACACATTTAAAATCGCCGCTGGACCCCGAACGCATTGATCCAAATGGTACAGAACGCCGTGGCGCAGAGCTAAAAACCTGCGTAGAGATTTTCACAGAGTTAAAAAGTCAGTTCAAAGATACGCCAATTCTTTTTGCTGGCGACTTCAATGGAACAGCGAGCAGCGTAAATACGGATCCAGAATTTTTGCCTTTACATCAAACAACTCCGCTTAAAGATATTTTTGAAATCGCAAATGTAAATAGTGAAAACCGCTACACTTTTTACCAAGTTCGCTCTGGGCTCCGCTCTGATGGACGCCAGATTGATTACTGTTTTATCGATGATCATTTTAAGCATTTATTAAATCTGCAAAGCGTTGCCGTTTGCGACTTCAAAGATGAATTCGGAAGCCCGATAAAAAAACCAGAAACACTGGAACAAAAAATGGCATTGCCATCGGATCATTACCCCATCGTATTTGCGCTTGA
>JAMPXC010000004.1 GCA_023701385.1 Pseudobdellovibrio sp.
ACTTCTTGCCAATGGGCGAAAAGTTCATTATAAATTTGGACTCATTCTGATTCGTTCAAGTCAGTGGCGGCCGTAGCTCAGTTGGTAGAGCATCGGATTGTGATTCCGAGTGTCGCGGGTTCAAGCCCCGTCGGTCGCCCCAATTTTTTTTAAATCCCCCTATTTTGTTGTAGAGCCCTTGAGTGTGGATGAGTTTAAATTGATAGGTGTGATCTGCGAATGAGTTTTTCCTAAATTAATATTTTTGTATGCTTTAATTCTTCAATAATGCATTCAACGGTAACTTTAAGCCGCGCAGTTGATGATGGTGCAAGCGGCGAAATCACCGAAACTGGCCAGCTTACGCTTTTCCAATCAGGTAATACTCTTGTAAGTTGTCCGTTTTCTAAATAGTCGCTACAAATATAACTTGGAACTAAAGCCACACCCCCGTGATCTAAGGCCATTCTCAGTAGGCTACTCATTTGATTGCAAAGAATTTTAGATTGTATAGGTATATGAACAGTATTTTCACCATTTCGCAGAGTCCACCGCTCCGCAGTTTGTTCACTGTTCAGCGACAAACAATTGTGGTCGGATAGATTTCTAGGATGTTTAATTTTTGAATTTGTCTTTAAATATGTTGGAGAAGCAACTGGAATAAGAAACACTTCGCCAGCTCGCTTTAACTTTAAACCGCTATCGCTAATTCGACCAATCCGTATAGCTAGATCGAAGCCATCCTTTATTAGGTCGATACGTCTATCCGAATACAACAGTTCAAATTTTAATTTAGGATGAGCAATGGAAAGCTTTGCTAGTGCCGGCGAAATAACAAATGCCCCTAAATCTTCGGGAGCTGTAATTCGAATAGTTCCAGTTAAAAGATTATCTTGGCCATAAAGTTCTTTTTGCGCATCTTCAAGCTGTTGGATTAACCCCTGACTCGCTTCATAAAATTTTCGCCCTGCTGCGGTAACCGTTAAACTACGTGTTGAGCGTATAAGAAGCTTAGTTCCAGTTTCGCGCTCCATTCTGGTAATAGATTTACTCACGGTTGAGCGTGGCATTTTCATTGCATTTGCTGCTTTAGCGAAACTGCTAAATTGCACTACTTTTACAAAGATTCGCGTTAATTCTAATTCCATAAACGCTATCTTAGCATATTGGTGCCATATGGAAACAGTGAATTTACTTTGGTGCATCTAATCAGTGCAACAATGTTGGTCGATACTAAATATATCAAGCAAACTAATGATGGAGACGTCAGTAATAAGGAGAGTTTTATGTCTGTAAAAATTGGAATTATCGGAAGCGGAAATGTTGGAAGTGCAATTAGCCGTGGCTTATCAAAAGCCGGTTACGAATCTCGTATGAGCAATGAAGAAAATGTAAATGAAGTGGTGTCGGGCGCTGAAATAATTGTTTTAGCCGTACCATTTGGTGCGATTGATGATGTCGTAAAAAAAATGGGCGATAAAGCTAATGGCAAAATAGTGATTGATGCAACTAACGCATTAACATCTGAAATGAAATTGGCTTTGGGGTTTACAACTAGCGGCGCTGAAGAGCTTCAAAAAAAGTTAACGAAAGCAAAAGTTGTAAAAGCATTTAACACAGTATTTGCACAACACATGGATTCAGGAAAATTAAACGGCCAAACTCTTACAGCATTTGCTGCGAGTGACGACGAAGTGGCTAGAAACAAAGTTTTAGAGCTTCTGCGCGCTATCGGTTTTGATGCCGTAAATGCTGGTGGGTTAGAAAACGCCCGCCATTTAGAATCTCTTGGATTTTTAAATATTCAGCTTGGCTACGTTTTAGGAAACGGAACTTCTACTGGATTTAAATACGTTCGTTAAACAATAAACAAAAGGAAAGAAAAGTGAAAAATAATATTATGAAAGCAGTATTGGTACTTTTAGCATGTATCTCGGTTTCGGTCGCACAGGGCAAAGACAAAAAACAAGCTGACTTCGAAGCTTTACAAAAAAAGGTTGAACAAAATTTAAAAACTTTTGATGATCTTGATTTTAACGTCTTCTCAAATCAAAAGTGGGATGAATTAAAACGCAGCCATACAAAAAATGTCAAAGTCCATTGGCCAGACGGTCATGTAACAGAAGGTATTGATAAACATATTGAAGACCTTAAATATATGTTTACCTACGCACCGGACACGCGAATTAAAGAACATCCAATTAAAATTGGACAAGGTGACTGGACAGCAGTTTACGGAATCATGGAAGGAACTTTCTCGAAACCGATGAAAACCGCAGATGGTAAAGTGATTCAACCTACCGGCAAATCATTTAAAATTCCTATGGCAACTTTAAGTCATTGGACAAAAGATGGAAATTTCGACGAGGAGTATCTATTCTGGGATAATCAAACTTATATGAACCAATTAGGTTTGGGAAAGTAGTTATGCAAAGGCAACGCTTTGGAACTCTTTCGGCGATGACTTTAGCTCCGGCGGGTAAGCCGAACGGAGCGCTGGTCTTACTTCACGGTGTAGGCAGTAACGAGCAAAACATGCTTGAGTTAGGCCCCGTACTTGCTGAAGATCGCATGATTATTTCATTGCGAGCTCCGCTTATTCTTGGAGCAAATGCTTTTGCATGGTTTCATGTTCAGTTCAGTCAAAATGGGCCAGTTCACAACTGGCCTGAAGCGCAGAATAGTTTGAAGGTTATAGAAGATTCTTTGCAAGATATTTCAAAACAAACTGGAATTCCATTAGAAAAAATTTCAGTTTTTGGATTTAGCCAAGGGGCAATCATGACGGTCGGTCTAGCATTGCAGTCAAAACTTACACTTGAAAAGTATATTGCAGCTTCTGGCCGAACACTTCCTGAGTTTGCGAAAAGTTCTGAAAAGTCACCTCTTGCCAGTTACAGTCAGCGAAAAATATTTGTCGCTCATGGTGAATTTGATTCTAAGTTGCCGGTCAGTCTTGCAAAAAACACTGAAAAAGTTTTGCGTGCCGCTAAGCTAGATGTGAAGTACAAGGAATACAAAGTTGACCATAGCGTACCGCAAGAGCTAATTAGTGATGCAAAAAAATGGCTGGCTAACTAATGAATCGCCGATTAGCGCTTTTAGCTCTGGGGTGTGCAGCGGTTGGAGTTTCAACTTATCAACTTACGAAGGTTTTTATGAACAGTAAATTATTAGAAGGGCCGAATACCGAAAGAATGCCTTTGCTATTTATCGGTCATGGGTCGCCGATGAATGCTATTGATTCAAATCCTTATACTAAAACTTTAAATGTTTTAGGAGAAAATCTACCAAAGCCAAAAGCCATCTTGGTTGTTTCGGCGCATTGGATGACCGAAGGTTCTTGGATCACTGAAATGCAAAGTCCAAAAACAATTCATGATTTTTACGGTTTTCCGCAAGAGCTTTTTGATGTTCAGTATCCGGCTCCTGGAAGCCCAGAAGTTGCCAAGTTAGTTCGCGAAACTGTTGCCGATCACAAAATTCACCCTGATACGGAAGCCTGGGGCTTGGATCATGGCACTTGGTCGGTGCTTCGCCATCTTTACCCTAAAGCCGATATTCCGGTGCTACAACTCAGTTTACACATGGAAAAACCGAATCAATACCATGTTGAGCTGGGTAAAGAGTTGTCTAAACTTCGCGATAAAGGGGTGCTGATTTTAGGCAGCGGAAATTTAGTTCACAACTTAAGAAATATACGGTGGGAGCCTAATGCAAAGCCATACGACTGGGCGATCGAATACGATGAATGGCTTAAAAGCAGACTACAAGAAAAAGATTTTTCAGCTGTTTTAAACGACTATCACAACACTGCAGCGGGAAAATTAAGTATTCCGACTATGGAGCATTATTATCCATTGCACTACATTTTGGGCGCAGCGGATAAGTCTGACGAAATTAAATTTGAATATGAAGAACTACAGAACGGCTCAATTTCAATGCGAAGTTTTAGCCTGGGAAGAAAATAAAATTAGGGAAAGCCTTATGAAAATTGGAGCAGCGATGGGCCTTGATACGAGTTTGAATGGGCGAACAGCTCTTGTCGGGGGAGCATCTCAAGGAATTGGCGAGGCGACGGTGCGCTTGCTTGCCGAGATGGGAGCTTCGGTTGTTCTGCTTTCAAGATCTGAAGAAAAATTAAAAACTATTGCTAAGTCTTTACCAAATCCAAAATCTCACCAAGTTTTGGCTGTAGATCTTCAAGATCGAAATCTACTTCAGCAAAAACTGGCAGAAGTTCTAAAGAAGACTTCTATTGAAATTCTTGTATGTAATGCAGGCGGTCCAAAAAGTGGCCCCATCTTATCTGTCGCAGATAGCACCTTTCTCGAAGCATTTGAAACTCATATTTTAGCCAATCAACTTCTTGTTAATCTATGTCTTCCCGGTATGAAAAAGTCGAACTATGGCCGAATAATAAATATAATTTCAACAAGTATTCGTCAGCCTATTCCGAATTTAGGTGCATCGAATACAATAAGATCTGCCGTGGCAGCGTGGTCTAAAACTCTTTCATCTGAGATTGGAAATCTCGGTATAACCGTAAATAATATTTTACCTGGATATACTAAAACGCCGCGCATGGAATCTTTGTTGTCTGCTGAAATGCAGAGAAGCGGTTTGCCCTTGGTCGCTGTAGAAGAAGCTTGGCGAAAAACTGTACCATTGGGTAGGTTTGCAGATCCGCGTGAAATCGCAAATGCAATCGGTTTTTTATCGTCACCAGCAGCATCTTATATCACGGGCGTAAGTTTAGCCGTCGATGGCGGACGCCTTTCTACGCTATAAATACACAGCATTAGCTTAACTGGGCGACCGTAGTTTCTATACTTCGTATCGCAATTTTTTAATATCAGGTTCTTCAGTTGGAATTTCGATGACTTTAATATCTTTCATCTCTTTTACTTTTTCAGAATCAGTATATGAAACTTTATAAAGTACTTCAGTGATGCCACATTGAAATAATAATCTCATGCACACGACACACGGTGAGTGGGTACAGACCACAGTGCAATCATCCATTGAAATGCCATGGCGTGCACAGTTAGCGATAAGATTTTGTTCAGCATGAACCATATACGGATATTTATCAGGGCGTGTATTAGGAAGTTCGTTATCTTTTGTTCCACGAACAAAACCGTTAAAACCAGTAGCTAGAATAGCTCCTGTCTTATTTGATACAAGCAAGGCGCCTACGTGGGTTTCTGCATCGTGAGATCGCTGGGCTACAACCTCGGCTAGATTCATTAAATTGGCTACTTTAGATGGTCTCATGGGTTTTATATGAGAGGGGGATAAGCTTTTTGTCAAGATCAGACTGGCTGCCAATACATTATGCTATTTTCTTTTATTTTCTAAATTATAACGGGCATTTTTATACGCAAAAGTATCGGCTACAGGTTGCAATAATAAATCAAAGCGATTTTTTTCAGTCCATGAACGGGCAGACAAAGCCACGTGGCAAGAAACACAGTCCTATAATCCACTGCGGTAGGGTCCGTTTTTTGCTCTTTCATTTACTGTGGAAAATCAAGATGCCCTAGATGCGGCAAAGCGTTTAAAAAAATCAAAAAAAGAAGTTCTTTCACGGTGGGAGTACATTGTACGCAGTGAGTTCACCGAGGCGCAGAAAGAAACGAAGCCACATTTGATGGATTCGCTTCCTAAATTTCTAGATCAAGTGATTCAGGCTTTGATGCGAACTGATGGACGCGGTGAAGATATTGAAAAAATTGAAGAGGTCTCTGAAGAGCATGCTGTTGATCGGGCGACAACAACTCGGTTCACCATCGAACATATTATTCGAGAATATGAGATTCTTAGAAAAGTGATTTTTGAATTTTTAGAGCAAGAGAAACCTTTGGGGATTCCTGCGCGTGATACAATACTTAATGCTATTCAAGCAGGACAAAGTAAAGCCACTTCGCAATTTTCAAATATTACGGTTGAGCAAGAGCGTAATTTTAGAAAACAACTCGAAGAAAAAGAGCAGGTGTTTAAAACGATTTTTGAATTGGCTGCGGCAGGAAAAGCTATTGTCGATGTTTCATCAGGTCGCTTTTTGCAAGTGAATAGACGTTTTTGTGAAATGCTTGGCTATACCCCAGATGAACTTCTAAAAAAGACAACGGAGGAAATTACACATCCCGACGACAGCAATTTAGTCATTAACAAAATTCCCGAAGATATATCTTTAATTTCCGAAGGTAAAGTTTGGAGCATTGAAAAACGTTATCTGCAAAAAGACGGAACTCCACTTTGGGTTTTAATTTCCGGAGCCCTTTATCCGGCGATAGCTGATCAACCAGCGCGCGTGATTGCGACTGTTTTTGATATCACTGAAAAAAAGCAGATTGAAAATTTAAAAGACCAGTTTATTAATACTTTAAGCCACGACTTACGAACTCCGCTTTCGGTTATCGATATGTCAGCGCAACTGCTGCGGCTTAAATCTCAAGATGCGGCTATGGTGTTAAAATTAGCTGATCGTATCTTAGATAATTCAAAACGCTGTGATAGTATGATTCAAGATTTGTTAGATACCAGCCGCATTCGTGCGGGTCACGTGATGTGGTTACATATAGAACACTGTGACCTTATTTCTATTGTACAAGAAGCTATAGATGAACTTTCCAGTCTTCACGGTGACCGGTTTATTTTTAATGGTCCAGCATCTGTTAAAGTCTATTGGAGCAAAAAAGGAATTCGCAGAATCATCGAAAATCTTTGCAGTAACGCTATAAAATACGGTGCTAAAAATTTTCCGGTACTGATTTCAGTGGATGAAGTCGACAGTACGATAAACCTTTCAGTGAAAAATCATGGTGAACCTATTCCTAAAGAAAATATGTCAAGTTTGTTTCAACAGTTTTCGCGCACACGCTCCGCAGAATCGAGCGGTACGCTTGGGTGGGGTATTGGTCTTACCATCGTTAAAGGATTCACTGAGGCTCACTGTGGTGAAATTAAAGTGCACAGCACTGAACACGATGGAACGATTTTTACGGTCAGTCTTCCTAGAGATGCGCGTCCTTGTCAGGAAAATCGTATTAATCAACTTAAAAAAAATTAAATTATATCGCAGCTCCCTCAGAGTTTCTGACTCAAAAAAAGTACGGTCTCGTTGTTGCTACCTATATTCAAAACTTAAAACAAAGGAGACGTATATGCGTCATTCGCAACAAGGTGGAAGATCACGTTCGTCGTCATCTTCATCAAGATCACAAGGTTCAAGAGGTGGACAAGAAAGCCGTATCGCTTCAGAAGGCGGACGCGCGCGCTGGGGTTATCGTGACTCTGCTCAAGATGATCGTTCATATTCGGCACGCGATCAAGATTATGATAACTATCGTGATTATGATGATATTGAAGACGAAGGTTATGAGCGCGGTGGGTACGGACGCTCAAGCGGTCGTGGCGGTATTGGACGTGGTTATAACCTGAGTGATCGTGACTATGACCGCGATTTTAATCGCAATTACGATGAAGACGAAGGTTATCATGAAGAAAACGTAAGAGGTCGTCGCGGTTTTGCGGCGATGGACCCTGAAGAACAACGCGAAATTTCGGCAATGGGGGGAAGAGCAAGTCATGGTGGCCGCACCGGTACCAGTCGTAGCCGCAGCGGTTCAGACGAAGACCACGGTTATGAAGACGAACGCGAATCTCGTGGACGCCAAAGCCAAACGTCAAACCGAAGCCGTTCCACTTCGAGTAGATCGGCTAGGCACTAATTTTTTTGTAAGCATTAGTTAAAGGCGACTACCTATTTGTCGCCTTTAACTTTTTTGGCCTCTTTGATTTGTTTTTTTAAATGTTTATTTAATTCAAGAGCTAAATTCTTATTTTCTAAAAAAATATAAAGCTGAGGATGAATTTTAACGTCTTGCGCCAGCCAGTTTCCGGTTCCGAGGGCTATGTGTTTACCATCGGCTATTAAATATTTTGCATGCGAAAACAAATAGGGCCGTCCCCAGTAAATGTCTTTAATGCCGGATGCATTTAAGCGTTTAACTGTCGAACGATTAGCCCAAATAAAAGGTAGCGCAAAGCTTTGGTGCCGATGAATGAATCCAGTAATTTTAACATTTCGTTGATGGGCTTTAATTAAGGCCTGTTCAATTTCTTTATGATTAAAAAAGTAAATCGAAAATTCGATGCGTTTTTTGGCGTTATTAATCATGGTGATCAGTTGGTCTTTAAAATCACCATCAGCAGCAAACGGAGGGTTAAGTGTTATGCCGCCATGTTTTCCGCCGTTCCAAAGATGATCGGTATAGCGGGTAAATTCCTGAGCGATCTTTGGATTATCGATGAGTAGGTTGGCTTCGTGATTTTTCATGATCGACTGATTGGTTAAATTTGTTGAGCCGAAGAGAATATAACGGCCATCAATACAAAAACCTTTGGCGTGGGTTGCGCCAAGTTTAATATGAACGCCAGCTGCTTTTAAATACTGAGCGGTCACTTTGTTACGTGACGAAGTTTCGCGAAACCCTTCGGTAAAAAAGCGGATCTTTAAATGGTCATGGTGTTTTTTCTGCGCTGATTTAAGTTTTTCAGCGATCTTAAATGGGGCAGACCATGTGGCATGTTTGCCCGTAGCACTGCCGATCGCAAACGAGAAAGAAACGATATCAATACTTTTTTTTGCCTTGCCAATCAGGCGTAACACCTCGGGCAAATAGTTTTGATCGGTGATCAACTGAGTTTTGGCCATGCTGGTTAAGTTGCAATTCTTATTCCTTGCAATTCGCAATTTATGAAAGGCACAATTTAAATTATGGCTAGACAAATTTTAGTAATTGGCGGCAATCGTTTTTTCGGAAAACGTCTTATTGAAAAACTTATCGCAAATGGTGATCACGTGACAGTGTTAAACCGGGGTCACTTAGATGATGGCTTTGGTAACAAAGTCGAACGTATTATCTGTGACCGCGATGATCAACCAAAGTTTAAATCCAGTGTGCAACATAAGACTTGGGATATTGTTTACGATCAAGTGTGTTTTGATGCCCATCAAGCCAAAGCGGCGATCGAAATTTTTTCGAAGAATGCAAAGAAGTTTATTTTTACATCAACAGTGTCGGTTTACCCGCTGAAAGGAAATCTTCACGAAGATGATTTTAACCCTCAAACTCATAAGTACGATAAAATTTTAACTCGCGAAGAAAACTACGGCGAAGCTAAGCGCCAGTGTGAAGCTGTATTCTTTAACCAAAACACGATGCCTGTGGTGGCCGTGCGTTTTCCTATCGTGATGGGACCTGATGACTACACCGAACGATTAAAATTTTACGTCGATAAAATCAAAAATAGTGAATCCGTATATTTTCCAAACCTGGATGCACAGATGTCATTCATTCATGCGGCTGATGCCGCTGAAGGTTTGTTTCTCCTTGGAAACATTAACTTTACAGGTCCTGTGAATCTGGCTTCGCGTGCGCCACTACGTTTACAAGAATTAATAAAATTCATTGAGCGAAATGTAGGCAAAAAAGCGTTGATCCACTCTGAAGCCAAAAGTTCTGATGAAAAGTCTCCTTACGGTTTAGAAAAAGATTGGTTTGTAAATGTTGATCGCGCTCTAAGCTTAGGGTTTAAGCCAGTTGAAATCACTGAGTGGATAGTTGCAGTTATTAAAAACTACTTGTAGCCTAGTAGGGTAATGAAGTTTTTGTTTACGGTTATTTCAGCTTTGATAGGCATCACCATGCTTTCTTCGTGCGGAGTTACGTCTGAAGATTTTTGGGGTCATAGTTACATCACGGATCGCTTCGGTGTTCCCGATGAACTTTTTTATCAAACAAAAGGAACCTGTGCTGCCGGTGATTTATCTTTTCAGTACTTAGTAGGTGGCGGAGCGATTCTTTGGGATGTACCAAACACCCAATCAGAAGCAGATATTCTAACGGGGCAAGTTTTTATTTATTTAAACCGTGATAACACTTACACGGTTGATTACCGCGAATATGATTTTAATAATTTATTCGTAAAAAAAACTTTCTCTTCGACATTCAAATACGACACTGAATTTAATATTTTATATTTAAAAAATTTAGGTCAGGCGACAATTAATAAACGTAAAAAAAGATATTATCTACATCTGACATTCACAGAAAATTTAAATACAAATTTCTTAAAAGGGCAGAGTATTGATGTTTGGTTAAATACATCATTTAACGGTCTTGATACTGATCGTGCTCAGTACTGCGGTTTTTAGGTTCACCTATCTTAGGTGGGGCAGACATAGGCCTAGTTTCAAACTGGAACTCGTGTTCTGGGCTTTAAATTTTATTTAACAAGTTCACGCTAGTAAGTAAGCATCTGTTTAAAACCAAGCCACGGAGGGCTTTCAAATGTTTAAACTAAAAACCACTCTTGTGATCGCGTTTGCGATCTTCGCGACTACTTTTGCCAGAGCCGAAGGCTCTGCTTTTTCCGGCGTAGAAGATTCTTCTGCTCTGAAAGAATGGACCTTCTTAGTGTTCATCAACGGCCACAACAACTTATCTTCATTTGCGGATATGAATATCCGCGATATGGAAAAAACGGGTTCGTCAGATAAAGTGAACTTAGTCGTTGAATGGGGTTCGCAGTCATCAAAAATGACAAAACGTCTATTAGTTAAAAAATCAACGAATCCAAATAAAGTGACATCTCCATCAGTGATGGAAATGCCAAACCACGATATGGGTGATTATAGAAATCTAATCGACTTCGTTGCTTGGGGCGTAAAAAACTATCCAGCAAAACGTTACTTCGTAGCGGTTTGGAATCACGGATCTGGCTGGCACAGAACTGGTAAAGTGTCTGCACGTGACATCTCATTTGATGATAACACAGGTAACGTGATCACAACTGAGCAATTAGGTACTGCTATGCAAGAGTCAGCTAAGATCATTGGCCGCAATGTAGATATTTACGGTTCTGATGCTTGCTTAATGCAAATGATCGAAGTGGGCGCTGAGTTCAACGGTTCAGTTGACTATATGGTTGGTTCACAGGAATTAGAACCAGGTGAAGGTTGGCCGTATGCTCCATTCGTAAAACAATGGATCGCTAACCCAACAATGACGGCAGCAGAAGTATCAGTATTATTATCTAAAGAATACCAAAAATCTTACGATGGCGGTGTATACGGTAACAAACCAGATACAACATTCTCAGCTGTGAATCTTCAAAAATTACCGGCTTTATACGCTTCACTTACAACGTTACAACAAAGTTTACGTGGTTTAGGTGCTTCACAATTTGCTGAAGTTAAAAAAGCGATCAATAACTCAATGAATTTCTACTACTCTGATTATGTCGACTTAGGTGATTTTTTAAATAGAACACAATCTTTAGGTTTTTCACGCGCGATCGAAGGCTTGTCAGCTTCTCAATCAGCTTTAAAAGAAGTGGTTCTTACAGCTGATAACGGTGATAATTTCTTAAAAGCATCAGGTTTATCAATCTGGTTACCAACTTACCAATCGAGCGAATTAAACCGCTACGATAATTTACAATTCAGCAAAACAACTGGCTGGAACGAATTAGTTCGCCAGGTTCTTCGCTAATTCCGCCTTATCCTTGTAGGGGGGCATTGCCCCAATTTGGTAAAAACGGTGTTCACAAAAGTGAATGCCGTTCTTTTTAGTACAATCGCACTACAGAATTTGGGCCAGTGGTCTAGCAATAGTCCAGAATCACAAAGGTCCAGTCTAATCCCGAAAAGTTCACGCCGAATGATTTAGTGGAGGAACCACTATGTCGCAAACACGCAGAGATTTTTTAAAACACTCAGGTATTCTTTCTGCAGGATTAATTACATTCAAACCATTTGGTGGAGGTTCACGCGTGTGGGCCGCTGATAGCGACGCCGTTAATGCGTTAGCAACGACACCAGCTTACATAGGCTTGTATCCCATTCATCAAGGTTTAACTTTTGAAGATTTAGCTTATTTAAGTGTATTACGCCCAAAAACAGCTGAACTTTCTTTTGAAGTTGTTGATAACAAAAATGCCAAACAAAGCTTATTAGCTGTTCAAGCGGTGGGAATGAAAGGCTCAGATCTTCAACTGGACCGTTTTAAAGCCACAGGCCTTCAATTAGGCCAGACTTATAAATTTCGTGTATTAGATGCTAAAGGTAAAATCGTTGATGAGCGTAACTTTAAAACTCTAGACACAAATAAGAAAAATCCAAAAGTCGCTGTTGCAAGTTGTATGAATGACTTTTTTAAATCGGCTTGTAAACAAATGTGGGCATCTTTAGGCAATCAATCTCCAGATGTGGTTTTCTTGGTGGGTGATACTTGTTATGCAGATAATGACAATGATGGTACACAACTCGGCTTCTGGAAACGTTACATAGAAACGCGCACAAAAATAGGTATCTTCCGTCATAAAAACTTAGTTCCGGTCATGGCTGTATGGGATGATCACGATTTCGGTGGAAATAACTTCGATGGTTCCTACACAGGAAAACAATTTACGTTAGAATTATTTTCAAACTTTTGGTTATACCCAGAGCACGATAAATACAAACGTGGCGTTGGTGTATCGCAAGTGTTATCCATCTTTGGTTACAGATTCTGTCTAATGGATGATCGTTTTTATAGAAATGATTCTACGCAATGGGGCGATACGCAAAAAGACCAATTATTTGCGACATTAAGCTCTGATAATTCACCGGCGTTTTTAATGAATGGCAGTCAATTTTTCGGTGGCTACCTTAAAAAAGATGCTTACGAATACAAGCAAGCCAAAGATTTATCATTAATCTGCCAGCAATTATCACGCATCAACGCACCAGTGTGCTTTGTGTCGGGAGATGTGCACTTTTCAGAAGTTATGCAGATTGAATCAAAATTATTAGGTTATAAAACTTTTGAAATTACTTCGAGCTCGATGCACAGTTTTACTTACTTCGGTAATCACTTAAGAAAGAAAAATCCACGTCGTTTAGCAGCTACAAGTAAACACAATTTCACGATTTTACAGCTTGATAACACGACTTCGAAGTTTAAATTTACTTCAACCGCGTTTGATGAAGACGGGGATAAGAAGATCAACAAGGCCCTGGAAGTCGTTCGTTAATTTTCTCATTTATCCAGCCAAATGCGGGGGCATTGCCCCTCGTTTGGCGGTGTATCTGGATGGTGTTCGTTTGTAAGGAATCCATCCTAAGACTTCCAAAGTGTTTCGTTCTATGTAATTCATAACATTCGAAAAATCCCGTCCCCACGACACCCATCGTGAATAAAGCAGCGCTCCCCAAAACTTGCGGCGATATTTCACAACCTGGGCATTGCCCGTAACTTTTTCTTGGTCATTTTTTTCATGTTTAAGTAACGGATATTGCTCGAGAATTTTTTGGGCGATATGTCCTGCAACCACACGAAAGAAATTCTGAATAGCAAACCTGTGTTGGCCGCGAATCAATAAGTGAATGTGATTTCCACAAATAGCCTGTTGATAGATTTTAATACCAAAGCGTTTCGAAGCTTTATGAAGCACTTTATAGATAAGATTTTTATGGCGCAGCAGAGACCGTTTTCCGGTAGCGAGTTCGCTGCGTAAGGTAACATGAAACGGGTTTTTAGTAGAGAGCTGGCGTTTCGATTTTCGGCGTTTGATCGAGAGATCTCCACCGTGTTCTTTTCGAGGAATAAATTTGGCTGGGAAGTAATGGCGTTGTTTCATTCCCTTCTTAAGGTGCAAAAAATATTCGGGGCAATGCCTAGGTTTAAGTGTGTGCGTCGGGCGGAATCTGGAATGACGATTCGGAAGACGGAAAATAAAAACTCCGGCAGCTTTGGGGCAATGCCGGAGTTGAGTGAAGAATTTGATGTGAAATCGAATTACTTACGCGCTTTGATGTACTGTTTGACTAACGTTAGATCAGTTTCGCGCATTTGTGAAACCGGAGTGATAATTTCTTCTTCCGGATCTAGTTCGCGGCCTGTATCTGTTAAGCGTTTTTTAATTAAGGCTTTAACGTAAGGGCCATCTAAACGTAAATCTTTAAACTGCTGAACTGTTCCTACTTCTTTACCAGTCACTTCAAGCATCGCTTTGTAAACTAATTCAGAGCAGTAAGTTCTTTCATCAGACATTTCAAAGTAGATGTCGTAAGGTTTATTTTGTCTTTTGATCGCGTTATGTAAAGCGGTCGTCATTGTTTTTGGGTTAAAATATTTAAAGCGATAGATTTTGTACTCTTTATTTTTACCGCGGTTGATAAAATCTTGTAGTGGAGTGGCTTTCACAGGGCCGATCGCTTCTGCCACATACCATTTACCAGCGTTAGCTACAAGGATACCTACATGAGTCCACAGTGAACCCGAAGCTTCAGTGATTGCAGCAGCTTGTTGCGACTGACTTTTGTGAAAAATAATATCGCCGACTTGAAGAGCTTGAGCTGCGGCTTTAGTTGAAATTGTTAAGGCAAATAAGGCGACTGCGATTTTGATTGTTTGTTTGATGTTTTTCATACCGAATTTATCGGCTGAAGTATTTGCTCGAGTTGAGGGGCAATGCCCCCATTCCAGTCTAAAGTAGAATCCAGAAAATAAAAAAGCCCGGACTTTGATAAAGTATCCGGGCTTAAAGTTTGGGTTTTGGTTTTAAAAAAACTATTTAACGCCCTTAGCTTTCACATCGAAAGATAAAAGTGAAGCTGCGTGAGCAACTTTGCCACCGATTTTTTCTACACGGCAAGTTACACCGATAGAAACACGGCCTTTAGAACCGATTTGTACGCCGTTAGCATCTTGAACTGCATAAACAACATCAAACATCGCAGGAGCTGTAACACCAACTTTACCGGCTTGAGCATCAGCTTCAGCGCGAGTCACTGTTTTAGAGTGAGCAGCAACGCTTGAACGTGGGTATGAACCTAATACTTTAGCTTTCATGCCTGATTCTTTTTGAGCTGTCGTGATTCCTAAGCTTTCTTCAAGTACAGTTACTTTTTTCTCTGAGTAAAGTACGTTATCAGCCGTAGCAGTGATCGCTTTTTGTAATTCATTTGTTGCACAAGATTCAGTTTTTACACGTTGTAATCTTGTGATCTCAGATTCAGCGAAAGCTGAAGATACAGTTAACAAAGTCACTAGAGTTAATAAAATTTGTTTTTTCATATATTCCTCGTATTTTCTTTCGCTTTAATTATTTAGATTGTAAGTCTTTAAGTTTAGCTTTCGGTACGTACTTGATCGTCACTACGTAGTCGAATTTTTTCTGAGCCACTGCTTCACCGTTGATTTCGTTTGGCATTGCCGCGTGAACGCCGAAACCAGTTGGCGAGTAGTTACGTGGAGAAGCCGGATTTAACTGAGCTCTTGCACCGTCGATTTTTTGCGGTGTTCTGTCTAATAAAGCTAATTTGAAGTAACCATTCATTTGTTGGATAAGTGGAGCCATTGCCGCAGCTACACCTTTGTGACCTGAAGATAAACCTTTAGCTTCTTTTTCAACACCTGGTAAAGCGAAGTCGATTAAGTTCATCGTTAACTGCGGGCCAGCACCAGTTTGTTGGATTAACATCGGGATACCGTCAGTCATACCGTATAAAGACTGGTCTGAAGCTTTACCGCCAGAGAATGCCGTACCTAACATTTGCATTGGCCTGAAGTATTCAGACACACAAGATTTTAAGTTAGATCCATCTGGATTACAGTCACGTAAAGATAACATAACCCAAGCAAACTCAGAGCAGAACATTTGCATGTGGTCGTGCTCTTTCATGCTCTTACCTAATAATAAACGAGCTGTATCTGTTACGAAAGAAAGATCACCGTTTTCACGGTATGTCGGGCTGTTGTAATCAGAGTTGAAAGATAAAGAAGAAGGGTAAACAGTTTTAGCGCGGGCTTTTTCTAAAGCTTTTTCGAACCAAACTTGTAAGTTGGCTCTTTGAGCTTGAGATAAACGCGGACGTAAAATTTGTAACATTAAGTTTTCGTTATCACCAGTAAAGTGAGTTGAATCCATTACTGATTTACCGAAACCAACAGCTTTACCACCTAACATGTCTGAATCCATTGGCATGTCTACGTTGTAAACTACTTTACGACCACCTTCAGTAACAACAACGGCCACTGAAATATGAGTGTTTAATAATTGTAAAGCTAAGTATTGTAATGAGTTAGCAAACTGTGGACGGGTCGAGATGATGATGTCACCTGTTTTGATTAATCCACTTTCAGCCATTGAGCGAGCGGCTTCAAGACGTGATTCTTGAGGAGCTAAAGCCATACGTAAACCTAAGGCTGAACCGTTTGCAGATTGAGCGCCCATAGCTACGTAATCTGTTAATACAACTGAGTTTGAATCATCAGAACGTGGTACGAATGTAACATCATTTAAAGATAAAAATCCTTTTGCCGGATATGTTTCATAGAAAGCTACAGAAGGATTTAACATTGCTGACTGAGTCCATTTTCCAAGAACAGACTCGATACCAGCAGCGATTTGAGTGTTAAACGCATTTTTACCTAATTTGTTTACGATAGGGCCAGCAGTTGCTGTGCTAACTAACAATGCTGTACTTAAAAAGGCGCTAATAGCTTTCTTCATGTTCATATGTTTTCTCCGTTTTTAATAATTAATAACCGTTTATAAAAAACTTAACGAAGGGATAGATTTCAAGAAAGGTGCCCAAAATGAAGCGCTGTAAACAGGATAAAATTGTTTTAACCGGTCAGGATTTGGTGAAGGACAATTATTGCGGGCCACGCTGTCTAACTCGTCGTCAAACACAGATAGACACACTTAAGACTGAAATTCTCATTTTGATACAAGTTAGGCCTTGATCCATCTAAATAAATTAAGATTTTAAGGCATAAACCCGAAGAATTAGTGTGTGTAATCTTCTGGGGGAGATATGAAAGTATCGTTTCTTGTGCGCTCAATTCTTGTTTCGCAGGTGTTTACTTTAGCTGTTCAAGCAGATCAAAAAGAAAGTATTTCAGTCTGTAACGGTCGAAAAAAGATCGAAGTCAAAGTTGATTGTGATAAGAAGCGCCAGCAAGGTGGAAGATCTGAACATGTCTTAGCTTGCAGCGCTAAATTTCCGGATAAATCAGTTGTTAAAGCTAACGAAGATCTTATGCAAGCTCAGTATAGCAGAGCTTATTACACAGTGGGCACAGCGCCACGCTTTCGTGCTTTTAATGATAAACAAATGGCCCAGTCTTACGATATTTTCTTAGATAAACTTGCGCGTACTCCTGAATCATTTGAATTTTGCAAAGAGTACAACCAATGTGAAATGTTTTTAGAAGGTGATGAAGAGCTGGCACCGCTAGCTAAGGCCATTGCCAATGATGGTCTTATTGATGGTGGAGACGAAGTTCGCCAAATTCAGACAGTTTATTCTGAACGCGATAATAAATTTCGTTCACCAGCGGATCGACCACGCTTAAGACTTGCAACTTACAGTAAATTTAATTTTTCTCGTAGCGGTAATAGCAATGATATTACTTTAAGTAAAATTTTTGTAACAGATGCAGCACGTGATGCTGTCGACCAAGCGCAAGGCCCTTATTGGTCAGCCGTGTGGGATAAGCGTGAAAAAGAAGGAAGCGGTCGTAGACCACAGATTACTGAAAGTGATTTGCAGACTGAAAAACGTCAGCTGCAAATACGCCGTTCAGATGATTCCGGTGAGCAGACGGTGACGATCACAGATCCGAAAAAAACTTATGATATCGAACTGCGTTTTAAAAACGGCCAGTGTTATCCGTGGAAGAAAAAAGTTCCGGCTGATGGGGCGCGAAGATTTGTCAGCGAAAACAGTTGGTATTCAAATTCAGTAAACGGTGATGCTTGGGATAAGCCTTTTGATCTTTCTGAGTGTGAAAGCATGCCTTCTCGTTGCAGTAAAAATCGTTATTGGCGCGCCTATATCAGTAACAACACAAGTTCTGAACCAGCCAAAGAATCAAAAAGACCGGCACGGGCTACGAGTTCGTCACGCTAAATTTAAGAACGTAAACGGTTGATTTTGTCGTAGTCGCCAACGATCCATAGAATATCATCTTCTAGAATTTCCATAGAGGAATCAGGACTAATAATATGTTCGCCGTTACGTTCAATACCCACAATTAAACCCGATGTTTTTTCGCGAATAGAGCTTTCGCGAATCGTTTTATTTACAAATGGCGAGTTCATAGTTACACGCACCGAACGTAATTTGTAAGATTCAGTCGTAGATTCTCCGTCTTTGTAAGCCGAAGTTTCTAATTCAATTCCTAATTTATGAACCTGTTCGTCAATACCTATTAAATACAGCTTATCAAAAGGCATAAGAATAAGTCCGCGATCGGGAGCTAAGTGTTTACTTTCACCACGTTCAACTAAGGCTACAGTTACGTTGTAAGTTTCTTTGATTTTAGAATCTAATAACGTAAGGCCAACGTATTTTGAATTGGGATTAATCGTAAAAGTCGCAAGACTTGCATCCCACGGTGCTAGTTTTGGTTTTCTCGTCGGACTTTCGTAAACTAGGTTATTCATAAACTTAGTTTCAATTTTTTGATAAAAAACCTGTGATGTGCTTCCAAAGAAAACTAATAACGTAAGTGCCCCAAATGAAACTAAACCTTGCCAAGAGTTTAATGTCATAAAACTACTTACAGCGTAAAGAGCAAATAAAAAACCTAAAATGTTTCTTCCGATAAACACTCCGATATCAAGGCGGTGTAAACGGATTAATTCTGTTTCAGTTAAAAATTTTGAAGGCTGGCTAAAACACATCGCCCAGTAAAACGGAATCGATAAAAAGCACACAATTGCAAACGAAAGATAATCACCAAAGCGCGGGCGAAGAAGTACACCTACTGAAACGATCGCTAAAACTAAAACACCGTTAAGCAACGTCTTCCAGCCATAAGCGCGCCATAAGATTTTAACTAAACCCACTTCAGATTGCTCGGCTACGAACGCAGTTTGGTATTTTTCAACACGTGCAAAAAAGTTTTCTGGCAATTTATGGTGTAAGAAGTTTTGTAAACGGTCAGAGTTGCGAATCAAATAAGGTGTGGCAAAAGTTGTAATCGCCGAAACTGATACGGCAATCGGGTATAAAAAATCACTGGTTACTTTTAATGTTAAACCAAGAGTTGCAATGATAAACGAGAATTCACCAATTTGCGCTAAGCTCATACCAGCTTGCACCGAATGGCGAAAGCTAACTCCCGAAATTAAAGCACCTACTGTAGTACTAAGAATTTTGCCGGCAATGGTGATTAACGTGATTAAAACAATTTGCCATGCGTATTCTTGTAAAATCGCAGGATCAATCATCATGCCCACAGAGACGAAAAACACGGCGGCAAATAAATCTTTAATCGGATGAAGAATTTTTTCAATACGTGGGCCTTCGCTGGTTTCAGCTAAAATCGATCCCATCACGAATGCGCCTAAAGCCGGTGAAAACCCAGCGTAAGTCGCAATGCTAACCATCGCTAAGCATAGGCCTAATGACACAATAAGCATCGTTTCATTGTTTAGATATTTTTTAATTTTACGCATGATCGTCGGTAACATGTAAATACCCACGATAAACCAAAGAATTAAAAAGAAACCTAAGCGAAAGCCAGAAACAATAAGCTCTTGTCCTGAAAGTTCACGTGAAATCGCCACCGTTGAAAGTAAAACTAAAAGCAAAATGGCTACGATATCTTCAATAATAAGTACACCAAACACTAAGGAGACAAATTTCTGGCTTTTTAAACCTAATTCATCGAAGGCGCGAATAATAATTGCGGTTGATGAAATAGATAAAATTCCCCCAAGGTATAAACTATCGATTTGGTTCCATCCCATGATTTGGCCGAAGATAAATCCCGACACCAGCATAAAAATCACTTCAAAGACGGCGGTGATGGTGGCAGAACGTCCGGTTTGGACTAATTTTTTAAAACTGAATTCTAAACCTAGGCCAAATAATAAAACGATGATTCCGATTTCGGCCCAAATTTTAATAGAAGCTACGTCTTTAACATTGGGAAAGTAGGGCACGTGTGAACTTACTAAAAACCCGGCGATCAAATATCCTAAAACAACGGGTTGGTTAAGTTTTTTGAAGATCAGTGTCACCACGGCGGCGGTGATTAAAATAAAACCAAGATCCTGGATAAGCTCTGGAAGGTGCATCATAGTCTGTTTATGCTATCTGTTGCTATTGCGCCTTATCAAGCACATAATCTTAGTGATGCAAAACAAAAGACGACCTCAGGTTATACTTATTTTATTTATGCTTTGTATTGCGAATTGCATAGCTGGTTGCGCTTCGTTTTTGTCACAATCTGACGAGACGAAAAGTTTGCTACGCCAAGGCCAAACGTCACAGGCTTTAAAAGATCTTAAAGAAAAATCAGACACTGAAGGTAAAGATCAATTGATGTACATGTTAGATTACGCCATGGCTTTGCAAATAGCTGGCGATTACCGTGACTCGGCTGACGCTTTTATTAAAGCAGATCGCCTGCTTGAAGAAAAAGATTATCATTCAGTTAGCCAAGTTGTGGGTGCGACCTTAGGTGCTGAAGAGATGGTTCAGTATAAAGGCGAATCTTACGAAAAGTTTTTATTAAACAGCATGAATGCGATCAATTATTTAATGCTGGGTGATTATGATGCGGCTTTAGTTGAGTGCCGAAGAATCAATAGCAAAATTTCATCTTTTAAAATGGAAGGCCGTGAAGCTTATGAGCTTTCGCCTTTTGCCAGCTACTTATCGGCCATTATCTGGGAATCACAAAAAAAATACGATGATGCCTACATTGAGTATGAAGCGGCCTATAAGTTAGATCCGGCGATTTCAGGTATCGGTGGAGACTTAATTCGTTCAGCGCGACTAGCTGGACGTGATCAAGCTTTAGCGAAATGGAAAAAAGAATTTAAAGCAGATCAAAATGCTCTTGATGAAGAATTAAATGGGCGTAAAAACGGCGAAGTGATCGTGATTTTTCAACAGGGCTTTGGCGCTAGAAAAGTTCCGCGCACTGATGAACCACGTTTTCCAACGTTAAGAACAGAATACCCAAAAACAACGGTAGCCCAAGTTGAGCTAACACCTATGGAATCATCGACGGGAAAAATCTATACCCAAATGAATAAAACAAGAACGGTGTACGATATCGACCGCATGGCGATGATTACTATGGATAAAGACTATAATTCATTAGTGGCACGAAGAATCGGTGGCGTGGCTGCAAAAGCCGTTGTGTCAGATCAAATTCGTCAAAAGAATGAGTTATTAGGAAGTGTCGCATGGATTGCAATGAACTTAGCAGATAGAGCCGATCTTCGCCAATGGTCAACGCTGCCATCTAAAATTCAAATGGCACGTGTCTTTATGAAACCGGGGAAATATGACCTAAAAGTTCTTGGCTTGGACAGTTCTGATGTTCCCACGGGTGATCAATTGTCTTCGCAAGTCATAGAAATCAAAGCCGGCAAAAAAGTTTTTGTGAATTTCAGATCTTTGCGTTAGCCTTTTTGTATGAAATTTTTAGCGACAAGCTTAGTGTTCTTATTTTCATCGTACGCTTTTGCGGCGATTCCACCGCAAGACTGTAAAGAAGAAATCGTGCGTGTAGGACTTACACAAATTCATCAGCTTTCAAACCGTGAACAGACAAATTGTTATATTACGACAAGCAATATGAATAACTATGTCGATCTTAAATACCGCGATTACTTAGTTTCGAATGATTCATTATTAGTTTTCGTCTCTCTTGATGATGGGCCTGAAGATACTTCAAGTGGTGCCAAAGAATTTTATTTCTTTCCGCGTAACCAAAGAACATCAACTTTTAGTATCAGCGAAGATGAACGCGAGATCACAATCAAAGGCCGGTATAACTTTGATTTTATTTTCGATACCGAATCAAGCCACTTAATTGGCATGACCAATGCTAAAGTTGAAGTTGATCCAAAGATTTCAGCCGAAAACAATGGCGGAGTTTTTATCACGCCAACTCAAGGTTTAGTTTACGAATTGCCGTTTAAATTAGGTGGAGCACCTTCGGCAGATTTTAGAAAAACCGGCGTGTTTAAAGATTCTTATCAGCATGAATGCCGTGTACAAATCGGTAAAATTTTTAAATTTACTAATAGCGAAGGTGAAACAGCTGTGAAGTACACCGACGAACAATTAAAAAAAGTGTTAGCGAAACTTTGTCCACTGATTAAGTATTAATATATGCGTAAGTTATTATTTTTAAGTTTAATTTTAGTAAGTGTTAATTTGCAGGCCCGAACCGAGGGGCGGTTCTTGGGCATGCAATATATGATTAACCTGATTTCTGCTGGCTATGACGGAACTTTCGATCATACACCAACACGTTTGTATGAACAGATGGATGTGCCCGAGCAATCAAGTATGCTTGGGCCAGGTAAGGCTTTGCAGGTTTCACAAAAAGAAATGTCTTTTATCTGTAATAAAAAAGCCGAAAACAGTTACCACTGCTCAATTTTAATTTTCAAATCTCCGCAAGGAAGTTTTGGCTTACGTTCGGCGCAAATCAAATACGAAGGTGAAAAAGCGAAAGCCATTGTGGCGCAGTTTTTTCCGAATCAAGATGGATCAGATGTGAATATCACAGACGATACTGGCCAGTTTAATTTAATTATTAAGCCCGATTTATTTCAGTTAACTTTTGAAGCGCAGTAATAAGTACGCTGTTTAAAAAGCTTTAAACAGTGGAAATCCTACCGACAAGCCCCACATTTCAATTTCGGCAATGTCTGAACCCCAGGTGATGTAATTTAATTCGTAAAACACAGAGCTTCCGAAACGAAGCCACATGTTGCGGTAAAGCTCTTGGGTTGTTGATAGGAACATACCGTAACTTAAATAGCGGTTCGTTAAGCCAAACGGGTGGTTGTAAGTTAATTCAAAACCTTGCGGATAAATCACTTCAAACTCTGTCGGGTATCCTTCATCATATTTGTAGTGAAGACCTTGGAATCCTAATAAAGCGCCTAAAATAACTTGGCCATCGAAAACTTGCGCCAGATCGTACGAGAAATATAGCCCTGAGTTATTAAATAGCGATTTGCTATCATAAACTAAAGCATCAAAAGCTTTGAACGACGAAGTCTCTGACAATTCTAATTTTCCGTATAACATATACGACGGAAGAATATCTGGGCCTTTCGTGTTTAAATTATAATTATTTGTCACCGAATAAGGGCCAAGGCCTCCGGCAAATTTCAAACGATGCAAGCGTTCTGGAAGTTTAGCGCTTACTGTGACGTTTACTTTTTCTTTGGTGGCTTTGTTAATTAAAACAGTTTCAACCGCAGAGTTATCTTGAAGGTTAAATAAAAACGGGGGGTGATCGCCTGAAGGTGTTGTTAAATTCGGAGAAGAAAAAGCAATTTCTAAACGGGGAGTTTCTTTGCCGAAAGAACCGATACGGTAAAGCTTGCATCCTGTGGATGTGTACTGTTGTTCAAAACCCGTGATCATCACTTCATAAGGTAAACAAGTATAGTCAATCCACTGTTTTAATTTTGAACGAGCTACAGATTTAGCCGTAATCGAGATGGTATCTAAAACTTTATCACCTTGATAAATCACAATATTGTGTGGCGTAAAAAGGTTTACATAAAGTTGCGTAGAGAGCTGCGACTCATTACCAGCGGGAAAGATAACTTGCTGGTCGATTTTAAAATAAACCGGCGCATATTTTTTCGGAATATTGATTTTTAATAATACACGCGGAGTAAGTAAGTTGTTTTCAGGGCGTAACCACTGAATCGTGTCTACTAGAAAAAAAGCTTCGATATCTGCATGCGATTTTTCGATATTAAAATCGTTAACATCTAAGTCAACTGAAGCTTGGCCCAGTGAAAACGGACCGATAGAAAAAGCCTGCGCAAAAACACAGGCCGAATAAAACGAAAATAATAAAAAGACTAATTTAATACGCACTATTTAAGTAATTCTTTTTTCAGATCAGCTAATTTATCATCCACTGGTTTACCAAGCCAAATGCTAAACATTTGCTCTGGTAATTTTGCAGAACCTATAACCGTGATGATTTCACCTGATGGTTTTTGTAAGTATAAAAAACCCTTGTCGCCAGAGGTGTTGCCTACGATTGAAAAGATTTCGCCTTGTTTAAATTCGCTCATTGTCGAGATATGACCCAATACAGTTTTCATATCACCTTCATCAACAGCTACATCGTTAGCTTTTAAAGCTTCAACAAATGAATCAGAGATTTTTTTAGCTGGTAAATCACGTAACATCGTTAAACGTAATTGCACGGGGCCTGCGGCTTTTAATGAAGATAAGATGCCGTCATCAGATTTTACTAAAGCTTCAGGTTTAGCCGTTAATAATTCAGCGTAATAAACTTTTACCGGAACTAGAGCGAAAAGTTTTTTCTTTCTGATTCCGTGAGAAACTGGTTTTAAAGCAGATGTTGTGCTGTCGACTTTAAGTTCGGCACTAGAGGCTAAACCATAAGTGTCATATTTTTTATCGCCTACAGTAGTAGTTAAAGTTTGAGCTTGAGCTGTTACAGCAAAAGCAGCGATCACTAACGTCATTAATAGTTTCATATTTTCTCCTAAGAATTTATGCTGACAAGACGTTAGTAGAGTGTCAACCTGTGTGAGGAGGCTCTATGAAGTTATTAAAAATCACCCTGACTCTTGCGATTATGTCACTATTTTCATCACTTGTTTCGGCTAAAGAAATGCCACAGCGCTTAGGTGTTGGTATTAAGAATAATACTTCTGAGTCTTTACCGTCGTTAGCGGCAGTTTATCACTTAAATGGCTTAACGGCTGTAACGGGTGGTGTGGGTGTTGATACGCAGAAAGATAATTCAAAATTTCAGATTAATGCGGGTATCCGTCATGTGATTTTTCATGAAAACCAATTGCATTATTACGCTGGTGGTCAGCTTGGTTTAGTGACTTTTGAAGATCCTATTGATGGAAAAGAGAACGGTTTTGAAGCCAATTTTCTAATGGGTGTTGAGTTTTTCTTCACTGGTTTAGAAAATGTTGGTTTTTCTTTTGAGGGCGGATTAGGATTGTCTTCTGTTAAAGATACACGTATCCGCACACTAGCTGATGACCCATTCCGTGCTGGTATTATTTTTTATTTCTAGGAGTAAGCATGAAAACTATTCTACACACTGACGGCGCCCCAAAAGCAGTAGGTCCTTATTCACAAGCTGTACAAATGGGTGATTTTTTATTTTGCTCAGGTCAAATTTCTATCGATCCGAAAACTCAAGAAGTTTTCACTGGCGATATTAAACAGCAAACTGAAATGGTTTTAAAAAATATTGAAGCCGTTTTAGCAAAAGCTGACATGAAATTTTCTCACGTGATCAAAACAACGATTTTCTTAACTAGCATGAGTGATTTTGCCACTGTGAATGAAATCTACGCGACTCGTTTTTCATCAAATCCACCAGCTCGTTCAACTGTTGCCGTTGCAGGTTTACCTAAAGGCGTAAACGTTGAAATCGAAGTGATTGCCCATAAACAGGCTTAATGCGTTTAAAACCTAAGTCTTTGATCTTTTATTTTTTCTTTTTACTTGGCGTGAGTATTTTATTTTTTCACGCCAAGAAAATAAAAGATGAGCCCATCAATGTCTGGTCGCAAGCTCCCGAAGCTGATTGTGCGGTTGTTTTAACCGGAGCTCCGGGGCGTATTCGTGAAGGCTTTGAGCTTCTTCAGCAGAAAAGAATTAAAAAATTAATCGTGTCGGGTGTGTTCAAAGAGGCCACTTACACCGAAGTATTTCCGTATTGGCCATACTACAACGAAATTAATCCCGACGATGTGATCTTAGAAAAACGCTCACAAACAACATTTGGTAATGCCCATCAATCTGTTGTTTTGGTTGAATCGCTTAAATGCCAAGATGTTTTATTAGTCACATCGCAACTTCATATGGCACGCGCCTATTCAATCTTTCGTGACGTATTCCCGAATACAATTGATATAAAGAAATTAACTTTGGCCAATGCTAGATCTGAGCAATCAGTTTTCGATTTTGCTTTAGAGTTGGTGAAGTCTTTATTCTATACAGTCTTTGGTCTAGTTAACTTTGTCGGCCTTTAAGCCGATAAAAGTTCGATGGCAAATTTAATCGATATCAATCAAGTCTACTTAGAAAACGTTACTCTCGTGCAACCAGGGTTAGATCCTGTGCTACAAAGCGTGGACTTTGACCTTCCAACAGATCAAACGGTTGTTATCGAATCATCGAATCCAAATTCTTCGCTTCAATTTTTGCAGTTTTTATCGGGTGCTCGTCCATGTGCTTCGGGCCGTCTTTTATGGAACGGTCAGGATATTTTTTCTGACGAACATGAAGTTGATCCGCGTTCAGTGATGGGTTGTTATTTTGAAGGTGGCCGTCATCATTCAAACGTAACGGTGAAGGCTTTCTTTGCTCAGTTTACGACACCAGAAGAACTTAAAGTTATTTGTGAACAGTTAGATCTAACTCCTTATTTGAATAACGAGTTAGGAAAACTTAGCTATAGCTGGCAGAAGCTTGTGTTTATGACTCAGGCGATTGCTAAGAATCCGCAAATGCTTTTATTAGAAGACCCTGCATCGGGTTTAACTGAAGCTCAATGGTTGAACTTTTTAGATCTTATTCAGTTCAAACAACGTCAAGGGCATTTACGCCACATTTTTATGACGAATCATCATCCTACAGCGATGAACCATATTGGTCATAATAAGCTATTTCTTGAAGAAGGTATTATCTACTTCGACGAAACAGCGCCTAGCAAAAAAGTTGCTCATTTTTAATCGACAGGCGTTAAGCTGAGTGTTCTAATAATCTTCGCATGTTGCGGGATTCACTGAGCTATTTCTTTTTAACTAAGCTAATTATTTCTCATCGTTCGGCGTCTTTGATTCGTCGTATTTCTTTGCTTTCATTTATTGCGATTACTCTTTCTGTGGCTATTTTCTTTTTAGTTTTATTTGTTATGAATGGCATGAATGCCAATATCAAAACTCGTATCTTAGCGCTTGATCCGCATTTGACGATTATTCAGAAAGAGAAGGCACTTGCGCCGCTTGAGTCGAATAGTGATATGTCGGTGGTTGCTTTTGAAAGTTATGATCTTATGCTTCGTACGATTGATGGTCAGTTTCGTGGGACGAGTGCTGTTGGGTATGATCAGGCGGGAATTAGTTTTTGGTTTAAGCAGCTTAAAGATTTGAAATCGACGCAGCAGCAGAATGCGCAGTTTTCTTTTTATGATCCTTCGATTGATGTGGATCTTGAGCTTCAGCCGAATGAAATTGCTGTGGGGATTGATCTGGCCCGTTCGTTGGGGTTACTTGAAGGGGATGTGGTGACCCTTATTCCGGCTGAGAGTTTACTTTTAAGTACTATGGAAGCTCCGGTTTTTGAAAAGGCCACGATTCGTCGTATTGTGACGACGGATTTGTATGATCTTGATTCTAAGCTTTTATTTTTTAATAAAGAGCACTCGATTAAATCGCTGCGTTCTAGCCCTTCAAAAGTTTCTGGTTACCATTTATGGCTTAAAGATGTTGGCAAGATGGATGAGACGCGTGTGCGGCTAGAAGCACAAGGGTTTGATCATGTTGAAACTTGGCAGCAGAAAAATTCAGATTTGTTTTTTGCACTTTTTATGGAAAAAACGATGATCGGGGTTTTCTTAGGTCTTGCAGGGTTAATTGCTTCATCATCAATCTTAACCGTGCTTGCACTGATCATGTCGCAGAAGAAACTTGATATCGCGATTATTAAAACTTTGGGTTATTCGTCTAAAAAAACTTTATCGTTATTTTTAATGATGGGATTATGGATTTCTTTATCAGGTTTATTTTTAGGAACATTGATCGGTGTGGCCGCAGGTTATTACTTGCAGTTTTATCCGTTAAATATTTTACCTTCGGTTTATTATGATTCTTCGATTCCGGCTTTAGTGAATCCGGTATTTACATTCTGGGTCGTCTTAGGGGTTACAGCACTTGCAGTCGTTGGATGTTATATTCCGGCCCGAGCTTCATTAAAGATCGAACCGGCTATTTTGCTTAAATCAAAACACTAAATTTTTTTGTTTCTATAACTGAAACTTTGACTTGCTCATGCTTAAGCCCTGAATCGAACGTCGTCTGTGTGCGGCGCACTTCGGTAACGATTCTTTGCGCCTGAGTGCGGCTGAGTTTTAAAGCCTTTATACAGAATGGACGAAGTGATCGAAAGCCATAACGTAAGTACAAACGATTTTGGTCGATCAGGCTTAAAAGTGAAATCAGTTCTCTTTCTTTAGCAAGGAGTTCATCAGATTTCTCAACGGTCGAATTTAAAGTGTCGCGAACATATTTAGGATGGATTTTGAAAAGTTGATGTCGAGTCATTTTGGGCATGGTTGCAAGAGGCAATCCAGCTCTTATAAAACCAACATCGGATTATGGACGATTATATCTGAAATAGTCATGAATGTTTAAATGACATCTCCGAAAGGCGGATAGTCCATTTACGCATACAGACGACGTTCGGTTCGGGGAATAGAGCGAGCTTCGAAAATTGAGCTCGCTGATTTACGCTAAACGCTTACGTTAAAATCACGAAGTGCATCGTTTAACGATGTTTTTTTGTTCGTTGATTCTTTTCTTTGGCCGATAATTAATGCTGATGGCACTCCGAAAGTTCCAGCCGGGTAGGTTTTCATTTCAACACCTGGAATAACGACTGAGTTTGCAGGAACGCGGCCTTTGTAAACCACGTCTTTTTGAGTTACGTCGATAATTTTTGTCGACGCTGTGATTGTTACACCAGCTCCTAACACTACACCTGGTTCAAGATGAACACCTTCAACCACGATACAACGTGAACCGACGAAACAATCATCTTCAACGATAACTGGTTGAGCTTGAGCGGGTTCTAAAACTCCACCTAAACCAACGCCACCAGATAAGTGAACATTTTTTCCAACTTGTGCGCATGAACCAACAGTGGCCCATGTATCAACCATTGTACCTGCTCCCACGTAAGCACCGATATTTACATACGATGGCATTAAGATAGCGCCGGCTTCAACGAAAGAGCCAAATCTAGCAATCGCTTGCGGCACAACGCGAACGCCATTAGCCTCAGTGAATTTTTTAACTGGGATTTTATCGAAGTACGATAAATCGCCTGAGTTAATTATTTTGTTTGTTGTGATACGGAAATATAAAAGAATAGATTTTTTAACCCATTCATTGGTAATCCATTTTCCTTCATTTTTTTCAGAAACGCGGATTTTACCAGAATCTAAATCATTCATCGCGCTCAAGATTAAATCTTTATCGGCTTGGGTGATTTGGTAGTCTTTGTTGTCAGCTAATGTTTGGTGTAAATTTAAAATTTCGTTTTTCATTTTTTAGTTCCTAATGGCGACTTATCTTTTCGCCGTTACTTTTAAGCCTTCGATGATGGCTGGTACGTGAATATCAATAATGGGTTTAAATGAAATATCGCGTTCGATTTCGTAAGTTAACGTCGGGATATTTCTTTCAAAGCCAGCCCATGTTCCTAATGATCCCGGTGTCGGGTAGCCGATATCCGGTTGAATCACATAACCTGTGATTTTTGCGATGGTGTCAGCTTCTGGTAAAATGCCGTTGGTGTTTAACATCGGCTTCCAAGAGTGAAGTGAAAAGATCACGGTTGGTTTAAAATCTTCAACAAACTTAGCTAAACATTGGTTTTCAGCTTCAGACATGGCCGATGGGCCCGGGAAGTAACGTTCACTTGCCGCAACCGGAGACCAATCTTTAGTGTTCATATTGCGGTTAAGGTCGACTTTATTTGAGTTTCCGCGTGTTTTTAACAGAACGCCTTCCGGGTTCATTTCAGGAACAAGCACAACCTCTAAATCCAAATCAAACTTTTTCGTAAAAGAATCTAATAATCCACGGGCTGCGACCACGCCTTCTGGCTCGTCGCCGTGAATGCCGCCGATCACAAGGGCGCGGTTTTTTGCTTTTCCAGCGGCTGGCAAGAAGTGGTAGCCATGCAGCGGAAGACCTAATTTCGTATAACCTAAATTAATCATTTTCATTCTTAAGATCATTAGCTAAGATGGCTTAAATGTCACGCGATCTATTCACTTATCAGAATAACGAATTATACTTTGCCGACGCTAAATTAAGCGATCTTCCGGCCATTAAAAACTACCAAGAACCTGTCTTGGTGTATCAAAAATCGTTGATCAGTGAACGTATAACTTGGGTTAAGTCTTGGGCTAAGCTTAAACAGCTGCATTTTGCCATGAAATCTAACTACCACCCTGAAATCCTAAAGCTCTTTAAAGACGCGGGTTGTGGGTTAGATGTGGTAAGCCTTGGCGAAATTAAACACGGCCTTGAATGTGGTTTTAGCCCTAGCGACTTTATTTTTTCAGGTGTGGCTAAAACAATTCCTGAAATTGAATTTGCCATTGATAACCAAATTTTTCAGATCAACGTTGAATCTCCGGCCGAGCTTCGCCGGATCAGCGATATCGCTTTAAGAAAAAATAAAAAGGTGAGTGTTGGTTTACGTGTTAATCCATTAATTGAAACACCAACGCATCCGTACATTTCAACAGCGCTTAAAGATTCTAAATTTGGAATTGATTTAGAAGCGGTTCCTGAATGTTTAGATATCATCAAAAAAAATCCTCTAGTTGAATTTAAATGTTTATCATTTCATATCGGCTCACAAATTCTTGATCCATTGGTTTTCAAAGAATCTGTTGAAAAGATGAAAACGTATTTTTTTGATTTGAAAAAACAGTTTTCTACGCTGACACGTTTTGATGTGGGCGGGGGATTAGGGATTGATTATAAATCTCATGATTTAATCGCTGACTTTGATCGATGGAATAATTTAAAAGCGGCTTACGACGAGTCGCTTAAAAACTTCGACGCGGATATTTTATCAGAGCTTGGCCGTTTTATCGTGGCTCGTTCAGCAGTATTTATTTGCCAAGTTCAATACATCAAAAATAAAAATATGCTGGTGTTAGATCTTGGTATGAACAACAACATGCGCCCATCGTTGTATCAAGCGCATCACCATTTTTATAATTTAAAGAAAAACTCCTCAAACCAAGTGAACTACTCATTAGTAGGGCCTATCTGCGAATCATCAGATGTATTTCACAGAAACTTTCCGTTATTTGAAACTAAAGAGATGGATTTATTGGTCATGGCCGACTGCGGAGCTTATGTCCGCAGTATGGCAAGTAATTATAATTTAAAAAATATCGCCCAAGAAGTATTTATCTAAGTCATGCCGAAGGCGTGCAAACTAACCAGCGCTGCAGTTATTCATTTTCTTATAAATTCTATGTTGGCAATCAGGTTGGTTTTTCGTGCAACGAAGACGTAAGTGAAAGTGATTCCCGTGACCATCGACATGTTGTAAGTTTTCAAATAATTTGGCGTAAGCGGCTTTTTCTGAACCTTTAAACTTTCCAGAATTTTTGGCTTCACGGCAAAGATTATTAATAATCGATTGATCCACAAATAAACGATCCACCGGTGAAACTTGCTGAGTCATTAAGAATTTAAAAACTTCTAACGTCTTAGCTACCGAGAAATCTGATTTTTTAAGTGCACCACCAGAAGCCACGATTGGAAACTGAACTTTACCTTGAACTGTAAAGTAACCAATATCCACATCCATACCATTTTGGTGTGATTTTGAAGGCGGAAGTCTTCCGCCGGCTTTTGCAGAAATACGGCTGATAAAGATTTTATTTCTTTGTAATGTATTAGCTTTTTCACCGATGGCTTCTAAGATTTCCATCATTTCTTGTGTACCGTAGTAATTCTTCGGCGAAGAATTTGCGATCACGACTTTGTCAGCTAATTTGTAAGTATCGATATGCGTTTTTAGAAACGAAGCATTACGAAGACGTCCGTTATCAGGGCTTCCGACAGCTTGGTTTGATAGACGTAAGCGACCTTTGGTATCTTTTTGTACGGGCACTGCTACCTGTTGATCGTCAGAATCATCGTCATCTTTGCTGGATTTTGGTTTACCATCGTTAGCATCTAATTCTTCGATGTCTTTATCTGATAAGAATAATTTCGCAAGCTTTACTAAAGCCGCTTTACCTTCGTAACGACCAGCAATTGAATCATCATCACCTTCTTCAACTTCAGCTAAAGCTTCAGGATCAGCTTCTTCTTTTGATTCGTCAATCACTACAGCTGGCTTTGAAGCCGCTGGTGTTTGCACCACAGTGTCGATCACGGGTTTTTTATCTTCAGCTTGGCCTTCTGGAGTGACTTTAACTTGGTTGTTGTCAGCTTCTGGATCAACTAAATCCATTTCAATTTCAGGCTTTTTATCTTTTTCTTTATGCGCGCCGCCGACTACTTTTGGCTTATCAAATGAAGTTGATTCTAACTGCTCTGTATAGAAATTATTTTGATGTTTAATGAATAAGTCGATAATGGCACGGGCACAGTCATACTTTTCGCCAAGGTCACTTTTAAAACAAGTAACTACAGCGCGAACTTGAATGTCTTTGGCGTCTTTGCTGTCTTCAACCGGACGTAAGTTAATTGTTCCGCGGTCAGCTTTATATTGACCTTTGATTTTGAATTCTTGTTTTACACGAACAGATTTTTTATCAGCATTTAAAATTTCAGCGATACCTGAAACTTCTAATTCGTTTTTAGTTCTGTCATAGACTGATTTTACGTTTTTAAGTTTTGTGTAACCCACATAGATTAAGTCTTCGCCGTTTTTAATCGCGTTCGTTGGGGCTTCGTATTGGGCCGCTTTAGTTTCATCTTCTAAGATTTTTTGAAAGTGGTCGTCAGTCGATACAAGGTCTTGTTCAACAATCGGGGGTAGGTCAGCGTCGTTTTCAGTAATGCCAGCGTTTTGCGTGTTATTTCTGTTCTTATCGTGCTTCTGGCTTGGTGCACACGAAGAAATGGCCAAGATTAAACTTAGCATCAGGCTTGAGAATTTAATGTTAGATGTTTTCATAGACGTACTGCTTTCTTCCATTTCCAGTAGATATAGAGCAGGGTCTACGCCAGTTCTTAACCGAATATAAACAACAGCCAGGCTTAAAAGGGTGTAAAAAAGTTCGTCAGATGACAGAAACTGTTTCAAAACGATCTTTTGTTAAGAGGAAAAGTCAGATTATTTCTTAAGAAATTCTTTGATCAGAGTCATGTTACTATCTTGCATTTGTGAGGCAGGAGTAATGATGGGCTCTTCAGGATCTAGGGTGCGACCTTTATCAGTTAAGCGTCTTTTGATTAAGGCTTTTACTTGCGGGCCATTAAGTTTTAAATCTTTAAATTGCTGAACAGTTCCTAACTCGTGGCCAGTCACTTCTAGCATCGCTTTATACACTAATTCAGAGCAGTAAGTGCTTTCATCAGAAATTTCGAAGTAAATGTCATAAGCCTTGTTTTGCTTCTCGATAGCCTCGAGTAATTTATCTTCCATAGAGATCACATCGAAGTATTTAAAACGATAAATTTTGTACTCTTTGTCTTTACCACGATTGATAAAATCCTGAAGTTTTGTTGAAACCACCGGGCCAATGGCTTCAGACACGTACCATTCATTATTTTGTAAGACAAGAATACCTACGTGAGTCCATTCTGACTGCGAAGCTTCTTTGATGGCTTTTGATTGTTTTGATTGGCTTTTGTGAAAGATAATATCGCCCACTTTTAAAGTCTGATGAGCCGGGGTTACAACCTCATTGGGTTTTGCAGTTTTAGTCTGATCGCGCTGGCTTGGGGCACAGGCTGTTAAACCTATGGCCAAGATAGATAATAAAAATAAAATGCGAACGATCGACTTTTTCATGCTTAAGGATTTTAAGCACAGCCCGCGCCAAAGCGTTCTAAAGTTTAAACGGCAGATAAGCTTTTACGCTGTAAAAAGGTTCGTCAAATGACAGAAACTGTTTCGAAAACAATTCTTTGATCGGTGAAATCGCCAACTAACGCTAAAGCCAGTTTTTCAAACTGAGTACCTGCATCGGTTAGACAAATTAATAATTGATCACCTGATTTATTGTTTTTATTTAAACGATTTGAAGCGAAATCTTGCGCAAGTAATTTTGCAATCGCTTCACCTGAATCAACAAGGTTTACATGATTACCAAAAACTTTTTGAATCGCCGTTTTTAATAACGGGTAGTGCGTGCAAGCCAAAACCACAGTATCCACATCGTGGGCTTTTAAACCTTGAAGATAACGAAACGCGATTAAATTTGTGATCGGATCATCGTGCCAGCCTTCTTCAGCTAACGGTACAAACAGCGGACAAGCGGCACTAAAAACTTCAACTTCTGGTTTGTGAGCGTGAATTTTTTTAGTGTAGCTTTCTGATTTGACTGTTGCACGTGTTGCGATCACCGCTACGCGATTATTTTCAGTCATGCGCACCGCTAATTCTGATCCTGGATCAATCACGTTGTAAACAGGTAATCCTTGGTATTCAGTTTCAAAAACTTGCGTTGAAGCCGTATTACAAGCCACAACGATAGCTTTAACATCACGGCCTTTTAAAAAATTCATATTCTGTTCGGTGTATTTACGAACGGTGTCCGCTGACTTACTTCCGTAAGGCAAGCGGGCCGTATCACCTAAATAAATGAAATTTTCATCGGGAAAGTTTTTAAGTAATTCACGAAGAACAGTTAGTCCTCCGATACCTGAATCAAAAACTCCGATAGGGCGTGGATCAAAAGACATTATTAGTTTTTCACTCCGTGCGCGCGTGATTCAGAAATACCGTTTGAAGACATTTCCATAAACTGTGTTTTATCACGCATTTCAGCGATTGTTTGCGCGTTCATATAAGTCATACCAGATCTAATACCGCCGCAAAGTTCATGTAACACATCTTCAACGTGACCTTTAACATTCACGAAAGTTGATTCGCCCTCTGGGGCCATGCCTTTTGGCATATCACCGCGCCAAGAAACTTGCGCTTTTTTAGAAGCCATACCACGGTATTGTTTTTTACCATTCACGATATCGCCCGGTGTTTCGATAGTTCCTGATAACATTGATCCAAGCATAATTGTCGAAGCACCAGCTCCGAACGCTTTCACCATATCACCAGAAGTTCTAATCCCTCCATCAGCGATAACTGGAACATCGTAAGCTTCAGCGGCTTCAGCACAAAGTGCGATCGCTGTTAATTGCGGAACACCACAACCAGTGATAATACGAGTTGTACACATTGATCCAGGGCCGATACCTACTTTAATCGCATCAGCACCAGCTTCGATCAAATCAATCGCGGCATCCGGAGTCGCTAAGTTACCAGCGATAACTTCTAAACCAGGGAACGTATCTTTTAACCATTTTAAAGTATCCATCATAGCCACCGAGTGGCCGTGAGCGATATCAATCGTCATTAAGTTCACACCAGCTTTAACGATGGCGTGGGCGCGTTCTTTAAAATCAGTGTTCACACCGATTGAAGCAGAAATAATATTTGCACCAGCGGCTTTAACTTCTTCGATCATGGCTACTTGTTTATCAGTGTCCATAAATCTGTGTAAAATACCAAGGCCTCCGAATTTGTGCATAGCAATTGCCATGCGGGCTTCTGTCACCATGTCCATGTTGGCAGAAATAATCGGTGTTTCTAAAAATTTAGTTTTTGTAATACGAGATTTCAAAGACGGATCTTTGCGCGATTTCATTTCAGATTTTTTCGGCATAATTAAAACGTCATCAAACGTTAAGCCGTGGTCGCGGTTTTTAATATCTTTCCAGTTAAACATTAAGCCCATATTCGCTTTGTCCTTTCGAATCGTCGTCTTTAATAAATTTTAAGATTAATTTTAAAATATAGTAATGAAAAATAATTACGATCACCGCATCAACCGCTGTCAGCAAAGATGCGTAAACAAAGTACTCACGAAAGACGCGGTATTGATCCATACCTAACGATAAAGCCATGGGTAAAATAAACGTAAACATAGTCATGTAGACTAATAACCAAAACCAGTATTTCTTAGTGATCTTTTGCGCAAGTTTTAAGGCGTCAACTTCGCCGGCCTGGTAGCGTTTAGAGAAAAACACCACAAATGGCACGGGCATATATAAGAAGAACTTAACAATGCCTGGAATGATGAACAAAAACGTCCAAAGAAATGTCTTACCCCAAGAGCGAAGCGTTTCTAAAAACGAGAGCTCAAAGTGTTCACCAATAAAGTCAGGTAGGGTTGTCGGAATGAACTGGTTGTACTCTTGGTCTTGGATCGAACGGGCTAAGGCGTAGCTTGCAAAAAAGCTTATCACTAACGGAAAGAAAAGTGATGAAAAAATAGAAACCGAACCGTAAAACCAAATGGCCTGTGATAAACCCTGCGGCGAACGCAAAATAGCTTCAATTTTGGAATTTATAAACTGATCTAGGGTGCCTGAGACTAATAACGCTAAAAAAATCGGCAAAAATGCGGTTTTTATCGCCTTGAATATGTTGAATGTTCTTAAATTTTGTTCATTAGACACAACATGATTCATCATTGGCTGAGATGCTGAATGAGTCAACGAAAAGTCCTTTTAAATTTTTTATGAAAAGGCGTGACAAAGTGTTCGGACACCCTTAGATTCAAACTTCACTTTTTGAAATGCCTCGGTGGTGAAATTGGTAGACACACAGGACTTAAAATCCTGAGCTTCGTTAACACGGGCGTGCCGGTTCAAGTCCGGCCCGAGGCACCATTTCTTTAGAAGAATGGTTTCGCCAAAACTTAAAATCATCCCAAGCCTCAAAACTTGGGATTTTTTTTGTCTAAAAAACGTCAAATGGCGTACCCCTTGCAATCTTCGTTTTGAATTACAAAACGATGTAGCAGGAGGCTTCTTGGTTGATATGGACGTAAAAAGTACTCATTCAGGCGTTGAACAAAAAAACGCTGTCGTGCATTTGGGGCAAATCAAAGAAAAAATTATGGGAATATGGGAGTCTCGTGTTCGCAGCAATGTTTCTTCTGCTACTGAAAAAGAACAGCTTGTGTTGCGTTACATGCTGCCTGAGCTACTTGAAAATCTGACGGCCAACTTATCCACCGAAACCACAGAGGTGGCCGAAAATTCTTTTCAAAGAGCCGGTGATATAGGAGCTGAACATGGCGAACAGCGCGGAAATTTGAATGATTACACTATTTCTCAGGTTCTTCACGAATATCGAATTTTACGTCAGGTTATTTTTGAAGTTTTAGAAATGGAAAAACTCTATAGCTCGAAAATTCGAGATAGCATTCTTAACGTGGTTGACGAGGGGATCCAAAAAGCCATTGAGCGGTTCACGGTTGTAAGATCAAGAGAACTTGAACAAAGTAATAAAGATCTAGAGCATTTCGCCTCAATTGCTGCGCATGATTTAAAGTCACCATTAGCAACTATTTCAGGTTACATGGAACTGTTGGATGAAAGTTTGAAAAGAAAAATAGATTTCGAAGATGCTAAATACATAAGTACAATCAAAAGGTCTGCTGCTGCTATGACCGTATTGATTGATCGTATTTTAGAGTATTCAAGTGTAGGCAGAAAGTTAGGGGCCTTTAGCCGCGTTTCAACAGATGTCATTGTCCGTGAAGTGGTTGAAAGCCTCGACAGTCTAATTGAAACTACGGGAGCGAAAATTATTTTTCAGGATTTGCCAACAGTGGTAGCTGAATCTGCTCTTTTGTCACAACTTTTTCAAAACCTGATCAGTAATGCCGTCAAATTTCGGGATGAGAATCGTACCCCTATCATTCGAATCGAAGCTAAAGAAGAACCAGATAAATGGATCTTCTGTGTTAAAGATAACGGTTTAGGCATAAAGCTTGAAGATAGAGAGAATCTTTTCACACTCTTTAAAAAGGTCCACAGTAAAAGTTCGCACAAAGGCTATGGTATTGGGTTGGCAACGGCGCGAAAGATTGTTGAACTACACGGTGGAACAATTTGGATCGAGTCGCAACCTGGAATTGGATCAACTTTTTTCTTTACCATTGAGAAATAAAGTTCGAGTTTGACTGGTAAGGATAGGTAAAAAAAAGCAAGCTACTGTCTATTCGATTTTAAGCGCAGATCTCAAGGATCGCGGTTCGATAATCGTTTAGCAAGAGGCACTATTTCTTTAGTAATTTATCCCAAGCCTTAAAACTTGGGATTTTTTTTGCCCAAAATCTTAAGCTTAAAGCGGGCGTTCGTATACTAAAGATTTTGCCTGTTCTCCATCGACATAGGTTTTTGTGCGCGAACCGATATATTTAAAGCCATAGTGTTGAATTACCTTTTTAGAAACTTCGTTGTCTTCGCGATGCGCGACAACTAAGGCGATAATATTTCCTTGCTCCTTGGCCCAAGCTATACGAGTTTCAAAAAGCAAATCTGATAAATGATAACCACGATATTCAGCTTTGATATAACTCTGGCCCATCCACGCCCGGTAGCTTCGAGGATCATCGTTTTCGCGATGAATGCTGGTAACACCGATGATCTGACCTTTATCAAACAGGCCAAAGATCGCCCCATTTTTGTTGGTGATGCGCTCAATCCAATTTTCTGAAATAAATTTTGATTCATCTTCAGACGTAGTAAAGCACTCAGACTCTTTAGCAAGAGCTTCCATACGAATTTCGCGGTATTGGGGCCAGTCATTTTCGTTGAGCTGACGAATTTTTATCTCTGACATACTTCATTATTTAAGAATGCAGTAATCAGTTCAGGTTAGGTATCTGCATATATTTGTTATAAGCAGGAATTTTGTCCCTGGTTCGGTAGCAGCATGATTCTTTTTGCCCTAACTTAAGTTCATTCGCTACACTTTCATTATGTCGACGATTTCTATACCAGCCACGTTCATGCGTGGCGGAACAAGCAAAGCTCTTATGATTAAAGCCGAAAATTTACCGGCCGATAAAACCAAATGGACTGATTTACTTTGTTCAGCCATGGGAAGCCCTGATGAGTTTGGCAGGCAACTTAACGGCATGGGCGGGGGAGTATCGTCGGTTTCAAAAGTTTGCGTTGTATCGAAATCAGAAAGAGCTGACGCCGATATTGATTTTACTTTTGTGCAAGTGATGGTTCATGAACGTACGCTAGATCTGTCAGGTAATTGTGGCAACATGCTATCAGCCGTTGGACCCTTTGCTGTTGATGAAGGGTTAGTTGAAGTAAAAGGTGATGAGGCCTTTGTTAGAATTTATAACACCAACACGAAAAAAATTATGCATTCGCGCTTTCCTGTTAAAGATGGTCAAAGTGTTTATAAAGGTGATTTACAAATTCCAGGTGTCTCTGGAGCAGGGGCTCCGATCCGTCTTGATTTTATTGACCCTGCAGGCGCTACTACAGGAAAGTTTTTACCAACGGGGTCTGTGATTGATACTTTAACTTTGGCAGACGGCAGTCAAATTCAGGCTTCGCTTTTTGATGTCGCTAATGCGTGCGTGATCATTCGTGCCAGTGACGTAGGTCTTACGGGCTACGAACAGCCTGAAGAAATTGAAGTGCGTAAAAATATCTTAGCAAAACTTTCAGAAATTCGTATTGCGGGATCACTGGCTATGGGAATAAGTAAGACCCGTGAAGAAGCCCTAAGTCGTGGCCAAGTTCCTTTTATTGCATTTTTATCAAAGGCTAAAACTAAAGACATAGATTTTAATGCGCGAGTTATTTCCGCAGGGCAGCCGCACAAAGCACTTCCGTTAACGATTACCCTTTGTCTTGCAGTAGCGGCAAAAACAAAAGGATCGATTGCTTTTGAGATGATGAATTCGCAGGGCAATGAACAGATCAGAATCGGTATGCCATCGGGTGTTTTGACAGCGGGTGCGGTGATCGAAGAAAAAATGGGTGTGACAAAGCCATTGTCTGGCGCCTTTTTTAGGACCGCCCGAAAACTATTTAAAGGCGAAGTCTACGCCGAGCTAAATTAATCTAAAGTCGAATATTCAGGGGCCTGAGGATCAGCATTGTTTGCTGGAAACAGTTTGATCCACTCTTTCGAAGAATCTTGAAATTCAACACGTACAGAAAAATAATTTCCCGCGACGGAATCGTGTTTATTCCATAAACTCGCTTTTTTAATTTTCTTGGCTGCTAGGCGCGCTTCGGTATCTTTAATTTCTAATAAGGCTTTGCGCGCTAGTTTTCCGCCGACGGTATCGTAACCGCGGTTGGCCGGTTTATGCTCTAAATCACAATCAGAAATTCGTGAAAGTTCGGCATAGGATTCACCTTGGCCGTAACTTTCAGGATTGGCGTAAAAAGACAGGGCTTCTAAAGCAATTTTTAATTGGATTTCAAGATCTTCTAGTTGAGTCATTAGAAAAACATAGCAAATGCCATATTTGCCAACAAGGCAATACTTGTATAAATTAATCCTATGAAACTTGTTTTTGCCATTCTTGGTGCAGCTATTCTGATCAGTTCCGGTATTATGATTTTTCTTGTGAAAAAAGGCGCAGCTCTTAGGCCTGCAGGTGTGATTGCGCCGTCTGAGGTCGGAGTAACAGCTGATCTGATCGGCCAAGCGGTGGGTCTTCGTCTTTTTCCTGATTTTCAGACAGCTAAAAATGTAGTTTGGTATTTAGATATCGGTGATGAACCGTTTGTGAATCTTCCTGAAAGTACTTTAGCTAATTATCAAACGAATTTTAAACCCGAACTTTTTGATCTTCGTAAAAATCCGCAAGCTTCTTGTGTTGAAAACTGCTGGTACGTGCAAACAGCCAATGTGGCTTTACCTGAGGCTCTTCAGCAGAAAATTAAAACTGAACCAAGTCTTGAAATCTTTGTTCAATACTTTGATCGCGATGAAGCTGTACCTGGATTTTGCGAAAATGAAAAAACTCTTGAAGTTAAATGTGTACGTCCAGTCAGTGTGCGTGAAGTTAGAAAAAAACTAAAAATGCCGGCGCCATATTTCTTTATGCGCAGGTATTTAGATTCGCAATTTTATCTTTTTATCGAAAAAGCAAAGTGAGTTATTCATGGCTATTCTTGCAACGGTAAATAAAAAAACTAAAGATGGTCTTGATGTAGCTATCGAAACACCACCGTTAAGTGATGCTGCCGAACTTCTAGAAGTGGCTCGTCGAATCATGAATGAAAGTAAACATCTTTTGACTCAAGGTGATGAATTTAATTTTACCGTCGAAACCCAAGAAAAGCGTATGCGCGATTTCAGAGAACATCCAGACGGATTACAGTTAGTCGCTAAGATCAACGGTAAAATCGTGGGTATGCTAGATTTCAAAGTTGGCGCTCGTCGAAGAATTGCTCATCATGGCATGATCGGTGTGTCTTTTGTGCCTGAGTTTGCAGGCAAAGGATTAGGGCGACTGCTTATGAGCGAACTTATTAACTGGGCCAAAGAAAATCCACGCGTTGAAACGTTACGTTTACAGGTGCATGCGACAAATGTTCCCGCCATCGCTTTGTATGAAAAACTAGGTTTTACAGTTGAAGGCCGCGAAGTTAAAGGTATCAAGCTTGAAAATGGCCAATACGACGATGTCTTAACGATGGCTTTATTTGTTTAAACGATCATTGCAGTGCATTTAGGGTCAGACCAGTCTTCATAAAACCTAGATTTACAAAGTTTTGCTGGCAAAGCTCTCTAAAACATCAGTCATCTTGTGAAAGAAAAGTTCGGCCCCGGTTTCAATCAATGAACATTTTTTGGCATAAGGGTCCCATAAGGCAGCGCCACGGATGGCATTAATATTCTTTGCACCCTTCATATCTGTGGGGCTATCGCCAATCATAATCATTTGATCTTTTTCAGCTTGAGCCCAGTCGAAACGAAGACTTTGGGCGTGAGGTTTAGAGTTAGTTGTCGTGGCAAAACTTAAAGTGACAAAAAAATTTTCGATCTTGTGGTGTTGCAGGATTTTTCGCGCTGAATATTCATCGCGGGCTGTCCACAAGTGTAATTGGTAACCTTGGCTTTTAAGATGGGTAAGAGTTTCAAGCGCGCCATCAAAAAGTTCATAAGTATAATTATCAGAAATAATACCCCATTCAGCCATAGCTTGTTTTTGTTTTTCGGGATCAGTTAATCCAAAGGCTTCAAACAGTTTGGGAAAATCGGCTTCAAACTTATCAATAGATTCTTGAAGCGATACTTCGCGACCTAAGGCCTTTGTCAGCATCTGACGGTTAATTTCAAAAATATGTTCACGTGAATTAATCAGTGTGCCATCAAAATCAAAAATAATTTCTTTAATTTTAGCTTCTTCAATTTCAATGACTCGTTCTAATGACAGATGATGAAACTTCACTTGTTTTTCATTTTTTAGTTTTAAACTAAGTTCAGGGTTAAGAGTTTTATTTCCACCCTCGCTAAAGTGAAGCTGAGGATGTTTTTCGCAAAAACTTGCAAAACTTTCGTTAATTACAAATTCTGCATGTTCAAAACCAGTTGGGTAAAAAGCTCCGGGTTTAGGAGCGGGTAATTCAACAAGCTCAATTTCATGAGTCGATGTTTTAAATGGATGATGTAACCTAAAAGTTGAAATCGCTCGGCCATTCACCGTAGCCTCGGTTAAAAGTTTGCCGTGTTCTGATAAGGCCTGTTTGTAAAAGCTGTACTCTTGGTTGGTGCTCACACGAAAACAAAGATGGTCGCACTTTAAGGTCTGAACGGGTATTAGAGTCTTAAGTTCAGTGGTTAAATCTTCAAAAAACTGTTGGCCGGCGGCTATAAAGTTATTTAATTGGAATTCAGTTGTTTTCATAGGCTTATTGTCGCTTTTTTGGTATGTAATTGTAAATTACATAAAATTCAATTAAAGTGTGCTTTATGGTTACATATCCTAATCTTTACCACCTTAAATACTTCGCTGATGCCGTAGCTCTTGGTAGTATCAGTGCCGCCGCACAAAAAAACTTAGTCACTCATCCGGCAATCAGCCGCGCTATTTCAGCTTTAGAGAGACATCTGGAGACTGAATTACTGGTGCATCAAAAAAAGAATTTTAAGGTGACTGAAGCCGGTTACAAAGTGGCCGAGCAAGCCGAGCTTTTATTAACCAAAGCTGCAGAGTTTCAGTCGCAAAGTCTACAGGCTCGTGAAACACAAGCCATCGAAGTTAAAATTGGAATTTCACGAAGCTTAGCGCCTAAGTATTTAAACACTTTGCTAAAAGAACTGAGGGCGCAGTTTCCCAATTTAACAGCTAAAGTTAACTTTGGTACAACAAACGCCATTATTGAGTCTATCGCCGATGGATCTCTTGATATTGGAATCACGATCGGAACTTTAAACTTACCAACACTTACGCAGACGGTAGTTAAAAAAGGCCAATTTGTTTTAGCAGAAGGTGGGCCTAAAAAAAATTGGTTAAAGCCGATCAAAGAAAAATTTTTTATTTTGACTGAACCACGCAGTGAAACTGAAAAACTAAAAGCCAGCTATAATAAAGAATTTAGCAAAGCTTTTCCGCAGCTATTTGAAATCAACAGCTGGGATGTGATTGGTGAACTTGTGCAAAGTGGTTTAGGCGTAGGACTTCTGCCGGACGTAGTAGTGAATGACTGGAAAGAGGGTTCGTACCAGATTTTAAAAACAAACTGGTTTCAAAGTTCTTATGAGATTTATATTCATAAACTTAAAACCAAAGCTACAAGCCGGGTTTTAGCCGTAGCCAATGATATTTTCTAATTTTTAGTGCGGTAAATATGATCTAAAGGGCATTCGGAGCTGAGAGCCTTTTTTAAATTCTTCTGGAATTTTTTTAAGTCTTTGATTTTTTGATTAAGCTCTTCAACTTTTTTTTCCATGGCCTGGTTTACTTTTTGTTTTTCTAGTCCAGTTCCAACCATCGCTTTGGCGAAGACTTTAATTTCATTTAAAGTAAACCCTAAATTCTTAGCATAGATTAAAAGCTTTAAAAGTTCCAAAGAATCGTCGTTGTACTGACGGTAACCATTGTCTGAACGACGTGAAAGAATAAGCCCTCTTTGCTCGTAATATCTGATAGTTGAAGGCGGGATATTCAGTTTTTTTGCCACTTCGTTAATTTTCATAAAAAGCCCCTTGAGCTTAAAGCATACTTTAAGGTTTATAATAAGTAAATTGGAGATAAAAATGAAACCTTATTTGATCTTTTTGATACTAGCCTTTGTTAATTTCACCTTCGCTGCCGAAGTAAAGCTTGCACAGATTAAAACCGGGGATGCCAAAAGCTCAGAGTCTTTAGTGTATAAAGGCGGAAAAATATTTAAACAATCTATTTCAAATCACACAGCCTTTTTAATTAAGCATGATAATGAGTACATCTTATTTGATACAGGGCTCGGCAAAAACGTTAAAGAACAAGTTAGTAAAGATATGCCGTGGTGGGGAAAAGTTCTTTTCACTTTTGAAAACGTAAATCCGGCGGTTGAACAGTTAAAGGCACAAAATATTACAGTGAAAGATATTTACCTTTCGCATTTGCATTGGGATCACGCTAGTGGTCTTACAGATTTTCCAGATAGTAAGTTTCATGTGCCTGAAATTGAAATGACCGAAGTATTTGATCCGCACGTTCCTCCTAAGGCCGCCGCTTTTTTAAAGTCGCAGTTTGAATTTAGCAAAGAACAGTGGAGTAAGTTTGAATTTAGCCAGAAAGAATTTATGGGCTTTAAAAAAAGCTTTGATATTTTCGGTGATCAAAGTGTGGTCTTGGTTTCGCTTCCAGGGCACACGTTAGGTTCGGTGGGAATGGTTGTCACAACGGCTAAGAAAAAATATTTTTTAGTGGGAGATTTAGTCTGGAGAAAAAAAGCGCTTGAGGCCTTAGCACCTAAGTTTATTGTAGCCTCTATGATTGTTGACGGAAATCGTGATGAAGTGACAAAAACAATGGAGAAAGTCTTAGCTTTTCACAAAACATACCCTGAAGTTGAAATCATTCCGGCTCATGACGAAGAAGTTCAAACTCCGTTGGGATATTTTCCAACTTGGGTTACTGAGTAAAAGTTATTTTCTAGCGTCGATCGGAAGGCGAACTGTGAAAGTAGTTCCGTGAGTGGGACTGCTTTCAAGCGAGACCGAACCATGGTGTGATAGCGCTAACCCTTGAACAAGAGAAAGCCCGATGCCCCAGCCTTTTTGTTTGCTGGCCTTGGCGAATTCGGTTCTTTGATATTGATGGAAAAGCAATTTTTGATCTTCAGGAGAAATTGGATTTCCTAAGTTGTGTACGCCGACTTCCAGATAATCGCCATCGCGTTTGATGGAGATTGTGACCGGCGTATCTTCTGAACCATATTTAATAGCATTACTGGCCAAGTTTTCAATCAGGCGGTGAATGGCCATGTTGTCCCAGAATACATTGATTTTTCCAGCCGGATTTTGCACGACAAATCTTTTTCCATGCAGGTCTTCAAGATCTTTTATGGCGTTGGCAAGAAGCATATCTAGTTGATGTTCTTCAACAAAGACTGGTAAGCCTTCGTTGGCCTTTAAACGATTGGCATCGAGTAAATCGTGAATCATGCGGTCTGCACGGTCAACATTGTTCATTATGCGGTGAAGGCACTTTTCGACGATATCTGGAGTGCAATTTTTAAGTTGTAAAATTTGTGCGCTCATTTTTACAGCGGCAAGTGGTGTTCGTAAGTCGTGGCTAAGGGCTGAGACAAATTTTTCGCGTAAATCTTTTTCTAATTCTAATTCGCGTAAACTTTGTTCCAGCTTTTTGCGTGCAAGGACTTTGTCGGTAACTTCTCTTGGGGTGGCTAGGATGCGAAACAGTTGTCCATCGCCATAATCAATACGTGAAAAAGTCGTATCGAAGTAGCGCTCTTCGATTTGGCCAGTTGTCGTGTTTTTTAGATGAGCAACACCCTCATGGGAAAAGAAATGTTCTCCGGTTTCGTAAACTTTTTTTAAAATATCCGGAAAACGCGAGTTAGCCAGTTCAGGAACAGCGTCAAGCAGTGGTTTTCCTAAAAGATCGCGACCTGGGTAGATCAATTGATAAGTGTCGTTAAGCATTTCGTAGACCATGTCAGGGCCTTTGAAAATAACTAATGGGGCTTCGCTGCCGTAAAATACAGCCTCAAACTTCAGTTGTTCTGTGTTTTGATTTTGTGGGTTCCCCATATGAGCCCTAGTATAGGGTGCTCATTGGGGAATGTCAGCCCTTAATCAGGGGTTATTTAATTATCTGACTTTAATCAAAAAAATGAAAAGTGTGAGTGTGATAATGACTTGCAGCAGGGCAAAGCGCATAAGAACCTGGGTATTTGACCAGCCTTTATTGTGGCGAACGTGATCGTGAAGCGGGAAGCGAATATTTTTTAGAAATGATACTTTGAAAAAGCGCATAATGGCCACTTTAACCAAACCCGTTCCGCCGTTAACCATAAGCACCGCAGAGACGATCAAAATACAAAATGGATTTCCAGACTTGATCACAAAAACTCCAAGTAAAAATCCTAAAGCGCGTGAACCTGCGTCGCCCATTAATAAAATCGAAGGGTTTGCGTTGTACCAAAGATACCCCAAAATACAGCCGACCATTGAAAAAGCCATCATTCCCCAGACGGCACCGTCGGCATAATGAGGTAGCAACAGGTAATGCGAAATTTCTTTGTGGCCTAAAATAAAATAAAGTAAAGCGCCCAAACTTGTAAAAGCAAACGCTGTTAAAGTTCCTGATAATCCATCAACGCCATCGGAACAGTTAGTTGAATTGATAGTGGCCCAAAGAAGAACTGTGGCCAGTGGCACAAATAACCATAGCGGCATAAAAAACATTTGCGAAGTAAATGGCAACCAGATCGAAACATCTTTCATTCCACTTAAGAGTAAGGCTGCGGCAATGGCTAAAACCATGTCGATTAAACCTTTTTTGTATTCGCCCCAAGATGTTACTGATTTGTCATCTAACCAGCCAGACAACATGGCTCCGAAAGTTAAAGTCAAAATTCCCAAAATTTCAAATGACCAGGGTAGGAACAGAAGTTCGATAAAAAGAAATAAGCAGATAAAAATAACACCGGCACCTGTGGGTTTGCCGGCTGCTACCGCACTTTGAACCGCATGGTTACGGCCGCGGTCACGCGGAAGTTTATTCATTAGTCGCGGCAGTAAAATAAATGTCAGTAAAAAACAAGAAAGAACACTAAGACCGCTTAAAAATAAATGTGATGTTAATAGACGAAAGGGCCCGAAATACTGCGCGAGAAATTCACCTAACCAATAAACCATTATGCTTACTCCAAGAAGTTACCCTTTTAGTATAAGAGTAACTTCTTGATTGAGCCAAGCTAGAATTGATGTTTTCTTTAAGGGTCACAACGTATAATCCTTAGACATTATTTGCTCCTGAAGTCTCATAAAACGTCACTAGCTCTGGTATAAGCCTCGCAAAGCTTGGTTGATATCACGGGAGAGTTTTATGTTAAAAGCTATCGCGCCTATTGTAATGTCTTGTTTAATTGCCGCTCCGGCTTTAGCCGCTGATGGCGTACCTCAACTTGATGGGCCACAAGCTAATCAATTTATGACGATCGTTATTTCGAAGCTTCTAAACAGTATCGATTTTAATAGAACCACAATTAGCTTTAATGCCGCTGATATCAAGATCGGACCAGGTAAAAATGGCCGTAATTCAGTTTTAAGCATTGAAAAGTTAAATGCCGGCGCTAATGTTTTCTTTAAGCAAGATATCGTGATCGGTACAGATGAGATTTTACCGAGTCTTCCGATGCAGGCTCAGTTCAAAGATTTAATTCCTAAAATTTCGGTTCTTTTAGACGGTAAAAAGTTAGTGGCTGAAGTGACTTCGCAAAGTGCTGACAGTTTTAAAATCGCAGCTAATTTTTATGATGCAAAAAATTCTGCAAGTTTAAAAGCTGTTTCTTTACCGATTACTTTAGGTAATTCAGTAAGTTCAAATTTATTAAGCCTTAAATTTACTTCTTTAACTCTTGAATTAAGTGCCCCAACAGCTGCAGAACAAGCGAGTGCTTTAAATGAGTTAGATATTGAAGATAAATCGAATTTAAAAGTAACTTCAAAAGTTGCAGGCAATTGTTCGATCAGTGATAACACAAATTCAGTTTCGCAAAAATTTGATACTTGTGTTTTAGGTGGATATTACTTCTTAAATACACAAACAAACCAAAGCTTTCCGGCTATTAAATTTAAAATTTCTAAATAAACGGGAATAATTTATGAAAAAACAAATTATTGCGGCAATTCTAATAGTAAGTACATGTCTAGCTAGTTTTGTTAAAGCTGAAGAAGTGGCTTGGCCATCAAAGCCAGACCTTGAAAATACGAATTATGCCGTATTATACAGTTTAGCAAGTTTTGTGTTCTGGAACAGTGAAACCTCATTGCAGCAGAACTTCGGCTTACATTCAAATCTATGTACTTACACAAGTAACCGCACGAAAAAAACATTTAAATTTAAAAAAATCGGCGCTTGTGCATTCGAGGTCGCTAAAGACAAATTACTTTCTGAAGACAAGATCAATTCAATTTATATTTGGGCTAATAACGATAAAAACGAAGAAATCGTTTTTAAACTTGACTGGGAGCCGAAGCTAAATTCTTTCTTTGCGGTTTTAAAACAGGCCGGTGAATTACAATTTGAAGGTGCTTTTAGATTGTTGCAAAAAATCGGATATACACCAAGTTATGAAGATTCAATTGTTGGTGATATTAAGCTTACTTTTAAAAACGATGATCAAAATCAAGCGGCTTTAAGAAATCTATTAACAGAACTTTTACCTTCTCGATTTGAGTTTTTATCAAGCCCTGCTTCGGCAGCTGATATCATGAGCCAAGTTCAAGAAGTGGGTATCAAATTTTCGTTTGATAAAGACCAACAAAGAGATACAGAAAAGTATTTACTGCAAAATATTAAGGTCGATGTGGTTTTAAGTAATTACATTTTACACTTTAAAGGCCGCTCTAACATTAATCCATTAAAAGAAACACGTTCATTTTCGTTAGATGCCCAGCTTAACGTTGAAAGAAGAGGCCAATAATGAAAACTTCAATCATTCGTTTATTTTTAGCTCTGATGTTATTTAAGTCATACGCCATGGCTGATTCTGGTGCTTGTAAACTGCGTGGCAATGCGATTACTAACTACGCTTCTGAGATTTATAAAAGAAATAATGAAAAATGGCCTGATTCTACAATCGTAAATCTTGAAGTCAGCGGCCAGATTTTAGATTCTGATCTTAAATACAGCGCAATCGGTGAAGCTTTCGTTAAACCTGAAGATGACATTCAATTTTCAATTATTCCGACAAGCTTAGCTTCGGTTAAGTTAGATAAAGACAGGCATTTAATCTATGTCTGTGCTGAAGTTAAAGACGATGCCCGTTTTACCATCGAGCTTGATTTCTTAGGTAAATCACTTTCAGGTGGCTTTATCAGCAAATTACTTCATAGTTCTGCTAAAGAAGGAAAAGTTGAATTAATGCCGTTAAAACTTCAAGTGTTATCAATCGGTGCTGAGGCTGATAAAAAAGGTGGCCTGGCTAAGCTTTTATCTTTGCCATTTGCGATTAATTCAAAAATTATTTCTGGTATCGCGAACACATTAGCCGGTATTACGGGTGTTGAGATTGAGCGTGTTACTTTAACTGAAAAATTCGCCATCTTAGAAGGTGGAATCGATTTAGATAAACCTAATGCCGCTCGCTTTAGAAAAGTTGTTGATTATAACTCGCCTGAATTCAACGCCGTTAACGTACAGTAATTTTATAACAACTTAGCGCCGTTTGGAACTTTTTGTTCCGTCGTCGCTAAGATAATGGTTTTTTCATCTAAGTAAAATCCCGTCGTCAGCACTTCAGACATGAAGTTTGCGACCTGACGGGGTTTGAAGTTCACGACACATAAAACTTGTTTTCCCACTAAGTCTTCTGGTTTGTAGGCCGCAGTGATTTGTGCCGAGCTTTTTTTGATTCCCAGTTCGCCAAGATCAATTTTTAACTTATAGGCTGGCCTTTTAGCTTCGGGAAACTCGCTAGCCTCAACGATTGTTCCAACGCGAATATCAACTTTTAAAAATTCTTCCCAGGTAATGATCGGGTTAGCCTCTGACATTATAAATAACCTCTACGCAAGTATCACCACGTTGGCGAATTTCTTTAATTTTAAAAGCTGTTTCGGTTCTGCGGTTAAAAAGTTTTTTGCCGTCATTTAAAAACACGGCGACGGTTTGAATATGCATTTCATCAACTAAGCCATGATCGTGGAATTGACCGACCAAGTCTCCGCCACCCATAAGCCAAACGTTTTTATCGCCAGCTAGTTTTTTTAATTCTTCGTGGCGTTCAACCACATCACCCTGAACAAAGCGCACATCAGCGCCTTCAATAGTTTTAAACTGACGGTGAGTGAAGACAAAGCAAGGCACTTTATAAGGCCAAGGTTGGTCGTTTAAATTATCTAAAAGCCATTGGTAAGTCGAAGCGCCCATGGCGATTGAGCCGATCGTGGCCACAAATTCATCGATAAAGCTAATATCTGTCGGCCCATTTTTAAAAAGCCATAAAAGAGAATCATTTTTATCGGCGATATAGCCATCTAGGCTAGAAGCGGTGAAGTAAATTGTTTTCATTTTAATCCTTTCGGTGCCCCTATGTTTTGCCTCTGACTTTTAGTGTGAATCGCAGAAAATACTGCGTCAAGCTCTGGACGTGGCCCGGTAAATCATGAAGACTTAAGAGATGCAAAAAAGTATTACGATCATCGGTGGTGGAATTATTGGTTTATCTTGCGCGGTTAAATTAGCCGAAGCCGGGGCCGATGTGGTCGTGATTGAAAAGAATGAAGTCGGTTACGGTTGTTCTTACGGTAATGCCGGGTGGATGACACCTTGTTTTGCGATGCCACTTCCGATGCCTGGCATGTTGATGAAATCCATGAAGTGGATGTTAAATCCAAGTGGGCCGTTATATATTAAACCGGTTCCAAGTGTGTTGCTTTCGCAGTGGTTAACGCGCTTTTTACTTTCAATGACTGAAGAAAAAGCGCAAACAGCGATTGAAGCTTTAGTAAAACTATCCATTAAAAGTTTACAAGATTATAAACAGCTGGCTTTAGAGTACCCAGAAATCGATATGCAGCAAAAAGGCCTTTTGATGGTAAGTGCCACGAAAGACGGAGTCAAAGCTGCGACTCAAGAAATGGAATTAGTTGCTAAACACGGTATTCCGGGAAACTTTTTAACCGGCGAGCAAATTAAAGAATTTGAACCAGCTCTTCGCGGTAATTTATTAGGTGGAGTTTATTTTTCTCAAGAAGCCCATGCTGAGCCTTTAAAGGTTGTTCAAGCGTTAGCTAAAAAAGCGCAAAAGTTAGGTGTTCGAATTTTAGAACACACTGAATTTTTAAAAGCCAACATCACAACGGACGGAAAAACTAAAAAAATTAAATCTATTCAAACCTCAAACGGTGAAATGATTTCAGATAGTTTTGTTTTAGCTGCCGGAAGCTGGTCGCAAGCTTTAGCAGATGAATTATCACTGAATGTTCCGATTTTAGGTGGTAAAGGTTATGCCCTGATTGTTGATCAGCTTGAAGCACAACCTAAAGTTCCCATTATGATTGTCGATCGAAAAATTGCGATCACGCCAAGATCAAATTCATTACGTATTGCGGGAACTTTAGAGTTAGTAAACCAAGATTTCTCAATTACTGAGCGTCGTGTGAAGGCGATATTTGATGGGGCGAAAGAGTTTTTACAAATTCCAAATGATATCAAAGTTTATGAAACATGGCGGGGTCTTCGCCCGTGTACGCCAGATGGTGTGCCGTTAATCGGTTGGGCTAAAGATTACAGTAATCTTATGATGGCCTGCGGTCATCAGATGTTGGGTTTACAGGCGGGATTAGGTACAGGCCAGTTAGTCAGTGATCTAGTGACTAAGGGTACATCGGATTTACAAAGATCTGTCTACGATCCGGCTCGTTTTTAAAAGAGGGGCATATGGCTACAGTTTTTTCGCATGCGTTAGTAGGGGCTGCCATTGTTTCTCTGTTTCCGAAAAAGTATCGCACAAAAAAATCCTACGGTATCGCCGCATTATCAGCTGTGGTTCCAGATTTTGATTATTTAGGTTTTATATCACGTATTCCTTACGACAGCCTTTGGGGCCACCGGGGCATGACTCATTCGCTTCTTTTTGCTTTGTTGCTTGCAGCTATTTTTGCTCTTTGGGCCAGAAGTAAAAACGAAAAGACTTATCTTGGATTTTTTATTTTATTTTTTCTGACAACGATTTCACATGCGTGTTTAGATGCGTGTACAAATGGTGGGTTAGGCGTTGCGTTTTATTCGCCGTACAATACACTTCGTTATTTCTTTCCATGGCGACCTATTCAGGTTTCACCAATGGGGATGGGTTTTTTCTCAGAACGTGGGTTAGTCGTTCTTTTAAGTGAACTTTACTGGATTGTTTTACCCTGTGTTATCGTGTTTTGTTTCACTCTGAGACGACAAATAAAAAAATAATTAGTTCCAGGCTTAATTTCGCGAAATTATTTTACTTTGCTTTTCTTACGTCCGACATAAGTCTGGTATGAAAAGACTAATTTTACTTAACATTGTGTTTAGTGCGCAGTTCGTTTTGGCGGATTCAGTTTTAAAATGCAGTCCCTTAAATGAATTGGGTGAAAATATCCAAAACGTTCAAGATGTAAACTGCGAACAAATCAATAAAGAGGGACAGTGTAAAGAAGCTCCTCCGATTGATGCCAATGCACTAAGAAATAAAATCACAAGATTATTAGATCTCTCTGTTGATCCGGTCAAAATGGAATCAGCCGCACGCAACTGGTCAAACTTCGTAAAACAAAATCCGTGGGCTCCGAAAATGTATGCCGAAAGGTCGCAGTACGAAGTGCAGGAAAAGCTGCCACCAATTCCTATTATGGATTGGTTCAGTGATGTTAAATTTGCCGACGGTGTAAAATCAAAAGAAGAGTATAAAAAAGCTTTCATTGATAAGTATGTGGCCTTTGCGCAAAAGATGGATTGTTCGCCGACATTTAGAGCCAGCGATAATTACGTTGAACCTCATCCAACAGTTAAAGGTTTTAGCGCTGAAAAAATGGGTCGCGACGAAAAAGAAATGCGCCTTCGTAAGTTAAAAGAAGAAATGAATGATCCTAAAAACGTTCAAGCCGTTAAAGACCGTATGAAAAAAATCAGTGATGAATCAGCAGATCGTTTTTATATTTGCCGCGATAAACCAGATCTAGATAGCAACGGTCAGGTGCCAGGGCGTTTTGCAGTGGCCAATCGTTTTCAGCCGTGTGCGGGTAACTTTAAAAAGAACTTTGCTAATAATAAGTACGATGTTTCGCAACCAGAGCTAGGTAAGCTTTTAGCTACGCCAGAAGCTGATGAGTTATCAAAGTGTATTAAAGAACGTATGGCGCAAGGAGCGAAAGTTCACCATATTTCTATTAATGCTTCGGCGTCGTCATTAAATAATACTGGTGATGCCGAAAAGCGTTTTTGCAAAAAAGGTTTCTTAGGTTTATCTGAAGCTCGTGCTGAAACAGCGAAAAGTAAAATCTTACCAGGTCTTTTTGAAAAAGCAGGCCAAGGTGGGTTTGATTTAAGTAAAGCAAAAATCGAAGTGAGCGCTCAAGGCGCTAATGGCGATGGAACATCTGGCCCGTGTGTGTACGAAACCAAAAACGGTAAAGAAGTTCTAAAACCATATTACAACACTAAAGCCGGCCAAGAAGAACTTGATGAAAACAGATACGTTAATGTTCAAGTGACTTTTGAAGATACAACGAAAAAAATAAACGACAATATTCCAAAATACGAGCCGATGTACCGTTGTAAAAAAATCGAATTTAAGTGTGAGTAGTTTGATCTAACACAAAGATTTCGCGCACGCGGTCTTTTTCATTCACAGAAATAATTTCTTGAGCTTGCCGGTAATAAAAGCCCGGCAATTTTTTTATCTCATCCATTTTAACTACATCATTCTGTGGGCATAAGATTAAGCGCCTAGCTTTTAGTAAATTCTTTTCTTGTAAAGACTTTAGAATTTTAAAAATCGTGTAGCTGCCAACTCCTGAAATTACGATATTGCCTGTTAGTTCTGAAGTTAAATTTTCACCCGCTGAAGCGATAAAGCGAGACGTTGTTGGGTTTGTATCCTGAGCGATTTCACGTTGAAAGCGCTCTTCTAAGCGAGCCATTATTTCAGGAACTTGATCAACGAAATTGACCTCAGGAAAGAGCTTACTTTGATAAGCGTGTGATCCCAGGTAGCCATGATCACAGCAAAAATCCCATACAGCTTCACCTGGAATAAGCTGTTTGTAGATCTGCTGCAATCGTGGAGAAAGAGAAGGCATTAAAGAAAACTATTCGCCGGTCTTTTTTAAGTAGTTTGATTCACAACCACCACGGCCGTTGTTTGTCATTGATGTGTTATCTTGAACGTCATACGGATAAACGTGATCGCTCATGCCGTTTGAACCTTGGTTGTTTAAATCAAGTCGTTGTAAGACCTTGCCATCTTTAGCCACTAGTTCAAAAATTCCGGCAGCTTTGATTTGCATTGATACTTTTTGAATAACAGTTTTTTGGCCATCGATAGACTCATAAGTTAATGTCGATTGAGTCATGCTGTAGGTGCTGCTTACGAAAGGCTCGGTAAAAGTACATTTGATAATGTCAGCAGATGCGGTCATTGGTGCTACGAAAGCTAAAGCTAATAATACTTGTTTCATATATTTCTCCATCAAGGGGTTAGGATTTGGGAGATTGAAATATACTCTGGCTTAACAGGTTTTATAACCTGTTAAGATTCTATACAGTAAAGGGTTCAAAGCAGCGGCTGTAATGCCGCTTGTTTTGCTTTAGAAATCGTAGGTTAGCCCCATGGCTGCAGTGAATGGTTTTCCAGGGCGGTAACCAAAGGGTTTAAGCGAAGCCGTATAGGTTTTGTTAAAGACATTATCTAATTTAAGGCGAACAGATAAATTTTGTTTTACTTGATACTGAGCCGTATAGTCGACAAGACCATAACTAGGCACTTCGATGCGTCCGGCAGCAACGGACTGGTCGTACATTTTTCCTAAATGGTTGATAATCAAACTTTGCTTAAAGCGGCCTTTTTCAAGCCCAACAATAGCCGTAAATTGTGTTTTTGGAACATAGGGAAGCGGATCGCCTGAATTCACTTGGCCTGTCCCCCATTCGGCATTTGAAGAAACAAACGAATCGGCAAAGTGCCCATCAATCACCGTGTAGTTAAGTTGGACCGGTAGCCAAAACTGATTCCACTGAAAACCTTTAGAAGCACGGGCTTCAACACCTTGGATAAGGGCTCGGCCTCCGTCATACTGCTGGTCTAATTGTAAAGCAGAACACCCCGTAGAAGCTGTGCAGGTTCCGGTGATGTTGTCGTAGTCGTTATGAAAGTATAAAATTTCAAATTGTTCATGGCGAACTTTAGACTGCCACGAAAGAGAAACTTCTTTGTTTAAACTTTCTTCGCGCGATTCTTTACCTAAAGAATCCAAACCAGAAAGAGTGGCGGCTTGATTGACAGCAACACGTGAAATTAAGGCCTCGTTGATTTGATAAGCTAGGCCAATTCCCGGAATAAAAACAGAATCTTCACGTTTTTTACTGCGGCTATTTAATTCGTCATCAAAATTAAACGTTACCGTTTCATAGCGAAATTGCGGAAGTAGAGTGTATTTGCCAAAACGCGATTCATCCTGCGCACTTAAAGCAAATGCTATGGCGCTTTCTTCATTGCGTGCAGTAGCGACACGGGTATCACCGGTGCGAATCATTGAGCCACCAGTCATTGAATAGTAGTCAGCATCATGCTTGCGGGTAATTTGATCGTGGTGAATTAAAGCTTTAACCACAGTCTTTGAGGGAACTTCGTTTGACCACAGGTTATTAAGTTCAACTTGGCTTTGCAGGCCTTGACTAAAATAACTGCGGTCATTGTTGGCCATTAATAAATCGGCATTAGCTCCAAGATTTGCCGAATCTTCAACACCAGTTAGCACTTCATAGAATGATTGGTTAGTACCTGTGGGATCTTTTAAAATATCGCGAATGACTTGTGTGCTATCGCGAAAACCATCCAGACGATACCACGTTCTTTCAAACTCGTGGTGGTAAGCAGTTGTTTTAATATTTGCAGACGATCCGATTTCAGTTAAGTGTTCGAGCTGAATTTTTTTATGCGTCCATTTCATGAGGTCTAGCTCAGAAGAATTATAACGACGGTAAGGTTTGGCTAAAAAGTCATTTTCAGTTAAGCCTAGATACGTCTCATGTGAATCTTCGTTGCCATAACCTAAACGCAGTTCCAACAGATGCGTGTGCCCTGAAATATCGTAAGCGCGCTGAACTTTAAGTAACGCGTGGTTTTGCTCAAATCCCGTGTTTTTGCCGTTATCCAGTTCTTTAAAACCATCTGATTGTGAGCGGCCATAAATTAAAACTACACCGTAATCAGAAACTTTTTTATTTAAACCAATTTTTAATATGCCGGTGTTGTAACTGCCATAGCTTATGTCGGTTGTTGTTTTATCTTGAGCAATATAATCAGGAGTTTTATAATTGATGGCGCCACCGATTGAGTTTGGCCCAAAGGGTAAAGCGGTAAAACCTTTAAAGACCTCTAATGACTCAGTCGTAAGCATCGAAGGTGTGTAGTAAGCTGCAGGTGCTGCATACGGCGCTGGACCGATTAAAACACCATCTTCCATAATCACAACTTTTTTACTGCGATCAGGATTGGTCCCGCGAAGTCCGATATTTGGACGAAGACCAACACCGTCTTCTTCGCGGATGTAAACTCCTGGAGACTCTTTAAGTGCGCGGGCTACGTCTGTCGTTGCAATATTTTTTAAGCGCGATTTAGAAATTTTTTTAGCCGAAAAACCATTATCAATATCATCAACTAAAACATCGCTGATTTCTAAAGTTGATAGTTGAGTTGTATCTGTAGCGTCTTGCGTAGCTTCCTGAGAAAATAAAGGACTGCTGTAAAGCAGTCCTAAGAGAGAACAAAATATAATTTTTTTCATTAGTCGTTATCACCTTGATAGATCGGTGGTGCATTTAAAGAAAGTGCAACTAGCACTTCAGTTTTCATAGTTGTTGTAATTGCGCGAATATCTTCGTAAAGGCTGCAAAGCTCTTCCGCGCGGTTATCCACCGTTGAAGTTTGGCATTGCTCAGGCACAATATTAGCCGCCTGTGTTGCTAGATCACCACGTGCTTTAGCGGCCGCTAAATTAGTTTCCGCACGGCTGATAAAACGACCGATTTTTTCTGCGATTTCCGGATGGTTAGCTTGTTTTAAATAATCATCGATACCGTAAGAATTTACCGATGACGGGCTTCCGCCAAAAAAGCCAAGTTTAAAAGCTTCAAGGCGCGCTTCGATCGCAGTGAAAGAATTGCCTGAGTAAATATGTTCGCTGCGTTCGGGGCATTTTCCTGTTGTACATTCTTTTTTATTTTTCCCAGTGGGAACACCTAAACGAATGTCTTTCACAGTTTCTAAAGCGTAAAGAGCATTGGTGATTTCATTGATTGCCGCTTTATGAGTGGGGTATTTAGAACCATCAAGTAAAGTTTTAGAATAATTGCCTTTTTCGCGGTCCCATTTATTTTTTAATGTATCTGCTAAAGCCGATAAGTCAGCGGCTAAAATAACAGCGACATCACAGCGATTTTTTATTTTCGTGGCTTCTGGTAAAGCTAACCAGTCTTTTAACATCGGGTGGGCTTTTAAATTACATTTTACACTTTCAGTGCCGGCAAACAGTAAGTACTCAATAGCATCAAGACCTTTTGAATTGTACGGAAGAACTTCGTTAATTTGTCCTTTAAACGCCAAATCGTAAACCGCTTTATCCGCACGACAAAGATTGGTTACCGGCCAGCTGTAAAGGCGGGATCTGGTGTCTAAATTTGTTTGCGAATCAATTTCATTGATCGGGCCAAGTGCAAGAGCATCTACTTTGTGATAGTTAGCAACGACAGTTTGCCATTGCTGGATAATCGCTGGAGTGATCGCATTCTGAGTACGACAGGCTTGCTTCAGACGTAGGGTGAATATTTGTAGCTCTTGTGAAAAAGCTTCTGTTACGGGTGAAATAACATTAAGGCCTGTGTTAAGAAGTAATTTCTCTTCAGAAAAAGCACCGACAGTCGGCTCTTCAAATGACCCAGGAAATGGATTAACGTCGTTGTTTTCATTTAAGCCGTTAGGATTTTGTACAGTCGCTACAGGTTGACTGTTTTTTTTATTAAAAAAATCACTGCACGCAGTTAGGGTGAAAATAACACTTACAAGTAACACCATTGATTTTTTTAACGACATAACGTCTCCTTATAACTTAAATTCGACCGGTAAAATAAATTTCCACGTTGTGCGCTGGATCTCGTCGGGAAGTTGTTTAAAGTTCTTAGTTTCTAATAAAAGTTTTTGAACCGAATCATTGAGGCTTGCATGTGCTGCCGGTTCTAAAATTTCGCTGTGAATAATTTCGCCACGGCGGTTAATTTCAAATTGAATAGTCACGCGGCCAGTGTGCCCCATTTTTTTAGCCATAACAGGATATTTTTTTCTTTTTTCCAGATCGTATTTAAGCTCAGCGATATAAATTTCTTCAGCGGTTTTCGCTAAACGACCGATCTGTCCGGCTTCGTTGGACGTCGCGGTTTGCGGGGCAATTTGAGTCATTGCCGTTTTAGCAACATCAACGGAGGTGTGATCAACGGTTTCTTTTGCGGCCGCTACTTGGGGCTGAGCCTTGACCACGGCAGGATTTGTAAAATTTTTTACTGATTGGTGAAGAACAATATTCACCATTTCATTAATATCAGTTTCAACGTGTTGGAGTTTACTTTTTTGCAAAAGCAAAAACGACGCACAGATTATGTGCGCCGCAATTGAAGTTAGAATGTACAGATTAAACTTGTAATCCGTAAACATAATCATCTCTTTTGAAATTACTTGTATTGAACTTCAGAGATAATTTTTAAAGCTGCAGGAGTGCTTTTGCCTAAAGTTTCCCAAGAAGCTTGTTCCGCTTTAAATAAACCCCAGTCTTTGATTAATGTAGAAGGGATTAAGTTAGCTTTTGCAGGGTAGTCGTAGTGAGCCGCTGACCATTGTAACTGAGTTTGGTCTTCTAACATTAACTCCATGAATTTTTCAGCAGAAGCTTGGTTTTTAGAAGCGTTGTAGATACCCATACCAGTACCGTTCGTGTGTGCGCCAGTTGTACCTTGGTTTAAGAAAGTCATTTTAACTACGAACGCAGGGTTAGCTGCAACATACGGTGCTAAGTAGTAGTGGTTTACGATGCCCACATCACAAACACCTGAAGCGATAGCATCGATAACCGCACGGTCATTCGCCATTGGATCAACAGCTAAGTTTCCTAATAAAGCAGTTAAGAATTCAGTTGTTTTTGCAGCACCTAGGTTATGAACAAAGCCAGAAACTAGCGCGTGGTTGTAAGCATGAGATCCAGATCTTACGCAAACACGCCCGGCCCATGCATCAGAAGCTAAGTCAGTGTACGATTGGATGTCTGATGGATTAACGATTGTTGAATTGTAAACTAAAGATCTTACGCGGAAAGAAATAGCTGTCCAAAGATTTTGGCTGTGGCGCATTTGTTCAGGAACAGCAGAAGCAACAACTGGAGAAGTGAATGCTTTAAACCAACCTAAATCAGTCATTTCGTTTAAGTAGATTAGATCTTTAACGAAGATTAAATCGGCAGGTGAATTTTCTTTCTCTGCTTCGATACGAGCTTTTAGCGCTGGGTAAGCTAATTCAACGATAGTTACTTTTTCGCCAGTGCGAGCTGTAAATTCGTTAGCGATCGGTTGTAAGTTCGCTGTTACGCGGTCAGTGTAGATTGTTAAATCAGCAAGTACTGATTGAGAGCAGATTAATGCGGCAATAAATAGTGCCTTTTTCATACCAAGTTTCTCCTTGTTTTAGATTTTTTGTAGGGACGGTCATTCTATTAAAGCTTGTCGCGGTAAAAACACACAATAAAGCGATTTTATGGCTTCGATGAAACTTTGCTGAAAGCGAGTTGAAAACGAATTGAAAGTTAGCCTAAACCAAAGCGTAACTTTTTCACATTCGAGGCCGAAGTGTATGTTTTAAACAACTGGTCCCAAACGGAGAGTGACACACCAAAATTTCTGTCAAAGTGCTCAGGATTTGTCGAATGATGAATTTGATGTTGTTTAGGGCTGATGAATATTCGCTCTAAAGGGCCAAAGGTAAAATCAATATGGCTATGGCGAAGATTGCTGCCTAAAAGATTAAAGGTAAAACCAAAAAAGTTGATGCCCAACAAAGTTGTCATCGTCAGTTGTGATTGAAACAAAAATACAAAAGCCCCTGTCGCAATCCCTAAGCTTAAACTGTTGCGTATTGTAGCGATGGCGGATTCAACAGGGTGAGTGCGGTATAAAGTAATGGGAGTCAGAGTTGTGGCTGAATGATGAGTGCAGTGAAACTTCCATAACCACGGAATGCGGTGCATACCGAAGTGGTGAATAAAGCGAATAAAATCATCCAGAACAAAAAATGCCAATGTAAAAAGAAAAAGATTAAAGCTTGTAACTGGTAAGGCCTGGTGATCAGGAACGGTTTTTTGCAATAACCCGATGACAAACATTGAAATGCGAAAAGTCACATCCAGAAAGGGAATAAAAATAAAAACTTTTAAAAGCGAGTTCAACGCGTAGATTTGATAGTCAAATCGGGTTGATGAATTCCACCAATAATTTTTTGAAAAAAATAAAAGTTTGATATAGCGCCAACGAAAGACCTTTTTGGAACTTCTTTTTTTCAGCACCACGGCCCAGATAAAAACAAAGCCTACGCAGAACACAAGGTTCAGGTGAAAAAGTCTAGAAGTAGGGTCGTCAATCGGAATCAAAAAACGATCGATCCACTGATTGAGGTAAGTTGAAAAAGCCAGCATGACCTTTTGTATAAAGATAGCTTTAAGCTACGACAATGGAATTTATCTTTATTTTCAGTTAACTTTCAGTGATGTGTAAAAACGGGGAAACTATGCACTGTTTATTTGCTTTAAAATGTTGTCACAAACGGTTTTTTGCGTCCTAGTATACATATATGGCAATTCAAACTTATAAAATCAACGGTATGACTTGTAATTCCTGCGTGGAAAAGGTCACAACGCAATTAACACAAATTCCCGGAGTAGCTTCGGCGAAGGTCGATTTACAGTCTAAAACGGCAGATATTGATTCTGTTGAGCCGGTGTCGTTGTTGCAACTACGTATGGCTTTATCAGATTTACCGAAATATTCGGCCGATTATTATGACGATGTTTCAACAAAGGAAGCTATGCCGACTGAGAAAAAATCGCTTCTTCAAACTTACAAACCGTTGATCGTCGTATTTACTTTTGTAGTTTTGGTCAGTCTTGCTTTTCAGCAAACGTTACCACATTTTTCGGACGAACTTTTCATGCGTCACATAATGGCGGGATTTTTTATCGGTCTTTCATTTTTTAAATTTTTAGATTTACAAGCTTTTAGCACTGCTTTTTCGAAATACGATCCAGCGGCTAAGAACTTGCGCGGTTATGGAAAAGTGTATCCTTTTATTGAGATAGCCCTAGGATTAATGTTTGTGGCAGGTCTTGGTTTAAAAGCGGCTAATATTTTAACTATTCTTGTCTTAACCACGACCACAATCGGGGTTATTAAGATGATCACATCAAAAAATCAGATCCAGTGTGCCTGCCTTGGGGCTGGATTTAACCTTCCGTTATCATGGGTCACAGTAGGTGAGAATGCGGTCATGGTCTTAATGGCTATTTACAGCTTGTTTATTGGATAAAACGGCATACAATTTTTTTATGTCGTTTAAAAATCTATTATTAGCGTTCTTGGTGTTACTTCCTTTAAAAACTTTTGCTGCTGGATATACGCGTCTGGCGATTATGTACATGAGCGAAAGTTCAGGCCAAGGATCAACATCTGAGGCATCACGTACGTTAATTGATTTTGGTGCCGGAAAACTTTGGGGCAATGGATTTACTTTAGGTGGTATGTATGGTTCAGAAAAAAACGAATATTCTACTTATAGCAGAAATCGTACGGGCATCGGTCCAACAATCGGTTGGTTAAAAAGTAAGACTCAAGGTTTCTATATTTTAGGAACATACTTTATCAATCCAACAATGACGGGCGGCTTTAAAGGTAAAGGTCATCAAATTGATATGGGCTATCGTTTTATGTTAGATAAAGTTTCGATTGCTCCTCAATTAAGCCAAAAAAGCTTCTCTTATGACGAGATGGACGGTGTGCCAATTTCTCCACCTTACGAAGAAAACCGTGTTGACCCGTATTTCGCTGTCTGGATTGATTTCTAACAAACTCCGTCAATAAATAATTTACTCTTTACCCAGCCTTTTTTGACAACTATTTTATAATTGTTAAAAGAGGGTGTTATGGCTATTTCCGCGCTGCGCGCAGCTTTTACGTTATTATTTTTATCTCTGCCTGTTTGGGCGGTGAATCTTGATCAAGCTGTTCAATCGACTTTAGAAAAAAATGCACTTGTTGGCCAAAGCCGTTCGCAAGTTCAACAAGCTGAAGAGGCCGTCGATCAGATTCGTGGAAATATTTTACCGAATCTTTCATTAAACGCGACTTACTTGCGCCAACCACGACTAAGTGATCCCGTGGCCGCTGGATTTTTTCCAGAAGAACAAATGACAACGAATCTAACTTTAACGCAGCCGATTTTTCGCGGGCTTCGCGAATTTTCAGCGCTTGATCGCCAGAAAGAATTACGTACAGCTCAAAAACAAACTCATTTAGTTCAAATGATGGATTTGTACCAACAAACAGCGCAAAGCTATTTAGCTGTGTTAGCATTAGAACAAGATCTTCGTAATTTGCAAGCGCAACAAAAAATCTATAAAGAGCGTGTGCGTGATCTTCAAGGCCGTGCCCGTCGTGGGCAATCAAGCTCTGCTGAAGCTTTACAGGCTCAATCCACAGCCGCAGCTCTTGATGCCGAATATCAGCTTCAAAGTTCAAGACTTCGTTCAGCTCGTGAAAACTTCGTACTGTTAACGGGGTTACCAGCAGGCACTAAGTTAACTGATCTGCCAGAAAACGAAATTAACGGAAAAGTAAAACCACTTGAAGATTATTTATCACGTATTGAAAATCGCCCCGATTTAAAAGCCAGTAAATCAGTGGCTGAAGCGGCCGACGAAGACGTTTCAATTGCGAAAGGTGCTCATTGGCCAACCGTTGATCTTACTGGTAATTATTATTTTACTCGCCCTGAAGGTTTTAGTGAAGATTTAGATTGGGATATTCAGATTCGCGCAACTCTTCCCTTATTTGAAGGGGGAGTAGCACAATCTAAAGTTCGTATGGCGGTGCTTCAGCGTTCAGAAAAAGATTTAGCGATGACTCAAGCCCGTCGTAAAGCTGAAGCTGAAATCAGATCATTGCACGATGCACTTCGCACGCGCGTTGATCAGTTAAAAGCTTTAAAGCTAGCTTCTGATTTGGCCGAAAAAAATTATAAACTTCTTCAGCGTGACTCACGTCGTGGATTAGCGCGAAGCCTTGATGTGCAATTAGGTTTAACTGAGTACCGATTAGCGAAAAGAAATTACGATCAAGCCCGTTATCAAGCGCGCTTAGATCACATTCGTTTAGATTTAGCTTCGGCACAAATTCCAGCGGTCTTAAATAAGGAAATGTAGAAATGACTCTTTCAGATTTATCAATTCGTAGACCGGTATTTGCGTGGATGTTGATGTTTGGTTTGATCGTGTTCGGTGCGATCAGCTTTACGCGCATGGGTGTGAGCGACATGCCCGATGTGGAATTTCCGATTATTGCCTTAACGGCCAGATATGAAGGTGCAGCTCCGGAAGTTATCGAAGCTGACGTTGTCGATCCACTTGAAGACGTCTTGATCAGTATTCAAGGTATTAAAAATATCACTTCAAAATCACGCGTAGGTGTTGCTGAAATCACTTTAGAATTTGATTTAAGCCGCGATATCGATGCCGCCTTTCAAGATGTGCAGGCTAAAATTTCACAAGCCCAAGAAATGCTACCTACGGGCATGGAACCGATTACGGCTATGAAAATCGCGATTTCAGAATTTCCGATCATGTGGATTTCTGTGACCAGCGATAAAATGAAATTAAATGATCTGATGGTCTTTGTTAAAAATGACATTCGTGATCGTTTAACGACAGTGCCTGGTGTGGGAAATTTATGGATGCCCGGTTATTTAGAACCCAACTTACGTGTTTGGGTGAATAACGATGCCTTACAACAATATGCTCTTTCAGTTTCAGATGTTGTTTATAATATTCAAAACGAACATCGTGAGCCACCTTCAGGTCGTAGTGAATTTGATAAAAAAGAATACAGCTTACGTACTTTAGGTGAAGAAAAAACGGTTAAAGGTTTTTCTGACTTACTTTTAAATTCTCGTGGTGGTGGGCCGAACTATAATCCGGTGCCATTAAGCCGTGTGGCTAAAATTGAAGAAGGCACAGTTGATGTTTTACAATTTGCCCGTACTAACGGATCACCGGCGGTAGGTCTTGGAGTTGTTAAACAACGCGGAGCCAATGCTGTGTCAGTGGCTAAGGCGGTTAAAGCGCGTATTGATGAAATTCAAAAAACTTTACCTGAAGGTGCACGGATACGCATAAACTTCGATGGTACAAAATTCGTTGAAGAGTCGGTGGCCGAGTTAGTTTTAACTTTAGTTTTAGCAGCCCTTTTAACGTCGCTGGTCTGCTGGATCTTTATCGGTTCATGGTCTTCAACGATTAATGTACTTTTAGCGATTCCAACATCAGTGCTTGGAAGTTTTATTATTCTTTCGTTTGCAAATTTCACGTTAAATATTTTCACACTTTTAGGTCTAAGTTTAGCGATCGGTATTGTCGTCGATGATGCGATCATGGTTTTAGAGAATATTATTCGTCACCGCGAAAAAGGCATGAAGCGCCGAGAAGCGGCCTTATTCGGGGCGCGTGAAATCACTTTCGCTGCCGTGGCTGCGTCAGTCTCACTCGTGGCTATCTTTTTACCGATTGCTTTTATGGAAGGTATTATCGGTCGATTCTTGTTTGAATTTGGCGTAACCTTAAGTGCGGCGGTCATGATTTCTTTACTTGAAGCTTTAACATTAACACCGATGCGTGCTTCGCAGTTTAAAGGAAGCATTGAGCGTACTTCTAAATTCGGAATGTTCTTTGAATCAAGTGTTGTGCGCCTTCGTGGATTTTATACACGCACTCTAGATTACACTTTAAATCACCGTTGGAAGGTGATTATTGGATCTTTACTTTTCTTTATCTTAAGTTTTGGTTCAGCGGGCTTATTAAAAGGTGAATTCCAACCGCCACAAGATCAAAGCATGTTAATGATTCAAATGACCAATCCTCCGGGGTCGGCCATTACTTTAACAGATGAGCGAGTAAAGATTGTCGAAAAATTCTTACATGAACGCTCTGAAGTAAATTCGTTCTTCGTTGCGGCCGGTGGTTTTACGGGTGGTGAAACAAATGCCGCGATGATTTTCGTAGAGCTCAAACCAAAAGGGCAGCGAGGTAAAGACGCGGCTAAAAATAAAGAGTTAAGCCAACAAGAAATGATCGATGTTGTGCGTGAATACTTAAATAAAACAATTCCTGAAGCCAAACCTCAGGTGCAGGATCCATCGACACAAGGTTTTGGCGGTGGCGGTGGCAGTGGCAGTGGTTACCCGGTTGAGTTTACAATTCAAGGACCAGAGTGGTCTGAACTTGGAAAAATGGCCGAACAAATTCAAAAAGAAGTGACTGATAAAAAAATCATGTCGGATGTGAACTCGGATTTATTAACGGGGGCTCCTGAACTTCATATTATACCGAATCGGCAGAAGGCCGCTGGTCGTGGTGTGGCTGTAACTGAAATTGGAGCTGTAGTGAATACTGCTTTAGGTGGTGCAATTGCAGGTTCTTATGAAAAAGAAGGACATCGTTACGATATCAGAGTAAAGCTCACAGAAGATGGAAAATCTCCGAAAGAACGTATTTTGTCTTTAAATGTACGAAATAATCGTGGTGAGTTAGTTCCACTTTCATCAGTAGTAGATATCAAAGAATCGACAGTGGCCTCTTCAATTTCCAGAAAAAATCGTTCACGGGCGATTTCTATTTTCGGAAATCCAGGCCCTGGCTTAAGTCAGCAAGAAAGTACGGCGAAGGCTGAAGCTATTGCTGAAGCAGTTTTAAAAGAAGGTTACACATTTAAACTGAGTGGGTCGGCTGAAGAATTCATGCAAAGTTTTATCAGCTTACTTGTCGCTTTAGTGTTGGGTTTTGTTGTGGCGTACATGATCTTAGCTTCGCAGTTTAATAGTTTTATTGATCCGTTCACGGTCTTTGTGGCGTTGCCATTTAGTTTCTCGGGCGCTTTCTTGGGATTATTAATTGGTCAACAGTCGATTAATCTATTTAGTATGATCGGTTTAATTCTTCTTATGGGTATCGTAAAAAAGAACTCGATCTTACTTGTGGATTTTACCAATCAGGTGCGTGATGAAGGTCAAACTGATATTAAAGCCGCGCTATTAGAAGCGTGTCCGAACCGTTTACGTCCGATTTTAATGACTTCGATTGCAACAATTGCGGGTGCACTTCCTGCAGCTTTAAGTTTTGGGCCGGGTGCTGAAGCCCGCCAACCTATGGCAATTGCGGTGATCGGTGGGGTATTGGTTTCGACGTTACTTACGCTATATGTGGTACCAAGTGTTTACAGTGTGCTAGCGCGTTTTGATCGCCGCACTCGTCATAGTGATGTAGATTCGGTCGACTAAATGAAGAAGGTCGTTATTGAAAGCCCTGGGGGCTACGAAAAACTTAAAATTCGGGATTTTCCTGAACTAACTTTTAAAAATGATACAATTATTGTGAATGTTAGGGCGATTGGCATTAACTATGCCGATTGTTTAGTGCGTTTTGGCGTTTATGAGTCGGCTAAAAAATATGTCGGTTGGCCGATTACGCCGGGCTTTGAATTTTCAGGCGTTGTTAAATCTGTGGGGTCGCAAACATCGCGTTTTAAAGTGGGTGATGAAGTTGTTGGTATTACGTTATTTAATGCTTACGCAACAGAAGTCGAAGTTAAAGAATCACAACTGTTTCATTTACCGCATGGTTTTTCATTAATTGAAGCGGCCGGTTTTCCGACAGTATTTTTTACGGCGTATCATGCGCTTTTTCAGTTAGTTAAAATCTATCCAAAGTCACATTTGCTCATTCACTCAGCTGCAGGCGGCGTGGGTTCGGCTTTGGTGCAATTAGCAAAAGCTTTTAATTTTACCGTAACAGGTGTTGTGGGATCATCCCATAAAGTGGACGAAGTCAAAGCCTTGGGGGCTGATTATGTAATTGATAAATCAACGCAGGATCTTTGGGGCGAAGCTAAAAAAAATGCAGTCGATGGATTTGACGCCATCTTTGATGCTAACGGGTACACAACTCTTAAAGACGGGTATAAACATTTACGTCCTGTGGGAAAATTAATTTCTTATGGCGCACATTCGTTACTTCCACGCGGTGGAGGGTCAGGAAGAGTGAATTATTTAAAAGCGGCGATTGGTTTAATTAAAAGTCCGCGTTTTAATCCGCTGCAGTTAATCACCGATAACAAATCAGTCGTTGGCTTTAATTTATCTTTTCTTTTTGCAAGGCAAGATCTCGCAACCGAAGCCATGACTGATCTTATGCGCTTAGCTTTAGAGCGAAAAATTAAACCTTTGAAGACGACAACCTATAAGCTGGAAGATGTGGGCTTAGCTCATCAAGCCCTTGAGTCAGGTAAAACCGTAGGAAAAATTGTTTTAGTTGTGAACTGAAATAAACGATCTGGTGTTCGCATTTATTGTCACAGTCGAGAAATAATAGGCTTATTTTAGTTCTAATAAGATAATAGCGAAGAGCTGTCGTAGTCGGGCTGGCGTTGGCTTTGCTCTATCGAATTGTATGAATAGAATCCTTTGTCTCATTTTGATATTCTTTGTAACTGGGCTAGCTCACGCTCAACATCAGTTACAGGTGTCTCTAAGCTCCGGAGAGGGGCTACGTTGTCAGCAAGAAACAAAGTCTGAGTTCTGGGCCTGTAACGGAAATCGTTTGCTCTTTGTTGGCGAAACGGTCGTAGGCCAGGTGCCTACGCTTCATCATTTAGAAAACTTAGATGTGAAAGTGCCAGCCCGTATTTTTGATCTTAGCGTGAACAAAGAACTTTATGTAAATCCTCAAAATTTTCAGTATCAGCAGTTAAGCGCAACTGCTGCAGCGTCATATTATCGAAAGCATAACTTGATGATGTCATTTGAACCTCGTTTGCGAGCTTGTGCTTTAGCTGAATGTCAGAAGTTAAAAAAAGTCTTATGGCCGCTTCTTTATCACAAAGGTCAGATTGATTCAGAAAGTGCACTGGATCTAGATACTCAATTACTTGAGCAAGTAAGTCAGCTATCGCCATCAGTAAAATTATCTAAAACATTAGCTCAAATGGTGTCAGCTTTCGAAGCCGTTAAAACTGATTCTTCTTTACGTTACGATTATTTAAAAGACGGTTGTTTTGCGAGGTCTGAAATTGTAGCCGCTCAATTGAGCGCGCAAGGTTTTGCAGTTTATAAAATTTGGCTTCATGGTTTTTCATTATGGGGTTACCGTTTAGATAAACCGAATGATTTTTTCGGTTGGCGCTATCATGTAGCTCCAGTAGTGAAGCTGGACGGTAAACTTTGGGTTTTTGATCCGGGATTATTTCAAGGCCCAGTTGTCGCTCACCAGTGGGTGAATGAAGTTTTTGGTCCTAATCAAAAAGCGGTAGTGACTAATAAATTTTCTGAAGAGGAGTTCGCAGTTAAAGCACAAGTGGCTGTGTCGGTATCCGCTTGGCAAATGTATCCACAATACGTAAGTACGCCTCATACACAACTTATCACGGATAAAGAAACATCAGCGAACATCGAAGATGCCCGCATGATTTTAGAAGAGCTCGGTTTATAAAACCTCAGCCACCATTTCTGCCACTAAAAAAACTAAATCACGAGCGTTAGCTGTGTCTTTCCATTTAGGATCCATAAGCTGGCCCACTTTAGTTGAACCTTTTTTCATTAAAAATTCACCAAGAGCTGCTACGCCATCTTCTTTTTCGCAAACACGGATAAAATCCATGGCTAAAACGTTGGTTGTGCCTTCCCAGATAGAAAACACCTGAGCGTCACGAAGTAAGCGCGGAAGACCCGTGTCTTCAATATAGCCTGCGCCACCAAATGATTCTAAAACTTCGCTTGATATTAAAATTGATTTTTTAGCTGTATAAAGTTTTAGAATCGGGGTTAAAGCGCGTAATAATTTTTTATCAAGTTCGCTGGCTGCGCCACATTCTTCTTTACCTAAAAGCCCAACGACAAAGAATGTTAAATCAAAACATTTTTTAAATTCATCTTCTAAACGCTGTAACGTTACACGGTGAAGCGGATGATTGATAATCACATCACCAAAGGCCACACGTTTTTTAGCATAATCCCACGCTAAATCCAAAGCTCGGCGCGAATGTCCTAAAGCGCAGATGGAATTGTAAATACGCGTAATATTTAAAACACTCGCAATTTTTTTAACTCCATCACCTTCGCCGGCAATTAAGCGGGCCGGGGTTTCATGTAATGTTAATTCTGCCGTCGGAAGAGCTTTAGTGCCTAATTTATCTTTAAGTCTGTGAACTTCGATATTGTTTAAATGATTATTCTGATCACGAAGCTCAACGTAAAATAACGATAAACCTTTATTGCCATGCGGAGCTCCTTCTGGGCGGGCTAAGGTTAATGTCATTTGTGATGTTGTGGCTGAGGTAAACCATTTCGTTCCAGATAAAGCATAATTTTTATCGTTAATTTTTTTAGCGGTCGTACTTGTATGGCTGACATCCGATCCGCCAGTACGCTCTGTCATCCATTGGCCCGAAGTCCAAAAAGTTTTCGGGTCACGAGAAATTAAATTTTTAAAAGCTTTTTCTTTTAAATCGCTATCGCCATAAATCTCTAAAGCGCGAGCCGCTCCATCAGTCATAGCTAATGGACAAGAGTAAAAAGCACTCGACGGAGAGTAAAGATACAATAAAGCCATTTGATAAAAGCGAGAGAATTCTTTTTGCTTGCGCTCAAACGCGGTAGCGACAATTCCTTCAGTCGCGGCAGCTTTTTCTAAATTTTTCCAGCCTTCAGAAGTTTCGATCACATCAATGCGTTTACCCCAAGCAGAAAAAGGCACATGCCTTGGCGGATGAGTTTCAGCATCGGCAGCCCAGTTAAGCCAGGTGCTGCTGGCTAATTGTCCCACGTGAGTTAGATGTTCAAAGATGGACTTGTGAAAATCTTTAGGAACATTTTTTTCAAGAAAAGGTTTTAAGTAAGTGTCAGAGGTAAATGTATTCGAAAGCTCAGGGCCGTTTTGATAAAAATCTCTCATAGTATTAGGGGGCCTGCTAAAACGATTTTAGTCAAGTCCTGATGGTTTTAACGCGCAAACTTGCCAAGAGGCAAAACGACCTCAATATTAGAGCATGGAAGATCAACCGCGGCTTATAAAAAACTGGTTCACCCAAAAGATCAAAGCAAGCAGTTTTTTAGTAACCGCAGCTCTTGTTGTTCTGCTTTTCGGATTAAGTTTGTACGACTGGCTATCGCCAAAAGATTTAAGTGTCAGTTACGACCTTGCGTTTTCGCAACACCGTTACTGGAAATTGTGGTCGGCTCTTTTTGCTCACGCTGATATGGGGCATTTATTAGGAAACGCTTTGCTCTTTATTCCTTTTGCTTTGCTGCTAACAGGTTACTTTAATCTGACACTGTTTCCACTGATGGGTTTATTCATGGGGGGAGTCATTAATGCCTTAACGCTGACAACGATGTTTCCGCTGACTGAACTTATGGGTATTTCCGGTGTTGTTAATTGGATGGGGGCTGTGTGGTTAACCTTATTTTTTCTGGTCGATCGCAGGACATCTTGGCGCAGACGTTTTGCTGTCGCTTTGTTTTCAAGCTTGGTGTTATTTGCACCTCAAGAATTTAAGCCCGATGTGAGTTATGTAAGTCATATCATCGGTTTTGTTTTAGGCATCGGCAGTGGAATTATTTATTATGCACTTCATCGAAAAGAATTTTTAGCTGCGGAAGTTTACGAAACTATACTAGAATTTGACGCATGAAAATTTAATTTTCGTTTTTCTAATTTTCCTTTATAGAATTTTTTATCAGCAATATAAATGGTACGCTCTAGCTCAGCGTACACATTCTTATCTTTATCAAGCCACTGAAGGTGAGCGATATAAGTTGTTTCACCTGACGTTTTAACTTCGTTTTTTACTTGTTCTAAAAGCTCTGGTGAAATTTTAAAAAGCATATAAAGCGGAATCTTAGCCGGACGTTTAAATTTGATGTTGGCTGATTTATCCCAAACGACAAAGTTTTTTCCTAACATATGCATGAACATGATCACATAAAACGGATCAGTGGCTGAAAACATACTTCCGCCAAAGATGGTTTTTACGTAATTGCGTGTCCAGATATTTAAGGTTAAGCGTAGATGAACTTCGCTCCAGTCAGCAGACCAGAACTTAATTTTTGCACCCGTTGCAAAAAACATCGGGTACCAGTTCATGGCGATACGAAAGCCTTTAGATTTGAGCGATTCTTTTTTTTCGGTTTTTAAAAGATCTAGCGCCATAGATATATTGTAAGAGCGCCGCTAAGAGAATGTCGAGAAGATTAAGATTAGCAACTCTAGAGTAGAGTTACTAATCTATGTAAACAAAATTAGTTTGAATATTAGTTAGTAAACGGAGTTTCGAAGCTGATGATTTTGCAGTTATTGATGCTAGCAGTTACACGGTAAGGCGCAGAAGATAATTCACCAACAACTAAAACCACGTCATAAACTTCGTAGCCACCTTCTTCAACGTGAGCAAGGTCAACTAATTCGACTTTATAATCTGTTGGATTTTGTTGTGTATTAAATTGAAATAATAAAGCAGCAGCTTGAATTGCTTTTTCAGCGCAAACAACTTGAGGTTGCTGTTGTTGTTGTGGCTGAGCTGGTTGTTGCGGTTGTTCTTCGGCTGCAAAAGCAAATGAAGTTACGAATAAAGTACTAACGATAAGTAAAAGTTGTTTCATGGTTGTTCCCCTTATAGCCAAGGGTTCTACCCCGAGATCTTTAAAAGTTCCAGTGGCAAGTTTCCCTAATATAAAAAATCATAAAAAACTTAAGAGGGTGTATGGGCATTAGACGAAGGCGGCGAAAATGCGTCTTTTGGGTGAAAAACACGACTATAAACCAATAGGTTGGTTTATAGCTGTTAAAAAGCGGTCCAAGCCCTGCATTTTTGTTTCCTCGAGTAAAGGAACGTTTGGCGTTGATGAGTTTTAAGAAGTCGGTTCTGGCATTTATTCTGGTTTATGTTCAAGCGGTATCGCTCTCGGCGGCGCCACAGGGTTCTTTTACCCGCACGGTGGCTTCAGCTGCCGAAGATCTAGATTCAAAATCTCGCGAAGTTCCAAGTCTTGTGATGAATATCGACGGTCATCATGGAAATTCACAATTTTCCTACACTGAAATTCCCTTAAGTCATCCCGCACAGCTAAGTGAAGTTTTACAACGTGAAGAAACGCGTAACGCTGATATTCTTTTATCAACAGACACACCTGAAGTTTATCAAGCTGTAGCAGAGACGATTGCAAAAACTGAAAAAAGTTCTGAGCGTATGTTTCGCTTTATGCCGATCGGAAAGCTCGCTTCAGCCAAAGAAAAACTAGCGGCCGGTTGGGCTAATTACAAAAAAAATGTCACTGAAACTGTTAAGTACGATAAGCTTGGTTTGTCGATCGTGGTGATTACAACGTCTTATGATTCTTTTATCTGGATTCATTCAGCAGGATTAGATGTTTATCAAAAATCAGCGATGGTGATGATGAATGTGGTTTTTGCGGCGGCTTTTGCGCTGGATCGTGATATGTGGACAAAAATGACGGTGCCGTTACGTCATCGTATTATGAAAACATTAGATAAATTATCTAACAAAATCACCGGCGGAGCTGAGTCTGAAGCGGTCTATGCCCGTAAAGTTTTAGCTTCACAGTTTTTAGCCAACTTAACTTTTAGTGTGGGCTTTCAAGTGTTACGCGGATCAATTATGTCGTTTCATGATTTGGCCACAAACGTTATGTCGTCGCCATTCTGGGCAACTTCATTAAAAGTAGCTGCGATCACAACGCTTGCAAGTTTTGCGTGGAGCGAGTTAATGGCCGCAGCCAATGCCGAAAAATACCCTGTGGCAAAGAATGCGCTAAAACGTTTATCTGATGTCAGAAATATTGTGATGAGCCAGTTAGCCAGTATGGGTATGGTGCTTCAGCCGGGCACTTACGGGTATTCACCCATCATTGCCATTGTGACAAGTGGAGCTATCGGATTATTAGCATTAATTAAATCAAACAAAGTGATTCAATGGCTTGAGACAAACCGCGTGAGTCATATCTTATTTAAAAATCAGCGCAAGTTAGAAAATTTCGTGAACGATGCTGCAGAGACTTTGCGTGATAGTGCTGAGAGTAGTTTACGTGGTGACGAACGTGTGCGCAGCGGTGGCCGTACAGGAATGTGTTCAGCATTGTTTAACTAGTTGCTAGTTAGCCACACAAACGTAAAGTCCTGTTTCAAAATGGGACGCGAAATTCCAGAAAAAAACATAAAAATCGAAACCCAAAAAGCCGAAAAGATAACTGTATTGGAGGCTATCTTGAAACAATGGGTTGTTAAATTATTGCAGCAATTAGATATCTCATTTGTCGATTCTGATTCAATCAACGTTGATTCAGCGCCAACCAGATCAATGCCTGTGATCAGCGAAGAAAAAGCCACGTTGTTATATATCATGGATGTGTACAACAAACATCTCTTCGATATGGAAAAGCACTCGGTTCGTAAAGTGCGTGAAAAATTAGATGCTATGGCTAAAGGTCTTGTTGATCCAGATCCTAAGAACGTAGAAAAATGCCTATCTGAAATTCGTTTGTTCTTTTCAAGTTACCGTGTGGATGAATCAACTTACATTCAAAATACTTTTGATGATTTTAAACGTATCGTTTGGGATTTAGCGGATCAGTTATCAGAAGACATTCGCGAAGATTCAGCTAAAGACGAGCAGTTATCATCACACTTACAAGATTTAAAAGAAGCAGTTGAGGCAAACTCGCTTGAAACTCTTCGTAAAAAATCGCGTCAGTTTATTAATCTGTATGTTGAACACCAACATGCTAAAAACGAAACGCGTAAAAAACGTTTAACGTCAGTTAAGAAAAATCTGGATACAGTGAAAAAGCAGCTTTTAGAGGCGAACTCATCACTTAACCTGGATCACTTAACAGGTGCTCATAACCGTAAGAGCTTCGATGAAACGGTTAAAAAATATGTTCATCTGAATAATATGAACCCGATGCAGGTCAGTCTTATTATCATGGATATCGACTTCTTTAAAAAAATCAACGATACCTATGGCCACGATATCGGTGATTTCGTGTTAAAAGAATGTGTTCGTATTTTAAAGTCAGTATTTCATAAAGATGCTGAAATGGTGGCTCGTATCGGCGGTGAAGAGTTCGTTGTGATTCTTCCTAACCACGCCATTGAACACGCCCTAATACGCGCTGAAGAAGTGCAAAAACGTATTCGTTCAGAAGTGTTTGTTCACGGAGAATCGACAGTGCGTTTCACGGTATCTATGGGTATCGCCCAGTTATTAGATATTGAAAATGCTTCTGACTGGGTAAAACGCGCCGACACAGCTTTATATAAGTCTAAAAATTCAGGCCGCAATCAGTACACGGTGGCTTCGACTTCGCAAAAACCAGCGCGTGTGGCTTAAGCCACAGCTGCTCGCGTAGCCTAAGTTTTAGTAACATCTTATTTAGCTTAAATTAAGGCGCTCTGTATTTGGGTTTACACTGTAAACCCAAATACAGAGCATTTAAATTAGCCCCCTTTAACAAGTGTGGTAATTGTGTTATATTCCTAACAGTACGATTTCTAACACTGTATAGAGATTTATATACAGGTTACACCTTAGACAGTTTTCTCCTCTCATATACACTATAGCCGCTATGGTATCGCGATTGCTTTGCTAGTCTGTGTGACGTAGCTGTCAAAGAAAAACAAACAAAACAAAATATGCGGAGGGGAAAATGAACGCAAAATTCATTACGGGCGGAGCTTTATCTAAAACACAAAAAGGCGCGGCCTTTTCAATGATATTCACTAGAACATTGTTCGTAAGTGCAAGTTTTTTAGCGGTCTGTTTTCTCACCACAAGCAGTGCGAAAGCCGTAACTGATAATGTGGTCGTAGCGGTTATCGATACTGGCGTAGATATCAATCATAAAGATTTAAAAAATTCGATTTGGGTGAATGCGGGCGAAACAGGAAAAGATGTTTTAGGCCGCGATAAAGCCACAAATGGAATTGATGATGATTTAAATGGGTACGTAGATGATGTAAACGGATGGAACTTTGTCGATAACAATAATAAAGTTTTCGACAATGAAGGCCATGGAACACATGTGGCCGGCATTATCCATAAAGAGTACGCCCAGAAAAAACACGGTGAAGCCAGTTTAAGATTGATGGTGCTTAAGTACTACAATCCCAAAGGCAGCGACAAGATCAATGTGATGAATACAATTAATGCGCTTCAATATGCTTCAAGGATGAAAGCGCAGATCATTAACTATTCTGCCGGAGGGGCCATGCCTGAATATCATGAGCTTCAGGCGATCCAAGATGCACGTAAGCAGGGGATCGTCATGGTTGTGGCAGCAGGTAATGAGCAAGAGGACACGGATGTCATTCGTTATTATCCCGCAAGCTACAAGCTTGATAATATGATTTCGGTCGCAGCGATTCAAAAAGATGGAGGGCTTACAACATTTAGTAACTACGGAAAAAACACTGTTGACTTAGCCGCACCAGGAAAGTCGATTTTTTCAACACTGCCTAAAAATCGTTACGGTATTTTAAGCGGAACTTCGCAAGCTACAGCCTTTGTCACCGGGCATTTAGCTGCGGTGATGGGAGAAAGAAAACCAGCCAGCTATAAATTAGCCATCGACGGTCTTTTTAAACAGGCCGTTTATAACCCAGCGCTTAAAGGACGCACTAAGTTTCAGGTGGCCTTATTAAATGAAATGCCCTAAGATTTTGACATGCACAAAAACCAAGGCCCCGTATACTACAACGATTATTTAATGCTTGATAAGTTTCTTTCTTGCCAAGAGCCGTTAAGTAAAAAATTTGCCACTAAAGAAGATCCCGAGGCCCATGATGAAACATTATTTATCGTGGTTCACCAAGCCTATGAGTTATGGTTCAAACAGATTCTTCATGATTTAGATGCTGTTCTTACGACTTTTAAAAAGCCAACTGTTGAAGACAGCGATTTTAGCTATATTATCCAACGTTTAGATCGTATCCGCAAAATTCAAAGTGTATTCAATTCACACTTTGAAATTCTAGAAACAATGACGCCGATGGATTTTCTAGAGTTTCGTAATTTACTAATCCCGGCGTCTGGTTTTCAAAGCACGCAGTTTCGTGAAATTGAAATTAAGCTAGGTCTTAATACGGTTGACCGCCAAGGGGTGGATCGTGAGTTCTTCTTGGGTCGTTTAAATGAAAAAGACCGTGCTCGTCTTTCAGCTTTAGAGAATACGCCGTCGTTATTACGTCTTTTAGAAAAATGGTTAGAAAGAACACCATTTACAAATAAAGAAAACTTTAACTTTTGGACAGAGTACCAAAATTCAATCCAAAAGATTTTATCTGATGACGAAGCCACTATCCAAGCTAATGTGGCTCATTTGTCAGATAAAGATAAAGCCATGCAGTTAGAAAATCTGCGTATGACTAAAGAAACGTTTGCGAATCTATTTAATGAAGAAGCGCATAATAAAATCGTCGCTGAAGGTGCACGTAAGTTGTCGCAGAAAGCGATTTTAAATGCGCTCTTCATTATGCTTTACCGTGACGAGCCAATGTTAACGATGCCTCATCAAATGATGACGATCATGATGGATATTGATGAAAATTTCACGACATGGCGTTACCGTCATGCACTTTTAGCTCAGCGTATGCTAGGTACAAAAATCGGAACGGGTGGTTCATCAGGTCATACTTACTTAAAGAAGGCTGCTGATAATAACCGTGTGTTTGTCGATTTATTTAACTTATCGACTTACTTAATTCCGCGTTCACGACTTCCTAAAATTCCAGCAGAAATTAAAAAGCAGCTTAACTTTGGATAGATGTGCCTACGGCACAATGGATAGCGATACGCTTACGGCACAATAACTATGTATAAAAAACTTTACCAACACTTTCTCAATGCGAATCCTGGTGTGCAACACTATGCCAGTCATTCGCATCACTATTGGCCTGATGTCACCCGCGAGGCGATGTTAGAATACTGGAACGATTCTGCGAAATTTGTCGATGATAAGTGGAATCATATTTTCGGAAATAAAATTCCACGTACGCAGAAGTTGATCGCTGATATTTTAAATCTGTCACATCCAGAACAAATTGTTTTTGCACCGAACACACACGAATTCGTAGGACGTATTTTAAGTTGTTTTAAACCGGGCAAAAAAATCAGAATTCTAACGACAGATTCTGAGTTCTATAGTTTTGATCGCCAAATTAACCGTCTTATCGAAGAGCAAATTGTTGAAGTGGTGAAAGTTCCAACGCAGCCTTTTGAAATTTTTGAAAATCGCTTTAAAGAACATCTTAAGGCCCAAGATTGGGATTTAGTGTTCTTTAGCCAGGTGTTTTTTAATTCAGGTTTTGCGATTAAAGATTTAGTGGGTATTATTAGCCAAGTCACAAATCCCGAAACCATCGTTGTTGTTGATGGCTATCACGCGTTTATGGCGATGCCGACAGATTTACAGGCTATTGAAAATAGAATTTTCTATATTGCAGGTTCTTACAAATACGCTCAAGGTGGTGAAGGTGCATGCTTTATGGCAGTGCCAAAGGGCACGAAACTTAAACCTTTTAATACGGGCTGGTTTGCGGGCTTTTCTGATTTAGCCGGTCAAGGTAGCCAAGTAGTGTATTCAGATGATGGCTACCGCTTTGCCGGAAGCACTATGGATTTTTCTGCGTTGTATAGACTAGATGCTTCGCTTTCGTTATTTGCTGAACATAATCTGTCGGTGGAAAAAATCCATCAGCATGTCCAGGCGCTGCAAAAAATATTTTTAAGTGATATTGGTCAATGGACGCACCCGAAATACAGTAAGTGGCTTAATGAAAAAAACTTGCTGGTGCATGATTTAAATCACCACGGGCATTTTTTAACTTTCGAAATTAATTCTCCTGAAATGACCAAGTCACTGCATGATGCTTTTTATAAAGCGGGGATTCGCACCGACTATCGTGGAAGCCGTTGGCGCTTTGGCTTTGGACTTTACCAAGATAATCATATTGATTTAACTAACCTTAGTTAGGGTCAGACCAAAGAGAGCGGTCTTTCATTAGCTTGCGATCGTTCACGTTAGCAGGAATGCCTTTGGCTGAATAAGCCATTGTCTGATAAGAACCATCGCGTACTTTAACGGCCTTAATATCCACATCCACTAAAGCGTTATAGTTTTTCTCAACAGCGATAAAAGCTAAACGCATAGTTACGTCTTGCTCATCAACACCTTCTACAGAGATCGGCTTTTCAATACGTTTGATAAATCGAGTTTCTTTACCTTGAGTTTTATCAAACACTAAAATTTCTTGCGCTTGAGTTAGAGTGGTTTCGTAATTGGTTAAGGCTTGTGACACGTGCTGATCAAAACAAACTGTACAGTAAGTGCTATGGCTTAACTCTTTCGGGCGATTTGTTAAGAATTGGAAAGCTGCTTCTGGCATAAATTGCACGCAAGATTTGCACAGCGAATCAGAGCAAACGCCGCATTGGTAAGGTGTTTTTTTACTTTGGCAGATAGCACAGCAACCAGAATTTGTTTGAGAGTTTTCCATAGGGGATTAAGTACCATGAATTGGGAGCCATCTTTAAGGTAAATTCGATTTTTGTGTTTACTTATAAACTCTCAAGGCCGATCATAATTATATGAGTACTCAACGGGCCCATACCGATATAAATTCTACACGTTCGCTTAAAAAGGGGCCTATGGCATTGCTTGAAAATACGATTCGTAAGTTTTCAACAGTGGCCTTTATCCTGTTTTTATTACCCTTAGTTTTCTTATATGTAATGATCTTGGGCTTCTCGATTACACCGGCGATTTACCTGTTTCAAAAGGCCAATATCTGGGTTGAGGGATATTCGTTATTCGTAAAATCTTTGTGTTACGGTATGTGTGCCGGTGCAGGGTTTATTTCGTTTATCTTGTCGTTAATTTTTATTGTTCCGATTTTTAATGCACCATTGATTCCGTTTGTGCGCCCGTACCGCGGAGCTTGGTATTCGTTAGAGTCGATCCCTTGGTATTATCACAATGCTTTAACATATTTGGTGCGTTACACGATTTTAGAATTTTTAACACCCTCGCCTTTAAATATTTTATTTTTCAAAATGATGGGTATGAAGATCGGTAAAAACGTAGTGATCAACACATCAAATATTTCTGACCCATGTCTTATCCAGCTTGATGACTATGTCACAATCGGTGGCTCCGCATTTATGATGGCCCACTACGGAATGAAGGGTTATTTAATTATCGATAAGTTACATTTAAAACGCGGGGCTATGATTGGCTTAGGCGCAAAACTTTTAGGTGGAGTAACGATCGAAGAAAAAGCGACTGTTCTTCCGAACTCAGCGGTGCTACCAAAAACCATCGTAGCCGCAGGTGAGAAATACGGCGTGCAGTCGCAAGTTCACGATTAGGTTAAAGACGCTATTCTTTTTGATTAGATATGATGTAATTGTGAAGTAACCATAGACGGATCTGTTTTAATAAATGATCGGTCATTCCAAAGAACACAAATTGATGTAAAAAACCTGCCGGGTCGTCTTTGCCACCAGTGCTGGGTTGTTTTTCTGTGTAGTGGCAAAAAGCCGGTAATTCGACATTTTGAGTTTCGTCTTCACTTAAGAAAACAAATTCACGGAATTCTTTAAAATTTAATTCGCGGCTATACACAAGATTCACGTACAGCTCAGAGATTTCTGAAATCTTAACCTTGTTAGCCACTTTTAAAACTTCGCGTGCGGTGATGTTTAATAAATGACTAGGTTCTTTTTCGCTTAAGGCATTTAAGTGAATTTTTAATTTCTTAAAAAAATAAGCACGATCAAGTGGACGGGGAAAGATATCGCGGTATTCAGTCGCATGCTGTTTTAAATCATCTTCCTTCGGAGCGGCTGGCGCATACCAAAAGTGCACGCAGTCTTTGGTAAATAATTCACCGAAGTTTTCAAATTTGATATCGGTGGTGTTAATACAGAAGTGATAGTTGTAACTTTCTTTGCCTGCTTTAGGGTCAAGCTTAACGATTTCAGCAGTTACGTTGTTGTAACGGTTCTGGATTTCAACCGCGAAGCCTTTGTTTTCTTCGTTATCTAAACCAACAATCGCCAGTTTTACCGGAATCGTCGATTTCGGCGGGTTTAAATTCCATAAAGCACTTGAGGTGTGATCTGCTTTGTGGGCTGCGATGTATTTGCGAAGTGTATTTAAAAAGGGTTGTTCTGCTGCAAAGAATTGAAACTTATTAATGAAGTTTCCGGGTTTTTGTGGGTGTGGAATGCTTACCAAACACTGGGCCCAAACACTTTGTTTTTTACCTTGTAAGAACATCGGTGAAAAATATTTCGAAACAGTTCCAGTTTCTATTGGCGCATCACTTAAAGTCACAAACCCCAGTTCTGAGATTGTTTGTAATTCAACTTCTTTTAGGAGTGCGATGAATGCCGTGGCACTTTGTGATTTCATTTCAAGGGGTTGTGCTTTTTTCTTAATTTTTAAAGCTAAGTTTAAACTTTCTTTTAAAATCAGCGCATCGAAAGGTTTAAAAACAAAATTGTAAATATCAAGCGGGCGAATATACTTCGCCACTGTGAAATTGTTTTCGTAGCTTGTAAGCATGATCGTAAATTCTTTAGTATTCTGTAATTTAAGTTCAGCAATTTTTTCTGGCCACTGAGAAGGAATATACGCTGCATAATCCAAGACCATTAAATCAAATGTCCAAAATGAGGCGGTGGCTTCAGGAGTTAATGTTTTAAGATGAGCTTCGAGGGTTGTGATGTCGGGGAAGGTTTCAGTCAGAGCTTGGCCATCGACCGCTCTTAGCGATTCTAATATTTGTTCTACAGCCTTTTCTTCACGGTCAACGATCAGGTAACGGCCCATAATTAAATTATATAGTGTTTTGAAGTAGTTGACCATCAGCGCTTCTCTGTAGACAATCCTAAGGTCTAGTAAAATAAAAACATTTATACGAGAGAGGACCGTCTCATAATGAAACATAATGTTAGTACATTTATTGCAACTACGCTTTTGGTTTGTTTTTCGGCTTTTGCAGCAGATCAAGCGGTGACAACAACTTCACCGGTTGGCTTTTGGAAAACGATTGATGATGCGACAAATGAGCCGCGTGCGATCGTTGAAATCAAAGAAGTCGAAGGAAAATTTTTTGGAAATATCGTAAAGACTTTTCCAAAAGAAGGTGACAAAACAGAATGTACGGAATGTTCGGGCGACAAAAAGAATAAGCCGATTATCGGTTTAGAAATTATTTGGGACCTGAAAAAAGATGGTGATGAATGGAGTGGTGGACACATCCTTGATCCGAAGAATGGTAAAACTTACAAAGCTAAGTTAGCTCTTCAGGATAACGGTGAGAAACTAAAAGTCAGAGGTTTTATAGGTTTCAGCTTATTAGGCCGCACGCAAACGTGGCTCAAATCTTCAGCACCTTAAGCTTTGCTTAGAGGTGTTAAGACACCAAGTGTTACAACTGAATTTTAACAGTTGCCAGAGCTAGGTGAAATAGGTTTTTATCTAGCCACAACAACGACCACGTATAAGTCAGGAATTGGCCTGGCGTTTCTACAAAGCACCGTAATGCTTAACTATGGAGGAAATAAATGAACTGTTCTAACGGACTAAACACTAAGGTGATCTTAAACCTTATCGCCGCAATCTCTTTAACTCTAACAGCTTCATTATCGTCAGCACAACGTGGCGACTTCACAGAAAAAAAACAAAAACCTTCTCAACAAGAACCAGCCGCACAAAAACCTTCAAAACCAAATTTTCAAGAACCAACAACAGCACCGACTCAGCCTTTAAATCCAAATGCGAAATATCCAATTGAACCAGATCCTGAAATGACTCCAGGTAAATTATGTGAACACGGTACAAAACGTTACGCTCAACAAATCACTTACTGTGAACGTAATGTTTCTGGTGGCGAGAAAAACGCAATCATCGCTGACTACGACTCAGAATTAGGTTTTAAAATCCGCACTATGAACCGCGGTGATTTCAAAATCGATCACTTCATCCCATTAAGCATCGGTGGATCAAATGATGTTGAAAATCTTTGGCCACAACACAAATCTGTGTACGCTTACTCTGACCGTTTAGAATTACTTTTATTCCAAGCTATGGAAGCAGACACAATTAAACAAATGGATGCTATTCGCATTGTCAAAGAGTGTAAGCTAGATTTATCTAAGTGTTCTGATTTAGAGCACGAAGTAGAAGCTCTTTTAAAATAATTTAAAATTTAAATTTTTCTCTCGAGGGGCAAAAAACCGTTAGTTAGTAGCTAACGGTTTTTTCGTTTTAGCGGCCGCTGCGCTGGTTGGCTTTCCTAACCAGCCTTTCTGACGGCATCGTGCCGTCAGATGGACCGATTTTTGATGCTCAGATCTTTGTATTTGAAAAAAACGAGCATGATTCAGATTTATCTAAAAAGTGTAAACCGAAATGCAGAGTGAAGTTTATGACTCTTGAAAATCGTTATTGAACTTTTGGTAAGTTTTTTAAAGTCTCTTCGTACTCGACAACCAAGTTTTTAATAATCTGATCGCATGATAAAATATCTTCAACTAAACCCACAGACTGGCCAGCGCTCCAAACTGTTTTCCAGCTTGGGCCTGTGGCTGCCTCTTCTAGTTTTTTAGATCCTAAATAGTGAATTAACGGAACAACATACTTTTTCAAAGTCTTTTGGTCTTTGGCGAATTTTAAATACCACGGAAGATCTAATCCCATTCTTTCAACGTACGGCGTTTTAATTACGGCAGCAGGAGTTCCTGAAATACGTGTTGTCATGACGATATCTTCTGGAGAAGAATTTACGATAGCATCTTTATAAGCCTGCTCAACGCGCGCTTCAGTGCTGGCAATAAAGCGTGTGCCGATACTGACTCCCGCAGCGCCTACAGCTAACATGGAAGCCATGGTAGCGCCATTTGCGATACCGCCGGCTGCAATCACCGGAATATCTAATTCATGTTTTAACCAGTTCACTAAAACAATCGGCGATAAAGGGCCCGCGTGTCCACCGGCACCGGCACCAACGGCGATAACACCATCAGCTCCAAGGTCTTGAACTTTTTTAGCGTGTTCAAGGTTAATCACATCACAAACGACTTTGGCTCCGTTTTTATGAGCTTCAGTGATGACTTCTTTTGGTGAGCCTAATGACGTGATAAATAAATTCACTCCGGCATCAAGTGCATGTTTTAAATCTTCTTTAGCGCGCGTGTTTGATTTATTAACGATAATATTTAAACCGATCGGCTTTTTCGTGCGCTTTTTCATTTCTTTTAAAGCTTCAACGTATTTTTCAATCGGGCGGTAATTTAACGCTGGAAAAGTTCCAATCGCTCCAGCTTCAGAAGCGGCCACGACCATGTCGACATTTGAAACTAAAAACATCGGAGCTTGAATGATCGGGTAACGGATACCTAACATTTCTGTCAGTGGAGTTTCTATTCTAGTGAGTGCGCTTGCTTGTGTTGTCATATTAAAAGTTTGTCTTATTTCTTTAAATGAAGCTAGAATAATTCGCATGGGTAAGTTTAAAGAAAATCTGTTTTTGACATTATACGCTTGGACAAAAATTCCTTTGATCGGCTTTGTTGGTCCTAAAGTGCTTGAGGCCAACGATCAAAGAACAGTACTTAAAGTTCCGTTAAACTTTAGAACTAAGAACCACCTGGGTGCGATGTACTTTGGAGCGTTAGCGGTAGGTTCTGAACTTTGTATCGCGATGCTTGCGGTTAAAAAAATTCAAGAGTCGGGTGAGCGTATTGATTTTTTGTTTAAAGATTATAAGGCTAATTTCTTAAAACGCGCTGAGGGTGATGTGCACTTTATCTGTGAACAAGCCTCTGTTGTGGTCGAGCAAATTGAAGCCGCTAAAACCTCTGAAGAGCGCATTAACCGCACTATGACGGCTTATGCGATTGTTCCTTCGATCAGCGAGACTGAAAGAGTAGCAGAATTCGAGTTGACGCTATCAGTTAAGCGCCGAGTTAAGAAAAAATCTTAAGGCCTAATTAGTCATTTTCAGCTAGAGTAAATCCTCTCTCTATTCTGTATAGAAAAAGGTTAAGGATTTATTATGTCTAAAAAAGATGTTTTCGGTGATGATGTTTCTAGTAACAACAAGTCGCAAGACTTTGCTTCAATGTTTGAAGATAGCCTTGGTGGTGTTGGTAAAAAAATGTCTGTAGGTTTCGCTTACACAGCTGAAGTCTTATCAATCAGTAAAGAAGAAGCTTTCGTATCAACACCCTCTCACCAAGATGCGATGATTTTACGTAATGACTTATTAGACGAAAATAAAGAATTAAAATACAAAGTCGGCGACAAGTTAGACGTTGTGGTTGTTGCCAACCGTGGCGGCGAAATCCGCGTTTCACGCGCGGGTATGAAAAAATCAAATCCAGATATGGATTCTTTAGAAGACGCGCATGACATGGAATTACCTGTTGAAGGCCGCGTATTAGAAGTTTGTAACGGTGGTTTCCGCGTTTCTATCCATAACAAAACAGCGTTTTGCCCGTTAAGCCAAATGGATTACAAAGTCACAGACCAACAAGCTTATATTAATAAAAAATTCGATTTCTTAATTACGCAGTTTGATCCTAAAGGCCGTAACTTAGTGGTTTCTCGCCGTAAGTTATTAGACTTACAAAAAGCTGAAAACGAAGGTCAATTTTTATTAAACACTAAACCAGGTGATATCTTAAACGGAACTGTTAAACGTTTTGAAAAATTCGGTGCGTTCATCGAACTTGGTGGTGGCGTTGAAGGCCTTTGCCATATTTCTGAAATCGGCTGGTCTCGTATTCAAGATCCATCAGAAGTTTTATCTTTAAACCAAACTGTTCAAGTTAAAGTTTTAAAAGTAGAAGACGTTGATGGTCGTGTGAAAATTTCTTTATCAGTTAAGCAAGCTGGTGGCGAAGGTGATCCTTGGAATATGGTTCCAGAAAAATTCAAAGTGGGATCAGTTCACACAGGTATCGTTGAGAAAAAAGAACAGTACGGTTTATTCGTACAAATCGCTCCGGGTATCACAGGATTGCTTCCTCGCGCTAAATGGCGTGATTCTACAGAAGCAGCTGCTTTTGAAAATAAGAAAAAAGGCGACACTTTCCCAGTGCAAATTGATGAAGTGTTATTTGAATTAAAACGTATTTCTTTAGGTATTCCGGGCTTACAAGAAGATCATTCTTGGCGTGACCATTCATCAGCGACATCGCAAAAAGGTGCTCCGGGTGGATTCACAACAAACAAATTTGGTAACTTAGCTTCATTAATGCAAAAAAATGGAAACAAAAAGTAAGTCAAAACTAATCTTTAAGATTTTCTTTATTCTTGCGGCGGTCGTGATTTTTTCGATCGCCGGGTTTATCGCTTTTATTTTTTATCACTTACCAGCGGCGAACCAGCTTTCAGCTGGCATTTTACAGCAAAGCACTAAGGCGCATGTTGCGGCCTCAAATCCAGCGTCTCCTCAAGCTACAGGAGCTATGGAGCCGCCACCTCCGGTGGTGACTGATCCGAATAATCCGCCGCCTGTGAAACAAGAAAAGACCGAAACTAAAGTTCAAACTTTTAATTCGCGCGCAGGTCTTGATGATCTTATTGATCCAAATAAGCCGTTAAGTAATTTTTGTAGTTCTTTAAAAAATGCCAAAGCCGGCAAAATGACAGGCCCTGAGACCAATCGTGCGTTTCAGTTATCGCTTGATGAAGCGACGGCTGACCCACGTGCACAGTCGTTAAAGCCGTTATTTCGCTACATCTTACGTATGCCAGAACTTCAGGAGCTAATTGCAGTTGCTGAAAAATCAGCAGGACAATCGGAAGAAGGCTTTTCAGAAAAAGCCGAGTTTTATGGAAAAGCTGTTTCTGCTTTTATGGCGATGCGTGCGCACAAACAAGATTTTGAAGCTATCGCTGATCGCAGTTATTTATTTTATAAATTGAACTCAGCCGTGGCACAAAAACCTGAATTGTTAGCTGATGAACGTTTAAAAAAATTCTGTGAAGACACAGAGACAGCATTTAACACGAATGCGCCAGTTCAGTTTGACCAAGAAAAGAAAAACTTTGAACGTTTACTTTCAGAAGTTGGCGTTGATTCGTTGAGTATCGGTTATGATCCCAATTATAAAACTGAATTTGATATTGTGATGGGTAAAAGCAATCTGAATTTAACAGGCGGCTGGCTTCAAGAAGTTTTTGCTAAATAGTTTTCTGAAATTAAATAAAAAAGGCTCGGTTAACGAGCCTTTTTTTATTTGGGACACTAAATTATATCACGCGGCTATTGAAACTTAATCGACCAAGATTTTATCGAACCTGTATCGTATTTCGCTACATCCTGCACAACAAGTTTGTAAGTTCCAGCTGAAGCAACGCTTCCTAAAGCGGCCGTTGCATCGTAAGTTTTAACGATGTTGTCGGCAGATCCGCCAGTGCGTGAACTTAAGATAACTGATTTACCATCCGCAGCTACAACTTTTACAACCAGATCACCAATATAAGTATGAGCAATATTAACACTGATTAACACCTTTCTGCCTTGTGGAGCTGAAGTGACTTTAAGTGAACTTGAAACACCTAATGAATTATTATCTGGAACAGCAACAGCCTGTGATGAAGAGAACGTTTCGCTTGCTACAACCGGAGGTGTACCTGAAGTCGGCGGCGTTACCGGAGGTTGCGGTGGCACTGAATCTTGCGGGATGTACTGACGTAATTGAGAAATACGCGTTACATCTTCACCACGGCAAGAATCTTCACTGCAAACTTTTGAAACGTTACAACCACCTTGGTAAACGAAATCTTGCTCGCCGCGCACTAAGATCCCTTCGATCTCTAGTGTTTGTGCGTTGAATACGGCTGAGCCCGAGTTTCCACCGTACGTATCAAGGTTTGTTACATAATACTTGTCGCTGGCAGTTGATCTTACTTTACCACCAGTTGTGATTTTTGTTGGTAAACCCACCGGATGGCCGATCACTAATAAGGGATCACCGACAGCAGCTTCGCCACTGCGGCGTACTTTTAATGCCGCGTGATTTGTAACCGCGCGATCAAGTTTAATCACCGCGTAATCAGAGCCTGAGTTTTCTAACACACGGCTAACGATTTCACGGCAACGATACACTTCAGAAGAATTCACCTGTGTCGGTAAGACGCCAGCTGATTTAACGGCAAAACCAAAGACAAAACTTGTGTTTACACAGTCAGATTGACTGGTAATACAGTGTCCGGCGGTAATTATTGTATCTGGGCCAACTAACGACCCCGAACAGAATGCAGAAGTATTTTGTTCACGAAATTTTTCACTAGAACATAATTGATAACTAGAGGCGAAACTTTCACCAGCAATAAGAGTTGTAGCTCCTTGCTGTGTTAATTCAGAATTTTTAATTAAAGCGACTGTCGAATCAGCTAATAATTTTAACGCCTCAGAAGCTTGATAGACATCTTGGCGCCCATCTTGTCCGTAGATCACATTTTCGGTGAGCTCGGTTTTTGTGTTATCCTGAGCTTGCGCCGTTAAGTTTTCTTTCGCACAACCAGCTGCTAAGAGTGATGTGCAGAGCAGAGTTCCTAAAAAATTCCTTTTTTTCATCATTTCAACCCCTCCATTGGGTCTAGACCATCCTTAGACTGGGAGCAGGGCAAAAAAGGTTAAACAAACTGAAAAAAATTACATGACTTTGGAACACTTAGTTTTAAGCTTGTTAGGGAAGCAAATATATAAAGAGGGAAATTGTATGAAATGGATGTCTATTGCAGGTATGGCAATTACAGCGCTTTTAAGCGTAAACGTAATGGCTCAATATAAAGGCCTTGGAACAGAATCAGTTAGCGCTGAAACACTAAAAAAATATGCGCCGCCAGCTTTAAACCCGGTGATGACGAATAAGTTAAAAAAAATGTTCGATGTAACCGCACCAGGTATGGGGATGTTATCGCCAGATAAAAAGACTTTATTTTTCACTTGGCGTGTAACTGGTATTAGCCATGTCTGGAAAATCGATGGCCCACAAAAGTTTCCGGTGCAGTTAACTTCAGGTTCTGATGCGGTGACTTTAGCTGATATTGCTCCGAACGGAAAATTCTTAATTATTTCTAAAGATACAAACGGTGAAGAAAATCCGGGAATCTATAAATTAGAATTAGCCACTGGTCAAATCACGGAGCTATACAGAAAAGCCAAAGTGCAATCTAGATATGACTTTATCACAGAAGATTCTAAAACAATTTATTTTACAGCGAATGATACAAAACCTGACTCATACAATATCTATAAAATGGATCTGGCTTCAGGCGAGAAAACTTTAATCTATGAAGGTTCAGGTTACTGGGGTATTGCCGATCAACGTGATAACGGTAAAGACTTATTATTCTACAAAGCAACGGGTTCAAAAACTTCTGAGTTCTACGCTTACGATCAAGCGACTAAAAAGTTAGATCCAGTGATTGGTGTTGAAGAAAAAGGTGAATTCGATGTCGCTTTTGCTGCTAAAAAAGGGGAGTACTTAGTTTTAACTCCTAAAGAAGAGTTCAAAAGACTCTACTTATTTAATCCAGCTAAATCTAAAGATCTAAAACCATTAACTGACGGTAAATTAAAATACGATGTTTCTGGTTATACGATTAACGAAAAAAGAACGCGCATCACTTACAATGTAAATCGCGAAGGTTACACTGAGCTTTATGCGATGGATGCTAAAACTTTTAAACCACTCACTTTGCCAAAATTTAAAGGCGCAGACCATGTGTTTGCGGGTAAAACTACACGTGATGATTCAATTACGATGTTAGGTGTGATTTCAGCGCAAACTCCGCGTGTAAGTTACACTTATAACTGGAACACAAAACAAATGGTTCAATGGGTATTGCCTTCAGCTCCAGAGGTTGATCTTAAGTCTTTTGCGATAGCAGAACTTATGACTTATGAAACTCGTGACGGTGTAAAAATCCCGATGTTCGTGCGTTTTCCCAAAGGTTGCAAAGAAAAAACATGTCCGGTGGTAGTTCACTTTCACGGTGGTCCTGAAGGACAGTCCGAGGCAGGATTCTCTCCATTAGCGCAAGCTTTCGTTGATGAAGGCTTTATCTTTGCTGAGCCGAATGTGCGTGGGAGTGATGGTTACGGTAAAACTTGGATTGATATGGATAACGGTCCTAAACGTGAAAACGTAATTACTGACGTTGAAGATGCAGCCGCTTGGATGAAAAAGAACTGGGCTCGTAATGGTGTTACACCAAAAATCGGCGTAATGGGTTGGAGTTACGGTGGTTATTCAACATTGCTTGCGATGACTCGCTTTGCAGGTGCTTATAACGCTGGTGTAGGTATGGTGGGGATGAGTGACTTAGTTTCTTTTTTAAATAACACGGCTCCGTACCGTCGTATTTTGCGGATCACTGAATACGGTGATCCAGAAAAGGATAAAGAAGCCTTAATCAAACTTTCGCCAATCACTTACGTGAATCAAGTTCGTGACCCATTAATGATTATTCAAGGGGCGAATGACCCACGTGTGCCAGTGGGCGAGGCGATTCAGATTCAAGAAACACTTCAAAAGAAGAAAATCGAATCACAATTGATCGTTTTCGCTGATGAAGGCCACGGCTCAAGCAAAAAAGAAAACCAAGTTTTAGAAATCGGTCATACGATCGAGTTCTTTAAGAAAAATTTAAATTAATTTTAAAAATCTGATTTTAGAAGAATAAAAAAAGCCGCTGGTTTAAAAGCGGCTTTTTTTATTTGTCGATATCTCACAATTATTTTTGATTTTGTTCGTAGATACGGCAAAGCTCAGCGTTGGCTTTAAAGAAGTTTTCTTGCTCTTCAATTTCTTTCTTTGTCACAGAAAACACTGAAGTATCACAATGATTTTCAGCAACTAGTTCTTTGATCGCTTTCATTTCTTCAGGCACTAGGCTTAAACCCCAGAAAGATTTAATCTTTAACCAGTCTTTTAAGTATTCGCATTTATATCCTTGCTTAGGTGGCATGTAATCTTCCGGAGTTTTCGCACTTTTCTCGTTATTCTCTTCGCCACTGGCAGCCACTAAATGGTTTCTATAACCTAAGTAGTTACCGTATAAACAACGCTCTTTAAACGTCCACTTATAAGCTCCAGAAACGTAGGCTTCACGCAAAGGAACCATGTGGTCGATTTGAATTTCTGCTTGTGCATCGGTCATCGTGATTCCCGAATAAGGATCAAGCCATTCACCATGCGCTACCGAACATTTGTTATCTTCTTTTAAAACGATTGTTCCAGTATTTTCGCGTACCAAAACTTTATTGCGCGTATTAAAACAATCACCACTTTTTTTGTTTTTTACCCAGCCACCGAAATGTTTAATGCGGTCGTAGGCTTCAACGGTAATTTCTGGATTTTCGCGGTATTCGAAATCTAATAACGACATCGCTTCATTGTTTTTAGCGATTAAACTATCCATTAAAAACATATTCAAACTTGAAACAATTGAAATAACTTTGTCTGCGAATTTGTGAATCTTAATGTAATAAACTTTATTTCGTGGCGTGTAGGGTTCAAAGGCTTCCTCAGGTAGAGTCGTTGGTGCTTCGCCAATAACAACATCAGTTGATCCTGTTAATCCAGAGCCTTCTTGTAGTTGGGCGTGGGCAAAATTACCAGCTAAATTGCTTACTAGCACCACTGCTAAAATAGAATTGATCATCATAGGCTTTTTCATAGAGTCCCCCCAGCCTTTGCTCCAGTTGCATTGAACTGAAAACTGAGCAAAAATATCAAAGGTGAGAGAGAATTTCTAATTTATCAGCAATTTTCTTTTATAACTAAACACAACCGCGGAGAATTCATGAAAAAAATCCTAGCAACGTCAATTTTATTTACACTTTTTGTCACTGCATCTGGTTGCGGTCATATGATGGGCCACAAGCACGATCATTCATCGGGTACAGCTTGTGCTTGCGAAAAATCAGCTGCTAAATGTGCTTGTGGTGGAGAAGCTAAAGCTTCTACTGAAAAATGCACAGAGTGCGCTGGTAAGTAATTACTCAGTTAATTGAAGCTACTTTTAATGAACCCTAAAGATGAAAAGTCTTTAGGGTTTTTTATTTCCAAAAAACACACAAAGTGTGTCCCAAATCTCCCGAAAGCACCGCCTAAAACTAGAGTAAACATACTATGAATTAGTGTGTTGAGACATAAATTCATAATTAAAATCAAATACTTACGAGAAAATCAAACGATTGATTAAATTTTTACTGCTTTTTAACCGATGCTAAGGTAGCTTTAATACGTGAACTGAGGATTTTATGTCTGCAAAAATAAATTCAAAACAAGATGCGAAGAAATGTATTTTGGAATCTGCAGCTAAGTTATTTTCCAAACTTGGTTTAGATAAAACATCGACTCGCGATATTTCAAAAGAATCACATGCGAATATTTCATTAATCTCATATCACTTTGGCGGTAAAGAAGGTTTATACCGCGAAGTGATTCGTGAATTTGCTTTAAAAGTACGTGATAAAGTTCAGCCTTCTTTGACCGAGTTTAAAAATCAGCAAATGAGCAAAGAACTTTTTCGTAAAGAAGTCGAAACGATGATCGATAACATGATCGAAATGCGTACGGCACACCCTGAAATTTCGGTTATCTTAGCGCGTGAAAAAATCGAAGGTATGCCTTTATGTAAAGAAGTGCATGAAGAGATTTTTTACCCGATGATTCAAAACTTTTTTGAAATGTTTAAAGCCGCGCAAGCCAAAGGAATTATTAAACCGGGTCTTCATCCGGCACTTTTTTTCATTCTTTTATCTGAAGGTGTTTTTGGTTTTTTCGAATTAATGGATTGTGAAACTAAAATCAACAGAGATTGTGCTGAATTTATTAAAGACAAAGATTTATTAAAACAACAAGTGGTCGATATATTTTTAAACGGAGTGCTGGTATGAGAGCATCAACAGTCAAACAACAATGTAAATTTTTAGCCATAGTCATTACGACAACTTTGGCTTTATTCCTCCAAGAGGCCAGAGCGATCTCTATTGATGAATACATCGGATTAGCAAAACAAAAAAATCCGCTTTTAAAATCGTATCAAGAAAGTAGCGATGCCGCGAACTTGAGAAAAGAGGCTGCAGATCTTGATCTGGCGCCGATCATCACGGGTAGCTGGGTCACTTCAAATGATAAATCACGCCCAAGCCAATTAGGTACAGAACGCGAAGCTGAATTATTTTCGTTCGGTGTAGCTAAAAAGTTTTTCACAGGTACTCTAGTTAAACTGGATGCGCAGACTGGTGAATTTAATAACCGTGGAACAGTCCCTCCCGGATACGACCAGTACAGCACAGGTTCTTTAGGTATTACGATTCAACAATCGTTATGGAAAGACTTTTTTGGTTATGGCACAAGAAAGAAAATTTCTCGCCAGGAAAAAGTAGCTGAAGTTGAAAAACTAGCTTCTGAACTTCAAGGCCGTGGTGCTTTATATGATGTTGAATCAAACTACTGGGATTACGCTTTAGCACAAGAAGATTTAAAATTAAAAAAAGCTAACTTTGAACGTGCGCAAAAAATTGATCGTTGGACAGCTAACCGTGTAGTCAACGGTATTAGTGATCGCGCCGATCTTATGAATGCAAAAGCGTTAATGGCTTTACGTGAAGCGCAGTTTATTCAAGCCGAAGAAGAATTAAAATCACAAGAAGTTAAACTTCGCGATAATCTTCAGTTAGCTGACAGCGAAAAGACTCCCGAAATTAAAGCGGAGCTGGGGATGGCCCGCCCTTATTTAATCAACTTAATCAAAATGAAAAACGTAGAGAAAATCGAAGCACGTATTGCTTCTTTAGAGGCTGAAGCTAAGTCTTTAGTGGCTGAAGAAACAGTTGATGGCTTACGCCCTGATTTATCTGTGTTTGGTAACTATACGACAACATCTTATGACCGTGATTATTCACAAGCAGTGAGTGACATGACTAAAGATGATTACCCGAAAAATTCAATCGGTGTGAATTTCACATGGGTCTTTGAAACGGGTGCCAAATCAGCAACACGTGATGCGGCCAGAAAAGATGCTTTAGCTTCAAAGCTAAAAGCTGAGAAAAAACACTCTGAAGGCCAAGATGCGTGGACTGATTTAATCCGTAAATACGATGTATTGAAACAATCAGTAGCAACTTTAGAAAAAGTGGCTGAATACCAGCGTGAGCGAGCCAAAGCTGAACAGGATAAACTATCTAAAGGTAGAACTGTGACAGCGAATGTGGTGTTAGCAGAAACTGACGCTGCAGAGGCAGAAGTGAACTTATTAAAATCAAGAGCAAGCTTACGTAAGCTTGAAGCTTCAAGTTTATTTTTTATTGACACCGAAGGTGCGGAGTAATTTATGAGTTTAGCAGAACTATCAATTAAAAGACCAATTTTTATTACCTGTCTCGTTGTTTTGATGTTGGTGGTGGGTTTTGTTTCTTACAAGAAAATGCCCGTTGACCAATTTCCGGATGTTAGTTTTCCGATTGTGTCAGTTCAAGTTATGTATCCAGGCGCATCACCGGTGGATATCGAACGCCAAATCACTAAACCTATCGAAGATGAAGTTTCTTCGTTACCGGGGTTAGATACAGTAACGGCTACGAACTACGATTCAATGGCTTTAATTATTATCAAGTTCAACTTAGGAACTGATATTAAAGACTCTGAACAACAAGTTAGAAATCGTATTGCAAATATCAGAAATAAATTACCAGAAGACGCTGAAGAGCCGGTCATTCGTCGTTTTGACCCGGCCGATCAGCCAATCATTTCAATTGCGGTGAATTCAGAAATGAATCCAGCGCAATTATATGATATTGCCAATGAACAAATTAAACCCCAATTCGAACGTTTACCAAGCGTTGGTTTAGTAAGTATCGTCGGTGGCCGTAAAAAAGAAGTACAAATCTTAGTTGATAAAAAGAAACTTCAAGACCGCCAGTTATCAATGGTGCAAATCGCAAAACGTATCGAAGAAACATCTAAGGATATTCCGGTTGGTAAATTTGAAACTTCTGACAAAGAAACTGTTTACCGTACGGTGGGTGAATTTGCTGACTTAAAACAATTACGTGATGTCTCGGTAAACTTCTTAGGATCAGATCGTCCAGTTAAACTTTCTGAAGTGGCTGAGGTTAAAGAAAGCTTAGCGAAAGCTCAGCGTTTTTCATCGGTCGACGGTAAAAATGCTTTATTCTTATTAGTGTACAAACAATCAGGTGCCAATACAGTTGAAGTGGCTGATCGTGTGAAAGCGCAGATCGATCAAGTAAATACATTTTTAAAAGATAAAAAAATCGACGCTGAAGCGCAAATGGTGCGTGACGGTTCGGTGCCAATCAGACTAAATGTGGCCGACGTACAAGAATCAATCGGCTTAGGTATCTTACTTTGTATTATCGTGGTGTTCTTCTTCTTAGGTTCTGCGAAATCGACATTCATCACAGGTTTAGCACTGCCGAACTCATTGTTGGGTGGTTTCGTGTTAATGTACGCGATGGGTTTCTCGTTAAACATCATGACGTTAATCGCCTTATCGTTAGCGGTCGGTCTATTAATCGATGATGCCATCGTTGTGCGTGAAAATATCTTTCGCCACTTAGAGATGGGTAAAGATCCAAAAACAGCGGCTATCGAAGGTACGAAAGAAGTAACCATGGCCGTAATTGCGACGACATTAGTTGTTATTGCCGTATTCGGCCCGATTGCTTTCGTTCCGGGTATGATTGGTCAGTTCTTTAAACAGTTCGGTTTAACAGTCGTATTTACTATGATCATTTCGATCTGGGATGCGTTTACTGTAGCTCCGATGTTGTCAGCTTACATGGTTAATAAAAACAGCCATGAAAAAGGTGATGGTTTTGTTGACCGTATGTTAAAATCATTTGATCGTTTTCAAACAAAACTTGAAGACGCCTACGAATCATCTCTTCGTTGGACTTTAAATAATCGTATTAAAGTTTTAGTTTCTGCCGTGGCCTTCTTCCTTGTGACGACTATTGTCGGTGGCGCGATGGTTAAGAAAACATTCTTACCAGCAGCTGATACCGGCGAATTTACAGTATCGCTTGAAATGCCAGTAGGTACTTCATTAGAGCACACTTTTAATTTTGCTAAGACACTTGAGGCTGCAATTAAGTCTGTGCCGGAGGTACATTTAGTTTCATTAACAGTGGGTTCAGTCACTCTTGAAGCGAATAAAGCTGATTTTTATGTGGCTTTAAAAGACGCGAAACTTAGAAAAGGCCTGTCTACAACAGATGTAAAAGAAAAAGTCAGAGCGTTAACTGAAAAGTATCGTTCACAAGCGAACATTGCGGTTGGTGACTACGATATCGGTGGTGGTGGTCAAAAACCGTTAAATCTATATTTAGTCAGTGAAGACCTAGAAGAGTTATCAACATACGCAGCCGCTTTACAAAAACGTATTCAAGCAATTCCTGGCTTAGTAGACGTTGATACGAACTTCCGTGGTGGTAAACCAGAATACCATGTGGTGTTTGATCGTGACCGTTCAGAAGCTTTAGGTATTTCGACTGTAACTGCCGGTGCCGAACTTCGTTACCGCACTGAAGGTGCTCTGCCTGCGGTATACCGTCAAAATGGTATTGAATATGATGTCCGTTTGAAATTCCCAGATTCAGAAATGAATTTAGAAAAAGAATTTAAAACAACATTTGTTCCGAACTCGAACTTCAACATGGTTCCATTAAGCCGCGTAGCTAAAGGTGAAGAAGCTTTAGGTTACTCGCAAATTAACCGTCAAAACAAAGGCCGTTATATTGCGATCACAGCCAATCTTGGTCCGAATGGTCAATTAGGTACAGCAACGGCTGAAATTCAGAAAATGCTTGCGACGGATATGAAACCACCAGCTGGAGTTGAGTATCGCTTTGAAGGTATGGCGAAAGACTTCCAAGAGTTAATGGCCAACATGTTATTAGCCATGGGTTTTGGTGTGTTATTAATCTACTTAGTATTAGCTTCGCTTTACGAAAGTTTCGTAACTCCGATCACGATCTTGCTTGCGTTACCACTGGGTATCTCGGGAGCGTTCGTAGGTTTAGTGGTGTTCGGTCTTTCTATCGATATCTTCTCGATGATTGGTATGATCCTACTTATGGGGGTTGTGGCGAAGAACTCGATCTTACTTGTGGATTATACGAACCAATTAATTGAACAAGGTATGGCTATGAATGCGGCTTTAGTTAAAGCCTGTCGTACACGTCTTCGTCCGATCTTAATGACGTCGTTAGCGTTAATTGCGGGTATGTTACCAATCGCGATCGGTGTAACCGCATTAGGTTCGCAACGTCGTTCAATGGGTGTGGCGATTATCTGCGGTGTGATTAGTTCTACGGTGTTAACATTAATCGTGGTTCCTGCCGCTTACGGATACATTGAAAGATTCCGTAAATGGTCGCAAAAAGTGGCGAAAAGAATCCAAGGCAACGAGGATGAAGTTCACCCAGCAGCAGCTACTGCGACTTACCAAAACCAATCTTCAGAGCTTGTAGAGGCCTCTAAGTAATCTTAAAGACTGGATTTTATTTTCGAATAAAGTCCAGTCGTCCATTGAGGCGATCGGTTTCCAGATCGCTTCAATTTCATCAATAAGCAATGTTTCAGGTTTATCACGCTTAAAATAAGCGTGATAATTTTTTTCTGGATCGATTACAGTCGCAGCAGCAATCAACTTCTTAAGTAATTGCGCTGATGGCATTTGCGCAATCGCAGCGGGAAGTTCCTGATTTAGGCGGGCTGAATGAAAAGCAAAAAAAGCTTCTTCATACTTAATGGCTTTATCAACCACAGTTTGAAAAAATAACGAAATGGCTTCGGTCGTCGTTTGATCATCCTGAAAACGCACGTTTAATTTATTTTGAAAAGCTTGATAAAGATAATCATTAAACTGCTCTTCAAAATTTTCTAAAAGCAGTTGTCCCGGAAGCTCGGGATTAGCTTTTGTTAAACAGTGAACCAGCTGCGCTAAATTCCATAAAAAATTATTCGGCTGTTCAGAAAAACAATAAAGGCCTTGTTGGTCAAAATACGCCGCCGTAAAATTCGGATCGTAATCGGGTAAAAAGCGGTAAGGCCCATAATCAAATAATTCACCAGATACATTGATGTTATCAGAATTAAGAACACCATGAACAAAACCTGCGATCATCACTTGGGCTGCCAAGTGGGCTAAACGGTCGCTGATACATTGAAGAAAGCGCGTCGCCACATCAAGATCATTATTCCAGTCTAGGTTTTTAGTTTCGTTTTGATAGTAATATTTAAGAACGTATTTAGTTAATTTTTTAACTTCATCAAGCTGGTTAAAATAAGCCAGACGTTGAAAAGTGCCGATACGAATATGGCCTAAGCTATAGCGTGTAAGCACAGCCGAACGGGTAGGACTTGGTTCATCACCACGAACTAAACTTTCTCCAGTTTCAAAAATACATGCGGTCTTGCTGGTGTTCACACCATAAGATTCTAAAGTCTCAGTGGCCAGCGCTTCACGAACAGCGCCTTTTAAGGTGAGTCGTCCATCACCGCTACGAGAGTAAGGTGTTGTGCCTGAACCTTTTGTTCCTAAGTCATACCACTGGTTATTTGAAAATATTTGCGCGTATAAAAAACCACGACCATCGCCAAGATCTGGATTGTAATGACGAAATTGGTGACCATGATAACGAAGTGCTAGCGGTTTTGATATGTTGTTGTTTAGTGGTTCAAAGTTCCACAGATGATCGACAGTGAAATCAGGAATCATTTGCAAATTTAAATGCGGATTAAAATAGCGCAGTTTTTTCTCGGGAAATTTGGCAGCTTCGACTGCATCATAATGTTGCGGCCCAAGTTCATAAATCGGTGGAGAGTTTGCTATATTCGTCATGACCTGGTTTGTGCCTATCTGTCCTGTGTTATGCTTAAAAAAGTTTATTGAAAGCTAATTGAAAATGGCTATATGATTTAATTTATCAACCAAATTCATTCACAACAATGAGGAATCATATGAATAGAAGATCATTTTTTCAATCAGTAGGTGCCTTTATCGGTGCAGCTGCATTATTACCTATCGTAGCGCGTGCAGAAGGCCGCCGTGGCGGCGGTGGTTCAGCGGCAGCAGCTGGCGCAGCATTAGTAGATCCTAAAGATCGCCAAGCTCAGTCAGTTAATTACGTTGAAATCAACACGCAAATTAAAGACAAAAGTTTAATGTCAGCTCGTAGTGGTGTTGAATTTAAAAACCAAAAGTGCAAAGGCTGTGCATTTTACGATGTTTCTAAAGAGACGACTGTTGGCGGTAAAAAAGCAGGTCCTTGCCAAATGCCATTTGCTGCCGGCAAAGCTGTAACTGCTGAAGGCTGGTGCAGTTCTTGGGCTAAAAAAGCTTAAAATACATCTAGCTTTAAGTCCGAAAATTTTATTAAATAAATGGGTGTTTTAAATAACGCCCATTTTTTTTGTTTTTTACGAAGGGAATACAACAATGAAACAAGCCATCGCAATCGTGTTAAGTGCTACTTTATTTGCATCATGTTCGTCTACTACAATGATCAGAACTACTGATCCACAAGCCAAAATCTACATTGATGGCGAATTAAAAGGAACTGGTACAGTGACTCACACGGATACAAAAATCGTAGGTGCTACAAATTCAGTTCGTATCGAAAAACCAGGTTGTGAACCAGCTTATTACACTTTTTCTCGTAGCGAAGAATTCGATGCAGGCGCTTGTGCTGGCGGTGTATTTTTACTAGTTCCATTCTTATGGATCCAAAAATATAAACCAGAGCGTACTTACGAGTACAACTGTGTATCTACAGTTAAAACAAAATAGTCTACTTCTTTTGTCTTTCGCATTAGCTGGTTGTGTAAATCTACCGCCAGCTAGTGTTAGTTCTATTGATTCAACTTATAAATTTCAAAAACTGAGTCGCGTTAAAAAAGAATCCGAAAGTGCCACTGTCAGTGTGTATCAAAGGGTTTTACGCCCTAGTTTGTTCTCGCGCTGTGATTATTTTCCCAGTGATAGCGTTTATTCGCAGTCGCTAGCTAAACGCTGCGGCACAGTGCCATCGCTTTTTAAAACCTTCGATCGCTTTCTGCGCGAGCCAGACGCTGGTTATTTGGGAACTCCTATGATACTTACTAATCATGGCGTTAGCTTTGTCGATTTACCGCAGTCTTGTGAACTTTAAACATTTAGTTAGCTTGCTGGTTCTTATTTTTTCACTTGAAGCTTTGGCGCAGAAAAATTGTAAATCGTCACAATTAGCTTTCGATAGCGGCCGTGATTTATTTCAACGTCGTCAGTTTTTATTAAGTATCCAAGAATTTTCAATGGCCGAAAAATTTGACTGCGCTGAGCAATTAGATCAGGCGATGTGGGGCCATTTACTCGCTGTGACTGAATTGGGTGAGCGTGATGAAATGTTTCACTTATCCCATAAACTTTATCCGCAAAAATTTTCTCTTGGGTATCAGCAAAAACTTAAACTTTACCAAAGCTATTATTTTCCAAAAAACGATGGAACAGTTGAAGCGCAAAGAGTGGGTTCGTTCCAGCAATGGAAAGAAAGTCTTCCTCAACAAAAATCTGCGGCACTAGCTGGAACTTTAAGTGCGATTTTGCCTGGTGCCGGACAAGCTTACACAGGGTCTTGGCAATCAGGGGCTATGGCCTTTGTGTTAAACGCTTTATTTTTATCAGCCACTCTGGAATTAGAAGATAAAGATTTGCATGCGACCGCTCTGGTCAGTGGTGTGGTGTTTTCAATCACGTATTTAGGAAATATTCTCAATGCGGCTGAAAGTGCCAGAATTTATAACCAAAACTATAATGCCCCTCAAATTGAAGAAGAAAAAGCCAAGCGCTTTCCGGAGCTCACCTTATGAAGAAGCTGGTACTGATTCTAACTTCTTTGGCGTTTTTAGCCTGTTCAAAAGTGGGAGTCGGGTACAGTATCGGAACTAATCAAATCGAAAGCCGTGTTGATGATGCTTTTGATTTTCCAAGGTCAAAAAGTAAAGATGTAAATCGCTTTTTAGATAGCCAGTTTGATAAAAACAAAAAGCCTGTCTTTAAAAAATTTAAAGAGCTCATTTCTAAAGTTGAAGCCTTGGCACAAAAAGAAAATCTAAGCCAAGAAGAAAAAGACCAGCTTCACCAGTATCTTTTAGACTATCAAAAAGAAATGATCGCTTTATTTAAGCCAAGCTTTGATAAAGTGATGCAGGAAGTGGGCGATACTGAAATTAAAAACTTTAAAGACTATTCCAGCGAACAAATTTCAGAAAAAAAAGAAGAGGCTTCGGATAAAAAGTCTTTTAAAAAACGAAAAATTGCTAATGTCACAAAAGTGGCTGAATTTTTACTGGGTGATTTAACTAGATCGCAAGAGCAGCAAGTGGCTAAATTTGTTGACGACCATATTAGTTTTTATATTGATCAAATCAACATGCGTAAAAACTTTAATGACGATTTAATTAAGCTCTATCCACAAAAAGAAAAGATGACCGACTTGAGCTTAGCTTACTATGCCGGTGATAACAGTGTTCGAACTGATGAATATAAAAAGGCCCGAGTGGTTTTTGAGGTCGAATTAAAAAGTTTTATTTTTGCTTTGTGGGATCAAAAAAACAGCGAACAAAAAGAATTTTTTCAAAAGCGTCTTAAAGATATAGGCCACGAAGTTGATAAGATTTTAATCGAATAATCCGTGGCCCAAACTAGCTATATTAGAAATCTGTTCTGAAAACAAAGCTTGTGAAAGCATCTTCTTTTTGAACGTCGTCGTCAAACCAGTTCCAAACTTCTAAACGTTCGATACCGATTTGTTTGCCGCCAGCCATTCTGTAGGCAGCACCCCAACGTAACGATGGTCCAAAAACAGTTTTGTCATCTTTACCAGTAGCACTTGGTACATCGCTAACGATAGAGATGTTAACACCAGGGCGTAAATCAACAACCCAGTTAGCTTGGTCTAAAATATTTAATTTTACGTGAGCACCAAAAGTCATTACTTGATAGACTTTTGTTACGCCATCATCTTCTTTTTCAGTTTGTAAAAAGAAAGATCCGCCCATAGCACCGTTTTCAGCGCCTGAATCCATCGCAAGACCTAAGTTGATCGCACCTTGGTTTAAACCAAAGTTACCGCTGAAAACTTTAGGGCTTGAGTTATAAGAAGGGGCTGTCGCAGGTTGAGAGCTAGCTTGTTTATTTTTTTGCGCCATTGCTGCAGATGATGCTAATAAAGCTGCGATCAAAACTAATTTTTTCATATATATCTCCTGCGCGTCTGCGACGCGACTTTCTCCTGTTTAATTCAATTAAGCTTTTGCTTTAGCTAATTCTTCATCACGTAATGAACGACGTAAAACTTTACCAACGTTTGTTTTCGGAAGTTCTTTTCTGAACTCAACATGTTTTGGTACTTTGTAGTTCGTCATTGATTGTTTAGCATGAGCAATCACTTCTTGTTCTGTTAATGAATCATCTTTTTTAACAACGAAAACTTTAACCACTTCGCCAGAATGAGTATCAGGTACACCGATGGCGGCTACTTCTAGCACTTTAGGGTTTTTAGCAATAACGTCTTCCACTTCGTTCGGGTAAACGTTAAAACCAGAAACTAAGATCATATCTTTTTTACGATCTACGATTTTAAAGAAACCATCTTGATCCATCACCGCGATATCGCCAGTGTGTAACCAGCCGTTTTTAATCACTTTAGCTGTTTCATCAGGACGGTTGTAATAACCTTGCATCACTTGTGGACCTTTAACACATAACTCGCCAGGTTCACCAGTCGCTGTCACATCTTTTTCATTATCATCAACTAAGCGGATATCTGTATTAGGAACCGGAAGACCGATTGTTCCTACTTTATCCGTGCCATCAATTGGATTTACGCAAGCTACAGGAGAAGTTTCAGTTAAGCCGTAACCTTCGATTACGTCAGTGCCCGTAGCCTGTTTCCAGCGCTCTTTGACAGCGTTTTGTAAAGCCATAGCGCCAGCTACAGAAATTTTCATATGCGAAAAATCAACAGACTTAATGTCAGGGTGAACAGCTAGCGCATTGTAAAGCGTGTTTACGCCAGTCATGATCGTGAATTTTTCTTTCTTCATAGTTTTAATAAATCCCGGAATATCACGCGGGTTTGTAATTAAAATATTCGAAGCCCCATAGCGCATGAACGCCAAGCAATTCACAGTTAAAGAGAAAATATGGTACATCGGAAGTGGGGTTAAACAAATCTCTTCACCTTCGATTAATTTCGGGCGCATCCACGCACAGATTTGTAACATGTTTGCGATAATGTTTTGGTGAGTTAAGATAGCCCCTTTAGAAACACCCGTTGTTCCGCCAGTGTATTGTAAGAAAGCGATATCAGTCGCTGCTAAAGGCGGTTGAATATAAGTTTTTGTGGCGCCTGAATCTAAAGCGTCGTTAAAAGAGGTGTGCTTAAAGTTATAAGCAGGAACCATTTTTTTTACGTGTTTTAAAACAAAGTTAATTAATTGTTTTTTTGGAAAACCTAAAAGATCACCAACTTCAGTAACGATCACATTCTTAATCGGTGTTTGGCCATGGATTGATTCATACAAGTGAGCAAACTGCGCCAAGATTACAAGTGTTGTGGCACCTGAATCGTTAAATTGGTGTTTCATTTCAGTCGCTGTGTAAAGTGGGTTTGTGTTCACCACGATAAGACCAGCACGCATAGCTCCAAATAAAGCGACCGGAAATTGTAAAACGTTAGGCATTTGTAAGGCGATTTTATCGCCTTTTTTTAAACCGAGATCGTTCTGTAAGTAAGAAGCAAACTGTCCCGATAACACATCAAGGTCATGATATGTTAAAGTTGTGCCAAAATTTTTAAAGGCATTTTTGTTGCGAAATTTTCGCACTGATTCATCGAAAACTTCTAAGATATTAGAATACTCATCAGTTTCGATAACATGTGGTACAACTTTTGGATACTTTTTAAGCCAAATTTTTTCCATTCTACATCCTTGTGTTTTGCTTAAATATCTTCAACTAAAACTTGTAAAATGAAAACAAGAAACCGCATAATAGATCTATGAAACTGATTTTCATAACGACATGTATCACGCTGAGTATTCTTGCTGGTTGCACAAAAAAGGAACTTCCTTCGTCAAAGAAAGAAGATGCTGTCGTTGATGTTCCGACAACAGTAGTGAATGCGCCACCTCTTAAAACTGGTCCAGAAGCAGAAAAAGCCTATGCTAAAATGCTGGGTGCTAATCTTAAATTCTTAGGAAGCCTTGAAAAAGAAGTGTTAAAGCTGCTTTTAGAAGGGAGTAGCCCTGAAGTTAATCAGTTTGAAGTCTTATCTTTTGGTTTTGATAAATTTAACGGGGCAAAAACAGGATTTTTACAGGGTTTTGGCTGTCAAAAAATCGCTGTACGTGCTGCGCTGAAAAAGTATGAAATCTATAGCGAATGCACAAAACCTGCAAAAAAGCTTGCCGAGATCAATGAGGATTTGTCCAATAAAAATCATTTAACTATCGTGTTTTTAACGTCGAATTGGAAAGTGATCTTAGGTAATGCCGCAGGCATTAACCCTGAACGTATGTGCGAAGTTATGCTTGCAGAGAACAAAGTTCAGTCGCTAGATTGTAAAGACACGGTCTTTAGCCCGCGCTTTACGGGTGTTGATATTAACTTGTATGAATTAAAAATTCGTAAATACCTTTTTAACCGCAATCAAGCCAACGAACTTATGATCGAAGGCGGGCAGTATAAAGATCTGATTGAAAATAAAAAAATCAGAATGACTGTTCCGATGAGTGGAAAAATTTCTATTATTGAAAAGGAATTGAAAGTTAAAGACGATTTTGCAGATATGCAAAATAAGCTATTAGGTTTAGAGGAACAAAAACAGGAAAAGAAAAATGAAGAAGAAATCAGTGGTAAGCAAGAAAACATCACGCCGCACACCGCAGAGCCCGAGTACATCGACGCGCAAAAAGGCGAAACCAGCTCAGGCACAGTCGCGACCGGCCAAGGTCAAAGTGAAGGCGAAGGCCAAGCCGAAAACCAAATCGGCGAACAAAACGGCGAAATCCCGCCCGAACAAGCACCACCCGGTGAAGCCGAGCCAAATTCAGTCCCAGCAACTCCGCCACCCCAACAACCCTACGGACGTTAACATGGTTGGAAAGTCATTACCGAATTTAACGGTTGAATCTTCTTCAGGTAAATCAATAAACCTTCAAGATCTAAAAGGTCACAAAACTGTTTTATACTTTTACCCGAAAGACAATACTCCAGGCTGTACAATTCAGGGTAATGAATACAACACCTTTTTAAATGATTTTAAAAAACTAAACACCGTGATTTACGGTATTTCGCGCGACAACTTAAAATCACACGATAAGTTCATTCAAAAATGTAACTTTAAATTTGAACTTTTAGCCGACACTGAAGGGAAACTGTGTAAGTTCTTTGATGTGATCAAAGTAAAAAATATGTATGGCAAAATGGTTTTAGGTGTTGAAAGATCAACTTTCATCATTGATGAAAACGGTAAAATCGTAAGCGCTGACCGTAAAGTTAAAGCTGAAGGTAACGCCGCTCTTACATTAGAGAAACTAAAAAGTTTGTAAAGCCATCAATATCTTCTTTTTGAGTGTCCCAGCTGGTCATCAGACGACACTCAAAAGTTTTCTCATCCCACACGTAAAAGAAATACTGCTGCTTTAATTTTTTAACTAGAGGCTGTGGAATTTCGGCAAAAAGCGAGTTGCTTTGAACAGGATAGTTAATTTTAACTTTCCCAGATAGTTTTTCATTAAAGTACTGAGCCATATCACACGAATGTTGTGCGATTTTTTTATAAAGATCGTTATTAAAAAATGCCAAAAACTGAGCCGCAATAAAACGAGTCTTTGAAGGTAACTGGGCGGCTTGTTTACGAATATATTTAAAATCTTTTCCTAAAATTGGATTTAAAACGACAACGGCTTCGCCAAACATTAAGCCATTTTTAGTTCCACCAAAGGATAAAACATCAACACCAAGATCAGTGGTCATTTGGCTCATGCTACAACTTAATTTATAAACTGCATTTACAAAGCGTGCGCCGTCCATATGCACTAAAAGATTTTTGCTTTTAGCCCAAGTGGTTAAAGTTTTAATTTCTTCTAATGAATATAAAGTGCCAACCTCGGTGGGTTGGGTAAGGCTAATGACACGTGGTTGTGTGTAGTGTTGGTCACCTAAGCGGATGTAGTGTTTTTCTAATTCAGGAATTGTTAATTTTCCATTTATCGATTTAACGGCGATTAATTTTCCGGCGAAAAACTCAGGAGCTGCGCACTCATCTTGGTTCATGTGACTCATGTCAGTCACAAAACAAGATTCAAAACTCTTCATCATGGTTTTTAAAGATAAAACATTTGCTGCTGTTCCGTTAAAAACAAAAAACGCATCGGCTGATTTTCCAAAATGAGTTTTAAAAAGCTCTTGGCATTTTTCCGTGAGTTCGTCAGTTCCGTAACTTGGGGCGTGGCCCACGTTAGCATCGCTTAAAGCTTTTAAAATATCCGGGTGAACGCCTGAATGATTATCGCTTCCAAATCCGCGCATGTCTTACACTCCTAAGAATTAAAGATATAGTGATGAAGAAGTAAGGCGGCTGTTTTCGAAGTTTGATAATCGCGATCAAGCGGTGGAGATACTTCATAAACGCCAAAGCCACGCACTTTGCATTTTGCGTAGAGCTGGCTTAGGAAACGTAAACAATCATCAATCTTAAGCCCTGTGGCCCAAGCCTGACTGCAGCCACCGGCTTCAGCGGCTGTTAAGGCATCAATATCAAAACTTACAAACACCGGTTGATCAGGCTCTAGATCCTTAAGTGCTGTTTGTGTCCAAACCGCACCCCAGCCTGAATTCTGTAAGGTATCTAAATCAACGATTTGAATATCGCGCTCTTTCGCCCAGCGAATATGGTGAGCCGAATTGCATTGGTTCTGAATACCGATTTCAATTAATTGAAATCGATTTTGGTGCTCTTCGTATAAGCGGTAAAAAGGTGTGCCGCTGTTAGGTCCATTTTTAGGCGGGCGCACATCCATATGAGCATCGAAGTTAATAACGATAGGTTTTTTCTTATGCGTGCTTTGGTAACGGTCAACAAAGGCTGCGCTATCAGCAAAGCCGTAATCGTGGCCTCCACCAAGGCAAATCACTTTAGCGTCTTTCATAAGACATTTAACTAAGTGTTTACGGGCCATATCGTGGCGAACAGCGATGTCTCCGGTTGTCAGAGCTAGATCACCGTAATCATGAATGTTGCTTTTAACGATGGCCTTTTTATAAGAGGGCGTCATCTTGTATAGAAACTGACGGATTGTTTTAGGTGCTAAGGCTGCGCCGGTGCGGCCGCCGTTAAGTTTGATGCCGTCATCGTCAGGATAGCCAAAGATAACAAATTCGTTAGCTTTAAGGTCGTCGAATTTAATAGGGTGAGCTAAATCGCCAAGGCGAATATCTTCAGGGTCATTTTTTGTAAAAAATATGTCTTGTGATACAGGTAGAAACAAAAGCTTATCTCCTAAGAACTATAGTTCCTAGGGTAGCGTCAGTTTGATTATCAAACAACTCTATTTCAAGATGGTTATCTTGGATGATGCTAAGCTCACCGAAAAACTCGCTGTTTGAATTAGAAATTAACATCGTCCATGCACCCACATCTGGGTTGATGAAGTAGTTATATTTGCCGTATTTATCAGGGTTAACATCGCGTTCGCATTGACCGTCTTTGTTCGGGGCAAAAACGTATAGGCGAGTGAATGATGTAAACTCATAACACATATCAGTTTCGCTGCGCCAAACTCCGATAAGGCTTTCTAAACCGATGTAATCAACTGAAGTCACGTAAATAAGGCTTGAAGCGATTGAGCTAAAATTAGCCGTAACTGATGCAAAATCACCGTTATTTAAACGTTTGATTTGTTGTTCAGAAACTTCGTTAGTGAAGTCTAATGTGTAAGCAATTTGATTCTTAGTAACTAAAAGGTACGTGTTGTCGATTTTCTTGATGCGGCCCTTAATCGTTTCATCAGCGTGCGCTGTGCTCGAAAAAGCGAAGCAAAACACCAGGTTTGTCAGCAGTACTACAAGTTTAAATGCAGGTTTGATTCTTCGCATACAAGTCAAAAAACACGCCGTGAATTTGAAGTCATTAAAAAACTGTTCAGAAAAATATTATGCCCGGCGTTAAGAATGCGTTATTGATCATTTTTTATAAATTTTTCACAATAAAAAACAAGGAATAGTTAACGTGATTAAA
>JAMPXC010000005.1 GCA_023701385.1 Pseudobdellovibrio sp.
CGTAAGAGCGCGCGGTAAGTTTTAGCTCCAGAGTGCAAAGCTTGTGATAGGGGTTCGTGAAATTTGGGGTCACGCGCTACAACCACAAGGCCGCTGGTTTGTTGATCTAAGCGATTTACGAAATTTACCTGCAGTTTTCGCTCTGTTAGCCAATCTAAAAGACTAGGCTTCTCATTGTGTACAGAAACACCATCCGGTTTGTTGAGCACGATAAAAAAAGCATTATCCTCTAAGACTGAAATCATGCTATTATTTACGAGTTAAGTTATTAAAAAGGCAAGGTTTTATGAATAATTCTATCAATGAAAATGCTATTAACGAAAACGACGAAGTTAAACCGGAAACTGAACAAGAGGCTTCTGCAGATTCAACTGAAGCACAAAAAGAAAAAGTAAAAATTGAATTTCCATTTAGCGAAAAAGTTCGCGAAAAAGCCCCAAAAGCTTTTGAAGTGGCTGAAAACGTAGCGACTCAATGGAAGAATGATGAAAAATTCGAAGTCGGTCTTGCGCATCCGTTAGCTGAAGTGGCGGCGGTAAAAGCTTTAGAAAAAGCTAAAGAAGTAGAAAAGAAACTTGAAGAAAAAGGTGTGATCACGGCCGCTAAAATGGGTGTTGAAATCGCTAAACTTCAAGCGCAATCGTTACTTTCAAAAATTAAAAAATCGTAAAAACTGAAAGCGAAAAGCAATGAGCCGCGACGAGCGTATTAAAAATATTTTGCAGCAGTTAAACCCTGTCATTTTTGAGTTAAAAAACGACAGCGCTAAACATGCAGGTCACGCTGACCATATGGGTGTAGAGCCCACAGGTGAAACTCATTATAAACTAAAAATCGTCTCTGAAGTTTTTAAAGGAATGGGGCGTGTTGATCGTCAACGTAAAGTTTACGACCTGTTAAGATCTGAATTCAATTCAGGCCTTCACGCACTTGAATTAAAAACTTTAACTCCTGAAGAAGTCAAAGGTTAATCTCCTTTTGGCATCATTAAACACGCCCATTTTAGCTATTGATTTTGGTACAAGTAATTCACTTGTAGGGTGTGTTTATAACGGCGAAAAAACCTTAGCGCTTCCGATCGACGATCTTAATTCTGATCCAACCATGATGCGCACACTTTTATATTTTCCAGATCCAGATGTGTGTTATTACGGTCAACGTGCGATTGATGAGTTTCTAGAAAACGATATGGAAGGGCGTTTGTTCCGTTCTTTCAAAACGCATTTGCCAAACCAGGGCTACTTAGGGACTGTATTTAACAATCGTGTTCTTTCTTTAGAAAATATTATTGGTTTATTTTTACTTGAATTAAAAAAGCGCGCTGAAAAAGCGATCGGGCAGAAAGTCACCCACGTGGTGATGGGAAGGCCCGCTCGTTATTCTATGGATGAAGTGGCCGATGGTTTTGCTCTTCACCGTATGGAAAAGGCCTGTAAGTTTGCAGGCTTTGCCGATGTGCAATTTGTACCAGAACCGTTAGCGGCCGCTTTTGATTACCGCAGATCTGCCACCGAAGAAAAAACAATTCTAATTGGCGATTTCGGTGGGGGAACGAGTGATTTTACGATCATGCGTATTAACCCGAAAGAATTTAGCAAAAAAGACGTTCTATCGATTGAAGGTTGTCCGATGGCGGGTGACGCCCTTGATAGCGTGTTTATGGCTAATAAATTGAACGAATACTTTGGTGCAAAAACCAGATACATGCTGCCGTTAGCAAGAAATGTGATGACGATGCCTCCAGCAGTCATGATGCGCCTAAACCATCCAGCTCACATCGTGCATTTAAAAGAAAAAGACACTTATGAATTCGTTAAAGAAGTTAGAAGGTGCGCCCTAACACCAAAAGATGCAGCAGGTGTTGATCGCCTATTTGCGATGATTGAAGATAATCAGATCTTTCCATTTTTTGAAAGTATTGAAGCGAGTAAAAAAGAATTATCAAAATCAGACAAATCAAATTTCAAATTCGATTATCCAGATATCGAAGTTTATGAAACGTTCTCAAGTGAGCAATTCACCACTTGGGCAACAGACGTAAAAAATAATATTATCAGTGCTTTAGATCGATCTCTTCAAAAATCTGGTTTAACTGAAAAACAAATCGATTTAGTGTGCTTAACAGGCGGAACATCAAAAGTACCTTTGATTAGAAAAGAATTCGAAGCCCGTTTTGGCCAAGAAAAGCTACAAACTCAGACAGAATTCCATAGCGTAACGGCAGGGTTAGTTGAAGTGGCGTCGATCTGGGAAAAAGGCGATAAAGTTAGCTAAGTCTTAAGCTAATATTCTTAGAAATCGTTCAGTTTTAGTTTTAGATCTTCAATTAAAGATTTAACTTTGTCTAATTGCTCTTCTTCAGGAGATTTTGCGGCGGGTTTCTGGTCAAGATCTGACCATGAGCCCATAGCAGATTTCAGGTCTGTAGCCATAGAAGACCATTTAACCTTAGCTAAACCTTGCAGTTCTGAGGGGTTTAGTGCGCTTGGGTTTAATGCGCTGCTTTTAGCGCTGCTGCTATTCTTTGAAGACTTCTTGTTGCTCATTACTTTAGTTGTGTTGCCTTTAGACTCTATGGTACTAATATCACTTTGAAAATCAAGGGAGAAGTGCATGTCTCAAGATATTATCTACACAATGAAGGGTGTCTCTAAAGTTTACCCTCCAAATCGTTTCGTTCTAAAAGATATTTATTTATCGTATTTTTATGGCGCAAAAATCGGCGTTCTAGGTCTGAATGGTTCAGGTAAGTCATCATTGCTAAGAATTATGGCGGGTGTTGACACTGAATTTTTAGGCGAAGCATTTCCGGCAAAGAAGATGAAAGTCGGCTACTTAGAGCAAGAACCTCAATTAGATGAAACACTTAATGTTCGTGATAATATTTTTTCTCAAATGGGAGACCTTCCTAAATTGATGAAAGATTACAATGCGATCAATGATAAGTTTTCTGATCCTGATTTAGATCCCGATGAGATGAACAAGCTGATCGAAAAACAGGGTGAGCTTCAAGAAAAAATCGAACAAATGGGCGGCTGGGAAGTCGACCAAAAAATCGAATTAGTCATCGATGCTTTACGTTGTCCGGAGCCAGATAGCCCGGTCACGCACTTATCAGGCGGTGAAAAACGCCGTGTCGCTCTTGCTCGTTTAATTATGTCTAATCCAGATATTTTACTTCTCGATGAGCCGACGAATCACTTGGATGCTGAATCAGTTGGTTGGTTAGAGCAGTACTTAGCTAAATTCCCAGGCACAGTTATCGCCGTAACCCATGATCGTTACTTCTTAGATAACGTAGCCGGTTGGATTTTAGAATTAGACCGCGGTGAAGGTATTCCTTGGAAAGGAAATTACTCTTCTTGGTTAGAGCAAAAAGATAAACGTTTAGCGCAAGAGCAACAGTCTCAATCTAAAAAAGCTAAAACATTAGAGCGCGAGTTAGAATGGATCCGTCAGGGTGCAAAAGCCCGCCAATCTAAATCAAAAGCACGTATCCACGCGTACGAAGATTTATTAAAAGAACCTTCAGCTGAAAAATTACAAGAGATGTCGATCTACATTCCGCCTGGACCTCGTTTAGGTAACATCGTTGTTGAAGCTAAAGGTGTAACAAAAGGCTACGGCAAAAAATTATTACTTGATGGCGTAGATTTCGTAATTCCTAAAGGGGCTATCGTAGGCGTTATCGGGCCGAACGGTGCCGGTAAATCAACATTATTTAAAATGATCACAGGCAAAGAAAAACCAGATTCTGGAACTTTTAAAGTCGGTGAAACAGTTAAGATTGCTTACGTTGATCAAACACGTGAAACTCTTGATCCGAATAAAACAATCTTTGATGAATTATCTGGCGGAGCTGATTTAATTAAATTAGGTAACCGCGAAGTTCCAGCTCGTCAGTACGTCAGCTGGTTTAATTTCTCGGGCACAGACCAACAGAAAAAAGTGGGCACATTATCAGGTGGTGAAAGAAACCGCGTGAATATGGCTAAAATCTTAAAAGAAGGTGCGAACTTACTTTTACTAGATGAGCCGACGAATGACTTAGACGTAAATACAATGCGTGCGCTGGAAGAAGCATTAAACGAATTCGGTGGATCTGCGATTGTGATTTCCCATGATCGTTGGTTCTTAGACCGCGTTTGTACGCACACTATGGCGTTTGAAGGGGATTCAAAAGTTTACTTCTACCCAGGTTCATTCTCTGAGTATGAAGAAGACCGTAAAAAACGCATGGGCGAAGATGCCACACCAAAACGCATTCGCTACAGAATGATCGACCAATAAGCGCGTAGCTCTTCGTTGCCGCGTCGGCGACATACTGTACGTATTGTCGCCTCCTTGCGCCTCGATCTAAGCACTATTGATCAATCATTAACTAGTCAGTGATTTGATGATTAATAAAAAGCCGCTTGAAGAGATTCAGCGGCTTTTTTATTTGTAGCACTTGAAAACAGGAGTGGTCTTTAAGGGGCAGTTATAGATTTTTGATGGTTAGATCCAGGGTGTTTGTGTTCGGGTTTCGGATGAGATCATTGATTCGAAATGGCTCAGTAGTGATTTGGTTCGGTCGCGGTTTTGCAATTCTTGAATTATTATGCAAAGAGCTGTTCAAACTGTATTAACAAATAAAAACTCTGTCTATAAATTGCCTCAGGAGAATTTAGACTACATTATCCACGCTATTCATTGCGTAAGTTTGCTAAAGAACTCGAACTTACGCCCATGCATTTAAGTTACATTTTACGAGGGCAGAGAGGTTTATCTCGTAAAAAGCCGAGATCGTAGTGAAAGTTTTAAGATTATCATACAAAGAGAGAAGAACATTTTTGCAGATAGTATCGGCTTTAAGCGCTAGAGCCAGCAAAGAAAGAAACTTAGCTCAGTTGGGTTTACGTAACTCAATGCTTATTTCTTCTCAGGACCAATAACTTCGTCCGTGAATGTGACAAAGTGAAACTTAAATTTTCTAGGGTGTGTTTCGGCCCATTTTTTAACGACTAAAACCATTTCATTTCTAACTAGCTCACGCGCTTCCGGAGATTTTTCGCCGTAATAATCGCAGTAAACCGTTAAAGCGTCGCCACTGGTGTCAGTCCACATCGGGCGGGCAAAAACATGATCGGGTGTTTGTGATTTTGTAATGACCGGAAATAACGATTGTTCAATCGCCGATTCAACTTTTTCGTCACGTTGGTGAGCCAGAGTGTTCCAGCCCCATTGTGCAAAAAGACCAAGTACAATTAATCCGATAATTCCTAAAACGTATTTCATCTTAGAATAAGTATCTGCGGTAGGCGACAGAGCTGATTAAGCCCATACCTAACATTGTGGTTAACATTCCCGATCCACCGTAACTAAGAAGTGGTAATGGAACGCCCACGATCGGTAAAAGTCCTATAACCATGCCGATATTGATAAACATATGCCAGAATAAGTATGCGGTAACACCGACCACAACCAGAGCTCCGAATTTATCCCGGGCTCTAGAGGCAATTTCAAAACACACTAAGAATAAGAAAATAAACGTAGTTAAAACGGCGATACTTCCGACAAAACCCCACTCTTCAGATAATACCGAATAAATAAAGTCAGTGTGGCGCTCGGGTAAGAATTCTAACTGTGACTGTGTTCCTTGGCGAAAACCTTTACCGAAAAACTGTCCTGAACCAACGGCAATACGCGATTGAATCGAATTATAACCTTTACCTTGAGGATCTGAATCCGGAGAGATAAACGTATAAACACGGTGTCTTTGGTAATCTTTAAGAGCGTATTTCCAGACAACAGGTAAAGCGACTAAACCTAAACCAATGATCGTAATCAAGATACTTTTTCTGATTTTAACGAAGAATAATAAAGTACCACCGATTAACATTAACATCATAGCGGTTCCTAAATCGGGCTGCTTCATCGTTAAGACAAACGGGACAAATAATAAAGCAAACGGAAATAAAAGATCACGAATTCCCATACCAGGGCCTTCAGGATTTCGGGTGATTAAAATCTTAGATAAAACTAAGATTAAACACATCTTCATCGTTTCAGAAGGTTGGTATCTGAAAAACTTAAGATCAATCCAACGTTGACCGCCTAGAACCACTTTACCGAAAAAATCCACGTAAACTAAAGCGCCGACATTTACTATGTACATAAGCCAGATCACACGATTAATCCAAATGTAATCTAAAAAGGTCATTACAAAGAAAATTGTCCAGCCGGCTGTAAGCCACACGATCTGTTGAATAAACAAAGTTTCAACTTCGGTTGAGTGAGGTCCGTGAGTCGCGCTAAATAAATTAATAAGCCCAATCACGTTCAAAGTAAAAATTAAACCAATTAAGCGCAAATCGATGCGGCTTAAAAAGTTTCTTTCTGTTACGTTAATTCCACCAATTGACATAATTTACGATTCCTTAATCATTGCTCGCAGGAGCTGTTGTCACAATGCCTCGAGCATTCGGATTTTTCTTTAAGGCATCTCTGATGATATCGGGATGATACTTCTTGAAATAAGCTTCCATGATATCGCGTACGATCGGAGCAGCCCCTGTGTTGCCGTGACAAGCATGCTGGGCAAGTACGGCGACAGTGATTTCTGGTTTATCAGCCGGAGCCCACGCTACGAACCAACCATGATGGCGCATTTGTATAGGGCGCGCTTCGCACGATTGATAGATTTGATCTGCCGAGAAGCTCATAACTTGGGCCGTACCAGTTTTTCCAGCCATTTCAACGCCAGGAACTTTCCAATGACGGGCGGTACCGCCAGACCCATTGGCCACGCGTCTCATCGCTTCTTTTACGACTTTGAAAGTGCTTTTATCGATTTTAAAACCATTCGGTTGCGGTAACGTGACATCACGTAATTCTGCAGGAAAACGTTCAAATAAAATTTTACCCTCATGGTCAGTTACTTTTTTAACGATAAAAGGTTTTACAACTTTACCTTCAGTACCAATCGTATTGTAGGCGACGGCCATTTGAAGTGGTGTAGCTGTTACGTAACCTTGACCGATGGCCATTGTTAAGTTTTCACCTGGTTGCCACTCTTCGCCTAAGCGGGCTTTTTTCCATTCAGAACTTGGTAGTCTTCCCGGAGCCTCACGGTCCATCTCAATACCTGTGCGTGCGCCCAGGCCAAGTAATGAAATGTAGTTATACATTTTATCAACGCCTAAAGAGATACCCATTTTATAGAAGAAAACGTTCGAAGATTTTTCAATCGCCGTGTAAACGTCAACGCTTCCGAAACCATTTTTATTATGATCATGGAAGTAACGGTTACCGAACCACAGTTTTGAAGGTGTGGCAACGATCGTTTTGTCATTGATTACTTTTTCTTGAAGGGCTGCTAAAGCCACCATCGGTTTAAAAGTTGATCCCGGCCAGAAGTGATCTTGAATCACTTTATTACGGAACGGTTTAAATGGATCAGTACTTAACTTACCCATGATCTTTGTTGGCACATCCGATGTAAAAATATTCGGGTCAAAACTTGGTGAATTTAACCAAGCTAAGATTTCACCGTTAGATTTCATCGCCACAACCGAACCGATACGGTTTAGTTTAGTAAATGAATCGTAGGCTGCAATCTGAATATCGCGGTCAATAGTCAGGGTTGCGCCATGACCATGCACCGGCTCGATATCTTTAATTTGTTCACCGTAAATATTTGGAATCTCAGTGATAGTTTCACGGCCATGGGCGTCGACTTGCACGAAGCTTACGCCATCAATACCACGGATTTTTTTCTCTAAGTGCTCTTCAAGGCCTGATTTACCAATGATATCACCTTGTTCAAAGAATAAATCCGGGCCATTTTTCTTATTTAACTTTTCGATTTCTTTTTTAGAAATCTCGCCCACATAACCAAATAACTGAGCGCCATCTTCACGAAGTGGGTAGTAACGGATAATCGATTCGCGAATCTCTAATCCTGGGTAATCTAAGCGGATACGTTTTAAACGAAACACTTCTTCACGCGACAAATTATCTTTTAAGCGGATTAAAGAAAAAGGGCCGTTTAATTTTTTAGAACGCGTGATTTTTTCAATAAGTTTTGCGGGCTCCATGCCGATGACTGGCGCCACGTTTTCAGAAAGAGCTTTTAAATCTTCGATATATTGCGGGGAAATAACGGCTTCAAAACCCGGTAAATTTTCAACCAAAGCGCGTCCATCACGATCCATAATCAGACCACGTGGGGCCATGATTTTCGTTTGTTTAACACGGTTTTTTTCCGAGTATTGGCGAAGCTCACGGCCGTTAATGATTTGAAGCCACATTAAACGTGTGGTAAAGATAACCGCTGTGATCGCCACGAAAATATAAAACGGGCGGTAGCGGTTAAGAAAATCTCTAGCCTCTTCGGGGTTACTAATATACTGCGTTCTCATGGTTCCACCTCAGAAGAAGTGCTCGCTGTTGTTGTCGTTGGTCCCCAAGAAGGATTTGATTCAAAACGCTGATCAATAAATTCTAAGAATTTGTAAATCGGAATACTGAATAAAAAGTTACAACCCAACTCTAATAGACGGTGTAAAAAGAAAACCGGAGTAGGGTTTGGTTCTAACCAACGTGAAATCAAAATGTACGCAATCGCGTAAAAGAATGATCCGCTTGTTGCTAAAATTGAAAAATAAAACAATGACGTTGAATGAATGCGGTTTTTAAAGATCCAGACAAAAAGCATTAGTGCCACTAAGCTTGTCCAGGCCATTTTTAGTGGAATGTATGAGTAGCGGGTCATAATTAGACCCAAGAAATAAATAAAAAATACCGCGCGGATATTTGGCCACTTAAGCGCGATAAAAACCACCATAATTAACCAAAGTTGTGGGGCAGGAAATGAACCAAGCACAAACGGCCAAAAGCTAGTTTGAAATGCGCAGAACGCATAAAACACCAGCGTGAACACAACAAGTTTTAAAATCAGTAAAATCGTACTTCTAGACATTGCTAGTTTGCCGCCGTCGTTGTTTCAGGAAAGAAATCTTCATGAGCGGCATCTAACACGACAAACACTTCTTCGATTTTGTTCGCTTCAACAACCGGTTTAACATTTACGATAAGGCTGGCACTTTTAGTTTTACGTTCAACATCGGTTACCACTGCTAAGGGAAATCCTTTTGGAAAGATATTATCTAAGCCACCAGTTACGATAATGTCACCGGCTTTAACATCTTCTGTGCGATCGATGTATTGAAGAATACCGCCTTCTTTAGAAGTTCCTTCGATAAGCCCACGCGCACGTGTTTTTTGAATCATAGCATCAAATACTGAATAGCGATCTGTGATCAACATCACGTGTGCTGTATGTTCTGAAGGTCTAAAAATATAACCCACAGCGCCAGATACTGTGATCACGGCCTGCATGTGCTTAAGCCCATGTTTTTTGCCTTTGTTGAGTGTGATTGTCTTGTGATCCGGCAAAAGATCGCGGCCAATCACTTGCGCTGGCAATAACTCCATTTTTGTGTTCTTTTGGAAATCTAAAATGTTTTTTAAACGGGCAATTTCAATTTGGCTTTCGTCAAAAAGCTTAAGACGAGTTTTGATCTCTGCTAATTCGCTTTGTAAGCGGGCATTGTCTTTCTTGATATTGATTAAATTCAAGTATTCAGCGGTAGTTCCGCGTACACCTAAGCTTAAACCAGAGAATAAAGATTGAAAGCCATCAGATAAAAAGCTTAAGGGCTGAGCAAACCAGCTTTCCTGAGATTTTTTCTGCTCCATGTTAATTGAGATCAGCGGCAATAAAGCCATGAGTAAAATGAGAATCGCTTTTTTGAAATTAATATTTAGAAAATTCACAGTAGAAAAGTTCTCCTGAATCTAACGGTAACAAATTACTTGCAGATTTCAACACTATCTTTAAAGATATTTTATCTGTAATTTTTAAGGAGCAAACACTGCATGTCTCAACACACGTTTATTAAGCAAGTTAAAGCGACATTAGCTGGCGGTCGTGCCATCAACGGTAAAGCGATTTTAGCCATGATCATTTTTGGTATGATCATTTTAACTTTCGTTCTTTCTGATTATTCAACAAGAGGTAATGGAACTCTAGGTATCGGCGCAGCGGCTGAAGTAAACGGTGAGATCATCACTCTTAAACAATTTCAAGAGCAAGAAAGCCGTATTTCAAACTATTACGCGCAATTTTTCGGTGGTAAAATCGATAACGAATTCCAAAAGAAACAAATTCGTTCTGAAGCTTTAAATGAATTAATCAATAATTCGTTATCAGCCCAAGCTGCTGAACGTGAAAAAATCTACGCAACTGATGCAGAGCTTAAAAAAATCATCATGGAAGATCTTCCGTACTTCAAAAAAGACGGCGTTTTCCAATCTGATCTTTATAAAAATCTGTTGATGGCCAACAAACTGACTCCAGGTGAGTTTGAAAAAGACCTTCGCGCCCAAACAAAAACCCAACGTATCCGCCAGTTATTTGAATTAGGTTTATCTTCAAGCCGTATCGAAAAAGACTTAGAAGCTGAACTTAAATCAAAACAAATGAATGTTGCTTTTGTTAAAATCAACGCTGATGAAATCAAAAAATTAATTACGCCAGAGTCTGCAGCTAAAAGATTATCTGACCCAGCTTTCGCGCAAAAAGTTCAAGATTACTATAATAACCAAAAAGGCGAATTTGAAACTCCTGAGCAAGTTAAAGCTGCTCACATCCTAATCCGTACAGGTGAAGGTGCTGATGAAGCCCTTGCTAAAGCTAAAATGGAAAACATCATTCAGCGTTTAAAGAAAGAAGATTTCGGTAAAGTTGCTGGTGAAGTTTCGGAAGATCCAGGTTCTAAAACTAAAAAAGGTGATTTAGGTTACTTTGCTAAAGGCCGTATGGTTAAAGAATTTGAAGAAGCCGCTTTTAACACGCCAGTGGGTAAAGTGTCTGAAATCGTTAAAACGCCATTTGGTTTCCATATCATTAAAGTCGCTGATAAAAAGCCGGCGCAAACAACTTCATTTGAAGCTGCTAAAAATGGTATCGCCGCTAAACTGCAAGCTGAAGAAACCAATACAGCGATTGCTAAACGCTTAGAAGAGTTAGTAGCTAAAGGCCATGTAGCAGCGGTTAATGAGTATATCAATAAATCGAGCTTAAGATGGACTGAGTCTGGTTACTTCGATTTAACTCAAGATGCTTTACCACAAGCTAACTCTGAAGCTTTATTTAAAGCTTCTTTAGAACTCAGCAAAGAAAACCCTGTGGCTAAAGTTTTAGTTCGTGAAGGCGATGCTCAGTACGTTTTAAAATTAATAGACGCAAAAAGCGTAGCTTCAACAGCACCAGCTAAAGAAGAGGCCGCCGCTAACCAAAAATCTTTAAGCGGTTACTCAAAATGGATTTCTGAATTACGTAAGTCAGCTAAAGTATCAACTAACGATGCTCTTTTAAGCCAACAATAATTGGGCGTAGGAGACATCCTGTCTGAAAAAGGGCTCTGCCCTTTTTGAATCCCGCAAAACCGACCATCCAGGTCGGTTTTTTTATTTGTGCGGAATGGAAAATTCTCATCTGACGGCACGATGCCGTCAGAAAGGCTGTGCCAGAAAGGCCAACTAGCGCAGCGGCCAATCGAAGAACAAAGACTACTTATTTAAATGTTCCGGTTCAAAAGCAAACGGGAACAACTCTTTAAAACCTAAAACTTTCTCTTTACCCGTCGTATTCGTCAGAATCACTTGTGTTTCAGGTTTGGCAAACTCAGCTAAAACTTGGCGGCAAAAGCCACACGGTGGCCATGGGCTTTCTTCCGCACTAGCCACAGCTACGTGAGTCACATGCACAGGCTTTTTATTTTCGCTATAAGCTTTCCAGATCGCCACACGCTCAGCGCACACCGTTCCGCCGTAGCTTGCGTTTTCAATATTGCAGCCTGAGTAGATCTGGCCGTTACTTAAACGAATAGCCGCGCCAATACGTTTTGTTGAATACGGGGAGTGAGAAAATTCCATAGCTTTAATAGCTAAGTCTTTTAATTCGGAATTTAGTTTTTGATCGTTAGTTAGTGAAGAGCTCATAGCCGATCTCCTTAAGTTTTTGACTGATCCACATCATCGGTAACCCTTGAATCGCTGAAAAGTCGTCGGTTTCAATTTTTTCAAAAAGACAGATACCACTTTGTTCAATTTTGTAACTGCCAGCGCAATCAAGCGGGTGATCTTTGTTGATATAACTTTCGATCTCTTGGCTTGAAAGCTTTTTCATTTTCATTTTAGAAATATGATTTAAAGTCCATTTTTGATCACCATGTAAAATAGCAATCGCTGTGATTAGCTGGTGTGTGCGTCCAGCCATTGCTGTCAGTTGCTCTTTGGCTTTTTCTTTGGTTTTACTTTTTCCAATAATATGGCCATCAAAATCAACTAACTGATCACCACCGATCACTACAGCTTGTTTGAATTCTTTATTTAAAGATGCGGCCTTGGCATAAGCTAAGCTTTCAGCAACTTCCAGAGGAGTTTTGTTCTGCTTTAATAAACCTTGCTTTAAAACGTCTTCATCGCAAGATGGTTTCATCGCCTCAAAAGGAATTCCCAATTTAAGCATTAATTCTTTACGGTAAATCGAAGTGCTTCCTAGAATTAATTTTTTCATGTGTTTGAACCTTTAATTTGCTGAATGTACGATTCTATTAAGGCGCGTAAGTTAAATTCGGCTTTGTATTTCAATAATGCCCATTCGTAATCCATGTTTGAATAAATATACTGAACTTTACGCGCTTGTAGACGTGAAACTTGTGCGTCATCTAAAAAAGATTCCGGGCGCAAATAAAGAATAAATCTTTTGTTTTCAGGCAAATACAAATTCACGTCAAAAGGCAGATTCTGGTTTGGCTGTAAAAAGTCTGTCGAAAGCTCCAGCATGTCTGAAGTATCGTGAACAGAGTTGATCACTTGATACGGGCTAAACGAGAAAAAACTTAACATTGTTTTTTTATCTTCGAACTGGATATCTTTAAAAAAATCGGCTTTGTAACTACAAAAATCGGCAAAGTTCACTTTAGGTACGTGAATTTCAAACAGCACAGCTTCAGGTAATTCCTCTTGTTCGTCAGGGTTTTTATCAATGCGTTCAACCTGAATCATTTGTCTAAGCCAGTTGTTTAAAATCATTTGCGCTGAAGTGATATCAAGAAAATTTTCTGAAGCTACAGTTAAATACCCAGTCCATTCAATTTCTTGAATAGCCATAACGTAGATTTTTGTCGTCTCAGTGAGTAAAGAGGTGCCCTCGGTAATGTCTGAATAATTTTCGATAAGATCAAACATTTCAGGTTTAACAACTTCAGAAAAAGATTTGTCTAAAGATTGTTTTTGGTTTTGCGCTAATTTTTTAGCCGCTTTTGGAAGTAGCAGCGACATTGCAGAAGTCTGGGATGTGCTTGACTGACTATCAAGTAAAGCCAGAAGCCTTGCTTTAGTAATCGCTTTATCGACTTTGTTGAGTTCACCAATGAGGTCAATTTCTTCTTCAATTGCTTTTTTTAAAGTGTTTTGCGGTCCGCCGTTTATGGCCGAATATTCTTTTTCAACCACTGCCGATAAATTTATTTTGGTCGTGTGTTTTTGACCTTCTGACATTACGCCATCTTTATCGATTTCTTTTGCAAGGGCTGCGATAAGTTTAGCTTTGTTGGGATTGTATTTTTCTGAAGAAGAGACGAGTTGGTTTTCTTGGTCATTGCTGCTTGCAAATTTTTGCGCTTGGCTGCGGTTTCGACTGGCTAATTTTTTTCGTTCACTCTCGGCAATTGAAGACGATTTGCGTGAAGTAACGTTAGATTTTTGTTCTTCTTCTGGCGAAAAAAAAGATTTCACCTGAATCATTTCTGAATCTTTTTTAGCAGTTGGTGAGCTTTTTTTACTATTGATCTGGTCAAAAACTTGATTTCTCTTTTCTTGTTTTTGAATTAAACGAATGATGGCCGGGCCAGACAAGGGCGGGTAAAGCTTGTTTTCAAACCCACTAGTCTCCAGTTGGAGAATCTGATCGCGCTGGGTCGACATGATAAAGGGAACAATTTGTCCGGTACAAGATTGATAAATCGTTTTCGGCATGGCGCGAATGTTTTCGTTTTTATGATCCCAGGCCAAGAAGATGTACACGGGATTGGTTGCCAGGATCCGATCAAGGCCGGTTCTGATGTCATTTTCAACGATAACATTGTAACCACGTTTAATTAAAAATTTCTCCACCGGTCCGAGCTGGTGGTTCATATTTTTAACAAAAAGCAGAGTGGTTTTGTTGTCAGTTTGAGTGTCAGCCATTCGCTTTAAATTATAAGCAGTTATAGAGGGCGATTCACGTGGTTTAACTCTTGTTTAGTTATGGTCCAGACAAAAGTAGGTAAACTTAGCTTGAAAAGCCTCTTCGGTTCGACTAAATTGCCCTTGATGATCACCGATATTAAATCCGACGTTCAAATTCAAAAATTGCAAGATTACCAGTCGCTGGACTGGGTTGGTATGCAACGTATTCAGTCATCACTTCGTCATCACGAAAACCTGATCCCTTGTGATTTAGCTTTAGGGGTAAACCTGATTGAAGGTCATCGCGGAATTCACATGTCGCGCCTTTATTCATTGATGATGGATTACTTTCTTCAACAGGAATTAACGACCCAGGGTGTAGATCAACTTTTAACAAAAGCGATCGCTTCACAAGAAGGTATCTCAACCCACGCAAGCCTTTCTTTAACTTACAAACTGCCGGTAAAAACCCAAGCTCTAAAAAGTGGTAAAGAAGGTTTTCGTAATTACGATGTGTCGGTTTCAGGTCTTAAAGCGACAGGTGAATCGTTAAAAGTTTGGCTTAAGTTTGCGGTGCTTTACTCAAGCACCTGTCCACAATCAGCAGCTCTTTCGGTTGAAACTTTTAATTCCCAGGCGGCTGCGCCGGTTAAAACGATCGACCGTTTGCCAGCCACACCGCACGCGCAAAGAAGTGTGATGGAGTGTGAATTATTACTCACTGATAAAGATCATTTTGATGTGAATGACTTATTGAAGTCTTTTATTCAAATTATTGAAAACACTTTAAAAACTCCGGTGCAAACAGCGGTCAAAAAAGCGGATGAAATGGCGTTCGCTGTTTTAAATTCGGAAAACCTGATGTTCTGCGAAGACGCGGTCAGAAGAGTTGATTCTGAGTTAAAAGCTCGCATTCAGCACAAACCAGTTGAGCTTATTGGCTATCGTATTAAGACTCGTCATGAAGAAAGCTTACATCCTCATGATGCTGTTAGTCAGAAAAGCTTCAATTACACATTCTTTCCCCATTAGTTTTCGCATTTCTTTTGTTCGCTTAAGAAAACTTAGCTAAACAAAAGAACATGTTTATCATTAAGCTTTCACTGATCGCGTGTCTATTTTTAGGTTTCGAATCAGCTTTTGCCAAAGCCCCTCAAACCTTTCAGGTTTCACCTCATAACTTTGAACAATCGTTAAACGAATCTTTAGAGCAGGCAGATCACGGCGCTGAAATCATCATGCCCGAAGGTAAATTCTTTTTAAATTCAGAAGTCGTCATTATCAAACACGGTATCAAACTGCGCGGGCAAGGCATGGGTAAAACCATTCTGTCTTTTAAAAATCAAAAAATTGGAGCGCAAGGTGTTTTTGGAAGTGCTAACGCTTTAGAGTTTTCAGACTTCGCCGTTGAAGATAGTTTCGGAAACGCAGTTAAAGTCGTCTCGGCCCAGTCAGTGACTTTTCGTCGTTTAAAAATTTCGTGGACGGCCGGGCCTCGTCGAGAAAACGGCGCTTATGGGTTATATCCCGTTTCAAGCCGAAATGTTTTAGTTGAAGACTGTGAGGTGTCTGATTCTTCAGATGCCGGAATTTACGTAGGCCAGAGCGAAAATATCATCGTTCGCAGGAATAAAGCTTTTCGTAATGTGGCCGGAATCGAAATTGAAAATTCACGTTACGCTGATGTGTATGAAAACGAAGCCTTTGCCAATACAGCAGGAATTTTAGTTTTTAATTTACCCAATTTACCTGTTAAAGGCGGGCGTCAAACGCGGGTTTTTAATAATCACGTTCATGATAATAATTTAAAAAACTTTTCAACTCCCGGAAGTATCGTTCACTTAGTTCCTGACGGACTTGGCATTTTTATTATGGCCAATAGTGAAGTAGAAATTTTTGAAAATAAAATTATTAACAACAGCTTAACTGGTGTGGCCATTTCTCACTACGCGGTGAGTGAGCGAAAATTCGATGATACGAATTACGACCCGATGCCTCGCCGTATTTCGATTCGCGATAATACTTTCACCAAAGGAGAATTTAAATTCTTTGACGGGACCCGCATGAACGCCATTATTAAATTGCTTCTTGGGTTTACCACACCAGAAATTATTTACGACGGTATTGAAGATGGAACCTACACGGGTGAAAAACTAGCGGATAAAGATCGCATTTGTATCGGAAAAAATAAAACCACTGATGGGACCGATGATGTTCGCTTTGGGAATATGCACTTAGATAATAGCCGTTGGTGGGTGCCCTTTCCAGGTGGTCCTGGAACACATGATACGGCTCCGCATGCTTGTGTGCTAGAGCCTTTTCCAGAAATTAAATTGGCCGAAGCTCCGGCGCTTCCGGCATCACTTGTAAAAGCAAGTTCCGAAACTATTACTAAAATATGCAAACAAAAAAACAAAGGTGTTAATTGGCAGGCTTTAGAATACGACTGTCCAAATTTATCAGATTACAATTTATTTGCTCATAAAGCAGATGCAACTCAAACACCAAATGAGCGCGGCTTTAAGTACAACTTGAATAACGAATTATTCACGGATTACGCCGAAAAAGATCGTTTTATCTTTTTGCCGCCTAACACATCGATGAAGTATTCAGAAAATTCTGTTTTAGATTTTCCAGTCGGCACAGTGATTACAAAAACATTCTCACTCTTTTTGCGAAATCCAAAATCAGAAAAACCTGTCGCTATCGAAACCCGCTTGTTAGTGAGGCGTAAAGCCGGTTGGGAAGCGGTTGAATATCTATGGGATCATTCAAAACAAGACGCCTTTTTATTTTTAGGTGGCAAAGTTGAGTCTTACGACATCTTAGCTCAGAATGAAAAACCACTTAAAATCGACTATGCTGTTCCGAATCGCCGCCAGTGTGCTTCTTGTCATATGACCGACACGATTACAGGAACCATGTCGCCGATTGGTCCTAAAGCTAAATTTTTAAATTGGACATTTTCATCGAACGAAGATGGTAGCCAAGAAAATCAGTTAGTGTATTTCGCACGTAAAGCTTTTTTAAGTGGATTACCAAAAGATTTAAAACAAGTTCCTACAACAGCAGTTTGGTCTTTACCTGAATCGGGTCCGTTAGATCGCCGTGTGCAAGCGTACTTAGAAATTAACTGCGCTCACTGCCATTCACCAAAAGGTGGCGCCCGTAATACAGGTTTGTATTTGCAAACCGAGCTTGATCCAAAAAGTAATTCTTATGGTTATTGCAAACGCCCGGTGGCCGCGGGCCTTGGATCGGGTGGGCGACTTTTCGATTTTGATCCGCAAGGGGCTGATAAATCCATTGTTTACTACCGTATGAAGAACGATCACTTAGAAGTCAAAATGCCTCAGCTGGGTCGATCAATCGCCCACACTGAAGCGCTTCAGGTTGTGGAAGAGTGGGCCAATAGCTTAAAAGCTAAATGCCCCTAGGTTTGAATTGTTGATGGAGATATGTAAAAACAGGTGTTTTGCTGTTTAATAGAGCATTTTTTGACAAAAAGGTACGGCCTACCTTTTTAAAGTTTGCAAATGAAAGTCATTATCAGTATCACTACTGCTATGAAAAACATCGATAGCTCTATCATTCTTCCAGTCCACCAAACTTCTGAAACAGTTCGTAAATCTGAACGTTACCAAATCGACGATTTTAAAAAAATGATCCGTTCGATGAACTTAAAAATCACAGATCAACGTTTATTAATTCTTCAGTCTCTACATGACGGAGATAAAAAATCTGGCGAACGCCACGTTACTGCGCAAGAGTTGTTCGAAAAAGTATCGGTGCGCGATTCCTCTGTGGGCTTTGCAACAGTTTATCGTTTTTTACGCGACCTAGCAGCTAACGAATTAGTAACTGAAGTTCGCATGGGTGGCCACGCTTCACGTTACGAATTAACGCCTAAAGAGCATCACGATCACTTAACTTGCACTAAATGCGGCAAGATTTGCGAATTCGAAAACGAAAAAATCGAAGAATTGCAATCACAAGTGGCTAAACACTTCGGCTTCCGTTTGACGGGGCACGTTCTAGAGCTTTTTGGAGTATGTTCAGACTGCCAAAAGTAATATGATATTGGCGAATGGCCAAGCATACTGAAACTAACGACATCGTTGTAAAAGGCGCCAGAGAGCACAATCTTAAAAATGTCTCTCTGTCGATTCCCAGAAATAAAATCACTGTATTCACTGGTCTATCTGGATCAGGTAAATCATCTTTAGCCTTTGATACGGTTTATGCCGAAGGCCAACGCAGATACGTTGAAAGTTTATCAGCCTACGCACGTAATTTTTTAGAGCAATTAAAAAAACCTGAAGTTGATTCTGTGACTGGATTATCTCCAGCGATTGCCATTGATCAAAAGTCAGTCGGCTTAAGCCCACGCTCAACGGTGGGAACAATCACCGAAATCTATGATTACATGCGTTTATTGTACGCCAAAGTGGGAACACCTTGTTGCCCGATTCACCATGTGCCGGTGAGTTCACAAACACCACAAGCGATTGTTGATGAAATTTTAAGAAAACCACAAGGCACTAAGTTTTACGTTTTAGCCCCAATGGCCCAAGGTAAAAAAGGTGAGTTCATGGCTGAATTCACCAAGTGGCTTAAAAAAGGCTTTGTTAAAGCTAAGGTCGACGGAAAATTTATCGACTTAGAAAAAGCCACAAAACTTGCGAAAACAAAAACGCATGATATTGATTTAGTGGTTGATCAATTAATTTTAAAAGATTCGATCAAACATCGTTTATCTGAAAGCGTGAACACAGCTTTATCATTAGCCGCTGGTCGCCTAGTGATTGAAACTGTTAAAGCTAACGGTGAAGGTGATAGACATAATTTCTCAATGCATTCAGCTTGTCCTGAGTGTGGTTTCAGTTTTCCGGAGTTAGAACCTAGGCTTTTTAGTTTTAATAACCCACGTGGGGCCTGTGAATCTTGTAATGGTTTAGGTACATTAGACTTAGTTGAAGAAGAACAAATTTCTGATTCTGAGGTGGGTGGTAAAAAACTTGATTCGGTGAAGTACACTTACAAAGGCAAAAAAACCACCGGTGATGACGATGACGAAGAAGAGGAAATGATTTTAAATGCGTGCCCAACTTGTAAAGGCACACGTTTAAAAGCAGAAAGCTTAAATGTTTTAATCGATAAAAAAAATATCGCCGAACTTTCTGATTATTCTGTGACAGAGCTTAGCCAGTTTTTTAAAAAAACCAAATGGACAGCTAAGCAACAATTCATCGCTGAAAAAATCGTAAAACAAATTTCTGACCGCTTAACTTATTTAGAGCGCGTGGGAACTTCTTATTTATCATTGTCTCGCCCAGCCAGAACATTATCGGGTGGTGAAGCACAACGTATTCGTCTAGCTACGCAAGTGGGGTCAGCGCTTATTGGTTGTATGTACGTGATGGACGAGCCAAGTATTGGTTTGCACCCGCGTGACCACCATAGATTACTTGAAATCATCGGCGAATTAAAAGATCGCGGTAACACAATCGTTTTAGTTGAGCATGATGAAGACACGATTTTATTTGCTGACTATGTCGTAGACTTAGGCCCTCGCGCCGGAAAACTAGGCGGAGCTTTAATCGCTGAAGGAACGCCTCAGCAGCTCATGAAAAATCCTAATTCGGTCACGGGCCAGTATTTATCTGGAGCCAGAAAAATTCCGGTTCCCAAAAACCGCCGTAAAGGCAATGGGCTTTTCGTAAAGCTTACAGGGGCTACGGGTAATAATCTGCAAAACGTAGATTTAGAAATTCCGTTAGGTACGTACACGTGTGTAACGGGAGTCTCTGGCAGTGGTAAATCGACGCTGATCATTGATACGTTATACAAAATCTTAGCGAAAGAATTTTACAAAGCGAATGCTGTGCCTTCGCCGTATAAATCCATCGAAGGTTTACAACATATCGATAAGGTGATTGATATCAATCAACGCCCCATTGGTCGTACACCGCGTTCAACACCTGCAACGTATGTTGGCTTACTTCCAATGATTCGTGATCTGTATGCTTCGTTGCCTGATGCTAAACTGCGTGGTTTTGAGCCGGGCCGTTTTAGCTTTAACGTTAAAGGCGGAAGATGTGAAACCTGCATGGGCCACGGGCAAATCCGTATGGAGATGCACTTTCTATCAGATGTGTTTGTTCAGTGTGATACCTGCCAAGGTAAACGCTACAACCGCGAAACTTTACAAATTAAATACAAAGAAAAAAATATCGCTGATGTTCTAGCGATGAACGTTGAAGAAGCGTTAGAGTTTTTCAAAAATCACTCGCAAATTTACCGCAAACTTGAAACACTTCACAAAGTGGGTCTTGATTATATGACACTCGGTCAGTCATCAACGACGTTGTCGGGTGGTGAAGCACAACGTGTGAAGTTATCAAAAGAACTTTCACGCCGTGGCACAGGTAAAACTTTATACATCTTAGATGAGCCGACAACGGGTCTTCATTTTGATGATGTCAGAAAGTTAGTTGAATTAATGCAAGAATTAACAGAGCAAGGTAATACAGTTCTGGTGATTGAACATAACTTAGAAGTGATGAAATGTGCCGATCATATTATTGATTTGGGGCCAGACGGGGGAATTTACGGTGGCGAAATCGTCGTTAAAGGAACTCCAGAAGCCGTCGCAAAAAACACGCGCAGTGAAACCGCTAAATTTTTAAAACCATTATTAGAAAAAAGATAAAAAAGAAGAAAAGGAATAACAGCATGTTGAAATACATCAGAGGTTCGTTAATTATTACAGTGATCGGCTTAGCTACAGCCATGGGTTTTGAATGGTATCAAACCGGCTCGACAGGGCATATGCTGCAAGCTGGTCTTACAGCTTTAATCTTAGCGGTGTTGGAAATTTCGCTTTCGTTTGATAATGCCGTGGTCAACGCCACAGTGATAAAAAAAATGGACGAAGTTTGGAAAAGACGCTTCTTAACTTGGGGTATTTTGATTGCGGTGTTTGGTATGCGTTTAGTGTTTCCATTGGCGATCGTATCTATTATCGCGCACATTAACCCCATCGAAGCTTTATTGCTGTCGTTAAACGATCCTGCTAAATACGCAGAACTTATGACGTCAGCGCATATTACGGTTGCGGCATTCGGCGGAATGTTCTTATTTATGGTGTTTTTACATTACTTCATGAATGAAGATAAAGAAGATCACTGGATTCACATTATCGAAAAACCACTAGTGATGGTATCGCAATATAAAGGTGTTGAGATTATTGTGGCATTAGTTTCACTACTTGCTATCACAAGTTTAATGGCGGCCGAAGATCAAATTCGTTTCTTGGTTCCGGGCTTATGGGGTATGATCACTTACTTAATCGTTCATAGCTTCTCTGATTTCTTAGAAAGCATGGAGTTAACTCGTGATGCAAACTTAATGGCTAAAAAAACAATGATGTCAGCGGGTTTTGGTATGTTTATGTACCTAGAAATCTTAGATGCTTCGTTTTCTTTTGACGGCGTGATCGGGGCTTTTGCTATCACACAAAGTCTAATTCAAATCATGATCGGTCTAAGTATCGGGGCGTTCTTCGTACGTAGCTTAACATTGTACTTAGTAGAAAAAGATACGTTAGGACAAATTCGTTTCTTAGAGCACGGCGCTTTCTATGCGTTAGGAGCTCTATCGATGATGATGTTATTAGATTATTTCTTTCATATCCCTGAATGGTTAACAGGTCTTACTGGAGCTGCGATCTTAGCTGTCAGTATTCTTTGGTCGTTCTACGTAGATCGTAAGAGCGGAAATACCTAAGATTAAAATGGCTCCGGCCAATTGGATCGGAGTCAGTTTTTCATTTAAAAGCGCCGACGCGAATAAAAACGAGTAAGGCGCTTCTAATAAACACAGCATACTGGCTGTGGTTGTCGATAAAACTCTTTGCGCTCTGACTTGTAAGTAGAACGCACCTAAAGTCACAAGAATAGCTAATCCGATAACCGAAAACACCGACATGTAGCTTGTGATCGGCGGAAAGAACGGAATATCTTTAGCCGACATATCGTAAGCTAAAAACGGAATTAAAAAAATCCACGCCCAAAAAGTTTGTGATGTATTAAAGCGAAAACCACTTTGCATTCTTTTAGATCCGATACCGACTGCGATAATATGAAACGTCGAAGTAACTGCAACTAAAATTGTGAATAGATCTCCACTTTGCAGTTTTAAACCGTTGTTCGGAAGGTCTAATAATAATCCCATTCCTAAAAAGGCCACAAAACTTAAAGCAAAGTGATACCAATGAACTTTAGTCTTTAAGAAAAAGTAATTCGCAAACGGAATTAATACTACATAGAGCGAAGTGATAAAGCTTGAGTTTGTGGCGGTCGTTGTTTGAAGGCCAATCGTTTGAAAGATTAATGAGCTTCCAAGGCCGATGCCGGCAAAAAGCCCGATCTTATAGTCACGGTGTGATTTTTTAAATCCCTCGCGGTCAAAAATAAAAAACATCACTTCAGCTAAGACGATGGCAAAAGCAAAACGCCAGAAAACTAAAGTGGTCGGGCTAAAATCAACAAGTGCCCATTTTACGAAAGTAAAAGAGATTCCCCAGAGCATTCCCGCAATAAACAGTTCTAAAACCGCTCGATGGTATACTGGAATGGCAGCCAGGGCCTTACGCATTAGTCGAAAGCCTCAGCCCAGAAACGTGTTTTATCAAAGCCATCAACTTCTAGAACTTGGTGTTTCACATCTTTAATCATCGCACCGTTACCGCAAAGGTAGAACGTTGTCGGTGTATTTTTGTAATCGATTTCAGGTAAGAAGTTTTGGATATAACCTTTTTTACCAGTCCATTTTTCAGTCGGACGGCTTAGAACATAGTGATATTCAAAATTCGGAAGCTGTTTTTTTAACGCTTCTAATTCTTCACGGTAGTAGATGTCTTCTTCGTAACGTAGACCAAAATACATTTTGTATTTTAATTCCGGGTACTGTTTCATTTTTGATTCTAAGTAACAGAAGTGTTGTGAAATACCGCTGCCAGTGTTGAAGAAAACAATTTGCTCTGTCGGAGGTTCTTGAAAGAACACTTTTCCAAACGGACCTGTGAAATTTAAAATTTCATCGCCCTTTAAACCCCAAACATATTTTGAAGCTACGCCGTTATCGACGAATTTAAAAATTAAACGAAATTTTTGTAAATCGTGTTCAGTTGTTGCGATTGAATAAGCGCGAAGAGCGGCTTTCATCGGTTGGCCATTTTCATCAGTTTGCGGAACATGAAGCATAACGAATTGGCCGGCTCTAAACTTAAATTCAGGGTGGCTGATAATCTGAAGATCTAGCTCACGAATTTGTTTTGTGTGGTCAGTGATTTTATTGATTTTGTAGTTGTAAATAATACGGCTCATAAGCCCGTATATTCGTTATTAGAGCGTAAAATGTCAAAGTAAACCTAAATAATTTTCAAGGCAAAGCTTAGCCCTTGAATGGGTATTTACCCCCAAGCTAAAACCATCTGCGATGTTTAAAAAATCACTTCTTTTTTGTTTGTCGTTAGCTTTTATCGCGTCTTGTACACCAAGCTCGAGTTCGTCAGATGGAGTCGTTACTTATTCACCCAAAAAAGAAGATCTCATTCAAGCTCAGCCTCAGGCCCAACCAGCCCGTAAGCTTTTATATAGCAGTGATTCAAGTGTCAGCTATTGCGAATCAGCTTTGGGAAGCAACCAGAACTATTCAGGCTATCGCGACCACAAACTTTACCCTTCAGCGTCAGTGAGCAAAGTGTTTTTAACTGCTTTTGCTTTAAGCCGTTTAGGAACAGATTACAAATTTACTCACGACTGGCGTTTACGTAAAAATACTGACGGTACAGTGGATGCATACTTAAATTCAAACTTTGACCCGGTATTTAATATCGAAAAAGTGCTTTATACGATGTCGCACTTAAAAAAATACGGCGTCACAAAGATCAGAAATCTGTATATCGCTAAAAGCACTCGCGTGTACTTATCAGTGTTAAATAATCCACATATCGAGTTAGACACAATTCCTGTAAGTCTTGATCAGTCAGTTGATAATTTAAAATTGATTTTTAATTCAGCTAACTGGGGCGGCCAAACTCAGCAAGCCAGACAAAATGTGACGGATTACTTTGAACAGCAAGGTAAGTCGATTGATCTGCCAAGTTCGTTTTCGGTTTCGAATGTGATCTTAGATTCTAAAGGAGAGGCGCAAAATACTTTTGCCAATGCGACTCAATTAAAAATTCAATCCACATCGCTATTTCGTTATTTAAAGGAGATTAACTTAAATTCAAATAACTACATGTCAGATGCACTATTTGCTCTGCTTGGCGGTGAAGCGGGTTTTCGTAAATTTCAAAACGAAAAGCTAGGTTTAGACTTAGATAGTTTAATTATGAAAACAGGTTCTGGGCTTCCCACCGAAATTAACGGTGAACGTGTAGATAATAAAGCGACCTGTTTTTCAGTTCTTAAGGTGATGCATTTTATCAAACTTATCGCTGATCAAGCACAGTTAGATTTAGGCTATATTTTATTAACAGCCGGTCTTGATCGTGGAACTTTTGAGACAGATCTAGTTATTAACAAATCAGTCGTTTTAAAAACCGGCCGTCTTTACGAAGTGCCAGCACTTAATTTAGCGGGTATTGTGTCGACACAAAAAGGTCTAATGGTGTTTGGATTTTTAGGTCATGACTTTGATAACGATAACGAAAAAGCAATGATCGAAAAGCGTGATAACTTACTTCAAGATCTTTTGAACTATTATAAAGAAAAACCAATGTTCAAAACTCTGTCTCAGAATGAGATTTTCTTTCTCTAAGCCGAAAAACACACTCGTATCACGCTGATACACATTCTTGGCCTCTCGTTAGCTCTATATAAGTTTAACGAGGTGATCTATGAATTTAAAAATTCAGACTGTGTTAGCGACCTTCTTCTTAGCAACTGTAGCGTTTGCTCATGAAGGTATCGTTCGTATCCCCTTAAAAACATTCACTAAACCGGCATTAAACTTAGTAGGGCCAGGTGGTAAAAAGCTAAGTATCGCTGATTTAGCAAGAATGAATAACACAGGTGTCGACTTGTCAAAGCTTCAGCCAGTTGAAGACAAATACTGGCAGAACAAAAAATACAGCGCCATTGACACAAAGATCCACGCCGAGATGCCTAATGCTGAGACGGGCGTAACTATTGATTCATACTTAGGTGCGAACCGTGAATTAGGTTTTTATACAGTTATCGTTAAGCCCTCAAACGGTAAATCTGAGCGCTATGGTTTAACTTTAGGTCTACAGACGCATGCTTCATTATTAAAATCAGCTTTATTACGTAAATTAGGTTATTTCCAACAATCACCAAAACACTACGACAAGATCAAATTAAATTTTGCTAATAAAGAAGAAAAAGACTTATTCGTAAAACGTGCATTCTGCGAACAAGGTCCAGACGCCGTATCTATCGACTGTTTATCTATTGCTCCATTTAAAACAGATACAGATAAACGTGAATTTTTGTCTGAAGCTGGTGGCAATTCATTATATGTGCACGGTGCTTACTTAGAAAAAATGGATAGCGAAATTCCAAGTTTATTTGACGGTTTAACTCCGGCTTCTGTGGAATCAATTCCCTACTTTGCTTCTGACCGTCAATTTCGTGCCTTATTAGTTCCTTTCGTGATCGGTGATGTGCAAGAGTCATTAGGTCGTGTAGCGCCAGAATCAGTTTTAGTTCGTGATGGTTGGGCCTATATTAACTTCGCATTCAGTGATTATTTCTCACAAACAAGTGGCGATGACGTGAAGTGGATGTTACGTCGCGTAGCTCAATTAACAGACCAAGACTGGAATGAAATCGTTGAAGCGGCTGAATTTCCACAAGGTTTAAATCAATTAGCAAAAGCTGCGATCATGTCACGTGCGCAAAACATGATGACGTGGTTCTTTGACCGCGAAGCCCAAGGTATGATGCAGGCGCGTATTCCAGATTTTAACTACTCATCACCAGATGGCTTAGTGGTTAATGGCCGTATCACGCAAGAGTATATTCCAGGTGAACCACATCGTTTTACTCACGGTGAACGCCAATCGCCTTTTGAAAAGGGTGATTTTTTAAGATACATGGTGATCAAATCTCAATCTTCAGCGATTGGCCTTGCGATCAGCAAACTCTCTGAAAAATTTAAATTACAAAGACAAGATGTTACATCTCAAAAAGTAAATGGTTTTAGAATCCGTAACGATGGTAAAATCGCTCCAGTAGGTTACGCCGATGGCCGCCAATACGGTCTTAACTTTGGTGCTTCTCGAATTGTTACGACAGGTACTTTCTACGGTTCACAAGCGGCGGTTCAATTAGTTGATAACGTTCGTTTAAGTGCAGGTCTTGGTGTATTCCGTATGATCGAAGACTTCAGCGGTATCAGCACGATGTTAGGCGGAAACGTTAGTTACAACCGTGATTTCACACACGTTGTTCCACTTCAAACAATGAAAGAAACAAAAGAGATCGACTGGAAAGATCTTTATGTGCCTTCACGTTTAGATAAAATCGCTTCACCATTGAAAGATGGTAAATTATCTGAGTTCTTTGCGAACTTTAAAAATGGCGAAGTTTTCACAATCACTGAATCTGTGGGTGCCGGCGGATCAGTGGGTTACATGTATGCCTTAGATGCTTTATTAGGTTTTACAGCGCAAACAGTTCCAACGGTGGGTTTATCAGGTGGTGCTAACGCTGTCTTATTACGTCAAACACAGATCACAAAAACAGATAAAGGCTTTCAAGTTTTTATCCGTAATCAAAACTCAAAAGCTTTCCAAGTTACATTTGATGTGAACTACTTTATTAACTTATTAAAAGTGAAGCATGAATCAACGTACACTGATCTTCATACTGACGCTTATATCTTAAATTCAAACACTGACTTCATCACACAAGTTGATGCAGCTATTGAAGAAGTAAAAAAAGAAGCTTTGAGCAAAAAAGAAGACCCCGTTGCCGCTGTTGAAGCTTACTTTGCTGATAACGCTGAATTAGCAAAACGTTATAAATCACAAAAAGGCTTTGCTGATAAAATGTCAGGTGCACTACGTGCCTTAATCTTTCAATCAAGCACTGATCAATTAGAGACAAACTTTAGAAAACAAGTTTTTCAAATTGACCATGACTTAAATACGAAAGAATTAAAAACGAAGTTTTTATGGTGGAGAAAATCAAAACTTAAAGAAGAACATTTGTTAAAAATTTACAAACCAGAAGTAACAGCTGTTGATTCTGGCGAAGTAGAAAATAAACCGATCGAAGTCGTAACTTACCGTAAAGGTAAATTAACGGGTAAAGATGTATTAGGCTTTGGCTTAAACGTGTTGGATTACGGCATTAAAAAAGCAAGTCCTGATTATGCTCCAGTGTTATCGCAAGATGCGCAGAACCCATCGCAAATGCCTTTTGGTAAAGCGCAATGGCATATCGTGCGCACAGACACTGAGTTAACAAAACGTCAAGGTTCTTTACCTACGGTAGCCGTTCTGCAAAACGTGTGGGGTGGTTGGTCGTTAAAGAAAAAAGATCTAGATAAAATATTACAAGGCTTACGTGATAAATTTAATACGCCTGAATTTGCGGGAACTGAGTTTCAAACTAAGCCGTTAATTCCGGATAACCGTTTTCACCAAGTGAAGAAGATCGACTTCTTTCGTATTACTGAAAACTTATCTTTACTTCCATCGGCGATTGATAAAATCAAAGCGATGTTAATTACACCGGATATTACGGGTATTAAATTAGATAAGGCGGGATTTTTAACGCGCTTATTTAAAAAAGTGAATGAAGATGGCACTTCAAAAAGCGCCCGTGCCGAAGATAAAGCGATCTTTAAAAACTTAATGACAGTGATCGGTGGCGGTGATGAAGCTGCTGGTTATGCCCACTACATGGAGCAATGTAAAGCTAACGCTGAAGCTCGCCAAAACAACAACGACCGTCATGGCCAAGAAGTGAACACGACCGCGTGGTTAAAGGGTTCTAAGTACGAATGTTTAGAAAGCTGGGTTGATGATATCATTATGTTAGCGCGTGAATATGTAAGAAGCGATGCACGTGAACAAAACCGTATCATGACAGAACTTATCTATGTTTTAGAAGAAAACATTCCATTACCGGTTTTATTAAAAGTATTAGGTAAAGAAAACTACCTCTACTTCGTTGAAATCACAGGTTTTAGAAAAGGTGATGAAAATGCAGATGAGGCTTTCTCGGTATCTAATGTGTTAGGTGAGCCTGCGAAAAAGCATCCTTACTCTAACGGCTTAATCAGTATCTTTGCAGAAAAAACTAAAATCATTCCTATTGAATTAGATCGTTCACAAGGGAGCTTCCAATGATTAACTTTAAAAAATTAACATTTGCATCGCTACTAATTCCATTTCTAGCAGCGGCTGGAACGCAAAACGAGTATAAGAATATCATTTCGAAATCTTGGGCGATCAAAAATAATGGTACAGCTCAGTTATTCGACTTAGACCCTTTACAAACGTACCGTTTACAAGCACGTGCTGGTGAAGATTTACATTTACTTCCGCCAGTGGCATCACCTGTGGCGTTAAAGAAAATTAAGGTCGCGGTTTTAGATACCGGTGTTGATGTTGAACATCCGTATTTAAAAAACCGTATCGCGCGTAATGAAAAAGAATGTGCGAACTACAATAAATTTGAATCATGCTTAAAAGCTGAAGATGAAACAGTTAAATCTTGTACAGAAAAGTACTTAGCAACTGATGAAGATGGTAACGGTTACCCAGCAGATTGTAATGGTTGGTCGATCTTCGGTGATCCAACACCCGTGCAAAATATCATCGGTACTCCGGATGTTGTAGATACTATGGGTCACGGTACACACGTAGCAGGTTTAGTCGCTTCTATTTCTGACCAAGTCCAAATCATTCCGGTGCAAGTAATCGCCGAAGCGCCAAATGAACCGGTAAAGCCATTTAGTATTGATTTATCACCACGTGAAGAAGTGCGCGGAGGTCTTAATCCAAACGGCGCATTGGAAAATGCTGAGCGCACAGCGCGTGGAATTATCTACGCGATGAACGCTGGTGCAGACATCATTACAATGTCTATCGGTTGGCCTGAACAAAACGATACGCAACTTTTAAAAGAGGCGGTAGCTGAAGCACAAGCGCGTGGAATTATCGTGTTAGCGGCCGCAGGTAATGACTCGACTCAAAGTTTATTACGCCCTTGCCAATACGCAGGAGTCATTTGCGTAGGTGCTTCTCGTCCAGATGGTGCGATGGCGCATTTTTCTAACTATGGTTACGGCGTTGATATCGCTGCTCCTGGTACAGGGTTAGTTTCAACGATTCCAATGACTCATAGATCGATCCGGTTGCCTGGATTTATCGGTGTGGATATTTTAAATGGTACATCTCAAGCGACACCGCTTGTAGCTGGTATCGTGGCCGATATGTTATCGCGTGGTGTGGCTAAAGAAGAAATTTACCCACGTTTAATCTTAGGAGCCCGTAAAACAAGTCCAGAGCTTCCGGTATTAGTGGGCCCAGTGCAAACTAAAGGTACTCCGGTTCAACCAGGAAGAGCTTACGAGCGTTACACATTAGCAGGTCTTGTGGATGCGCGTGCTTCTATGGCGGTAAAAGCAAAACCATTGATCTTAAATGCTAATAAAGAAATTCAAGTGATTGAGTGGGATAGAAAATCACGTGAATTATCGTTCCGGTTCGCAGTTAAAAATTACTGGTCTGATGTTTCATCTGACGATGTGCAATTAGACATCGTTTCTAAAAACAAATCACGTTATTACCCATCAGTGGTTTCAACTGAAATCATGCATGATGGTGATGCGATGTGGGAAATGGGCGAAGAGCGTCTTGTGACAGTAAACCTACAAATCACAGACACTGAAGATGGCGCTTTATCACAAGTGGCTTCTGATTTAACTTTTACAGTTAAACCCACGGTGGCAGGTGAGAAAGCTTTAAACTTTGAAACTCGCGCTGAAATTCAAACGAAATTAACTAAAGATGCAGTGGGTGCTGATTTAACTTCGCTTCCAATCACAGGCCAGTTAGCCCGCGGTATGAAGTTATTCTTAGTAGATGAAGTTTACGATAGCAACTTAAATACGCGTGATTACGTGGCGTTAAAACAAGGTGATAAAAACTTTGATATTCAGTTAGTGCGTAACGCTAATAACGCTTATACGTTTGAAGCGATTAAAACTTTAGAATTTGATGGTAACATCAAACAAACTCGCCCAGTGCAACGTATCCGTATGGATATCGACGGTGATGGTAAGTCTGAATACATTCTTGTAATCCAAGAGTATAAAGAAAAAGGCGGTTTATATAATCAAGGTGATTATACGCTTCATTTCTACATCATGGATTCAAATATGAATCTTAAGAAAAAAGTGGCGTTCTATGACGAGCGCGCCGTTATGCCAACAAACTACAGCTGGTTAAAAGTAGGAAATGAATTACGTCCAGCGTGGGTTATCACTGGTAAACCTGTTATTAAAAAATGGGATATAACTGACTTATGGCAAACAGACGATGATGCCAAACCAAACATGGGTCAAACAGACATCCGTCTTTATTATTTAGATAAAGACTTTAAGCTTGATGAAATCCCATCGCCAAAAGATTCGCGTATCGTGGATATTATCCAGCCGTCGTTAAAACAAGTGCAATCAGGTATCTTACCAATCTTGATTGCGAAAAACTTAGGAACAGAAATTAAACCTTCGTACCTTTATCAATTTTCTTTAGGTTATGTGCAAAATCTAAAAGTAACGGGCGAAAAAGTTTTAGAAAACTTAAGTGCATCACAAAATTACCGTAACTTATTAGATACGAAAGTCGATCGCATTTTAAATCTACATCAAGCTAACGATGAGTACCGTGGTACTTTCTGGTTTGGTTTAGATGCCCACAAAAAACAACGTGTGACAGCGATCGATTTTACGAACAACAAAATGTATGACCGTTTGATTGAGTCAATCACGACGATTTACGATGCGCCACTATTAGTGCGTTCAGCGTATATGGGTAAAAAATCACAAGGAGTCTTTGTGATCACGAACAGTGAAATTGAATACCACGATTTCAAAGGCGCTTCAGCTGTTCAGACAAGTTTAAATAAGTACACGTTCATGGGTGATGACTTAACAGTAAATTTACAATTCCCAATTACGATTACGAATCGTAAGTCGGGTGATAAATACCCAGCGTTATTTAACGTGGCAGGAACGGCGGTCAGCCGTGGTGTCAAAATGATTACTCCGGTTTTAGACAAGAACGGAAAAGTAGAGCAGATCTTGGCTCCGGCAAGATTGCATATTCAAACACCACAAGGTTGTCGTCCGCAAGATGCCCCACTGTATTTGGGAACAGGCGGATATGCCTTAGATTTCTACTGCGGTGATAAGTTTTTACGACTTCAACTGACTTACTAATTTTAGCAGCTGAAGTGTAAACTCTAGTTAAATTTGAATAGAGCCAAAAAATTGCATGTCTTTCAAACAGACGTGCAATTTTTTCATCGCGTGTTTCGCGTGTCACAACACAACTCATAGTCTTCTCTTATAAATTCGAAAACTGGTGTCAAAAAAGTTGGCCCATGTTTAGCAATGCCTACCCCTGTACTCAAAAACCAAAAAAAACCAAACGGGGGAAACACATGAAATTATCACAAAAGCTGAGTGCTTTATTATTAGTAGTGGGCGTTGCAGCTCTATCATCTTGCGGTGGCGGCGGCGGTGGTGGTGGTGGCGGATCTACAGCACCAACAAATCCAAATGATATCTTACAATATCCATACGAAACAGTATACGGCGATGCATGCCGTGGTTCTTCTGAACCAACTCCAGGTTGTACTTTCCTTCGTTCAAACGGCCAACGTGCTACAGTTTCTGCTGATCCAGATTATGATCAATATGGTTACGGTTCTGATGATCTTTGGTACGTAGTATTCGATTCATCTGGTCACGCCAGCGTTTACAACGATTTAGGTGTATTTCAATATACAGCTAACATCTCTAGCTTTGCTGGTTATGTTGGTGGAACTACTATCGGTGTAGGCACAACAGGTATGTACTGGGAGAACGTTTCTGGTGGTACTTACTGGTTCGGTGACAACGGTGTATTATACTCTGCGAACAGCAATGCATCTAACTATGGTCAAGCGATCAACAACAAAGGTGCTAAAAAAGCAACTGACACTAACTCTAAAGCGATCTCTTCTGAAGCTAACCAAAAGTTAATCAAAGCTGGTGCAGAGAAATTAGTTAAAGAATACAAATTAACTAACTCTAAAGCTATCGCAGTTGCTTCTGCTTTAAATTCTTGGGCTGTAATGGGTGCTGAGCGTGGTAAAGTAACTACGGGTGACATGGATAAAACTTTTAAAACTGTATTCGGTGTTAAATTCAACGAAGCTTTATCAGCTGTAAATGCTTTCCGTAACGGTGGCGCTGATGCTGAAGAAAAAGCTCGTGATCTTACAAACCGTTCTGCAGCTTCTTTAGGTTTAAAACCTGACCAAGCTAAAGACTTCATCAAAGGCATGTACAAAGGTGCTATTGAAGAAGCTGGTATGACGACTGACGATATCCAATGGTAATTGTTAGCTAAATGCTAAATTCTAAAAGCCAGGTTAACTACCTGGCTTTTTTTATTTTGATCAGCCTCTTGTTTTGATCAGCCTCTGGCTGACCTTTTTTCTGAAGGGCCGACCTCTCGGTCGTCCTTAGTGCTCTAAACTATACTTGTCGAAGGCGAATCAATAGTAAAATGCGAAGATCATGTTGCCGACAAAACCGATGGCACTGGCTGATGTTGCGCTTGTAGCAATTTTCTTAGATTGAACTAAACCTTCGAAACGAAGCGCCGTCGATGATCCCATTAAATACCACGATAAAAATCCGCCGGCACCCATCGCAAAAATTTGTGAGCTGGCTCCATTGGTAAATTCGCGGTTTCCGCCGTAGGCTTGCGCTGTTAAGCCGTAAACCATTTCTTCACGGCCTACGTTTGGTGTGATGTTGTAATCAAAATATCCACCGACATAAAAATCAGTGTTAAAGCCCGCGCCTTCATCTAACAAAGCGATGTGAAGTAATGGACCCACTTCATAATCACCGAAATTCCAGCCGTAGCGGCCTTCAAGATCGATTTGATGTTCTTGTAGAGTATCTGCTTTGAAGAATGAAGAATTAATCGCCGCAGAAAAAGAATTTTCGCGTGAGCGGTTAGATCTAGGGTATTTAACATCTTCGCTGATTAATCCTGATTGTTTACTGGTTTGAATAATATACGTTTCGCCTTCAACTAACGGAGTTGAGCTTTCGATAACAGCCTGACGGCCTTTAGTTTTCTTAACAGTGAAGCTTTCAGCGGCCTGAGAAAGTGAAGTGATTGTGAAGGCGGTGAAAAACGATAAAATTAATCTGTTGTAAATCATTGTCTCATTATGAGATTGATTTACATACGACTCAAGTCCAGTTCGAATTTTACCGAAACTTAACCATCAGACATATTTCTACGGGGGAATGCGTGTCGGTAAAACTCATTTGGGGTAATGTACCTACTTGGGCCTACGATTCTGTCAAAGGTCTACTAGAGTGCTTGAAAACTGTTGAACCATCAACCTACGAGCACTGTCTTCGGGTCGGCGAATATTCAAGAAAATTAGCCCGCGATATTGGGCTTAACGAATACGAACAGAAAGTCGCCGAATTCTCAGGTCTTCTTCATGACATTGGTAAAATAGGTGTTGATAAAGACATCCTGTTAAAGCCAGGTCGTTTAGATCCTAAAGAATTAGATATCATGAGAAGCCATTCTACGATTTCAGAAACAATCGTAAAACCCTTAGCAACAAATCCTTTCTTTGCGCAGCTTTTGCCGGGTATTCGCGGGCATCATGAGCGCATTGATGGTGAAGGGTATCCCGATAAAAAAATCGGTGATGAGATTTCTTTATTTGCCCGAATTATATTAGTAGTAGATACCTTCGATGCGATGACCGAAAATCGCGTTTATAGAAAAGGTCTTCCGCCAGAGATCGCTTTTGCAGAATTAAAACGCTGCGGCGGTTCGCAGTTCGATACCCAGATAGTAAAAGCTTTTTTACAAGCGCAACCTTACTGGAAAGATAAAGACAACGAACAAGAAACTTATCACGAGATTATTAAAAAGATCGCTTAATTGCAGAAAAAATTGGTCTGACGGCAGGAAGCCGTCAGAAACAACAGCAGGATGCGAGCTGCGTAACTAGTTTTGTTTATTTGTACTTTCAAAAATTTTATCAGCCGATTTAGCGATAAATCCTTGATAAAGTTTGCCGTTAGCTAGCGGGTAGCGTTTTGCAAACTCATAATAGCAAGCCGGAATTTTAAAAATGCCTTCTTTAAACTGAACAGGTTCTTCGTTAGCCATTGTCGAACTTTGCTCTAATAATTCTTCCGGAGTTCCTTTGATTTCGCCACCTGAAGCATTTAATTTTACGCCTAAGCCTTTAACGAAAACGTTTAAGTCTTGGATATTTTTAAATTGGTCTAAGTGGTTAATGCTTACCGTAAAGTGGTTTGGTCTAAAGCCCCAAGCGTAAACCCAAGAAGCGTATTCGCTCACTTCAGCTAATTTTTCATAAACTGAGTGTTCGATTGGCCAGTGAGTGCCGCTAAAAATAAATTCTTCTGAATCAATTTTATTTTGCGGGATTAATTCAACGATTTGGTTAATCGTTTTTTGTACGAACTCTGGCATTTTTTCTAACTCTAATTCAGAGATAAAAATTTTCGGCATGTCAGGGTTAGTTTGGTGTTCGTAGTGTTTAGCGTATAATTTTTTTTCTTTGAAAAAGTATTCGCCGCAATCTTTGTAACCATATTTTTCAAAATGTTTAGCTAAAGATTTGATACCAAGTTTTGGGTGGTTAAATGTTCTTAAAGCGATGTGATCGTTTAAGACATGTTTGTTGCCTTTTGAAAAAGCTTGGAAAATTTGCGCCGCTTGAGGGTTCATTTTTGTGTAATCAACCCACATAGTTTCTAAAAATTGGTTTAAGTTGCTCATGGCTTAAAAATATACCTAAGGTGACGGTGAGTCCAACTTAAGCCGCGCGCAACACCTCGCTTCATATTTGCAGGTCGTGCATAACTATGAATAAAAATGCATTAAAATCGATTTTACAGTCCAAATTCTTCCATACCCTCGGGGCAGTTTTGTCTTTTGCCTCGATCGCCACAGGAGCTGATTCCAGCGAATCTGCCGAATCCAGAGCCTTGGCTTTCATGTATTATAATGATGGCTCGTACAGCGGAAACTGCAGCGGCTATTACGTCAAATCGGGCGGCGAAGTTCGTATAGTTACGGCCAGACACTGCTTAGGTTTCAGTAAAAACTGGAGTGTCTATCCTTACGGGCCAACCGTTAGACAAAGCGATCAAATGCAACCGCACGCTGATAAATACAAACGAAGCTTTTCAAAAAGTTCGGTGATTATTGATGGCATCGATCACTTTATGGATCCGAAAGCGGTGAGTGTGAGTTCCTACTTTGAACGCCCCTCAGATGTTCCACCAACTGGATCAGCATTAAAAATTTTTGGCTACCCTATGGGTGTGGGCCCCAAAGAATTTTCCTGCATGCTTAAAGGTTACGTGATGCGCCCGAAACAAATTCAGGATCATGTTGAAAATGGAATCTTAGGTTATCTCGTGTGTTTAGGCGCAAATATTCAGCCGGGTATTTCAGGTGGGCCAGTTCTCAATGCCAGAGGCGAAGTGATCGGAACGATTTCAGCCAAAGCCTCAACGGTGATTGCACTTTTTTCTCCGAATTACTTAGCGGGATTACAAACAATTAAAATGTGGAAGATTGTCGGTAATAAATTTGTTGAAGATACAGAACAGACGATGTGCTTTAGTCGAGATCATCGGTTGTTACCATTATCGAAATGTCAGAATTGACTTCAGAAAACGTCAAAAGGGCTCAAGTTTAATGAGCCCTTTTTCCAGTGATGCTAAAATTTTTGATCTGTTAAGATAAACTAAAAGTATTAACGAAAGTTAATTACTTAGTTTCTCTGTGAACAGTGTGCTTTTGCATGTTTGGATTGTATTTTTTCTTTTCTAAACGACCAGGTGTCTTAGTTTTGTTTTTAGTCGTTGTGTAACGAGATACTGGTTTGCCTGCAGCTTTTGCTTCAGTACACTCTAAAGTAACGATAATGCGACCAGATTTTTTTGCCATATCAATGCTCCATTTAAAATAACGAAGGTCTATATAAAAAGATTTACCCCACAGAGTCAATGGAATATAAATCCAATATGTCATTAAATACACTCTTACTGGTACTTATTGCTGTTATTCTTCCCTCATGTGTTTCAGCCCAGATCTTTGATGGCGAAACAAGCACTCAAATCGAATTAAATCAGTTTATAGAGAAAATCAAGCCTGGCCAGATTCTGGTGGTTGGTGAAATGCACGGGCTTAAGCCAGTTCATGACCAGCAAATGAGCATTTTGCAGGCTCTGCGTGAGCGTGGTCATAAGGTTGCGGTCGGTATGGAGTTTTTCAATTATACAGACGCTGCTTTAATTTCTAGTTTTCGAAAACGCGAGCTAGCTGAAGAAGATTTTAAAAAGGCCATCAATTGGGGTGGTAATGATTTTAATCTTTACGGTCCGCAGTTGTTATTTGGTGATGAAGGCTTCGGAATTAACATGCCTCGTGCAGTAACAAGCCAGATTTCTAAAGCAGGCTTAGCTTCATTGACTGCAGAACAACAACAATTGATGCCGCCAAATTTTCAATTAGGTAATGAAGGTTACAAACGTCGTTTTAATGAAGTGATGGGTGGCCACATGCCGCCAGAAAAAATTGAAAACTATTTTGCCGCCCAATCTGTTTGGGATGAAACAATGGCGTGGCAGGCTTTAAACTTTGTCGAAAAAAATCCTGATTATATCTATGTAATTATCGTCGGAGAATTTCACGTGGCTTACGGTGGGGGATTGCCAGACCGTTTACGCACACGTTTAGAAGGATTAAATTGCCGTTTACCAGTAGAAGTAAAAACGATTTCACAAGTTTATACTGAAGGTTTAACTGAAGAAGAAATCAAAGAGCAAATCGCGCCTTCACAAGTTGATGGAAAGCGCGCTGATTGGATTATGTTATCTAAGTAATTCTTAATCTTCTGCGTGAGCGTGTACTGATTCAGGCTCGTTCGCTAAGTTTTCGATAGGATCAGAAATTTTTTCTGACACCGTACCAAGACCTTCAATTTTATATGTCGACCAGTCTAAAGGTTTTTTGTTTTTATTCAGTAACACTGAGCGAATAAAAACTGTTGAGCCTTTACCGTATTGTTTAATTAAGTCTTCTTTAGAAACTGTTGTTGATTCCTGCGGTTTGAAGTTCACTTGTAATTCAACAGAACCTTTTGTCAGTTTCAACATCTTAACATCTTTCGGATCAACAACAGCTTCAAAAGCTTTGTCACTTTGATCAAGACGCACGCGCGCTAAGAAAGGTGCGGCGATACTTTTAATTGAATTGTCATCTTTTAATTTATCGAAGTTACCGGCACGGTAAGCTTCATACGTTGGTTGGTCTAAACCATCTAACCAGTCGGCGTATTCAGTGTAAGTGAGACAACGAACTTCAGGCTTATTACATACGAATTGTGAAAACTCTTTCATCGCCTCCCAATAAGCTGAGCCATTCCATTTAGAAAAGTGGTGGCCGATATGAACCGGAGCACGGCCACCGAAATAGTTTTCTTTAAAGTAGAAGTTGTAGCTATCTAACATCTGTTGTTTAAAGCGCAGTCTTTCTTCTTCTGTAAGGCCCGGTTTTGAAGCGCCTGCTGAATGGTAAACTAGCCAGTTAAAATCCATCGATAACGTTGTTTTATTGGTGCCGGCAATTTTGATTCTGGCTAAAGGAAAATTCCAACCGCCCCAGTTTTGTTTTTGCGGCCAATAATTTGGAGCGGAACTTTTTGAAGTGTCGTATCTGAAATTATGTTTTTGCAAAGTCGGCCATAAACCATCCGTGTAAGCTAAAAGCGGCGCGCGAAAGCCCACGATATTTTCTGGCTTAAAGGCAAATCCACTCGGTGCATATTGCTTCGGTTGCGGTAATTTATTTAAAGCAAAGACATTAAAAAAGATACTGTTGAACTGGTTAAATTCAGAATCCCAAGCGTTCGCATCCCAAGTGTTACCATACATGGGATCATTTTTATCACGACCTGTTTGATCACAGTGGGCATTGGCGTGTGAGCCGATTTCGTGACCTTTTAAAAAAGCCGCATTTGTTAATTGCACGCGTACCGGAAGTTTAGCTTTGTCGGTTTCCCAGCCAATACAGCTTACCGGTTTATTTAACATCGGTGTGGTGTAGTTATATTTTTCGTTTTGGTGAAGGTAATAAACCGGATTTACGAAATAAGTAAAACGAATCAAATTATTTTTAGCAACGTTGTGCGTAGGTACAGTGTCAGCAAATTCGATGGATTCTTTCCAGAAGTCATTTGATTTTGAACCGTCAAAAGCTAAAAGCACAAATTGCGGTGGGCGCTCGACTGAGGTTGGTTTTCTGGTTTTTTTAGCGTAAGTAGCAGGCGTTGCTAAGAGCACAACTAAGAGCAAATTTATCCAAAATTTCATGCGCAGATCCAGTGTAAAAAGTTTTGACAGGAAAGCCTTTCAAAAAACCTGTTTTTTCGAGGGTTTTCCCTCTGAAATTGTCGGTTTTTTAACATTCATTCTTGAGCCCATTGTGGAAATCTTGACGATGTATTATTTTGAAGCGGTGGAAATAGCTTCAAAATTTCTTAAATTAACTCTGGCTATTATAGGCCTCGTGTTTTTCGCCTCTTGCGGGAAAAAGACACAAGTGCATGGAGCAGAAGTTGAAGTGCTGGGGCCGATTGAAAAGATCGTCGGTGGTTCTGAAGTCGCAAGTTCCACTTTGGTTAATAACCTTTTTGTCATGATCGTTTCTGATAACAACGGCACACCGCAAGTTTGCACCGGAATTTTTATTAGCACACACCACATTCTAACGGCCGCTCATTGTGTGAATGAAACTGTTGATGATTTAAGTTTAGTCACGGGCGTAAACCCCTTAGGTGACGAACAGGCCTTAACGCTGACACCTGTTCATGTTGATCGTCATGAAAAGTACAATCCAGCTTCAAAGATGGAGCGTAATGATATCGCAGTCATTACCGTGGCTGAATCTATTGGTTTAGAAGCAAATGAAATTCCGCAATTACCAGGCCTTGAACTCGCGGCTCAAATTCAAGAAGTGCCAAACCTACAGTTCTTAGCGGTGGGCTATGGTAAAACGGGAACGACACCTGATTTAGAGCGTAGCGAAGGTATTTTACGATCAGTAAAGTTAAGAACTGATTTTAAAAACGAAAAGATTATGATGGTGAATCAAACAAACGCTCGCGGCGTTTGTTACGGCGACTCAGGCGGGCCAGCTATAAAACTATATCGCGGAACGCACTACGTGATCGGTGTGGCTTCAGGAATTTATAATGAAGGCTTATCGCAAGAAATTGATGAATGCCAAGGTGGTTCACTTTATATGAATATCATTCCACATATTAAGTGGATTCAAGATATTATCTATAAATAGCCAGCAACTATTTCTTGTTCAAACTCATTTGTTTTAAAATATCATCGACAATATCAGTGGCTTTTTTCATTTTACCGAAAAAATCATTTTCAGCGGTGATGATTTGGCGGTGAGGGTGGCCATTCCAGCTTGCACGCACTTTTTCATTTAAGAGTAAGGCTTCATGAAACGATTCGGTGCGAATCGGGTTAGTTGTGTCGTAATCGCCTTCAGTCGCTGTATCTAAATGTAAAACCCAGTCATAGCGGGCTAATTCAGTTTGGCGGGTTGAATTGATATTTTTAAAGAAATGCTCTTCGTTGTCAGGCCAGTACGCTAAAGAGTCTAAGGATCCGCGGTCGCAGATAATTAAACACTCAGGATGGCTTTCGCTCAAAAGATCTTCGATATGGCGAAGAGTAGAGATAATGGCAAGTTGGGCATGGTAATAACCCGCGTAGTTTTTTACACGCGGAAAACCACCTTTATATAAAATCGAAGCGGCTTCAGGAGCCACTTTGATTTTAGGACCAAATTCTTTTTTTAACACTTCAATCAGAGTTGTTTTTCCGCCTGAAGGGCCGCCAGTGATCGCTAACTTCTTTGCCATAATTAGGCCTTAGGTAAACACTTAGAAACAGCGTCGTGGCCAATCCAAGCTACAGCGTGCTTAGGTTTGTAAGCATCGTGAAGCATGATATAGCCGCAAGATTTAAAGATGATCTCGCTTAAGACAGCACTCATTAATTGCTTTTCATTTTTATGCATAGAAAGAATTTCTTGAGACAAGTTTAACATCTTTTCTAACTGTTCTTTCGTAGAATGTTGTGGCCAAGTTGGGTAATCGCTTGTGCCATGTTTTTCTGACCACGTCATAAACTCATCAACTTTAGAAAAAATCTGCTGAAGCATTTGTGGTTCTTTTAAAACCATCTCGCAGTCTTGTTCCATTTTTTTTGTGATCGGGTGATTTGGTTGTTCACGTTTTAATGAACGAACTAAATTGTATAAAGCAATCTCAACACCTTGAAAGATCGAACTTGAGTTCGTTAAAATCTCAGGGCAGTTGTAAACACAGGTTTGAATACCTTTATCAAACCATTTTTTAGAATACTTTTCTAAATCACATTTCGCCCAGCCTTGAATGTACGGAGCGTAAGATTGCCAGTGGTATTCGCCGTTAATGATCACTTCGGTGCCGTGGTAGCCGTAGGCTACATAACTAGTTGAAACATTTTTAGCTTTTAGTTTTTCACGTAACGCTGATGATTCATCAACTAACACATCAAAAGTTTCAGCTGTTACCACGTGAAAGTTCAATTGTAAGAAACGGCCGATTTGACTTTCCCAGAATTCTTTAGATGACAAATAACGATCACCAGTGCCTTTAAAAACACGGTTCATTAACGGCAATACGATTTTAGTGCGAGGAACGCCGCCAGCCATTAAGTGCGCAAAGTGCACGTGATTACCGGCTTGTAATTTAGGTAAAATTAAATTTTCTAACTGAGTTACAAAAGTGGCCGTTTGTTTTTTAAAGCGTGCGCGACCTTTTTCTAGCGATTCTTGTAAAGATTGTTCAGTTAACTGTGTGTTTTGCCAGTCACTTAGTTTTAAACCTTTTAGGTAATCATTAGGTGTTTGACCTTTGCTGTCTGGTTCAAGATCAAAACCAGCTTCAAGCGGAACATTAATAAAAGGTTGAGGAATATTTTTTGACTCTTCTTCAGTTAAGGCGCGTAAATTATTATTTTCATCACGGCGACCAACGGTTGCACGAACAACAGTTAAACCATGAGCTTCGGCTTCTTCAACTAAACCGTTAGCGTAACCACGGTTAAATAATTCTCCGAATAAAACTAAAACATCGCCTTTTTTAAAAGGCACTTCTTCTGGACGAGTACGAATTGCTGTAAAATCTTTCATAAGCTGCTCATTTTACACAATACAGCCCATGACTCAATGCTGTTTTTTGTGCTACTCCACCGAAGGCGGATATGTTACCTTTTCTGCTATGCGCGTCGTAAGTTTTGTACCCTCATGGACTGAAACTCTAATAGCATCCGAAGTGGATGTGATCGGACGCACGCGCTTTTGTATTCACCCTGAAAGTACGATTAAAAGCATTCCTGTGCTCGGTGGAACGAAGAATATTAATTCGCTCGAGCAGATTGTGCAGTTAAAACCTGATTTAGTGTTGTTCGACAAAGAAGAAAACAACCAAGAGATGTATCAAATGTGCCTTGATCGTGGGCTAACTTGTTATGCGACGCATGTCGTGGATATCAAAAGCTGCGGCGAAGAACTGATCAATTTAGGTAAAATTTTAAAAAATACGACACTGACCGAATGGGGAAATGCGTATCTTACGTTTAAAAAAATCTCGGCGGAGCAGTTCAAAAAATGCGTTATCGAAGGCGAATTTGCTCCGGAACAAAAGTATAGCTACGTGATCTGGAAAAAACCTTTTATGCGCGTATCACCGAATACTTTTATCGGCGATATGCTTAAACTTTTTGGAATTACTCTTGAACCTAGCGAAAAAAAATACCCTGAAATTTCAGAAGAAGTGCTTAAAAAAACATTCTGTCTGTTTTCGTCAGAACCATTTCCGTTTGCTAAATATTATTCTGAACTTATAACTGAGGGGTATAAGGGCGTTGTCGTCGACGGAGAAAAAATAAGTTGGTACGGCGTTAGGACTTTAAGATTTCTACAATCGCTTGAACCGTCTTAAGGCTTCCGCCTTGTTTGCTTTCGGTGCGATGTTTTAATTCTTTAAGCTGATCTTTATTATCTTCAAAATACTGAACTGCACTTAAAAATTCTTCCGTGTTGTTTACAGTTTTAACGAGCTTCATTTTTTTAAAAGCTATGGCTTCAGGGTTATTTTGATAGTACGGGCCAACGACCACAAAATTGCCGGCACATAAAGGTTCCATCACCGAATGCACACGCGAAACAAATGACCCACCGACAAAACTTAATTTTGAAAAACGGTAAAAATCAGCTAATACGCCAATACGATCAACAATCAAAATATCAAAATCAGTCGAAGGTTGATAATCAGCCAGTTTTACGATTTTTTTACCCGGTAGCAGTTTTGTCAAATCGTTGAAAAGTGAAGCCGCATGTTTAATGTCGTGCGGAGCCCAGATCAGTGAAAACTTATTCTGCAAAAGTTGGCTTGCGGCCTGTTTTAAAACCTCTTCATCTTTGGGCCATGTGGAGCCTAAAGTCATAAGTTTTTTATTCTGATCAAGCTGCACTAATGAGTTTTGATTAAGTCTAAAAAACACTTGGTCAAAGCGGGTATCAGGAATGTAACGAACATCAGTGTTTGGTAAGATGTTTTTTAAAAAACTAACTTGTTCTTCTTCAACACAGCTAAAAAAATCAAAGTTTTTACAAGCGAATTTCAGCCATAATGAACTTGAAAAAGTCATTTTAGGATTAGCTGCAATTGTCGCTAACTTGATATTTCTTTTTTTAGCTTGAGTAATTAAGTTTGGCCAAAAATCCGTGCGTGAAAAAATCAAAATACTGGGTTTAATAAAATCTAAAAGTTTAGAATTTTGACTCGTGATATCCCAATTTAGCGGAAAAAATGCGGTGACTTCAGAAGTGATATTTTTAAATAGCGATGGGGCCGAAAGGGATGAGTAAGATACAAAAATCTGACTTTGTGGGTACGCTTTTTTATAATCACGAATTAAGCCTTTAGCGTATTCAATTTCACCACTTGAAGCATGAATCCAGATTTTCTGCGCACTAGGATTGACGGGAGTTTTAAAAATATCTTGGTTAGCTCTTAACTTCATCCACGCTTTGGTTTTTGGACCTAAAAAGGGCGAACTTAATAAAAGAATAAAACGTAAAAAATGATAAAGAAGGTTATAAATAATCATAACCACAGTCTTTCTAAATGCTCTTGTACCATCGTCGGTGTTAAATCCACCATACATTGCTGAAAGTTCGGATTCACACAAGGGCCTTGGCCATGTTTACTGCACGGTCGGCAGTAAAGATTTCTCTCCATAATGACAGTGCTTGTGCGTGAGGGAAAACCAAACGGTGCTGGCCCCATTAAAGCGATCGTTTTTTTACCTAACTGTTCAGAAAAATGCAGCATACCTGTATCATTTGTGACAACGGCTTGGGCGCGGTTAATAATCGCGGCGGATTCTAATAAACTGGTTTTACCCGTTAGGTTTACGATATTTGGATATTGATTAAGTTCAGAAGTAAAAGTGTCAGTAGGTCCTGCTAAGACCACAATTTTTTTATCGCTATTACGTTCAACTAACTTTTTCCAGTGATCCATGGGCCAACGTTTTAGCGCGTAGGCCGCCGACGGTACAATCACCACATAACGAGACAGTTGATGTTCTGAAAGTAAACCAGAAATTTTATTTTCAGTGGCTGGATCAAAAAAGATCAACGGTGGTTTGGGCAGGCGAAATTTAATACCCATTTTTTCTAAAGGTTTTAATAAATCACGTTGGCCAGAAAAAGGTTTTTCAAAAAGATTAATTTTAAAACGAATCAGTAAAAAACGTTTTAAACGCGACATCGGTTTTACGATTTCTGATTTTGCTGAAACCAAGTGGCGAATAAAAAATGAACGTAAGTTATTATGGGCATCGTAGATAATATCGAAGTGCTCTTTACGCAGTTCTTTGGCTAAATTAAAGATCTCGGAAAAGCCTTTTTTGCGGTCAATAGCCCATACTTTTTTTACTTGCGGATTGTTGTTTAATAAAAGCGTAAAATCTGAGCGCGTTAAAAAATGCACCTCAGCTTCAGGGTGATTTTCTTTAATAAGCGCAGGAATGCTTAAACTTTGAGTTAGGTCTCCTATGCTTGAGAATCGAATCACCAGAATCTTCATATTGTTATGTAATTACAAAAAGGGCGTTATGTCTATGATTTTAGCTTTGAAATGACCGTGGTTTTAGGGCATGACTGTTCAGATGATAAACAAACTGTTTTCACTAGTTCTATTGGTAGGCTTTGCCTGTCCGGCTTTCGCTGAAATTTCAAGCCAAGTTGAGGTCTCAAGCCTTAACTTTATCAGCGAAGATTATGCGACAAACCAAGATAAAAGTTTCGCGTTTATCGGCGCTCAAATAAAATCTGAAAATGCCGAAAGTGATCTGTTTAAAATTAACTTAGTTGGTAAATACACGCCCAAAAATACGGTCTTAAGTTATTTCAATTTAAAAGAAATTTATTTTACCAATATTATCGATTCAACAGCATCACTACATATCGGCCGTAAACTTCAGACGTGGTCTAAAGGTGATGAAAAGTGGAATTTAGGTTCTTACCAACCGCAATTTCGTTGGAATCCGCTAGATATTGAAAGCCAAGGGCTACTTGGAATTTTCTACGAGAAAAATTTAGGGCATTGGAATTTAAGTTTATTCGGGACTCCATTTTTTATTCCTGACCAGGGCCCAGCTTACGAAGTTAAAGACGGGCAGTTTGAATCATCAAACCCGTATTTCACACCGCCGCCACAGAATATTATTTTTCAAAACGTGGTGCTTCCGATTGACTACAACATTATTAAACCAGAAGTTTCTGATGTGGTTGAACAACCTGGTTTTGGAATTAAGTTTGATTATAAATTTGATGACCTTGAACTCAGCTTAGCGGGCACATATAAGCCGTCAAATCAGTTTGCTTTCGGCTATAAAGGTATCTTAGTGACTAATCGTGTGCGCGTGGATGTTCAACCTAAGACCTATTACGAAAAATTAACGAGCCTTGATCTGTCTAAGAAATGGCAGAATAGCCATGTTGGGATATCAGTTATCTACAACGATCCGGAGACGCCCGAGTATACGGTAAACTACAACTCACCCGTATTTCAGGCGAACACGGCAATGACTCCGTATATTGGACTTGATTTCGAACCTATTGATTTTGAATTAGCCGGTCTTTTTATCGAGGGCGGCGATATCAAAGAAGAAGGCCCTGATGCAAATCCCGACCGTCAGCCATTAACGCAGAAATACCTCTATAATCGAGCTTATCAGGTGACCGTGAATTATCGAGCCGATGTGAGCGAGAATTTGAAAATTATCTCTAGTATTCAGTGGCGCGAGGCTGAGAAAAATTTACTCAAAACCTTAAAATGGAAGAACATTTTTGATATAAAGGGACCTTGGAAAATGACACTGGATCTATTCTTAGTTGAAACCAGCGATGAAGCGACCACGGTATCAAGCTATAGAAACTTAGATCAAGTATGGGCGGGGGCGTCTTATGATTTCTAAAATGATTAAAATTTTATTCACGTTAGGCTTGAGTATAGGTTTAACAGGTTGTGATAGTTTTCTTAAAGGTAAACCACAGCCGCCAAAAATTGTTGAGATTCAAGCTTCTGATCTTGAGTGTGTTAAAGACGTTCAAGCAGATTTCAAAAAACTTGTTGAATCGCAAGCCAGCGAAAAAGATATCGATGATTCGTTTGATTGTTTATACAGAACACTTGATCAATTTAAAAATCGCGCTGAAGGCCGTACAAACCCTAATTCTTTCACAGGCAGCGAATTATTTATTATCTTTGATACTTTCTTTAAAGACGCTGAAATTTCACAAAATGCGACTGATAATTTGTTAGTTCTTAAAAAAGCTTTATTGGGCGGTGTAGAGAACGAAATCACAAAGCCAGAGTTAGATCTTTTAAAAGACTATCTTAAAGTTTTACAGGTTGAAGTTAAAAACTTATCTCCGTATATCAAAGTTTTTACTTTCAAAAAAGAAAATGGTCCCTTTGACCAAAAAACTTTAAACTTAGCTTTCTCACAATTACGCAGCTCTTTAAAAACCCTTTTAACGGCTTCAAAAATTCCGCGTGCTGAATATAACTTTGAAGACGTAAAACAACTAACAACAAGCTTAAACATCGTTGAAAAGCAAGAAGATCAGGATTTATTAAACCTGGTTGAAAACGTCGTTAATTTATTAGCGGGTACAGAGCCGTTAACATCAGAAGCTGAGTATATCCAGTCGATTGATAATTTTGTCGATGTGTCTGCGCTTTATGCTGAAGCTCTTTATACAGGAATGAAATTTGAAATCTCTGAGAAAAACCAGTTAAACAGAGTTTTAAGTTTTACAAGCCGTTTAATCGATGCTTTTGAAAATTCATTACAGTACACAAAAACACAAAAGCTTCCGGTTAAATACTTAGATCCAATTATTAACGAAGTTTTAAAAGCGAGAATCATTCCGGTTGAAGTGAGTGAGCCGACCTTCCAACGCTTTTATAAAATGGCGGTTATTCGCATTTTTAACGATCAGAAAAATCTAGATCCGGTAAGTTTAGAAACACTTCGTCCGGTGAATTTCAGAAAAATTAAGCGCGAATTTCATATCTACAAAGCTTACCAAGATATGATTAACAGCCTCGATTTTGGCCCTAAAACCTATTTAATGCCACCAACATTACAGGCTAAGATCAAAGCTTATAGTGCTACACCGTCATTAACTAAAATGCTTCAAGTCAACAAACTTGATCAGGCTTTAGTTAAAGAAATTGCCTTAGGCTTTGAAGAGCTTCGCCAAGAAGCTTTATCTAAACTTCCGATTTTATACCGTAATAAAAAATACATTTTAGCCTCGTCACAAAACACCGCTGAAGTGAATTGGGAAGACGTGAGCCGTTCTCATTACGTGAAAATGTTGTCACGTGAGCTGGTGTTAGGCTGGGGGCAAGTTGATCCAAACTTAAGCCTATACAGCACCAATAGCCGTATGCTTAAAGAAGACTTTGTAAAGTGGTATAACGACTTTAAAGAGTTTGCGATTGAGCTTAAATTATTCGACCCACGTGCCACAGATAATGGTGCCGATAACTTTATGCAAGCTGATCTATTTACGTATGCAGGTAATGGCGATAATCAACTTCATTTCCTAGAAGTGATGCAGTTTACGAATATGTTATTAGGCGGCGGTGCTGAAATGACAGATGATATTCAAAAAGTCATGATCGCAGCTGGGTGTTCAATTTCTGGCCAAATCGATATTTTCGGTAAACCATGGTTTGATGAAAAGTGCTTCTTAAAAAACATTCGCACAAATTCAAAGCGCTTTTTCTCGCATATTTATCTTTTTGGTAACTACGTAAACTCATTAAACGAGCAAGAGTACCTTGGTTTCTACACAGAGCTAATGAGTGTAGCCCGTTTAAAGAACGACACTGTAGGGCGTGTTGAAACAGCTGACATTCGTGCGTTTTCATTATTATCAATGTTTATCGATTCGTTATTTACAATTTATGATGTGAAAGCACCGTTTGGAGAAGTGGGCCCAGAAGAGATTCGTGCTTCTTATCCTCGTTTTAAAAACTTTGTTGCCGAGTACGTTAAAAAGCCAGATGTTGCTGAAAAATTAAAAGATTGGAGCAAGTGGTACAATGTTTGCCAACTGTCACACTCTAAAGAAGAATTTTTACAAGAGGCATTTATCTTTTTAGTTTACAACGGTCGCATTCCAGAGAAGTCAGATGTTAGTCTACTGTGCAATTTCGGCGACATCTTTAAGTTTGAAGGTAACGTGAATCGCCGTAGAATTCTTAGTACTTTTCAAATCTTAAAAGATGAAATAGCCTTAGGAAATGCCGGCAAAAATTAAACAGTCTCATTGGGCCCTCGTCTTCGCGTTTGCGAGTTTGTTCACGCTGGGCCTTGCCGATAATATTCGTGGTACGCTTTTTCCTGAAATCTTAAGTCAGTTTCAAGTTTCAAACACACTAGGGTCGTGGTTATTCGCGACCTCTTCGGCGTCAGCATTTGTCGCTGGTGTGATTTCACCAGCGTATTTACGCCGTTATACGATTTCGTCGCTATTAGCCGTTGGCGTTTTGTCTTTGGCTGTAGGTTTAGCCGTTATGGGTTTTTCTGGAAACTTTAACTGGATGATCGCTGGAAGCATGTTCTTAGGCACAGGCATCGGCTTTATGGGTGTTTCGCAAAACCTTCTGGTTGCTGAAGGGGTTGAGGCTAAACTTCGTTCCCGCGCGCTTTCAGGGCTTCATGGCTTTTATGGTTTAGCGAGCTTTATTGCACCGTTATTGGCGGCTTCAACAACCAAAATTTTCGGCCACTGGAATTCGACATTCTACGTGGTTTCAGTTGTTAGCTTGGTTTGCTTGGCTTCGCAGCTTTTAATCGCGCCCAACCCCAAGTTTGTTGTGCATGTGCCGGTAAGCTTAGAAGATACTGCCGATAAAAAGAGAATTTCTAAGCGGGCACTTACTATGGTTTGTTCTTTCTTTGGCTTTTACGTGGTGGCTGAAATTTTAGTTTCCACACGTTTAGCTCTTTATATGCGTACTTACTTTCAGATGGATCTGGCCCAGTCTGCAGGTTATGTGACGATGTTCTTTATGTTCTTACTTATTGGCCGTGTGCTGTTTGCATTTATTCATTTGCCGTTTTCATTAAAATCACAGCTGAATGGTTTTTTAATCGGGTCGTTAGTATTTATCTTTTTAGGTTTAAAGCTGCACCCGTTTTTCTTAGCGTTAAGCGGGTTAACAATGGCTCCGTATTATCCGCTATGTGTTTCATATATTTCTGAAATTTCAAAAGATTTAAGTCGAACGTTTTTATCATATGCCATGAGTTTTCAAAGTTTAGCTGTTGTGGCCATGCACTTAGGCGTGGGTTACATGACAGATGAATTCGGATTGGCCTTTGCCTTTGGAGTAGGGATTTTAGCCCTAGTTATTTCAATTTTATGTTTAAGTTTTCACCCAAAAAAATTAACAGTTTAATTTTAGCATTTGTCTTATGCTTTTTTGCGAGTATCTTTGCACAGGCGCAATTTTTATATTCACGTGGTGCTGTGATCAGTGGTTTTGTTGATGAGCAGTATTTATTAGCTTCAAGCGAAACAAACATGTGGGAGGTCGGCGAAATCTTACCGGTTATTTCACAAAACTCTAAAATCGGTGTTTTTGCTTTCGTTGAATTACAAAACGTTAAAACAGTTAAGTACGGCCATTACGAACTTCGCTTAAAACTGGTTCGCCAATCACGAAAGTATCTTATTCAAAAAGGCGATATTATCAAAAAATTAGATATGTCGACTTACAACGAAGAGTTTATCGGAACTACTGATTTAATCGTTAAAAAAAGCGAATTAGATATTTCATCAAGATACCGTCCACTTTTCTACCAAGGTATCTCGATCGGTGAAACAGCGCAGACACTGTATAAACATGAATTTTTAGTGAACTATATAGGTAACTTGTACTATGGCGCTAACGAGTGGTTAACTGTCGGTACGTTTGCTCCAGGTAACTTAATTGATCGCCCGAATGCCAACTTTAAAGCGCGTTTTTGGAATTCAGATGCAACAACTTTAGCTGCCGGCTTAAGTTATGTTGATCTTCAAAAAGAAGAAGAGGCGACGTTAAACTTAAACTTTTGGTGGGATTCAATTTCATCAGACTCGTTAATTTCGCACACTTTCTTAAGCTTAGGTTTAGTGAAGTGGGACGGTGCCAAAGACGCAGCGGCGATCAAGGCCTTAGGTTCAAGCTCATTCCAGACGGGTTATGAAGTGATTCGTTCTGACTGGGACCGCGTTTTGATTGGTCCGAGTTATAACTTCGAAAGAAAAGCGCTGGGTGGTTATTTATCTTACGTTTGGATTTACGATCGCTTCCATGCACAAGTGTCAGTGAATGCTACAGATATTACTAAATTTAAATTAGATCCAAGAGACGGTTACTACGGTTTCTTTGACTTCTACTGGAGATTCTAATGGCATCGCGCTTTTTTGTTTCATGCCAACCGCATTTAGAAAAAGACCTGCTTAATGAACTTGAAAGCTTTTGGCATCAGCTCATTGATTTAGATGGTTTGCCAACACGTTCACGTCCGGAAGTGGTCTATGAAGATATCGGTGGTATCGAGATCGAATGTGAAACACATTTAGGATTTCAGATTAATTTATTTTCTAAGTTAGCGAATCGTGTGCTGTGGCGTATTCACCATTTTGAAGCGCGCTATTTTGACCAGTTTGAAAAAGAACTTAAAAAACTAGATTTAAAAAAATACCTAGGCGAACAAAAGTTCAATTTAAATATCGAATCAGGTAAGTCACGTCTTTTTCACGAAAGTAACTTAGAAGAATCAGCTCATAAAATTTTAAAAAATGCCGTAAAAAAACAAGATGAAAATTTGCTTTCATTGTATATCCGTATTTTTAAAGATCATGTGACTTTAAGTTTAGATACTTCAGGAAAACATCTGCATAAACGTGGTTACCGCCAAGCTCAAGGCGAAGCGCCCATGCGTGAAACCTTAGCGGCAAAGATGTATAATTTTTTATTAAAAAATGCCCTTGAAGGTGAAGTTCTATATTCTCCGCAAAATGCAAACACGGTAATTCTAGATCCTTTTTGTGGCGCGGGAACTTTACTGTTTGAGGCGGCTAGTTTCTTTCAGCCGAATCTAGTTTCTAAGTTTGATTTTGAAAGATTTAATAATTTACCGGGGCTTTTAAAATCAGAAACTTGGAAGAAGAATTTTAAAATCGCAAACCCTTCAAAAACTCAATTTATGGGTATTGAGTTAGACTCAAAAACCTTCACCAAATTAGAGGGGAATTACGAGGCTTTTAAAACGCATTTTCCAGCGGTTGAAAATGGTTTTAAGTTTATTCAAGGTAACTCAAAAGCCGCTGATTTTAGCGCTTTAAAAGATCAAGCGGTGATCGTGATTGCAAACCCTCCGTACGGAGAACGTTTAAAGAACACCGATGCTGAAGATGTTCTAATGTCATTGGAGCGCATTCCAAACTTAAAGGGTCTTGTTGTGGTTCATCCGCCACAGTGGAAATTGAAATTTTCACAGTTAAAAATCAAACAAAGCGAGGCTTTTAACAATCAAGGGTTAGACCTAAAACTCACTTTATTTGCATTATAATCCAAAAATGCCCCTATTTTACATGCTGCATTTGTAAGAGCTGCTACTGGTAGTAAAAGCTCTAGACTTTACACGAAAATTTGTGTTCTCTAGCCCACGCAATTAAAAACATAAACTCGATGCGAATAGAAGTAATTCGTAAACGCGTCTTTTACTCAAGGAGAAAACATGAAATCAATTATCGGTTCATTAGTATTAATGATCGGTTTAACAGCTAATGCAGGTCTTTTAACAGTTTCTGGCGGAGCCAAAAAAATCGAAGGCGTTACCTTAAACCAAACAGCTCAAGTAACTGGTTCTGATGTTAACATGACATTAGTTGGTGCTGGTTTACGCGCTAAAACAGTATTATTCGTTCCAGCTAAAGTTTACGTTGCAGAATTATTCACTAACGATGCAGCTAAATACTCTCGCGATAACAACGCTTTAAAATCTTTAGAAGCGTCTTCTGTTACTGCAATCCGTTTAACTTTCTTACGTGGTGTTGACGCTCCTACAGTAGCTTCTTCTTACCGTGAAGCTTTAGTAGCTAACAACGTTAACTTAAAAGACCAAGCTATCTCTCAATTCTTAGCAAACGTTGAAAAAGGTGGCGATGCTTCTCAAGGTAAATCTTTTGTTATGCTTTTAGTATTAACTAAAGAAGGTGGCACAAAATTATACTACGAAGATACAAAAGACCAAGTTTCTGTAGTTGATGGCCCACGCGCTTTACAACAACAAATCCTTTCTATCTGGTTAGGCGCTTCAGCTGATTCTGGTTTAGAAAAACTTAAAAAATCTTTATTACAACCAGTTTACTAATCTCGAACGTCTAAAAGGGTGTATTAGATGAAACAATTATTATTAGTATTAACAATCGCAGTTGGTTTTTCTAGCTGCGGTAAATTAAAAACGGTATTAGATAAAGCTGAAACTATTCCGGATAAAATGGATAACTTAAATACAGGTATGGGCGAAACGAACGCTTCAGTTCGTTTGCAAAAACTTGGTATTTTCGAAGGTATGGTTTTAGACCAAGATAACTACGAAATGTTAGCTCCGTTCCCAGCTGATTTAATGACGGGTGGTAAATTCTTAGGTGAAGCTTTAACAACTGAAGAAGCTTTAATGTGGGTTTTCAAATCGATTAAAAAAATCAACACTTACGATATCAACTCTAATCCGTTATTAGATGCTCAAGATGCGAAAGTTCAAGCTAAGTTTGACCACGATAAGTTAGGTCTTTACATGGCTGTAACAATTGTATCTGGTTACTTACGTGACAGCGTTATCGATGATATCGTTCAGCGTATTTACACATCTGATCGTTTTACTGAGACAGGTTTACAAATCTTAGCTTTACGCGCAAAATTCTACAGCGACGTCATGTTAGGTGGTTCTCTTTATACAGAGAAATTCGCCACTTTAGGACACGTTAAAGAAGCGATCGATTACAATTCTAAAATCGAACGTATCGCGCGTTTACCATACCCACAAGCTATCAAAGTAGATATCGTTGGTATGTTAACTCCTGAAATGAATGAAGCTATGTCTGTGCAATTTGATCCAGCTATCGTGAATGCGAACTGGTCAAAAATTAAAACATTAGGTGAAGCTGGTTTTGAAGTTAAGCCTTTATCAGGCAACAACACGGCTGACCAAGCTGAAGCAAAAAGACAAAGAGACGTATTTAATTCTTACATCTCTTTCTTAAACGGCAAAATCCAACAAGCTCAAAGCTTAAACTAGTTTTAAATTTTGAAGTTTAGTAAAAACCCACACTTTTCAATCGAGGTGTGGGTTTTATTTTTTTGCCGATATTCTCCTGCGCTTTTCTATTCCATCGGGCTTTAGTGGAAGCTCAAAACGGAGCCGAAGAGCTTCGCTATGAGCTGCAAATCCACAATCATAAAAATAAAAGTACCAACTTCCGTTACCTGGTGAATTGTTCTCAACCTGATCAGCCTTCACTGTCTCTTGAAAGATTTGCTCCAATCCATCGAGCATTTCTCTTTCATCTTGTCGAACTGCCAATGCGGCTGCCAACTTTTTTGCGGCATCAAATCGGAGCCAATCCCACTCCGGATCTTCAAGAATTTTAATTAAGTCTTTCGCCCTCTCTTCAAGGCTTGCATTTTTGAGGAAGTCAGTTTGTCGTTTTTGACGTTGCAAATCTATTCTACTCATAACGTAAGTTAATATTCCTATAAGCAGAGTAAATAAAAAAATGATTAATAGTGAAATGTTCATGCCTTCCCCAAACTATCATAGGGATAAATGAAGGGTCTAGAAGGGGATAAAGTCTAAAACAAATACCCATCAAGCCAGATATTTTTACTTAATTTAGCTTTTAACGGCGCAATACCGGCATCTATGGCATCAGGGGTTCTAATCTCGTAAAGCGCGTAAGGTGATTCGCTGTGAATCGTTCCAATCGGCGGGCGGTGCGTGTACATCGACTGTTCGTAAGGATAAATTAAGAATTCGTTTTGCTTTGACTGGTTGTAAGTAAACTTCACCATCGATTGAAACACTTCAGGGTGTTCAAAGAACAAGAAATGTAAAAATTGAAAGTTAAGGGTCTGGTCTTTTTGGGTGCGTGAAAACGGACGTGTCAATTTTCTGCCGACACCGAAAAATGAAGCAAACTTTAAAAACTGGCGAAAGTTATCTGATTGCTGGTTATATTCTTGAGGAAAGTATTCTTGTAAGAGTGAAGAACTTAACGGGTAACAAACGCCGACGATATTATCTTTCGCATCGCGGGCTACTACGAAGTTTTTAAATGAGTAAATTAAAGAGTCTTGAATGTATTTTTCAAGGTCTTCGGTCATAGCTGTTGGAACTAAATCTAAAGTTTGCAGTTTTTCACTCAAATAGCGGATGAATTTTTTGTGATCCTGTTTTTCTAAAAAGCCAACTTTAATAAAAGGGTTAACTTTAAATAATAAAGGATAAAACCCGTGAATCGAAACTAAGTTAAACTTACGGATTAATTCATACAGCGGTTTGTTCGATCTTTTTTGTTTGGTGCGAATGAAAGCGTTAATCGCCTGCATGCTTTCCATGTTGATCGATGTGATAAAGTGATCGACTTTTTCAGTGGCGATTAATTTTTGTAACTGCGGTAAAAAATGGCGTGACCAATTTAAAACGGCCTTACGTTGGTGCGATACACGTAAATCACAGGCATAAGCTGTTTTTAAAACTTCTTTTTCAGTTTTCATATCCTGAAGTAAGAAGCTGGCTGTGCCTAGAATCTGGTTATTTTGAAAAGCATTGGTTTCTTCTAAAATATAATTGTGAAACTTCTGCTGAAGGCGTCTATATAACGAGAAAAAATCAATTTCACGTCTGATTTTAACATCTAAAAGCGCTTGAGTCGGGATTTCGTAAAAGAATTGCCCCAATTTTTCAGAGTCAGCCGGCGTAGATTCGCGAAGAACTATTTTTTCTTCCACAAGATTTCCTGCGTGTTGGTACGATGGTTAACAAAACGGGCTGCGGTAAAAAGAAAATCACTTAAACGGTTTAAATAAATTAAAACAGGTTCATAGTGTGACTCTTGCATCGCGATTTCAGAGGACCTGCGCTCGCAACGACGGCAAAGTGTGCGCGCCACATGAAAGTGCGAGCTAAAAACATGACCTGTGGGCAGAATGAAATTTTTTAAAGGTTCAAGTTCTGCAGTCATCGCATCGATCATTTTTTCTAATTGTGGAGTCGCTTCAGAATCTAATTGCGGAAGTTTTTTGAAAACTTCGGCATCAGCTGTAGCAAGTAAGCTTCCGATCACGAACATATTGTTTTGAATATCAAAAAGTAAACGGCGTAATGAAGTGTTGCTTAGGTTCAACTGTTCATTGTTTTCAAGCAGACTATAAATCAAACCAAGATAAGAGTTTAGTTCGTCAGCAGTGCCGTAAGCTTCAACACGAGGGTTGAATTTTTCGACGCAACTGCCATCAACGAGCCTGGTTGTTCCTTTATCTCCGGTTTTCGTATATATTTTCATATATTAATTAGCTAATGTCTTTTAGAGTTAGTCAAGTTTAGGGGTGTATAGAAATCATGTCAGAGCCGGTTATTCCATTTTTTGTAACAATGCCACATTCAGGAGAGAAAGTTCCTGAAGAGTGTACGTGGTTACATAATCTTGATGAGAAAATTTTAATGTGCGATGTGGACCGCTACATTGATGTGATTTACGAACCCTCTCTTAAAAAACTTCAAGTGCCTTACCATAAGACGGAATGGCACAGATACGCAGTGGATTTAAACCGTATTCCACAAGATATTGATTGCGATTCAGTGATCGGCAGTGAAAACAAATCGGGCTCGAATAGCCGTGGTTACCACTGGGTTGTCACAACTTTGAACTATCCTTTAATGCAAAGCCCCATCACCAAAGATCTGCATAATAAGTTAACTGACCTTATATATACACCTTTTCACGATGGCGTGAAAAAGCTGTACGCTGATTTTAAGAAGAAGGGTTTTGAACACGTTTTTCATTTAGATGCGCACTCAATGCCTTCTTTAGGTACAAATCAACATAAAGACCCAGGTCAATATCGTGCTGATATTGTAATCAGTGATAACCTGGGAGTGAGCTGTGATAGCCGTTATAAGGATTTAGTGATTGAAGCTTACAAAAGCGTGGGCTTTTCAATCAGCTACAATTGGCCGTATATGGGTGGCCGTGTGACACAACAATATGGTCAACCTGAAGTGGGTCAGCAGGCTCTGCAAGTAGAGCTTAATCGTGCCTTATATATGGACGAAGTGACTAAAAAAATAAAACCAGATTATGTTGTTGTCCAAGAGCAAATACTCAAGGCACTTGAGATCGTAAAAAGAGAACTTCCCAATTTGAAAATCTAAGAGTACGTTTTCTACGTTATGCGATTTAAAAACCCTTTGGTGCAGAAGTTCTGGAAATTTTCTACATCATTTCAATTAGGTATCCCTGTTCTTGTGGCTCTCACGATTTTAATCATGTGGGGCACTATCGTAGAATCTCAATATGACGCTTTCGCTGCAGAAAAGTTAGTTTACCGTAGTTGGATGATGTATTTGACCATGGGCTTGTTGGTTTACAATCTGGCGATTGTGGTAGTCGATCGAATGCCTTGGAAGAGCCGGCATATTCCTTTCATCTTAGTTCATGCGGGAATTATTTTAATCGTCGTTGGCGGCTATGTGACGCAAAAATATGGGCTTGATGGCTCAATGATGCTTCCGATTAATGGTAAAAATAATTATGTGCAAGTAGCGCAAACCGATGTCGTTGTTTACGCTACATTTGATGGTGATCGTTACACTAAAGTTTTTGAAAACGAAGTGGATTTTTTCTTAAATCCACCGACTGAAGATAAACCGTTTAAGGTGAATTTAGGCGATGCTGAAATCACGGTTAAAAAATATCTTAAATACGCACGCGTAAGTAAAAAACTAAAAAAATCAACAGATGCCAATGCAGGAGCATCAGTTAAGTTCCAATTGCAAAATGCGAACGTTCAACAGGTTGAAACTTTAACTCAAAATTCAAAAACCAAAACAGCCGATGTGAATTTTGGCCCGTTAAAAGTAGTTCTTGGCCATGATGTTAAAGAAAAAGGCCGTAAAGACCGCTCAACGAATGAAATTTACTTCAATGCTAAAAATGAAACTGAAATCAATTACGAACTTTACCGTAAAGAAGAAATGAAATCGTTTAAATCAGGTAGCATCAAAATCGGAGATATAATTTCTACGGGATGGATGGGGTTGGAACTTCGTTTGTTAGATTATCTTCCACAGGCCACTGAAGAGTGGGATGCTGTTGAAGTTGGTCGCCCAACGCCATTAACTAGCCCTGCCTTATTGATCCAGTTCGGTGATAAAACGCAGTGGACTTTATTAAATGATGTCATCAAGCTTTTTGGCGATAATGAAGCTTTTTTATTCAGTTTTCAGAACCGCCGCATGGATATCGGGTTTCCGGTTGTTTTGAAAAAATTTGAAATGACCCATTATGATGGAACACAAAAAGCCAAAACTTATTCTAGCGCGGTTGAAATTGTTCCACCCAACGGAAATGCTCCTGTCTCTGGTTTGATTGCGATGAATGAGCCGTTGAAGTACGCGGGCTACACATTCTATCAAGCTAGTTTTAATCAAGATGAAAAAACCGGTGAGCCTACGGCTTCAGTTTTATCGGTTAATCTTGATCCAGGTCGTTGGATTAAATATTTAGGTTCGTTAGTTTTATCACTGGGCATTGTTTGGCTATTTGTCCAAACCCGCCGAAGAAAGACAGCACAATGATTCGTTTAATTTTTGCAATACTGGTAACATTACAAATTTCTTTATTTTCGCAAATCGCGAAAGCTGAACCCAAGTTAGGTGAGGCGATCAGATATATGCCGGTTCAAGACGGCGGACGTATCAAACCTTACGATACTTTTGCTAAAGAAGTATTAGAAGTTGTTTACGGAAAACAAAACTACAAAACGGAATCAGGTGAGTCAGCTCCGGCTTACTTGATCGTATTAACTTGGATGTTGTCGCCAGATAGCTGGGTGAATCGTCCACTTTTTGAAGTGAATCATTTAGATGTGAAAAATAAATTAGGTTTACCTAAAGACCGGAAATATTTTTCAAATAGCGAGCTTTTTACAACGGATAAGTTTCAAAACTTAATGCAGGAATTAGCTGATAAACGCCAAAGCCAAGAGAAATTAACACCGTACTTTCAAGCGTTACAGCGTTTACAAAACCAAATGATTTATTTTCGCGAATTAGCGGGTGGTCGTTTACTTAAAATTATGCCAAGCCCAGATTCTGAAACTTGGTTGTCGGTGGCTGAAATTCCTGAAGCACAACAAGGTTTATTCGTGAATATCAGTCAAAGTGTTGCGGCTTACTTAGGTGCGCTTGCTGAGCATAAAGACGTTGAAAGCGCCAAAGCCACTTTAGATAAAGCAGTGATTGATTTTCAAAAAAGTGTAGAACAAGTAGCTCCACAAAAATATGCTGAAGCTCACAAAGTGGGAACGGAAGTTTTATACAATGATTTACATCCGTTTCGTTGGACTTACGTTCTTTACATTCTAGCTTCGATCATTTTACTTTTTATCTGGATTAAAAACTTACAATCAGGCATGGGTCTTGTGTGGGCAATCACTTTAGCTGGGTTTTTCATTCACATTTTAGGCTTTGTCTTCAGAGTTTATTTAGCGGAACGTCCGCCAGTAACTAATATGTATGAAACTGTCGTTTGGGTTTCATGGGGTGTGATGTTGTTCTCGATGATTTTAGAGAAGATCTATAAATACAGAATCTTTTTATTAGCAGGATTGCTTGTAGGTTTTGTGTGTATGGTTATTGCCGATACGGCACCGGCCGTGCTTGATCCAAGTATTCAGCCGTTAGAAGCGGTTTTACGCAGTAGTTACTGGTTAATCGTACACGTGATGACGATCACGATTTCTTACGCTGCTTTTGCCTTGGCTTTTGGCTTAGGAGACATTGGGCTTATTTATTATGCAATTGATAAAGACAAACATGCTGAAAAAATCAAGCAAATCACAACGGGTGTTTATCGTGCGATGCAAATTGGTGTGGCATTTTTGGCTCCGGGAATTATCTTAGGGGGAGTCTGGGCTGATGCCTCGTGGGGCCGTTTCTGGGGTTGGGACCCGAAAGAGACGTGGGCTTTGATTGCACTCTTGGGTTACATAATAATTCTTCACACGCGTTTAGTGAACTGGATTCAAAACTTCGGAATGCTGGTTTCGGCGGTGTTAACGTTCAATTTAGTAATTATGGCGTGGTACGGAGTGAATTTCGTGCTTGGAGCGGGGCTTCATTCGTACGGTTTTGGTGCTGGTGGCGTTGAGTACGTTTCGATTTTTGTACTTTTACATTTCATTTTCGTTGGCTATGTTTTCAGCGTAAAGAAACTCGCAAAAGTTTAAAAAAATTAAGTCCAACAAATTTTAAAAAGCGAAGTCGCGTGACTTCGCTTTTTAATTTTGGTGAAAATGAAAATCTCTCTCAAAAAAACGATGCCTTTTAGTCACACTGCTTATGCTTAATCGTGAAGCACGCAACACCTTGATTTCCCTCAGGGATTTTCAATTGCTATTCAAAATCTGGTGACAAATGCTCTGCATTGCATTTTAATTAACTTCAAAGAAAGGCAATTGTTTATGCTTATGAAAATCCGCACCACTGTAAGTGCCACGGCTATGCTTGTGCTTACGGTATTTTTTCTTTCAAGTTGTTTGTTCCAAAATCCAGATGGCGGCGAGCGCACTGGAATCGGCTACAACAAAGGCTATGCGCCAGATCAACCCATCGCATTCAGCCATGAACTTCACGTTGGTACACACAAGATCCAGTGTCAGTACTGCCACAACCAAGTTGAGCGTTCGAAATCTTCGAACATTCCATCTTTAGCAACTTGTATGAACTGTCACCAACAGGTTGCAGGTAAACCAGGTGAAGAAGCTGTTGCTGGTCACAAGAACACAGACGAAATTAAAAAACTTCGTGATGCGTACAATGACGGTAAATCAATTGAGTGGGTTCGCGTTCACATGTTGCCTGACCACGTTCAATTCAATCACCAAGCGCACGTTACAAAAGGCGTAAGCTGCCAAACTTGCCACGGTGAAATCGAAAAAATGCCTAAAGTTACTCAGTATTCAGATTTGTCAATGGGCTGGTGTGTGAACTGTCACCGTCAACCAGAAAACAAAGCTTCTCTTAACTGTACAACGTGCCATCAATAGGAAACGACGATGTCTGAAAATAAAATTACAAACGATAACGAAAATAGAAAAATCGAACGTGATAGCCGTTACTGGAGATCTTTCGAAGAGTTAAACAACACTCCGGAATTCCAAGCCGCATTACAAACAGAATTTATGTCATCACCTTTACGTGATGAAAATAAAGATGAAGGTACAGAGAAAGACGGCGTTGCTCGTCGTGATTTCTTAAAATTGATGGGTGCTTCAATTGCCTTAACATCTGCAGCTGGTTGTATCCGCCGCCCGGTACAAAAAATTGTTCCGTACAACAAACAACCTGAAGAAGTAACAGTGGGTATGTCTAACTGGTACACCAGTTCATACTTTGATGGCCAAGAGGGTTTAGGTTTATTAGTTAAATCTCGCGAAGGTCGTCCGGTTCACATCCAAGGAAATCCAAAATTTCCTTTAAACGGCACAGGTGCTTCAGTTAAAGCTCAAGCTTCTTTACTTGGTTTATACGAACCAAACCGTTTACAAAAACCTTTCAGAAATTTATTTAACGAAAAACGCACCAACAAAGAAACTGTTGGTGTTTCTTGGGAAGAGTTAGACAATAAAGTTGTTGAAGCTCTTAAAAAAGGTGGCGTAGCTATCCTTTCTGGAAATATTTCTTCTCCATCTACAAAAGCTGTAATTTCTGATTTCCGTTCAGGTTTTGGTGCTGACCACTACGTGTGGGAGCCTTTAGCTGATAACGTGGCGGATGCTCAAGCTTCTTCATACGGTGAAGCTTTAGTTCCAGGTTACAGATTTGATAAAGCGCAAGTGATTGTTTCAATTGATGGTGACTTCTTAGGTACTTGGGGTCCAACAATGACAAACAACAAACGTTTTGCTGATGGTCGAAGACAACTCGACAAAATGTCTAGACTTTACTCTTTCGATTCAACTTACTCATTAACGGGTGCTAACTCCGACGTTCGTTTCAAAATTAAACCATCACAGCAATTTGATGTTGTTATGGGTTTAATCGCTGAAATCGTTGGTAAAGTGAATGTTTCAGACGCTGTTAAAACGGCGGTGGCTCCATTCAACGGAGTCGCTGAAAAACTTGGTATCTCTGCAGAAGCTTTCAAAAAAGTAGCTGATGATTTAGTTAAAAACCAAGGTGAATCTTTAGTTGTTGCTGGTGGTATCCAAACAAATACTAAAGACGGTCATGCTCTTCAAGTTGCTGTGAACTACTTAAACTCTATCTTAGGTAACGAAGGTAAAACTGTAGTTGCTCAAGCGGGTAATAAGAACATCACGGCTTCTCAAGACAGCATTAAAGCTTTAATCAAAAAAATGAATGATGGAGCCGTTAAAACTCTTATCATCTACAGATCGAATCCTTTCTACGCTTTAAGTGCTGATCATGGCTTTGCTGATGCTCTTAAAAAAGTAGAAACAGTTATCTATTCTGGCGAAAAGATGGATGAAACTGCCGTTAACGCTCACTTTGTTGTTTCAGACAACCATGCTTTAGAAACTTGGGGCGATTCTGAATTCGCCACTGGTTTATATGGTATTCACCAGCCACTTATCCGTACGATGTATGATACACGTTCGTTCCAATTATCGTTAATGACTTGGGCGTACATGGCGAAAGTTGGTCCTAAACGTATTCAAGAATTTGAAACTTACTACGACTACTTACGTAACTTATGGAAAACTGAGTTAATGGCTAAAGCCGGTGGCGGTAAAGATTTCGAATCTTTCTGGAATAACTTCTTACAAGAAGGTTTCGTTGGTGATGTTGCGGCTGGTTCAGCTCGTAATTTCAAAGGCGATGTTTCTGGACTTAAAAAATCTGCAAACGGCGATGCTAAATTTGAATTAGCATTATATCCAACTGTAAATATCGGTGATGGTACTTTAGCTAACGTTGGTTGGTTACAAGAACTTCCAGATGCAGTTACTAAAATCGTTTGGGATAACTACGCTTGCGTTTCTGTTAAAACAGCTGCTGAAAACAAACTTCGCGAAGGCGATGTGATCGAGTTAACAGTTGGCGATAAAAAATTATCTTTACCAACGCACATTCAACCAGGTTTACATGATCAAGTTGTAGCTGTAGCCGTAGGTTACGGCCGCACACACGCTGGTGATGTAGCTAAAGGTATCGGTCAAAATGCATTCACATTAGCAACGGCTGGTGTATTTGCAGGTCAATCTGTTGAATTCAAAAAAACAGGTCAAAAAATTGAATTAGTGACAACTCAAGGTCACGATTCAATGGAAGGCCGTCAAATCGTTGTCACTGCAACGAATAAAGATATCGAAAAAAATAAAGAAGCAAATATTCACAGACACCACACATGGAATATCTGGTCAGGTCACCAATACAACGGACACAAATGGGGTATGGCGATCGATCTAAACGTATGTACTGGTTGTTCTGCGTGTATGACGGCTTGCCAATCTGAAAACAACATTCCTGTTGTTGGTAAGAAATATGTTATGCAAGGTCGTGAGATGCACTGGATCCGTATCGATAGATACTACACAGGCACTCCTGAAAATCCAGAAACAGTATTCCAACCTGTCATGTGCCAACACTGTGACAATGCTCCGTGCGAAACGGTATGTCCGGTAGTAGCTGTGACTCACAGTTCTGAAGGTTTAAATGAACAAGTGTACAACCGTTGCGTTGGTACTCGTTACTGTTCAAATAACTGCCCTTATAAAGTTCGTCGCTTCAACTGGTTCAACTACGCGAAGTTAATCGAAAAACCAATGCACATGCACTTAAACCCAGAAGTGGGCGTACGTTCTCGCGGTGTTATGGAAAAATGTACTTTCTGCGTTCAACGTATCAAAGAAGGTAAAAACAAAGCTAAACAAGAAGATCGTCCGGTAAAAGATGGCGATATCAAAACAGCGTGTGAAGCGGCTTGTCCGACAACAGCTATCGTGTTTGGCGATTTAAACGATGAAAATTCTCGTGTTGCTAAAACTTTCAAAGCTGAGCCACGTGCTTACGCTTTATTAGAAGAGTGGTACGCGAAACCTTCAGTTCGTTATCAATCGAAAATTAAAAACAATGATCAGGTGACAGCACCGAAAGGAGCTGACCATGCTTAAGCGTAATCAGCTTGTTCTTGGTAACAAGACTTTAAAAGACGTTACAGATGATATCTGCGCTCCGATTGAAAGAGTTCCATCTAAAGAATGGATGGGCTTATTCTTGACTGCAAAAGGTTTATTTATTTTTTACATCCTGACAATCGCTATGGTTGTTTCGACTGGTATCGGTTTGTTAGGGGTGAATCACCCGGTGGCTTGGGGTACGATGATTATCACTTTCGTATTCTGGGTAGGTATCGGTCACGCCGGAACACTTATCTCGGCCATCTTATTCTTATTCCGCCAAAAATGGAGAACTTCAGTAGCTCGTTCTGCTGAGGCGATGACAGTATTCGCGGTTGCGACTGCGGGTATCTTTCCATTAATTCATACTGGTCGTCCTTGGTTAGACTTCTGGTTATTCCCTTATCCGAATCAACGTGGTCCATTATGGGTGAACTTCCGTTCTCCATTATTATGGGACGTTTTCGCAGTTTCTACTTATGCGACAGTTTCATCTGTATTCTGGATCGTGGGTATGATTCCGGATTTAGCAACTGTTCGTGACCGTGCGAAAAATGCGATTCGTAAAAAAGTCTACGGCGTATTATCAATGGGCTGGAGAGGGACTGCTAAACAATGGTCACACTTTGAAATGATTTACTTAGTGTTAGCTGGTCTTTCTACGCCGCTCGTATTATCGGTACATACAATCGTATCGTTCGACTTCGCGGTTTCAGGTCTTCCTGGTTGGCATACGACAATCTTCCCTCCGTACTTCGTTGCGGGTGCGATCTTCTCGGGTTTTGCGATGGTTATTACGTTAATGACGTTAGTACGTATCGGTTTCCCGCAGTTTAAAAACTACATCACGATCGATCATATGGAAGTTATGAATAAGATCATCATGATGACTGGTTTAATGGTTGGTTACGCTTACGGAGCTGAGTTCTTAATTGCTTGGTACTCTGGAAATGATTACGAACGTTATGTTTTCATGAACCGTGCGATGGGTCCTTACGCTTGGTCATACTGGATCATGATCTGCTGTAACGTTATTATCCCGCAATTATTCTGGTTTAAAAAATTCCGTCGTTCGATCCCAGTGATGTTCGTTGTTTCTATCTTCGTAAACATCGGTATGTGGTTTGAGCGTTTCGTAATTACAATTACGTCATTACACCGTGATTTCTTACCGTCGAACTGGGGCCAATACGCTTGGTCGATGTACGATACGGCGATCTTAGTTGGATCGTTTGGTATGTTCTTCACGATTTTCTTATTATACTTACGTATTTTTCCTGCGATCTCGATTGCCGAAGTTAAACCGGTATTAAATGTGGGTAAAGAAGATGAACATCATGGGAAGGGACACTAATCATGGCTAAGAAAAGAGCTATCGGCGGTATCGCTGGAATTTTTCTTGATGAAGCTACAACAATCAAAGCTGCTACTCGTGTAAGAGAAGCAGGTTTTACAAAATTTGATGCTTTAACTCCATATCCGGTTCACGGCATGGAAGAAGCTTGCGGTATTAAACGTTCACCAATCCCTTATGTGACTTTCGCAGCAGGTTGTGTGGGTTTATTAGCTGGTTTAGCATTAACTTATTACACTTCTGCAGTAGACTGGGCGATCAACATCGGTGGTAAACCAATGTTTTCATTACCTGCATTCGTACCTATCATGTTCGAATTAACAGTATTATTTGCAGCTTTAAGTTCAGTAGGTGCTTTCTTTTATCTATCTGGTATTCCAAGAGTTGATCCACCGATCATCGATAAAGACATCACTTGCCATAAGTTTGCGATTTTCATTCCTGAAAATGACGTAGGCTATAGTGCTGATCGCGCAGAAAAACTTTTAAAAGATTTAGGCGCTGTTGAAATCAAGAAAATGGCGGAGTACTAAGATGAATATTCAGTTGAGAAGTTTAACTAATCTTTCAATGACAGTGATTGCGGCTTCTTTAGCAGTATCGTTTTTCTCGAGCTGCAGAGGCGGAAACAATCAAACGAACATCGAGTTAATCCAAGATATGATGGAATCTCCAGCGTTAAAAGCCCAAGAGTACGACGAAGGTGCTCCAAACAATTCGGCTATGCGCGTTCCACCAGAAGGCACACAGCCGCAAGGTTTTGTTCCTTATAAATACGCTGATGTAGTAGCTGCTGCAGCTAATCCAAATCCGTTGAGCGGCCAGTACACTGAAGAAGTTTTGAAAGCTGGAACTAAATACTACGCAATTCACTGTGCAATCTGCCACGGCGCTAACGGCCAAGGTGGAGAACAGCAATCTGTAGCTGAAACGATGGCATTAAAACCACCAACATTAACTTCTGATAAAGTTAAAGGTTGGACTGATGGTCAAATCTACCACGTGATCACTATGGGGCAGGGTGTGATGGGTCCGTATGCGGCTCACATTCCGCAAAAATACAGATGGCAAGTTGTTAACTACATCCGTCACTTACAAGGTAAAGGTAACTAGTCATGGATTCATCGAATCATTCACATGAATTAAAATTAAACAAATTCGAAGCTCCACAACAGCTTAAAACGGCAATTTTTGCAGCGATGTTTATCGGATTTTTAGGGTTAGCTTATGGCTTATTTAAAGCTCCAGATCGTTTATGGACTTCTTATTTAGTCTCATTCTTCTTCTTTGCTTGTTTAGGTTTAGGCGGGATGTTTTTCATCTCTTTTAACCATGTAGCAGGAGCAGGCTGGAGTGTTTCTATTCGCCGTATCGCTGAAAGCTTCACAAGCTTTTTACCAGCTATGTTTATCGGAAGCGTGATCTTAATCCTTGGTTTTAAATACCTATACCCATGGGCAGATCCTTCGCAAGCTCATCGTCTGACGGGTGGTAAAGCGCTTTACTTGGCGCCTTGGTTTGTAACTTTACGCTTAGTGATTTTCGGTATCGGTTGTTTAATTTTCAAAAAGATCATGGTTGGAAATTCAATCAAGCAAGATCAAAATGGTGACCATGCTCTAACTCATAAAAACGTAGGGTTTTCAGTTGGTTTCATCGCTTTCTTCGCGATCTTCTTTACATTATTTTCAATCGACTTATTAATGTCATTGTTACCAAGCTGGTATTCGACGATTTATGGAATCTACGCTTTTGCGGGCATGATCCAGTCAACAATGGCGGTTTTAGCATTAATGATTATCTGGTTAAAAAACTCTAAATGGGTTTCTGGATACATTACTGTTGAACACCAACATGACGTAGGTAAATACATGAAAGGTTTCACGATCTTTTGGGCCTACATCGCGTTCTCTCAATTCATGTTAATCTGGTACGCTAACATTCCAGAAGAAACTGAATTTTACTTAATGCGTTCTCACAGCGGATGGTTAGGCGTTTCGGTTGCGCTATTAGTTTTCCGTTTCGCGGTGCCATTCTTAGCGTTACTTCCAAGAGATGCTAAACGTAACGACATGAACTTAGCAGCAGTTTCAATCCTAGTTCTTGTTATGCAATACGTAGATCTTTACTGGTTAGTTTACCCGAACTTCTTTGATGGTATTCCTCAATTTGGTTTTCTAGAAATCAGCATTTTTGTTGGTTTTGCAGGTGTGTTCTTGAAGTTAATGACTGGTTTCATGACTAAGAACAACCTAGTGGCAATTAAAGATCCTCGTATGCACGAGGCTTTAAACCACCACGTTACTTACTAAAAGGTGCCAGGCCTTTTTAGCTACGGCTAAAATTGCTTATAGCTGGAAGTTTCGTAGGAGACTTCCAGTCAAAGGGACTGTGTCCTTTTTGAACCTTCGAAAGCCGACCATCCGGGTCGGCTTTTTTGTTTTTGGCTTCTGCCAAAAAAACCTACGCAGGCTACGGGGCTAACGCGCAAAAATAGCATCCTGCTATTTTTGTATTTTGAGGAAAATCGCCCCTAGTGCTAGTTATGGGCTGCATAACGAATTATTTCGTAGAGTTCGCTTGAATATGGCCTTAAACAGCGGCATACTTATTCCATGCTATTTATTATCACGACCACCACATTTTAGTTCTCTAATCTAAATGTCTTTGAAGTCTAATTCTCTACAATTGAATAAAAAATACGGAACGAAAAATGTCTAATGTAAATATTATTTTACCAGATAACTCAGTTAAATCTTTTGATCATGAACCAACGACTTTAGAAGTGGCGAACTCTATTGGTGCGCGCTTAGCTAAAGACACTTTAGGTGCGAAAATTAATGGTTCATCAGAAGTGATCGATTACCGTCTTCCTTTAAAAGACGGCACTAAACTTTCTATCGTAACTACTAAATCTCCAGAAGCTGTTGAAGTTGTTCGTCACTCGGCGGCTCACTTAATGGCGCAAGCTGTTCAAGAAATCTGGCCAGAAGTAAAAGTCACAATCGGTCCGGTTGTTGAAAACGGATTCTATTACGATTTCGATTCTCCATTTAACTTCACTGAAGAGCATTTCGAAAAAATCGAAAAGAAAATGGAAGAGATTCAAAAGAAAGATCTTCCGTTAGTTCGTGAACAATGGCCGATCAACCGTGCGATTGAGACTTTTCAATCCATGGGTGAACGTTTTAAAGTTGAATTAATTCAAGACTTGGCCGCAAAAGGCGAAACGACTGTTGGTATTTATCACCAAGGTTCTTGGTTTGATTTATGCCGTGGCCCTCACGTGCAATCAACTGGTCAGATCAAAGCTTTTAAATTGATGTCGGTCGCGGGAGCGTATTGGAAGGGTGATCAAGCCAATCAAATGCTTCAACGTGTGTACGCGACAGCGTTCCAAGATAAAAAAGAACTAGAAGAGTACTTAAAAAATATCGAAGAAGCGAAAAAACGCGATCACCGTAAACTGGGTAAAGAACTTGGCATGTTCATGTTCCATCCATGGGCTCCGGGATCTCCATTTTTCACTGGCCGTGGAACTGTGGTGTACAATGAATTATTAAAATACATGCGCGATATGTATTTCAAATATGGTTACAACGAAGTAATCACGCCGCAAATTTTTGACGTGGAGTTATTTAAAACTTCGGGTCACTACGCGAACTATAAAGAAAATATGTATTTCACAAAAGTGGATGAACGTGACTTCAGTTCTAAACCAATGAACTGTCCTTCACACTGTTTACTTTTCGGATCAACGAAGCATTCTTACCGTGATCTTCCATACCGTATGGCTGATTTCGGGCGTTTACACAGATACGAAGTATCAGGTGCTTTATCTGGTTTAACTCGCGTTCGTACATTCTGTCAGGACGATGCTCACATCTTCTGTACAGTTGATCAGTTACAACAAGAGATCAAAGGCTTCGTTGAGTTATTAAATGAAGTTTACCAAAAATTAGGAATGAGCGAATACCACGTCTTCTTATCAACTCGTCCTGAAAAACGTATGGGTTCAGATGAAGTTTGGGATAAAGCTGAAGGCGCTCTTCAAAAAGCGTTAGAGATCTTAAATATTCCATTTACTGTAAATCCGGGTGATGGTGCGTTCTACGGACCAAAACTTGATATCATGTTCGTAGATGCACTTAAACGCCCTTGGCAGTTAGGCACTATCCAATGCGATTTCAATCTTCCGATGAGTTTTGATCTTAAATACACTGGCGAAGACAATGCTGAACATCATCCAGTAATGCTTCATCGTGCGGTATTAGGCTCTTTAGAGCGTTTTATCGGGGTTTACCTAGAGCACACGGCAGGTCATTTACCTGTATGGATGGCTCCAACTCAGGTAACAATCCTAAACGTTACTGACCGTGTAAATGAATTCTGCGAAAAAGTAGAAAAACATTTACGTTCGAACGGTATTCGTGTGGAATTTGATAGAAGAAGCGAAAAATTGAACTTCAAGATTCGTGAAGCTCAATTAATGAAATCACCATACATGATTATCGTGGGTGATAAAGAAGCTGAAGCGGGTACTGTGTCGATCCGTTTAAGCGATGGTACTTTACATAACAACATTTCGTGGGAAAAAGCTTGCGAAATGATTATAAAGAATAGAAACAATAGAGAGTTAAAAGCTTCAGTAGAAGCTTAAAGCTCAGGCGTAACTTTAGGAGGCGTCCCATTAATCAGTTTAATAATAACCGTCCCGGTGGAGCAGGAAAACCCCCAGGTGCAAAACCAGGTGGATTTAATCGTTTTGACAGAGATAAAAAACGTGGAGACAAAGATGGTCTTCGTGTAAATCGTGACATTCGTGCCCCACAGATTCGTGTAATTGATGAAAACGGTGAAATGTTAGGAGTTATGACTGTGCCAGAAGGTCTTCGTATTTCTGAAGATCGCGGTTTAGATCTTATCGAGATCGGACCCACAGCTCAGCCACCTACTTGTAAAATCATGGATTATGGTAAGTACAAGTACGAAAATAAAAAGAAAGCCGCTGCTTCTCGTAAAAAACAAGTGATCGTTGTGATCAAAGAGATCCAGGTTCGTCCAAGAACAGATGTTCACGATTTCGAAACGAAAATGAAGCACGCTCGTCGTTTCTTACTTGAAGGCGATAAAGTTAAAGTGAACTTACGTTTCATGGGTCGTGAGATGTCTCACCAGGAAATGGGTTTAGAAGTTATCAACCGTGCGATTGAATTCGTAAAAGATTTAGCCATCGTTGAAGCTGCGCCAAAAACTGAAGGTAAGAACATGTTTACTATGCTTGCCCCAGATCCGGTTAAGATCAAAGATTACTTAAAAGCTAATCCTCCGAAAGGCCAGAAAGAAGTTCTTCCTGAATTATCGAAGGAAGATTTATCATCCACTTCTCACACAGAAGAGCATGACGAAGACTAGAATTAGGTAGGCCGTTACTTTTTGGAAAGCAATGTGTCATATGAAAGCCGTTTCTTAAAAGAAGCGGCTTTTTTATTTTAGTTAGGGCAGATCAGATTTTTTTCTTCATCTGTGATCTGAAGTTCCTTATCATCAAAGCGTTTAAACCTTTCAACCTTCGTCATCACTGATTTATACTCTTTTGTATCATTGCCATCGGTATTTTTGCGCCAGTAAGTTAAAGCTTTTTTATTATTCCAGCCGCAGAATTGCATAAGATTAATCGCGGCAGCATAGCCTGAAGCATGCCAGCCATTCCAACAATGACCGTACATCGGACCCGGGATTTCGCCTTTGATATGTTTGTGCACTTGGGTAAGAAGAGCTTTTTCATTTCCAGATTTTAACGAAGCAAGATGGAGATATTCTAACTTTTGTTCTTTACCGCAAGAGATGATTTTTTCTGATTCATCGTAATTATCTTTATAGAAATACATCGCCTCAGAAAAACCTTGTTTGCAAAGATTTTCTAAACCCCCTTGCGGAAGTGGGTTTTGGTTGTCACGTTTTGTATGCTTATTAAATTTGTTATTCGCGCCACCGCGGTAGTAAATACCATTTAAAACTACGCGAAAGTTTCTTGTTCCGTAAAGGTCATCGTTTCCATTACCTTTGTTATTGGTTTGCTTATTGTAAACGTCTTCCAGCGGGTAGAGCTTTTTATACTTTTCAACTTGAGACTTTAAAGAAAAAGCCGACTTTGTGTTGTTCGCCAAAGCCGGCCAAGAGATAAGAAATAGAAGTAGATATTTAGTCATTCCCTGATCGTATCATGATTATTGGTTTTCTTGCATTACTACGCGGCAGTCAGGTACTGCTTGTCCAGCAAATGCGCTATCAAGGTCCAGATCTAAAGTTAATTGACCAGCTTGGCATGTTTTAATTAATGCCGCTGTCGCGTAACCAACGTTAGCTTTGAAAGTAGCGATATCAGTCGAATTCATTGCTGTTTCACGTTTGAAGTAACCAACACCAGCGTCAGTGTTGATAATTTTGTTAAGTTTTAATAATTTTGCGAAAGTCTCAGGGTTAAAGTGTTTTAAACCTTCGATTAACTTAGCATTTTTAAGATGGTTTTCTTTAGAAACACCGCAATCATTATCTTTCATCATCATTTTTTTAAGCTCAACAACTTCAGTAGCTGTCGTATCGTCTTTATCTAACTTTTTGATTTCAAGTTTACCGTTTTTGCCAACTATTTTACCGTATCTTTCCATTGTGTAATGTAAGTTACCTAAACGATCTTGTTGGCTTAACATTGTATCCATTAAAATCATATCAGCTACGTTTTGCATTTTTAAAATTTCCTGAGCTTGGGCTGCAGACCACTTAAGACCTAAGCTAGATAGTTTTTGATCGCTGGTCAAACGTAAGTAAGTCGTATTTTTAGCTTTGAAGTTAGCTGTACGAGTCGGTTGGTCAGAGCCACCGTTAAACATCTCAGTGTATTTTTCTTCTTTAGATGGATTCATTTGTAAAGCGCCGAAGCTGTAGTTGTAATCATCAGTGAAGATGTTAGTAGCTTTGGCGTGAGCTTGCTTTTTAGTTAAGATTGATAAAAGACCAGCCCAAGTTTGTGCGATAAGTTCTTGTTTGTTGCTGATACCAGCATAAGTTTTATCGCCGATTGATTTATGTAAGTTAGCATCAACTGTACGTAATACAACTGGAGGAACTTGGTTGATATTACCTAAAAAGCGAGACACATGGTAATAAGCTAAAAGCGACGGTGTATAAGAACAGCTCGTGCTTGATTTATACTTAGCTAATTTTTTGAAATCTTTTTGTGTCGCTGTTTCTTTGCGTTCACAGTTCATAGCTTGAACTTGTTGAGCCGTCATACCTTCTGGTACTTGGAAAAATTCCAAAGCTGGGTTTGTAGAGGCTGTTTTACCGCAAACAGCAGCTGTTGTTCCGATATTTAATCCGCAAAGATCGCGCTCGCGTTCAAGATCTTTTTTAGAGTAATCGGCACCTTCAAGACGGTTAGGAATATAACAAAGTTCACCTCTGTCTAACTGAATTAATTCAGCGCCACGGCCCGGTAAATTCGGAGTTAAGGTCGCTTGAGCTAACATCGGAGCTAAAAGTAACGCAACAACTGTCTTTTTCATAAATTCCTCTTTCTTTTTATAAAGTTTCTTAAAACATCAAATCTAAATTTAGTGGCCGTCGTTTGTGATCAGCTCAGTCGCTGATGCACGTAAGTAGTTGAACTTACCCGGATGGTTAATATTCGTCACAAAGCCATTATAAAGACCAACAACACTGTGAAGAATACCCTGATCAAACGGTTGGTGTTGCACTAACGTCGCAGATTTAGGGTCAGAGAATTTCACGCCCATCACATCAACAACTAAGTTAATCGGTAATTTTAATTCTACGTGGCGAGCATCGTTTTCACCGGTTGCTAAACGGTTATTGTTTTTTAAGACAACCGTTGGATCTTTTAGGCCACGGGCCGAATACATATTTCCTAAGTAAACACCTTGGTTACGGTCTACAGTCGTTTGGAATCCGGAAGTCGATTCAAAAGCACTGCGGTGGTACGCTGTAGCGCCTTCGATTTGTAAGAATAATGGATTACCGTTAACACCTTCAGCCAAGACTGCGAAGATCGCTTTAGCGCGCGCTGCTAAAGAAGGATCTTTAGCAGAGATTTCTTGAGTGATTTTTTCTAAACGAGCTAAAGACTCAGCTTTTTGGCCTTCAGCGTTTTTAGCTTTTAACGGAGCAAATAGCATATCAACTTGGGCTTGCGATAAAGACACATCAAGCTTTTGTACGTTATGGTTGCCGTTTAAGTTTTTATATTTCGGGCTTTGAATCATATCATCAAGAGCTGATTTGATTTCTAACTTATAGGATTTGCCGTGCGGAGCAAACATTTTAAAAGTAGTTCCAAAGCGTGATTGCATTTGTGCTAAAGTTAAAACTTTACTTTCGCCGTTAACATTTAGATCAAAAACGCCATCATGTTTTTTAGTGATAGTTATTTTTGAACCGTTAGCTAACGAACCTGCTACTGGAACATCAACAGTCATTTTTTCAAAATTCACTTCACGTAAGTAAGTTCTGATGCGCGGTTGGTGTTTAGCAGCACCCGTCGCATCAATAAGTGGTTTTGTGTAGTAAGTAAATGTTGAATCAGTTGCACCCTCTGGAGGTGGAGCATCACGCACAGTTAATTTATCATTTGCGTTTGTTAAGCCTTTAACTTGCAGTTCATACATACGTTGGTGAACTTGGCGAGTAAAGCCTTCTGATTTAGGGTCTAAGTCTTTTAAAACAGCTGATAGTGTTTCAGGTGATAAATTTAATTTAACTAAGTTATAAACATACTCATTAGAACGAAGAACTGATAATTTAGTTTTCCATTCGCTGCGCCATACCGTCGCTAATTTTCCTGAAAGGGTAGCGCGTAAGTTGTTTAATAAAGTCACGAAGCGGTCTTTAACTTGAATTTTATCAACCGTTCTAGCCTGAGGTGCTTGTTTGCCAGAGAATAAATCTACGCAGGCATTCGCGGCTAGCGAGTGGCTTGAGTATAATTGAACTGCTAATAATAAACCTAATAAGTTTTTCATATGCTTATTTCACACCTTGTGCTTGTTGTGGCACGGTTGGCATTCTGCCTTGTTCTTTAATAAATTTAATTAATTCAGGATATTTAGCTGCTGAAATTTCCATAACCATGTACTGGATACCCGGGCCTGCCGTTGACACCTTTTCTTGAGCGAACACGATATAAGTGTGAACAGAGTTATTGTAAGGGTCAGCTTTTTCAAAGATCCAAGTTTGGTGGTCTCGTGAAAAAGAGCTTGTGTGATCTACCGTGATTTCTGACATATTCGGGCCGTAGTACGGAGCTTTGCTGTCAGCAAAAGACTGAATTTGTTTATTTATCTCAGCAATTTCCAGTTTTAACTGCATAGCTTGCGCTGGAACATCAAAGCCATTGATTTTACTTTGCATATACGAACCAGTTTCACGCTGAGCCATCATAACAACAACCTGTTCACCAGCTGGCGTTGGATTGTCGGTTTTAAGCATATTAATAGGAGTATTTGAAATACCGGTTGCAAGGATGATAAAGCCCATACCGATCGCCGCTTTCATTGGTTCTTTAAATAAAACTTTAAAGAAAACATCGCGAGCTCTGCGGAACTCAAACACCGTGCGGATTTTTAACATTGAGTTGGTTTGTAATAACTTACGTAATTCATCTTTTTTGAAGTATTCAAAAAACTTAGATAATTTATCGATTTTATTTAACAAAGGGCCATCAATAATAAGGGGGATTCTGATTTTAGCGTTGATGCCTTCACCTAAAATATCGCCTAGCTCATGTTCAGCTTTTTTAATCTTAACTTCGCCAGCTTTTAAAAAACCTTCAGCGACTTTTTTAGAGCCTGTGCCTGTTGGCGTACGTAAAGTGATTTTATCCACCATAAATTGGCTACGTTCGCTAGACATAGATTTATAAGTCACTTCGAAATAGTAACCATCTTTAACTGGAATACCGATAGAAAGCTCGCCTTTAGTTAAAACGTTTTTCTCTTCTAGAACATATGAAGAGTTTTGTAATAACATACGCATCATTTCGATAGAAGCTTCATCAGTTTTTTGAGAAAAACCTAATTCTTCGATAACTAATTTTTCTGGGGCTTCAGTGTTTGTATGTTTCTTTAATTCAACGCGGTTTGAATTAGACTGAACTTTTTCGATAATAACGGGAATCTTACGCGCCGGAGCCGGTAATAAACCTGCAATCACTGGTTTTTCTTCGCCACCGAACATAAGTTGGCAGCTAGGGCCAGCATAAGAAAGTGATGAGCCGATGTACGATAATAAAAATATAATTGCGGTAAAGATTCTCATACCAGTTGGTATAATCAAGAAATGTACCGCTATTATAGGTTATATTGTTTTTAAGTGTCTCAGTTTGATAAGGAGTGCGCGAAAAGGCACAGATTGATATGACACTGTCTAATTATTTTTCACCTTCGTAACGGTAGCGTTCTAAGAACCATTCCACACGGTTACGTAGTTTTTCAGGGAATTCGACAAGTGTAGTGTCAGTGATTTCGCCTCTGATAATTTGGGCCGCGTAATCATCACAAACTTCGCCCAGTTTTTTATTAAGCTTTTTCAAGAAGTCGATTTGTTCGTTATCACCTTCGTTTTTATCCGCATTTAAACGAACTTCACCGCTGATTTTAAGCTCACTTTGGATCTGCATAAAGCGTAAGATATCACGCATGTTTTTACGAACATCATGAAGCTCATCAACTTCCATAACCTGTTTAGACATGATTAGGCGGGTGTCTGTGATAATGGCTTCAAAGTACTTTTTAACTGATTTTCTCGAGGCAGGTTTGATGTCTTTTAAAAGACCTTCAAAATCAACCTCAACGAATTTCTTTAAGAGCTTTTTAGCGGCTTTTTGCGCCTGTACGCCTTCGCCAATATTAACCATGTCTTTTAGATGGCCGAAATCACGAACGAATTTAGCATACTTTTCAGGGCTGATGTGCTTTTTACTCGATGTTTGGAATACAGAGCGTAAGAATGAAGTGTCTTGGCGAAATTTATTGATCATCACTTTTTGCTCAGGCGTGATATCCGCAAGACCTGATTCACGGATCGTCATAAGAACAGTTTTAAGCTCAGCAAGATCTGCACTGCTTATTAGGTTAGTATGAGCTGTTTCTAAGTAGCGCTCAGATTCTTTTTTGCCGTTAATCTGGATTACGAACTCTTGAACATCGTACTCTTTAGAAAATAAGTTTTTGCACGACAGAGCTTCGGCCTGTGCGTACAGAGAAGAAAGAGCTAGCGATAGAATAATAATTAATCTGGATGCATTCATACGCCACAGAATATACTGTTTTTGAAACTTCAATTTCAACTGTAATGATTCTGACAGCAAGCTGTCGAACTTTTGATTGTTTTAAAAAAATAAGGCCGCTCGAGAGCAGCCTTGGTAACTATTTTTGTCGCTTTTTAAAATTTATTGAATCAAGTATCTAAATCCCAAGCTTGGCATTTAATTGAGGCCATCGTCACATCACAAGATGAGCTGATTGAACCTTCTCTCCAACAACGAGTCAGAATGTTGTTTCGAGTGCTTGATGTAGTTTGCATGTAGATTGAATTGTTGCCGTAGAATACTAAGTAGCTTCTGTCGTTTACGCAGTTGATTGTCGCCATTTTTTCTAAAGCGTTATCTTGAGCTGTTTGGCACATGTGAAAAGTTGTTGTTTGGGTGTTCAATGCTTTGAAAAAACTAGGGCTGATTTCTTTCCAGTCGCAAGCAAAGGTAGTTACTTGTAAGAAAATGATAATAAGTGCGATCACACCAGCTCTGAACATAAAAGTCTCCTTAAGAGAAACATAGTAAGTTTTTTAAACGGCTGTGGTGATAACCTAAGTGCCCTTCTTTGTTGAGGGATATTATTTTAATGAAGAATTTGCATGTGGCGGGGAAGTCACAAAAGTGGCCCTAAAACGAAAAAACCCCCTGGTATAAGCCAGAGGGTTTTACCAATTTAATCTAAAATTAGATTAAATTGGTAAAACTAGTGTTTTACTTCTTCTTTTTTCTCTTCAGTTTTTGCAGCTTCAGCGGCAGCAGCAGCTTTTTTCTTAGCTTTTTTAACTGGAGTCGTTACTTTTGTTTCAGCTGTTTTAGCAGCTTCTTTAACTTCAGTTGTAGCAGAAGTAGCAGCTGTAGTTGCAGCAGCTTTAACTTCTTTAGTAGCAGCAGCAGCAGCGTGAGCAGCTGGAGCAGCGGGTTGGTTAGCGAACGCAGAAACTGCGAATAAAGCTACGATGATTGAAGAAGCGATTTTCATAGGTATTCCTTTTGTAGAAGTGTCTTGATCATTCATGGACACTATTGTTGTTGTTTTTGGGATTGCTCCCACCTTATAAGTCTATGGGGAGGTGTTTAAATCGATATTAAAGATGTGTTAAAAGTTTTTAATCCAGCATAAGGGCTAGAGAGGTGCCTAAGAAGTGGGCGGCGGCCAACCCTTTAGATAAGGTCAGCCGGAGGCTGATCAAAACAAAGAGCTTGCCAGAGGGCAGCAGTTATCATAATTTAACACCTCAAATTAAGGCTAACAGTTGAGCTATCAAGAAAATCGACTTTTTCGGTTTCGCCCTGTTGGAGGAAGGTTAGACTGTGTCTAAAATGAAAACACACTCTGGAGCAAAAAAACGCATGCGCGTTCTTGCTTCTGGAAAAGTTAAGCGCAAACAAACAAAAATGCGCCATCTAAACTCACACATGAGTTCTAAAGTTAAACGTCATTTGGGCCAAACGGTATTGGTTGCTGATGCTAACATGCTTCAAGTGAAGCGCCAATTTGGTTTCTAAGTAGGAGTAGCTCATGGCACGTGTAAAATCGGGGATGACTAATCGTCGTCGTCACAAAAAAGTTTTAAAAAGAACAAAAGGTTACTACTCAGCAGGTTCGCGCTCGTACACTCACGCGGTTGAAAAAAATGACCGTGGTATGGCGTTCGCTTACAAACACCGTAAGATGAAAAAACGTAACTTCCGTATGCTTTGGACACAAAGAATCAATGCGGCAGCTCGTTTAAACGGTACAACTTACTCTCGCTTAATCGGTGGATTAATCAAAGCGGGAATCACTTTAGACCGTAAAGTTTTATCTGATATCGCTATCACTGATGCAGCAGCATTTACTGCTCTTTGTCAGAACGCGATCAAATAGTTTTTTCGCTCTAAAAAGCTAAAAAAATATACAAAGGCGAGAGAATATCTCGCCTTTTTTTTTACTTAGGACTACTCTCTCAAAATGTCTGCAAACTACACCGATAAACTCTCGGCAAAACATGCGAATAAATTTTCGGATTTTGAGCAACGCAAGAAAGCTCATATTGATCTATCGTTAGATTCAAGAACGCAGGCGCAGACAGCTTCGCACTTTGAAAAAATCAAACTTATTCACGAAGCGCTTCCAGAAATTAATTTATCTGATGTTTCTTTAGAAACAAAACTTTTAGGTTACCAATTTTCTTCTCCGCACTTTGTAAGTTCAATGACGGCCGGTCATCAGAATAGCAAGGTGATTAATCTTCGTTTGGCAAAAGCAGCTGCCGAAAAAAATTGGTTAATGGCCGTCGGTTCACAACGTCGTGAACTGACTGACTCACAAGCTTCGTTTGAGTGGAAGGCGATTAAATCGCAATCTCCAAAAACGCAGTTTGTTTCAAATATTGGTCTTGAAGAATTAATCCAACAGCCAACGATTGAAATTTTAAAATTAACTGAATCAGTTGAAGCTTTAGGAATTTACATTCACTTAAATCCATTACAAGAAGCTTTTCAAAATAAAGATCAAGCGAATTTTAAAAACGGACTAGCTGCGATTAAAAAACTTTGTAAAGCTTCACCGGTTCCAGTTCTTGTTAAAGAAGTTGGATACGGTATTTCAAAAACAACAGCACAAAAATTATTATTAGCTGGCGTTGAAGTGATCGACGTGGCTGGTAAAGGTGGAACTCATTGGGGCTTATTAGAAGGCCTACGTGATCAAACGGATGCGGGTCTTTTAGCTGACGCAAGTACAGCATTTAAAGACTGGGGCTTTAGTGCTGTTGAAAGTTTAATTCAATGTAAAGCATTAACGAAGAAAAACCATTTCTGGGCGTCAGGTGGAATCCGCACAGGCGTTGATTCGTTAAAGTGTTTAGCGCTTGGTGCAAGAGCAGTTGGCGTGGCTCAGCCTCTAATGAAATCGGCTATTGAATCGGATCAACATGTTGTCGATGTGATGACTCGTTTTGATTACGAATTAAAAGTGGCTCTTTTTGGTGTGGGTGTTTCTAATCTAAAAGAGTTAGCGAAAAAAAAGGTATTTTATGTTAACGGAACTATTTAAAGGTTTTTCTAAACTAAACTACAATGAGCGTTTGCAGGCTTTAAAAAAAGCCGGTGTATTAAATGCTGATGAAATCACTTACTTAGCTAATGGTGGTCTACAAACGATCGATCTTGGCGAAAAATTTATTGAAAACGTTTTAGGTTATTTTCAAATCCCAATGGGTGTTGCCACTAACTTTAATGTTGATGGTAAAGACTATGTGATTCCAATGGCGGTTGAAGAAACATCAATCGTAGCAGCTGCCAGTAAAACGGCTAAATGGGTGCGCGAGCACGGTGATATTACCACTGAAGTGATTGGCGCTGATATCATCGGTCAGATCCAGTTTGCTAAAGTTAAATCTCCTGAAGAATTTAAAAAACAAATTTTACAGCAAAAATCTTATTTAATTGAACTGGCAAACCGCGAAGTGGCTTTTGGTTTAGTAAACCGTGGTGGCGGTGTTAAAGATTTAACTGTTCGTATTATTGACCGTGAAGATGGTTATTATATGGGTGTTGTGCACATTATGATGGATCCTTGTGATGCCATGGGTGCCAATATCATCAATCAAGTGTGTGAATTTTTAAAACATCCGCTTGAGCAATTTACTTCTGAAAAAGTAACGATGTGTATCTTATCTAACTTAGTGGATACTAAGTTAACTAAAGCCACTGTGAGAATGAAAAACGTAGACCCTGAATTAGCTCTTAAAATTGAAGAGGCGTCTCGCTTTGCTGAGCTTGATCCTTACCGTGCAGCCACAAATAACAAAGGCGTATTAAACGGTATTGACCCGATCTTAATCGCAACAGGTAACGACTGGCGCGCAGTTGAAGCAGGAATCCACGCGTTTGCTGCCCGTGATGGCCGTTATAAATCTATCACGAAATGGCGTGCCGCAGGTACTGAGCTTGTTGGTGAATTCGTTGCTCCGTTAGTAGTGGGTACTGTGGGTGGTGTTACAGCTCTTCATCCAACAGCTAAACTTGGTCTTAAAATTTTAGGTGTGAATTCAGCCTCTGAATTATCACGCATTATTGCTTCTGTTGGACTTGTTCAAAACTTAGGAGCGTTACGCGCCTTAACTACAGTGGGCATCATCGAAGGCCATATGAAACTGCATATTAAGAATTTATCTTTAGGTGCAGGTGCGACCGAGAAAGAAATGCCTTTTGTTGTTAAAAAGTTAGAAGAAATTTTAGCTTTAAGAAAAAGAATTTCTTTAGCTAATGCTGTTGAAGTTTTAAATGACCTTAGAAAAAAATCTGAAATTTAAGCCAGAGAGTTTTACTGTTCCAGGTAAAACATTTTTAGTGGGCGAGTACGCTGTGTTATCGGGCGGCGCTTGCCTAGGTCTTGGAACGAACCCTAGTTTTTCAATCGAATTAAATTTTGCGCGCCAGACTTTTCATCCTGATAGTCCTGCTGGTTTGTATCTTCGTAAAAATAATTTACCGAACTTTTCGCATGAATTTAACAATCCTTATGGGGTTGGTGGTTTTGGCGCAAGCACGGCTGAATTTATTTTTAGTTATTTTTCAAACCCACAGGCTTCTAAAAAAATAGAGGATATTTTTTCTACCTATCTTGGTCTTTACAGTGAACGTAAAGAGCAAAAACCAAGTGGCGCTGATTTAGTGACTCAGCTTATCGGTGGCATTAGCCATATCGACTTATCAAATGGGATTCCTAAAGTTGAACGCTTGTCTTGGGATTTTAAAGATCTAGAATTTTTAATTTATTCAACTGGTCTTAAAGTTAAAACGCATGAACACTTAAGCCACCTTGATCGCCAAATCTGTGATGGTTTAGTTAAACCTTGTGAAGAAGTGATTGCCGCTTTTAAAACTAATGACAGCGGTACTTTTAAAAGTGCATTGGCAGGTTGGAGCAAAAAACTTGAGCAATTGGGTTTAACAGCTTCTGAGGTCTTAGATCTTAAAACACGCTTAGAAAGTCATATTCCCGGTATCCTGGTTAAACCGTGTGGGGCTTTGGGTGCAGATGTGATCGTGATTTTAGTCGCTAAAGAGCAAAAACAGAGCGTTTTAAGCCAGATTGAAGCTCTTAACTTAAAGGGGCTTACTTTCCAGGCGGATTCATCGCATTTGGCAAATGGCCCTTTGTCAATCTAGCTAGCTTTTGTTAGAGTTTGCGAATGTCTAACACTCAGATTTCGTCGAATATTTGGTTCGAAGCCAGTGCACCTTCTAATATTGCGCTGATCAAGTATATGGGTAAAACCGATACGGTAAATAATCGCCCAACAAATTCGTCGTTATCATGGACTTTAAATAACTTAAGAACTTTCGTACGTATCAAACAAAACGCTGATCTTAAAGAAGACCAGTGGAACCCGTTTGTGCGTAATGATTTACGCCCGATCGATTTATCGGAAAAAGGCAAAAAAAAGTTTTTAGATTTTTTTGCAAAACTTAAAGCTGAATTTAAACTGACTGGCTTTTTTGAAATCGAATCAGCCAATAACTTTCCATCAGATTGTGGTCTTGCAAGTTCAGCAAGTAGTTTTGCAGCGTTGACCTTAGTGGCTCACCAATTCGCTGGTGCTCGTTACTTACCAAAAGAATTAGCCAAGCTTTCACAAAAAGGTTCTGGTTCTTCTTGCCGTTCGTTTTTTACGCCTTGGGCGCTATGGCATGAGGCAGGCGCTGAAGAAATGGCTTTACCCTTAAAAGATTTAAAACACATGGTGATCTTATGTGATGAAACTAAAAAAGCTGTTTCATCAAGCCAAGCCCATGTTCAGGTATTAACTTCTGATTTATTTAAAGGTCGCCCAGAGCGCGCCGCAGATCGTTTGCAAAAACTAGTGACGGCTTTACGTAAACCAGAAGGCCAATGGAAAAATATTTTCGAAATCTGCTGGAATGAATTCTGGGATATGCACACGCTGTTTCACACATCAGTGCCGGCTTTTATGTATTTAAACGGCGATGGCTTTTCAGCGTTATCACAAATTCTAGAGATGTGGCATCAGGACGGAGATGGCCCGATTGTAACGATGGATGCAGGAAGCAATATTCATTTGTTGTTTAGAAATAACCAACCAGATGCTTACGCCAAATATCAAGAGCATTTTAATAACCAATTTAACCTATGGACTGATAGCGGATACCAAATCCGTAAAGACTAACTATGAATAATTCTGAGACGACTTTAAAATCAGATTGGACAGTTCAGGTTCCGGGTAAGTGGATCTTAGCCGGTGAACACGCTGTTCTTCGCGGATCACAGGCAATTGTGTTTCCGTTAAAGTCTCGTTTTTTAAGTCTTTCGTATTTTAATACCGCATCAGAATTTAAAATTCATATCGCCGGGATCTGTGCTTCTGATCTAGAGATGATTATCTGGTCAGTGGTTGAACGTGCGATGAGTGAGTTAGGAATTAAACGCTCTGACCTTAAGGGTGACCTTAAGATTTATTCGCATATTCAGTTTGGTGCTGGTATGGGGGCTTCGGCAACTCTTGCAGTGGGTTTAACTTTATTCTTTCAACACTTAGGTGTTTTAAAAACTGATCCGTTCTTATTTGCTAAAAAACTAGAAGATTTATTTCACGGCGAAAGCAGTGGGGTGGATGTGGCTGTTGCGCTTCATCAAAAACCGATGATCTTTGAAAAAAACAAAGAGAATATCTTTTTTGATTTAGCAAAACTTCCGCTTTTATATTTATCGTACACAGGCCAACGTGGTGTTACGAAAGACTGTGTAAATAAAGTCAAAAACTTGATCTCTGAAAAGCCTGAACAGGGGCAAGCGATCGATGAACGTATGAAAAAAGTGGTGCAAGATTTTATCAAAGCCCGCTTTGAATGGACACAAACCGAGTGGATTGAACATTTAAATATGGCGCAGAGCTGTTTTGAAAGCTGGGATTTGGTTCCTTCAGCGGTGCAAAGCCATATGCAGCAACTTAAAAAGGCCGGTGCTTTAGCTTGTAAATTAACCGGCTCTGGCAGTGGTGGTTATGTTTTAAGTTTATGGAATGAAAAACCAACTTCACCTGAATTAACTTCTGAACTTATTCCTGTATTTTTATAATTGGATTACACCATGAGAAAATTAGTTATTATCCCAACCTACAACGAAATCGAAAACATGAAAGCGCTTTTGCCAGTGCTTATGAAATTAAAACAGCCATTTGATGTTTTAGTTGTCGATGACAGTTCGCCAGATGGCACAGCTAAATTTGTCGAAGAGTATGCTAAAACTGAACCGCGCGTTCATGTTTTAGTACGTGGCGCAAAACAAGGTTTAGGTAAAGCTTACTTAGCTGGTTTTGATTGGGGCTTAAAAAAGGGCTACGACGTTTTAACTGAAATGGATGCGGATTTTTCACATGCACCATCTCACTTAGATGAAATTCTAGCGCTGATTGATCAACACGATGTGGTGATTGGTTCACGTTACGTTCCAGGTGGCGGCACAGTAAACTGGGGCTTAATGCGCAAGATTATCTCGCGCGGTGGAAGTTTATACTCTCGTATTATCTTAGGTTACCCCTTACGTGATTGGACGGGCGGATTTAACTGCTGGAGAAAAGAAGTTTTAGAAAAAATTAACTTATCTGGTATTCGTTCAAATGGTTATTCATTTCAAATTGAATTAAAATATAAAGCTTTAAAAAATGGTTACAAAATTCACGAAGCGCCGATCATTTTTGAAGATCGCCGTGTTGGACAAAGCAAAATGTCTTTAAAAATTGTTTTAGAGGCGTTCTATAAAGTTTGGCTGATTAAGAGCTACTAGATTTCTTAAATTGCGTCGGACTCAAACGACGCGACAGATAACGCACAATATTTCTAAAGGCGCGTACGATCCAAATTGTATCGTGCTTGCGGGTAATTTTTTGACCCCAGTGTTTTGAGCCCGGAAGTAACCAGTAAAAAAACGGCAAGAAAATTCGGCGTGGAAACCAGCGTTTAAAATAATAGAAAAACTCAGCATCAAAACTAGCTGGCACCCAAAGCGGTGGTCGCTCAGTACGAATCACATTGTAGGTCAGTTCTGCAATAGATTGCGGTGTTGAAAGACTGCGGTTTTTAAGGCTCGCCACAAACGGAATCATATCGTTGTACATATCTTGATAGGGGCGCTCATGCGCGTTTTCTGTTGCTTTGTGCTCTTGTGAAAACTTAATACGTGAATGTTGTTGCGAGTGAATAAAGCCTGGTTGAACAAGTGATACGTCAATACCAAACGGGCGCAGTTCGTACCATAAAGCTTCCATAGCGCCTTCAAGGGCGTATTTAGAAGCCGAGTACGAAGACATCGTTGGAAAAGCTAAAAGCCCGCTGACTGAGGAAATATTGATGATTTTACCTTTGCCGTTTTTACGCATTTTAGGAAGTAACATGCGAATAAGGCTTACCGGTCCAAGATAGTTTTTTTGAATATGCAAAAGATCGTCTTGGTCTTTAGTTTCTTCAAGCGATGAGCGGTAGCAGATATCAGAGGTATTAATGTAAATATCAACGCGGCCCCAACGTTCAAAGATTTTAGCAACTGCGGTTTTGCGGCTTTCTTCGTCGACTACATCTAAGGGCATAACCCAAACGTGGTCGCTTTCAGTAATATGGGGCGTGATATTTGTCAGTTCGCGGGCGGTGACCACGAGGCGATATTCAGAGTGTTCGGATAATAATTTAGCTGTGGCAACGCCCACTTCTGAGCTGCCCCCGGTTAGCAAGATTACAGGTTTATAATCTTGCGTTGGTGTCGCAAACTTATACCAGTAAATGTATTTATACATACCAGGTATAAGTTTACTCCTATGAGTTTTATTGTCGATGTTTTTTAATTTCCCAAAAAGAAATGGCCGCTGAAACGCTTGCGTTAAGCGATTCAATGCTGTGGGTCGGGATATTGATAAATTTCATTTTTTTCATCTGTTCTGATTCGAGACGAAGCCCTGGGCCTTCTTCGCCTAGCCAAATACGTAAATCTTTGGGCCATTTTTGAGAGGCAATATCAGCACCTTCAAGTTCTAAAGCGAAGTTTTCTCCGGTGATCGGAAGTTCGTTTGTCTTAAGACCTGCCGTATAAAAATCAGCTTTTAAAACAGCTCCAGCAGAGGCTTTGACCGCGTGCGGAAGAAAAGGGTGGCAGGCTTCCTGAGTCAAAATTATTTTGTTGATTCCAAACCCCACAGCCGAACGAGCTAAGGCACCTAGGTTACGTGGATCGCCCACGGGAAGTACAACTTCAATGCCTTCTGGTTTTTCTTTTAAATCAATCGTTGGAAAGTCATCGGCTTCAAGCACGAATAACGGGTAGTGTGTACCTAATACGTCTAATTCGTTAAATAGCTCTTGCGATAGAGTGATCGTGTTAAACGGAAATTTCGCTGTGTATTTATCTGAGCAAACCACTAAGTGAACTTTAAAATTTTTATTTTTTGTTTTAGTGAATTCTTTAATAAGTTTATCACCCATTAAGAAAAATAATTTATGCTCTTTAATGCCTTTAGCAGAAAGTAATAAACGCAGTTTTTTAAACAGCGGATTATCTTTAGAAGTAATTGTTTGCTCGTTGTGTCTCATTAGGCCACCTTAGAACGAATCGTTAAGAAGAATATCATTATCTTCTTCTTCAGGAAGTGGCGCGTTTTTGATTTTTTTGAAAATCACTAAGCGTCTGTGGTTTTCTGTTTTTGGTAAGTCGTAAGTGATATCCGCTTTTAAGACGAAGTACTCAGAAAATTTTTTTAAAGCTTTTTCGATCTCTGGATCAACGCCAGGACCTTTCATGAAATACACTTCGCCGCCTTCTTGCAGGCAGCTCATGGTGTTTCTTAGCGTGTTAGAGATATCTTCGACAGCGCGAGTGATCACGCCATTGACCGGATACACGAAGTGTTCGTTGATATTACGGCCAATAATATCCAAGTTTTCTAATTTTAAATCTTCGCGCACTTCTTTTAAAAATTCGACGCGCTTTTGTACGCCTTCACCTAAAAGAATTTTTTCTTTCGGAAATCTAATCTTAAGTGGGATACCTGGAAAGCCAGGTCCTGTGCCTACATCGATTAATGGAAATTTTAATTCCGTAAGTTCAGTTAAGATTAGGCAATCGATGAAATGTTTAATCGCTACGTCTCTTAAGTTTAATAGACGGGTAAAGTTGCGGTTTTCCTGATTTTTCATCAGCAGTTCGTAGAAACGCGCTAATTTCATACGCTCTTCATGGGAACATTTGAAGTCGTGATTGCGAAAGATATCGTATAGGCGGTCGTTGGCTTCTTGGGCAGAGAAGATCTGGTCTGGCTTTTTATGCTTACCTTTAAGATCTTCGTGCGAAGTCTTGGCCATTTTTGATGCATTACGAGCCTTGTAAGGGCTGTAGTTTTCCTTATTTTTGTGCGCCACGATATTTCCTTTAAGGCATTGTTCATAGCACAGGGCTAAATGCTTGAAAAGACTTAAATTATTTAGAATAATAGCGGCATGGTAAATCAGCATTTAATCGATATTAAGCAAAAGGCCCTAAAAGATTTTCACGCAGCTAAAAACTCACAAGAGCTGTATCAGTTTAAAGTTCAGTATTTGGGTAAAACCGGCGCTTTAACTGAGGCCATGAAAATGATGGCGACTCTTCCAAAGGAAGAAAAGCCTCTATTTGGTAAACAAGTTAACGAAGTTAAAGCTGAATTAGAAACGGCCTATACGGGTGTTGAAGCGACTCTGCAAAGAGCTGAAATCGACGCTAAAATGTTGAATGAAAAGTTAGATTTAACTTTATCAGTTAACGCTCACGAGATGGGGCACGAACATCCGATTTACAAAGTCACAAACGAGATTTTCTCGATCATGGCACGTCTTGGGTATTCATTACGTACGGGTCCGTTGATCGAAAAAGATTACTACAACTTTGAAGCCTTAAATATCCCGCCAGATCATCCGGCGCGTGATATGCAAGATACTTTCTTCGTTGATGAGACACACGTTTTACGTACGCACACATCTCCGATTCAAATTCACTCTTTAGAAAATGAAAAACCACCTTTACGCGTGATCGGCACAGGTCCGGTATTCCGTGTAGATAGCGATATTTCTCACTTGCCGAACTTTCACCAGATTGAAGGTATGTGTGTAGATAAAAAAATCTCGATGGCTGATTTAAAAGGAACGATCTCATTTTTCGTGCGTGAGTTCTTTGGTCCCGGTTTAAAAACTCGTTTCCGGCCAAGCTTTTTCCCCTTCACTGAACCTTCGGCTGAAGTTGATTGCTCGTGCCCGATTTGCAAAAGCAAAGGGTGTTCACTGTGCAAACAAACGGGTTGGATTGAAATCGGTGGTTGCGGCTTAATTAATCCGAAAGTTTTTGAAAGTGCAAAAGTGCCTTATCCTGAGTGGCAAGGTTTTGCGTTCGGTTTCGGTGTTGAACGTATGGCGATCATTAAATACGGCGTTGATGATATTCGTCACTTCCCGAAAAATGATGTTCGTTTTTTAAAACAATTTTCTCAGAACTAGGGTTTAAGCGTCGTGCTGAAAGCACGCAAAGGTATTTATGAAAATTTCTTTACAATGGCTAAATGATTTCGTTGATGTCACTGAGTTCTACACAAACACGCAAACGCTTGCGGATTTATTAACGCGTGCGGGTCTTGAAGTTGAAGATATTCAAAATAAAGCGAAAGACTTAAATAACGTAGTTATTGGTCACATCACAGTTAAAGACAAACATCCTAACGCGGATAAATTATCTTTATGCCAAGTTGATATCGGCGGCGGTAAGATTGAACAAATCGTTTGTGGCGCACAAAATCACAAACAAGGTGATAAAGTGATCGTGGCTCTTCCGGGAGCTGTGCTTCCTGGAAACTTCGCGATTAAAAAAGCAAAAGTTCGTGATGTTGAATCAAACGGTATGCTTTGCTCGTACAAAGAACTTGGTCTTGCGACTGAGTCAGATGGTATTGTGATTTTACCAGCTGATGCGCCAGTGGGTGAGTCGTTCGCAAAATACGGCGGCCATGACGATATTATTTTTGAATTAAAAGTAACTCCGAACCGTGCAGATTGTTTATCACACTATGGTTTAGCTCGTGAAATTGGTTGTTTGTTAAATAAACCAGTTAAGAATCCTGAAGTGCAAAAGAAGTTTTCTTCTGAAAGCACAAAAGCTAAAATTAAACTGACAGTTGAAAATTCTGAACTATGCCCACGTTACTGTGGCCGTTATATCACAGGCGTTAAAATCGGTGATAGTCCTGCTTGGTTAAAACGTCGTTTAGAATCAATCGGTATGAATTCAATCAACAATGTCGTCGATGTAACAAACTACGTGATGCTTGAAATGGGCCAACCCCTACATGCGTTTGATGCCAACCTTATCGGTAAACAAACTGTAAACGTTCGTATCGCGCAAGTGGGTGAAAAATTTAAAACTCTTAAAGAGCAAGACGTAACGTTAAAAGGTGACGAATTATTAATTACTGATAGCAATGGCCCTGTGGCTTTAGCTGGTGTGATCGGTGGATTACATTCAGGTGTTAGCGAGAGCACGACAAATATTTTCTTAGAGTCGGCTAACTTTAAAGCGATGTCTGTGCGTAAATCATCTCGCCAACACGGGATTGAAACAGATTCGGCGTACCGTTTTTCTCGCGGCGTAGATCCATCACAAACTTTTGAAATTATGGACCGTGCGGTAAACTTGATTTTACAAGTTGCTGGTGGTGAAGCGTTTGGTGATCATTACGACATCTATCCAAAACCAGTGACTAAATCTGCGATTAAGATCACGGTGCAAACGATTTCTGATCGTTTAGGTTACCAAGCAGATGCTAAGTTGTTTGAACAATACATGACAGGTCTTCACTGCAAAGTGGATAGAATTGCTGATGGGCAGTACCATATTACGCCGCCGTTATTCCGTTTTGATTTAGAGCACGATATGGATTTAGTTGAAGAGTACGCTCGCTTAAAAGGTTATGAGCATATCACAGAAACTTTACCTACCTTTGCGGCAGAACCTGCTAAGCACGACGAGAAATACACAAGCGCACAAAAACTATCAACATTCTTACGTGGTGAAGGTTACGATCAGGCGTTTAACTACGCGTTCTTATCAGAAAATGAAGAAAATAAATTTTTAACAAACGCTGATATTTTTAATAAACTGGGTCTTACAATGGATGCACAAGCGATCAAACTTCGTAATCCATTAAGTGAAGATCTAAATGTTATGCGCAGATCAATGATTTACCCGATCTGGAAAAATGTTCGCGAGAACTTCCATGCGGGAAATCACGCAGGCTCGCTATTTGAAATCGGTTCAACTTTTTCTAAAGTGACTGACTCTGTTCGCCCTGAAGTGGCTTACAAAGAAACTCGTAAATTAGTTTTAGCGGTTTGGGGTGAAGGTTTTGGTCTTTATTCTAAAAACTATCCATTAGTTTACAAAATTAAATCAACGTTAGAGAGCTTATTTCAAAGCTTACAAATTTCAGCTTACACAGTGGCACCAAACGGTGATGCCCCTTCGTACCTTCATAAAGGTCAATGGGCTTCAATCGTCGTTGAAGGTAAAGCTGTAGGTTATATCGGAACAGTTCATCCAGTTTTATTGGCTGATGAAAAAATTCGCGTGCCGGTAGCTGTGGCTGAGATTAACTTAGATTTATTATTAGCAGGTCAACCACGTCCGACGAAATTCAAATCGGTATCAGCTTTCCAACCAGTCGATCGCGATTTCGCATTTGTAATGGAAGCGGAAAAGCAAGTGGGTGATTTAACGAAAGAAGTTAAAAAAGCCGTGGGCGCAAATCTTCAGTCAATGACAGTATTTGATGTTTACACGGGTGATAAACTTCCAGCGGGACAGAAATCGGTCGCTTTACGTGTGCGTTTACACAGTCAAGATCAAGCTTTAACTGAGGCTGCGATCACTGAAATTTCGCAAAAAGTAGTCACAGCGGCGCAGAAATCTGTTGGAGCTAACTTAAGATAGGGATACGCTATATTAGATAGGTCTGCGAAGGCAGAACACAAAGGATTGTAACCATGGCAGGACAAAACATCGGAAATTCAACAGTCACAAAAGCTGATATCGTTGAAAAAGTTTATGAGAAAATTGGTTTTTCTAAAAAAGAAGCCAGCGAACTTGTAGAGCTTGTGTTTAATTCGTTGAAAGAAACTTTACACAATGGTGAAAAAGTTAAAATTTCAGGATTTGGTAACTTCGTAGTTCGCGGTAAAAGTGAACGTAACGGTCGTAATCCGCAAACGGGTGAGCAAATCAAAATTTCAGCTCGCCGTGTTTTAACTTTCAGACCGAGCCAAGTTCTTAAAGCCATGCTAAATGGTGAAGAGTACGAACATCTCATCGGCAAAGAAGACGAGGATGATGATGAATAGTAATAATCCGGACACTCCGAAAGAAAATGCTCACTTTGAAATTTTTCAAACTGAGTTTGAACTTCAATTAGAAGATAACTTTTTAACTGAAGAAGCCCTTGAAAAAGAAGCTTCTGAACCCGTACGTAATCTTAAGGCTGAAGCAGAAGCTTTTCCTTCGGTTTTAGTTGATGATCAGCTTATGCAAGAAATCGCCTCGATTCCAGACCGTTTTGGTTTTAAAATCGGTGATGTGGCTGACCTCTTAGGAATCAAACAATATGTTCTTCGTTACTGGGAACAAGAGTTTGAATTATTAAAACCTAAAAAAGCTTCCAACAACCAACGCTTTTACACGAAAAAAGACGTCGAAAATGCGTTTTTAATCCGTAAGCTTTTATACCGCGATAAGTTCTCGATTGAGGGGGCTCGCCAGGCTTTAAAAGACGTTAAATTCGTGGTTAAGAAAGAAAAAGACAAAGAAAAGGATTTTTCTTCTGTGATCCAAAAGATGGATTTTGTACAGGATCAGATCAAGAATTTCGTCTCTGAAATCAGAAAAACGAAGAGTTTTTTCAATTAGCTTGTCCTTTTAGGGTAGAGGGCTTATCACAGTCCTCTATGCAAAATGACCAAAAATCTCAGTCTCCTGTAGCTCCTGTAACAGCTACTTCAACTAAACTATTTTCTGATTTAGAGCTTATTGAGCCACTTCAACGTGCGCTACGTGATTTAAACTACGAAAAACCAACTCCTATCCAAGAGCTTTCAATCCCAATTTTATTAGCGGGTAAAGACCTTTTGGGCTGTGCTCAAACGGGCACAGGAAAAACGGCAGCTTTTGCTTTACCGTTATTACAAAACCTAGCGAAATCTAAAGTTCGCCCACGTCATCGCCAAGCCACAGTACTTGTGTTAGCACCTACACGCGAATTAGCGCTGCAAATTCACCAAAGCTTTGAAGACTACGGTCGTTATTTAGATATCAAAACTGCGGTGATCTTTGGTGGTGTCGGCCAAGGTCCTCAGGTCAAGGCCATTTATAATGGCGTTGATGTGTTAGTCGCAACTCCAGGTCGTTTATTTGACCTGTTAGAGCAAAAACATGTGTATTTAGATAAAGTGCAAGCTTTCGTATTAGATGAAGCTGATCGTATGATGGATATGGGTTTTATTAACGACATCCAAAAAATTCTTAAGATCTTACCTAAGCAGCGCCATAATTTATTTTTCTCAGCAACAATGCCACCTGATATCGCAAAGCTAGCGAACAACATTTTAGTAAACCCAGAAAGAGTTGAAATCACTCCAGCTGCAACAACGGCTGAGAAAATCGAACAGTGGTTGATGTATGTTGATAAACCTCAAAAACGAGATCTTTTAAAATTCTTATTAGACGATAAAGCTTTTAAGCGTGTGATCGTATTTACTCGCACTAAGCATGGCGCAAACCGTGTGGCTGAAGTGTTACTAAAAAGTAAAATTACTTCAGCAGCTATTCACGGTAACAAATCTCAATCGGCCCGCCAACGTGCACTCGAAGACTTTCGTTCTGGTCATTGCCGCGTACTTATTGCGACTGATATCGCAGCCCGTGGTATTGATGTTGATGATATTACTCATGTGATTAATTTTGAAATTCCGAACATTCCTGAAAACTACGTTCACCGTATCGGTCGTACAGCGCGTGCAGGCCGTGAAGGTATCGCCATTTCATTCTGTGATGCTGAAGAAAAATCATTTATCCGTGATATCGAAAAAGCCACGGGTAAGGCGATTCCTGTTGTCACTCAGCAGCCTTACCATTCAAAAGCTGTAGAGCTTGCAGCTCTAATGTCTCCGGGTAAAGCGAAAGCCAAACTTGAAGCTGCTGAACGTGGCGGCGGTGGTGGCGGCGGACGTAGAAACCGTAATCGCCGTGGCCCTCGTAGAAACGGTGGCAGCGGTGGTGGGGGATCTCGCCACAAATCGGGTGGCGGCCAGGGGAAGCCTTCCTCAAAACCAAGCCGATAGTAAGTTTCATGATAGACAATTTAAGATTTCCGCGATGAGTAGAGTAAAAATACTAGTCTTCGCTGAAATTTGTCGATAGGCTTTTCTTATATGAAAACACTTATCGCCTTTTTCGCATTCGTCACATTAGTTACTCAAACGACATTTGCACGTAACTGGGACCGCATCGAGATACCCGGTGCCGTCTGCGGCGATGGGTTGCCATACTCGATCTTTGTTAATAAAAAAGCCGGCACAAAAAACCTTCTTGTTGAATTTATGGGCGGCGGCGCCTGCTGGGATTTCGGAACTTGTTTCGGAGTAGATCTTGGCGGCATCAAATTCAGAACTTGGATGCACCCACTGCCTGAAGTTCCGTTTTACAGTTACATGACAAGCGATATGATGTTCTGGAACGATCATCCATTTAAAGACGATTCGGCTGTTTATCTTCCGTACTGCACAGGGGATGTGTTTGCGGCTGATCATGTGGCTGATTACTCTGGGTTTCAAACTTATCATCAAGGTTACCGTAACGTTATTGCTACTTTTCAATACCTAGCCCACAAAAATATTTTAAATTTCGGCAAAGTTGAACGTTTAACAGCGTTCGGAGCTTCGGCTGGAGCCATCGGTGCTTTGGTTCACTTAAAAAATATCGAGCCGTATTTTCCAAGAGCTAAAAAGATTGCGATTATCGACAGTGCGGGTCTTCATTTTGGTCCGACGTTTTGGAATAAGTTTACGCCACGTTTAGTGGGCGACTTCACGCAAGCTTTTGCGAGTGCAGGCCTTACACTTAATCCTAATGATGGTTTTGTCGCGCAATACATGGGGCCGGTGTTTAGAAACCTAAGACAATGGAATATCGGCATCATGCAGGCGACACGCGATCAGGTGATGTCGACAGTTTTTGGTGAGATTACTCCTGAAGATCACAGACGTTTAGTTTTATCAGATCGTGGTATCGTTGCGGTTGCGAAGAATTATCCGAATACTAGCGTTTGGATCTCTGATTCAGATATGCACACGTTTATGTTGTTACGTTCGACGTCGCATAAAGAAGATATGGAAAATGAATCAGCGATTAACTTCGTAAACGATGTTGTCGAAAGATCTTCTGTCTTAAAATAATTTAGATTTCAATATGGCGACACAGCCATTGCTCAAGCTCAGTCAAGCCTGGGCTTAAATCGGCGAATTTTTCGCGAGCTTTTGTCATCACTTGCTGAATCGTTTCTCCACGATAGGCCTGGCCACGTAAGTTTGCTGTTAGGTCTTCAATCAGTTGTGGGTACAGACAATCTGTAAAGATCTTTAAATCGGTGATTAAGCCATCTGTAACCTGAAATTGAAAATCAAAGAAACCTAATGAAAGATACTCATCCATCTTGTGGCTGAATACTAAGGTATTGCCGTAAAGCCAATCCCAGTTACTTAATGAATCGTACTGCTCTTTAAGCTCGGGAATTAGTTTTAAACTTTCCATGCTTAACGAGATGACTTCAGCTTTAGTGCCGTAGAATTTTTCAAACGATTCAACCATCGCTGTAACGATGATATCGTGTTTAATGTTTTCATTCACTTCAGTTAAGTTCGCTACACGGGCACGCACTGACTCTTTGCCCTTAGCTTGAAGCTTTTTAGGGCTTGGAGTTAGGTAATTACCAAGGCGGGTTAAGTCGGTATTGATAAGTAATGTTCCGTGATGAAAAGCGCGGTCTCTTTTTTCGCGGTAGGCACTGCCACTGAATTTACGAGGGCCATCGTGAAAAGGAATAAGTAAATCATTGCGGCCTGAAGCTTCGCCAGTGATCTCGAAATTTTTTAAGGCGTTAAAGATAATAGAAATATTGTTTTCGCGTTTATAAGCTTCTTTCGGAGAAAGAAAAGTAAAGTTGGTGTTACCTAAGTCATGAAATACGGCACCACCGCCAGTCGTGCGGCGAGCTAACGTGACATTGTCGTTTTTCATCTGTGTTAAGTTACACTCAGACCAAGGATTTTGATTTCTTCCGATCACCACAGTGTCTTGATTACGCCATAAAAAAAGAATCTGTTGCGAGGGATCTAAATTATGAAAGATCCACTCTTCAGTGGCTAAATTAAGATGTGGGTTAAAACTATCAGAAAGAAAAACTTTTAATTTCATAGTCCGCCAACGTTTACCAAATAAGTTTCTTTGCCTAACACGCTTTCCATTTTGTTGAGGATTGTCATCCATTGGAAGTTGCGGTTATCAGAACCTATTAGGTAATTCAAAAACTCTTTTAAAACAAGGGGCGACGTGTGGAAGTATGACGATAAACCGTTTGTAATCACATCGATGTTTGTTTTTGTTTTATACGCGTTAAAATGGTCAAGGTAATACGAATAACTTGAGCAGGAATCGAAGTAGTAGATTTGTTTTTTATCCGGAAAATTAAATTTACCGGCTTTTCTTTCAAGCTCTGGAATATTTAAGTTACCACCAAGGCCCGAGTGGCCTTCGTAGATAATCGCGTCAGCGGTAGCTATGGCTTGTTTAAAGAAATCGGCAAAAACTTTTGAAGTTGAGCCCATTTCTGTATCAACTAACAAACTTCTGATTTCGATCTGGATTGTTTTGCCGTTTGATAACGTCACAGCTTTTTTATACAGATTTAAAGGGTATGGTGAGCTCTTTTTAAGTCTTTCAACCGAGAAACCTTTTTCTAAAAGATATTCGTGGGCGATTTCGTAGTTTAAACGGCCATCGTCTTCAGGATCTTTCTTGTCTTCTGAAAAACCGTGAATCATATAAATCGAAAATAAATCACCATTGCCGTTATCGCTACGTAGAAGTGGAAGTTCGGCTGAACGTTGAATATTACGGGTTTTAGATTTTTTAACTTTTACTTGAACTTCTTGAGCGTAAGGTTCTTGTGATAAACGTTCACAACCTTCGCGGTAAGGATCATAGAAATACCAATAATCACCGAAAGTATCGTAATGTGAATCCGTACATTTTTTGCGGTAGATTTTAAAGGGATTCGTCGGAAGTGGAACAATGAACGAACCTTGGCTTAAAACTTTTTCAGCCGCTTTTTTATGAAGAATCATCTGGCCCGAATTTTTGTAGTGAATGCGAACCATAGATTGTTGGTTCTTTTCAAAAACTTCTTCAGATAAGATTAAGATCTCGGATTGGCTTTTAGGGCCACCGATGCCGTGAATATCTTCTGAATTAATACCCATGCCTTCAATCACCGTCGGTGAGCTAAAAATTCCGAACATATGTTGGGCTTGAAAGCTGGCAGCATCAAGAGAACTGCTGAAGGTGTCATCCATCGGAACTTCGACAAGAGCTTCATAGTCGTAATCAACTTCTAAAGCATGTGGCGACAGAATTTGGGCCGAAACCTGAACTGTACCAGCTAAGATAAAAGCAAAAGTAAAAGCAAGCCAGCTAAGAATTTTCATCTATTTAGAGTCCTTTTTTTCTTCAGCGACGTTATTGCCACCTTTAGATTCTAAAGCAAGTTCACCATCACCGTAGATTTCATTAGCGACTGTTAAATTAATTGCAGGTGCTGATAACACAAGTCCTGAGTCGTTCGTTGCAACAGTGGAAATTTTGTTTTTACCCACTAGAACTAGTGTCTTTGATTTTAAAGTTATACTTCCGATTTTATTTAAAGATGTAATCGAGGCGTCTTTAAGCATAATATCGCTGGCAGAAACTTCTAGAATTGCTGAGTCAGTCAATTTTAATTCACCGCAAATAAAAACGCGTGAGGCCTCGGCTTTTTTCATAATGACAGTTGGGCTAGCTATCGCTGAAGTTTCAGTTAGGCCTGCGATTTCAGATTCGGCTAATTCGCAACCTAAATTAATGTAGGTTCTTTTGTCTTCAAGTGTTTTGATCTCGGTTTTAAGTTTATCAATTTCTTCAGTTTTTAAAGAGTTAAGAACCAATACGTTTTTTGCCGTCACCGTCACTGAACCGCTTTGGCTAAGACCGGCTTGTTGCGAAACTGTAATGCGTGAATCAAGTTTGTCAGAGTCAGTCACGGCTACACCGTTTAAAGTGATGGTGCCCGGTTGACCACCGGCAGTCAACATACCCAGAGTGTCTGCTATAAGTCGGTCATTATCTAGACGTGTTTGTTCGATCTGTCTGTTGATATCAGCTATTGTTTTATCAACATCATTGTGAATCTGAGATTTAGTACATCCGGTCGAAAGAATAACGGCCATCGTAAGAAATGAAGATAATAGAGTGGCTTTTTTCATAGATTTTGACTCCTGTAATTGGGTGTTTATACCAAATATAAGAGCGAAAATTCTAAATTTATGAAGGGTTGGGTGAAAGCTATAGGATCGTTAAAAGTTTAGACACTTTAAGCTTGGGGTGTTACCCTCAGCTCTATTTATTTTGGCTTTCAAGGCGGGCAATACGGGCTTCAAGATCTTTGATTTTATCTAGTAGGGCTTGTTGGTACTTAATTTCAGCCTGGTCAAGGGCGTGGGTACTTTCTAAAGCAGTATCGGCTTGGTTGGCGGCCTCGGCTAATTTGGCCATCTGGCTTTCGCGGATTTTATTTAACTGCTGCACTTGCGCTTGCAGGCCGTGAAGCCCTTTTTTCATATTTTCAATTTTGGGTGGAAATTCGCCCGTGATGAAACAATAACTAGCCACAAACATCAGCACGGCGAATAAAATAGTGCTGATCAGTTTTTTTAGTATTTCAAGAAAGAAGTTTTTCATGTCATTATTTAGTCATGTCTTTTACGCGAAAGCTAGACCAGAAATTTAGAGCCTGGAATCACCGTTCTGAAAAATATGTTTCGCTGTATATAATCTAACAATTACAGGTATTTAAGCTGTTTCGAATTGTGTCGACAACTATATATTGTATGGTACAATATAGTCATGAAAGACATAATCGTAGAATTTGATAAGTTTTTAATTCAAAATAATTTAAAGTTCGAAGCCGTCATCATTGGCGGTGCAGCTCTAAATATTTTAGATATTACGAACCGTAAAACGAAAGACGTAGATTGTCTTGACCCTGAGTTGCCGTCAGAAATCAAAAAAGCTTCAGAAGAATTTGCAAAAAAACGACTTGATCTAGGTTTAGATATAGATTGGTTAAATAATGGCCCACAAACATTAAAAACTGATCTTCCCAAAGGGTGGAGAATAAGAACTCAGTTGTTGTATCGTGGAAATGCCATAAACTTAGATGTTTTAGGGCGATCAGATTTGTTAAAATCAAAACTATTTGCTTATTGCGACCGCACAGCGCCCGACTTTGAAGATCTAAAAAGTTTAAAACCAACTGTTCAAGAACTTAACGAATCTATTGATTGGGTAAAAGATAGAGACGCTCATATAAAATGGCCCGATCACGTTGAGAAAGCATTTACAGTTTTAAAAAAGGCGTTAGGTTATGAATCATAATCTAACTCTTGATCAAAAACTGCAATATATAGGCGTTCAATTAGCTCTTCTTAAAAAAAATCCAAAGAGTGAGTGGGTAGATTTAGAAAACACCATACACGAAGCATCTTTAGAAATCGCAAAAGATAGTCGTCTGTTTTCGTTGCTGGCCAGCTGGATATCAGTGCACGGTGACTATGTTATTATAGAAAAACTAATGAAGCTTCAAAAAAATAATAATTCACCGTGGTTAGTCGCTTTAGCTATTAGTGCATATAACTTAGGGTTTCATCAGTGGGGCCGATTAATAAAAAAACAAAAATCAGAATTTGCATTAGTTGATTTAGAGTTGGCAAAAAGTTCTATTGCATTAAAAGGCGAAGAAGCAGCTTTTAAAAAGTATGGTTTTTTTATACCTAAAGGTACAATTAGAATCAGAGCAAAAGACGTTCGAACCATAGAACAGCTCATTAAAGATAACCCGCAATATAAAAACCGTCTGATGTACGGCGCCTCGTGGCGATCAGACATAATAACAGCGATTCAATTAGGGATAAAAACACCGTATCAAATAGCCAAAACTCTGGGTTGCTCGTACGAGCCAGCCTTGCGCATTTTTAAAGAATATCAGCTTGTTATGGGTGAGTAACTAGCCACAAACATCAGCACGGCGAATAAAATAGTGCTGATCAGTTTTTTTAGTATTTCAAGAAAGAAGTTTTTCATGTCATTATTTAGTCATGTCTTTTACGCGAAAGCTAGACCAGAAATTTAGAGCCTGGAATCACCGCCGCATTGATGCCTTTAGAAGATGGCGTTTGCAGCTATTTTTGTCTTTGTTTAATCAAGCTAACGAAGGACCTGAAACATCGCCAGAAAAACGTGTTTTACTTTTGCGTCTTGATGGTAAGTTAGGCGACACGATTACAGCCACTGGTTTTATCAATGCTCTTCATGAAAGTGGCTATAAAGTTGATATCGTGGCTCGTAAGGCAAATACCTTTGTCTATGCCTATATTAAAACGCCGCACAGGTTGTATTCGTTAAAAAAAGGCGTTCTTTCTCTTTTTGTCTTGTTATTTAAATTACGTGCGCATTCTTACGAAGCCATCGTTTGTTCAACACATATTACTGATCCGGCCAGTCTTTGGCTTTCACGTTTTGTGGATGCAAAAACGAAGATTGTTTTTAAAAACGAACAGATCGAATTTTTTGACGTACATATTGAAAAAGATTTTTTTGAAAAGCATGTGACTGACCGTTATCAGCAATGTTTAAAAACCATTACTGGCAGTACGTCACCAACTGTTGAAAAGTATGAGCTAAATATTCCAGAAGCGGCCTTGTCGGCAGCTAAGAAATTTATCGGTGATCATAAAAAAGTGATTATCTTAAATTCATTTGCCGGAGCAAGATTGCGTAATTTTTCTTTTGCAACGACAAAGGCTATTATCGAAGCTTTAACTCACGATGCAGTTGTTATTAGTTTTGGAAATGACGGGGATTTGCATATCTTGCGTGAATGGAAAAAACACTTTCATAACGCAAATTGGATAGTTCCCCACCGCGGGGATTTTGCGTTTAACGCAGCTCTTGTGACTTTGGCAAATGCGGTCATTACGCCTGATACATCGATTGTGCATTTGGCTTCTGCAGTAGGGGCTCCGTTAGTGGCGGTTTACCGTGAAGACGATGGTGCCGAGAAAAATTCAAAAATCTGGGCGCCGTTAGACTGTAAGTCTTCAGACAATAAAAAAGGGCATAAAATTATTTATGCCCCGCTGCCAGATATCAATAATGTTGATATCCATCAAATTGTTAAAGCCACGAAAGAACTATTGGCACTTCTTCCATGACATAACGAACGTTGAATGCACTCCTGTATCAACAGAGTCTAAGTTGATTTGGGCGATTGAACGATCTTTTGTATTCGGAAAATAAGCGACTTGTAATTCAGATAATAACTCGATTGTTTGTACACGTTGACCACATGGTGAGAAAACAATACGACCTGGTTTTTGTTTTACAGAAACCGCATAGTCATCAGCAACAGGCCCTTTTAATTGAGCTTCACGAGCTGATACGATTGCTTGGCCAGGGATGATTTGTGTAAAGCGGTGCATACCGTAAGCTGAAACGGGAAGAGCCGCAAAGCCACGATAGTCGGTTTGTGCTAAACCGTATTGGTATCCGTAAGGGACATCAACATCGATGAAAACGCGGCAGTTTCTTTTTAGAGTTGTCGCTGTTGGGTTTTCTGAACCGTTACCGATTTCAACTTTAAGGTTATCAAATAAGACAGATAATGTTTTACCATCCGAAGTCGTTGTGGCCCATGCTGTTGAATCGTTGCAGCCGGTTCCGGCCATTCTGACCCCACGGATAGTTACGCTTTGAGCCTGTGCTAAAGCTGTAAAACCGAATAAACCTGCTAATAGAATGATCATTTTCATTAAATTTCCCCCTGCTGGTGTTTTTAGTCTAAATTTCAGTCATAGCGTTGGTGTCGCGATGGCCTCAAAAATAGGTTCCTAACATAGTCTTAGCAATCAAAAAGCCAAAAGTTGATTGCTCTCAAAGCGAGGGTCTTTTAGATTGTAGGCATGAATTTACTTCCTGTAATTATGAGTGGTGGAGCCGGTACTCGCCTATGGCCAGTATCAAGATCAAAATTTCCAAAACAGTTCTGCGAACTACTAGATAAGCCGTTGCATACAATGACGTTAAATCGCTTAAAAAAATACGGCCCTAATTTAATTGTAACTAATAAAAAATTTCAGGATTTAACTGAAGCCGATATTCGCAAAAACAGTTTTAATGTTGAAAAAGTTCTTTATGAACCAGCTCCTAGAAATACTGCTGCAGCAATTGGATTGGTCTGTAAGTATCTTGAGTTTCAGAATAAGTTAGATCAAGTTGTTGGGGTATTTTCATCAGACAATCTCATTTTAGATGAAAAATCATTTCATGAGGCTTTGGAGGTCGCGGCAAAGACAGCAGCTTCAACAGGTGCTGTGGTTGTTCTTGGAATTAAGCCAGATCGTCCTGAAACTGGCTTTGGTTATATCCAGGTGCAAAACCGTGCGATTGGCACACAAAAAGCCACAGAAGTTTTAAAGTTTCATGAAAAGCCATCAGTAAATAAAGCGAATGAGTTTTTAAATGCGGGAACTTATTTCTGGAATGCAGGGATTTTTATTTTCCGCGTGAAGAATATGATCGGGCACTTTAAAAAATTAGAACCAGAAATCTGGAATCATTTAGAGAGCTTGAAGCCAGACCTTTCAAACTTAAATGAAGTTTATAAAGATATTAAAAACATCTCGATTGATTATGCGATCTTAGAAAAATTAACGTCACCGGAATTAATGTGTGTGACCTGTGATATCGGCTGGTCAGACCTAGGGTCTTGGGATTCGTTAATGGATATTCGTGAAGGAGTTCAGCATAAGGGTCAACAAAACGTTCAAGTTTCTAGTAAGAATAATTCTGTTTTTCCAATTGAGCAGAAGACTTATAGCTTTGTTGGAGTCGATGATCTGATGGTTGTTGATACCGTAGATGCGCTTTTGGTTTGTAAGAAGAATGAATCGCAAAAAGTTAAAGACGTAGTTGATCGTTTAAAAGTGATTAATCCAGAATTAACTGAAGAGCATGTGTTTGAAAATAGACCTTGGGGTAAATTTGAAATCTTACGTGACCAAGATTACTACAAATCAAAAGTGATTCGTGTAGATGCTGGTCAGAAAATTTCTTACCAATCTCATGCTAAGCGTGCCGAACACTGGATCATCGTTAAAGGTGAAGCTGTCGTTATTTTAAACGACAAAGAAGTGCCGTTAAAAACCGGTGAGCATATTTTTATCCCACAAGGGGCTAAGCATAGAATTATCAATAATTCGAACGCTGTCGTAGAATTTATCGAAGTTCAGGTGGGTTCATATTTTGGCGAAGATGATATCGTTAGATACTCGGATGATTACGGTCGAAACTAAGAGACCAGATAAATATGAAGTATAAACTAAAAAGACAGCTTACTGAAAAATTAATTGAGTTATTGTTATTCTTAGCTGCAGCTAGTTCAGTGTTAATTACGTTTTTTATCGTTTATACATTAGTGACCGAGGCCTTTCCATTTTTCAAAGAAGTGGGCTTAAGAGATTTCTTATTCGAAACAGAATGGACACCCCTTTTTGAAAATGCCAAGTACGGGATCGCTGCTCTGGTTTCAGGTACATTGTTAACTACAACAATTGCCCTTTGTGTGGCGTTGCCGTTTGGTGTAATCACGGCCGTATTCTTAAGTGAATACGCTTCAGCGCGTGTGCGCGAATTTACTAAACCTTTGCTTGAGCTTCTAGCGGCGGTACCTACGGTGGTTTACGGCTATTTTGCCATGCTACTGGTGACTCCGTTTTTACAAAAAATATTTCCGGATCTTTCAGGATTTAATGCTTTAAGTGCCGGTCTTGTGATGGGAATCATGATTGTTCCGTACGTGAGTTCATTGTCAGAAGATGCTATGCGTGCGGTGCCACTGAGTTTACGTGAGGGAAGTCTTGCTTTAGGGGCTTCTAAATTTCAAACATCGTTTCGAGTGGTTATTCCGAGTGCTTTTTCAGGTATTGCCTCAGCGTTTGTTCTTGCGATCTCACGCGCTGTCGGTGAAACCATGGTCGTGGCTATTGCTGCGGGTTTAGAACCTAAATTTGGATTTAATCCTTTTGGGCCGACTGAAACGTTAACAGCTTATATCGTGCAAGTTAGTCAGGGTGATCTTCCGCAGGGAAGCGTTGGATATCGTACAATTTATGTCTGTGGGATTGTGTTATTGTTGTTTACACTGACATTTAATATTATCGGGCAGACAATTCGTCACCGCATGGAAAAAAAGGTGAAGTAAAATGGCTGATAAAACTAACGCGAGAGTGCTGCAGCAAATTCGTTTTTTAAAAGCCCAAGATGTGGTTTTTTTCTTTGTAGGGCTGATTGTTCTGTGTGGAGCTTTTTTAATTTTAATCACATTGATTTTAGATATGGCGCAAACTGGGATTCCGCGGTTAAACCAAGAATTCTTTTTTAATTTTCCATCGCGTTTTGCAGCCCGCGCGGGTATTTATGCTGCGTGGGTAGGAAGCCTTTGTGTGGTTTTGGTAACGGCACTTTTGGCGATTCCGTTAGGGGTTGCAACAGGGGTGTACCTTGAAGAATATGCTTCAAAGGGATGGATCTCACGTATTATCGAATTAAATATTTTAAACTTAGCCGGTGTTCCGTCGATCATTTACGGGATTATGGCCTTATCGCTTTTTGTTTATCAGTTTGGCCTTAAGCAAAGTATTTTAACCGCCGGTATGACCTTAGGGCTTTTGATTTTGCCCATTATTATCGTAACTACCCGTGAAGCGATTCGCACGATTCCAAACCATATCCGTGAAGCGAGTTACGCTCTTGGTGCTACGAAATGGCAAACGGTGAGTAATCATATTTTACCGTATAGCTTCGGCGGTATTATGACAGGTGTGGTGATTGCGTTATCACGTGCCATTGGTGAAACGGCACCGCTTTTAGCTGTGGGGGCTGTCGCGTTTATTGCGTTTTTACCAACACCTCCGGTGATGACCGAGGCTCCGTTTGTGAGCTTTCAGTGGTTAATGGATTCTTACACGGTGTTACCGATTCAGATGTTTAACTGGATCTCTCGCCCGCAAGAAGAATTTCATGTGAACGCCGCTGCAGCGGGTATCGTATTGCTGACGATGACTCTTGTTTTAAACACTCTTGCAATTCTAATCCGTTACCGTTTCAGAAAGAAATACAAATGGTGAAAAATATTAAAGCCGAAGTAAAAAATTTGACTTTTAGTTATGACAAAGCTGCGCCACGTCCGGTTTTAAACTCGGTGAGTCTTCCGGTTTTTGAAAACAGTGTAACCGCGCTTATCGGCCCTTCAGGTTGTGGTAAATCAACATTACTTCGTTGTTTTAACCGTATGCATGATCTTTACGGCGCCGTTAAATACGAAGGTAAAATTATTCTTCAACCTTCAGGTTTTGATATTTTATCAAACGAAGTTGACCCATTAGAAGTGCGTATGAAAGTGGGAATGGTTTTCCAAAAGCCAAATCCATTTCCTAAATCAATCTATGAAAATGTAGCTTACGGTTTAAGAATTCGTGGTATTAAGAAAAAATCTTACATCGATGATAAAGTCGAAGATTCGTTAAAAAAAGCCGGTCTTTGGCGCGAAGTGAATGATCGTTTAAAAGCTTCAGCCTCGGCATTATCGGGCGGTCAGCAGCAACGTCTTTGTATTGCCCGTGCTTTGGCTACAGAGCCAGAATTACTTTTATTAGATGAACCAACTTCAGCGCTTGATCCGATTTCTACGGCGCATATCGAAGAGCTTGTGGGAGAACTTAAGAAGGCAGTTACGATTTTAATGGTGACTCATAACTTACACCAGGCGGGTCGTGCGTCTGATTTCACAGCGTTTATGTACTTGGGTGATTTGATCGAGTTTGGTGAAAGTTCTCAAGTTTTCACGAATCCGAAGGAAGAGAAAACTGAGAACTACATCACAGGTCGTTTTGGGTAGTTTGTCTTCGACAAAACTTGGCTAAATCAACGAAGCAATTCTATCGCAGGCACTGCCATCACCGAATGGGTTTTTTGCTTTGGCCATAGTTTGATAGATTTGTTCGTTATCTAAAAGTTCATTCACACTTGAAATAAAAGAATGTTTTTCAAGTGGCACAAGTTTCGAAGTTCCAGCAGCAATAGCTTCAGGGCGCTCGGTGTTTTCACGGGCGATTAAAACTGGTTTTCCTAATGATGGAGCTTCTTCTTGAATGCCGCCCGAGTCAGTAATAATAAAATGTGAGCGCGTCATCAGATATACAAACGGAATATAATCAATAGGATCTGTTAAGTGAATGTTGGTCGGGCATTGAGCGAAGATCTCAGCTGCCGTTTGTCTAACTACGGGGTTTAAATGCAGTGGCGCTACAAACTGAATATCTTTTCTTTCGGCTAAAGATAAAATGCCATTCATCACAACTTTAATATTTTTCTCGAAAGATTCGCGGCGGTGAAGTGTTACAAGAATTAATTTTTTGTTTGGATCAATAAAGCTAAACTTAGACTCAAAGTGTTTCGTTAAGTCTGTTGAGTTTTGAATTTGGTTTTTTACTTCAAATAAAGCGTCAATGCCGGTGTTTCCAGTTACAAAAATTTTAGCGGGATCAATGCCTTCGCGTAAAAGATTTTGCTTGGCTTCTTCAGTCGGAGCTAAGTGTACGTTAGCAATTAATGATAAAGTTTTGCGGTTAAATTCTTCAGGAAACGGTGAATAGATGTCGTTCGAGCGAAGACCAGCTTCTAAGTGAATTACTTCGATTTTATTATAGAACGCAACAATCCCGCCCATGCAGCTGCTTGTTGTATCACCCTGAACAATGATTTGATCAATGGGGTGGGTCTGTTTTTGGTTGTCGATGATTTGTTGTAGACCGGTCATCAGTAAAGTTGAAAGCGATGTTAAAGACTGTCCGGGACGCATTAAATCTAAATCAAAATCAGGAACAATATTAAAAAACTGAAGTAATGGTCTAAGCATTTCACGGTGTTGGCCAGTCGAGCAGACAAGCACACGGTGTTTAGCGCTTTTCTTAAGTTTTAAGATAAGCGGGGCAACTTTAATGGCTTCAGGGCGTGTTCCAAAGACAAACAATAGCGTTTTCATAGCGGGCAATTTAGCGGAAAAAACTGCCAGTTACAAAAAATAAAGTCGGTGTGGGGAAATCTTAACTTCGTGCCGGGGTAGATTGGGAGATTTTTACTCTATTTTGCCCCAAAACGATTTTAAGTATTATAATTAGGACTCTGTGATTTTGATTCGGTCCTGCCACATTACCATGACAATAGCCCAAACTAATAAAATGATTGAGCGAATTTTAGTATATTCAAAGCCAACATCGGTAAGGTTTGCTAGGATAAATTCTGTTTGTGCCATTAAGCAAGCGATTGCAAGCGTATAGTGATTGCACATCTTTGTTTTCCGATATTTTAAAACTAATTGTAAGTTCGTTACAAAAAACCAGAAATAGAAAAGTAAAAAGGGGATGAAGCCCGTGATACCAGTGGTCGCTAGCACATTTAATAACTGATTGTGAGCGTGTGAGTTAATTTTTTCGGTTGTATAGCCATACTTTGTCCAGACTTCTCGAGGTGTGTGTGAAAGGCTGTTTGAATAGCCAATCCCAAAGATCGGGCTGTCTTGAATCATTTTTAAATGAACACTGAATAAGTCCCAGCGTTCGTAGTCGGCCGTCTTAGTTTGCATCGAGTGGTGAACGCGATCTCGAAAGCTATCTGAAAAAGAATATAGACTTGAAATTAGCAGTAAACCTGCAAAAGAGCTTACCACCAAAAAGCGGCGGTTGTGGAACAACAAAAAGATCATTGTTGTTAGAGTTAAGCTTAACCAAATGCCGCGAGTAAAAGTTAAAAA
>JAMPXC010000037.1 GCA_023701385.1 Pseudobdellovibrio sp.
AATGCCTTCAATACTGTTATGGCCTTCCTGAAGCTGCACTACAGTTTTCAGTGTCGAATTTTCTTCTTCAACACGTGTTAGATAAAGCGCCCGTTCGACAGAAACTAATAGCTGCGGAAAGTGTAGAGGTTTAACCACAAAATCGTAGGCGCCGGCGGCAATTGCTTCAACGGCAGTTTCTACTTTCTTATTTGCGGTAATAAGAATAATCGGAATATCGTTACCTAAAACTTTTAGGCGCTGGGTGAATTCAATCCCCGATAACCCTGGTAACATCAGGTCGGTAATAATCACATCCGCTTTGACTTTGACACTGCTGATATCTTCAAGAGCCGACTGGGCGTCGTCATAGCAGACAACATCGTAATTACGGACGCGGAAGAAACTCGAGATAAGTTCTTGAATATCCTTATCATCATCAATCATTAAGATCTTTGCTTTTTTCATTCGTACTAAATCCCCTCTTATTTACGGGGTGATCTAGCATAGGTACTTTTTTTCCCCAAGGAAAAAGTAGAGAAATTCCCCGATTATTTTTAAACATCCTATTATTTAAGCTGTTTCCAGTTAAGTTTTTTTGATAACGACAAATTCTGCCAGAGGCCTCTGCAAAGTTTTGCGAAATCGCAATGGCCTCGCGTTTGCTCTCTGTAAAAATGTGATTCACTCACGTATCAACTCAAGGAGAGCCTATGAAAAAAGTTGCACAAAGTCTTTTAAAACGTCGTTCAAAATCTGCGAGCAAAGCGAAAAGCAAACGCTCGACAGCTCATGCACGCAATCCTCTCGTCGAAAATGCACGCAAACTTTTATCAGGCGACATTAACTTTTTTAATAAGCTGAAAGAACGAAATCTGCGCCGCAGATTAACGATCGCCCCAGCCTAAACTTAGAATTCACTGCAGTTTCAGAGATAGCTAAGGTTAACTTAGCTATCTCTGATTTCGCGTGATGACATTTAAAATGCCTAAATAAATTTAACGCCCCAACACCCGGGGCGTTTTCTTTTTTTACAGCCCGCAATTTCCGATTATCCCGATTACTTTGGATCTGAGAATGGCACCAGCTCTGCAATAGATAAATATGTCAATGTGACATGGAGGGCGGAAATTCATTAATTCGCTTCGGCGAAAATAATGGTGTTGAAGCCTCGCAGAGACAATCATGACTAATATGACTGATACTCATAATAACCATGAAAGGGCCAAATACGAGATGTCTAGTATCTGGCCTTTTTTTATTGTACGATTTTAACGAGGCGAAGCCCTCGTGGAGATACACAGTGAAAACAAAAACACTACCTTTTATTATTCTAACAAGTATCGCTTTAACTGCTGCAGCTGCTGAAAGTGCTGCGGACAAAACAACTCTAGGCGAAAAAGTTACCGCAGAACTACAACCCAAAAATGGATCACAAGTTTCAGGACAAATTGATTTTTTTCAGACCGCAAAAGGTGTGAGTGTAAAATACAAAATCAAAAACCTGGCTCGTAACAAAAAATTTGGTTTTCACATTCACGAAAAGCCAGATTGTTCATCTGTTGACGGTAAATCAGCTGGTCCACACTACGCAAAAATGCCTGGTCACGAAGGTCACGGCACATCTTTAGACTTTCCAGATTTATATGCGGGCGATCTACCAATGGTCAGCAGCAATAAAGCAGGAACTGCCGAAGGTGAATTTACTATTTCTCATTTATCAATTAGCCAAAGCGCCAGCGGTACTTACAGCATCGTTGATCGCGCCATCATCGTGCACGGCGGGCCTGATGATAAAACACAAAAATCAGCGCCAAGAATTGCCTGTGGAGTTATTAAAACCACAGTAAAATAAAAAGGAGCGCATATGGAATTACCAACATGTGAAAAATGCGGAAACCAGTACGATAAAACTTTTACAGTTTTGATGAATGGCGAATCCCACGTGTTTGATTGTTTCGAATGTGCGATATCTAAACTGGCTCCCCATTGTTCTCACTGCAACACCATGATCATCGGTCATGGTGTTGAGGCCGAAGGGGATTTTTTCTGCTGTGCCCATTGCGCCAAAGCGCAAGGGCATTTCATGATTGATCGTCCGATCGACGAAAAAGTTAATCACATTTCCTAATAACGTTAGTGATGTAAATTCACTTTCTCGTGATGGCCTGGTGCATAGGGTTTATCGCTGACCATAGATTTAAAAAATCCCGCCACTTTGATGACCGGTGAACTTGGCGTTTCCCAGTATTCAACGTCTTGCAATTCTACGCGAAGTAAAACTAAATCTGTAGTTTCAATACCTTGTGGAAACCACGCTTTCATCATCGGTGTCCATAACTGAATCATGCGGGCACGGTCAAAAACTTCATAAGCGTTGCCAGAGGCAGAAACAAATTTTTCTTTTCCGCTGGCATAAGTTAGTTGCACTTGATGATTACTGCGAATCTCTGAAATTAAATGTGAATTAGACGAAGTAAAAAACCATAGGTTCCCATTTTCATCGGCTTCTTGTGTGTACATTGGTCGACTACAAAGCCCGCCCGCGTGATTATGGGTTGTTAGCATACAAATCCCCGCACTTTCGATAATATCGCTGATCACACGTAAGTCTTCTGTCATCGATTTTTTCATTTCATTTTTCATAAAAATCCCTTCGCTAAAATTTTTGCCCGTTCTTTATTTTGCAAAATATATTCCCAGGCAAAATTCCCCGCAGCGAAAAGGAACAAGTTTTGCTTATATTTGCCAACAGACGTTAACAAATAAAAAAGGAATTTTATGAATCAGTTACATCCCGGTGAAAGCCTTTCTGCATGGTTAGATACCCACGATATGCCCACTTTTGACCCGTTAAAAAATAACATCAATGTCGATGTTTGTGTGGTCGGTGGCGGCATTGCCGGACTAACCACGGCTTATTTACTGATGAAAGACGGAAAGTCTGTTTGCGTCTTAGAAGCTTTTGAACTTGGCAGTGGGCAAACCGGCCGTACCACAGCACATGCGTCGGCGGTTTTGGGAACACGCTATTTCGATTTAGAAATGTACCATAGCGAAGAAGGTGCTCGATTGATTGCTCAAAGCCATACAGCAGCTCTTGATCGTATCGAACAAATTGTAAATAAAGAAAAAATTGACTGCCACTTAGAAAGACTTTCTGGTTATTTATTCCAGGGCGACAATGCTGAACCTGATACACTGATGCGCGAACACACCGCCACCCGCCGTGCAGGACTTATCTACGCCAAGATGTTAGATAATGCGCCTCTGACTCAATTTAAAACCGGGCCCTGCTTATCGTTTCCACGCCAGTTACAACTTCATCCGCTAAAATACATTGCGGGTCTTGCAAAATGTATTGTCGATGGCGGCGGAAAAATTTTTACTCATTCACCCGCTGTTGAATTTCACAATCGTGATTTTGCCGCCGTCAAAACTCAGAATGGCGCGATTGTAACGTGTTCATCTCTCGTGGTAGCGACAAATACTCCGGTTAATGATGTTTTTGCAATTCACACGAAACAAGCACCCTACCGTACTTATGCGATTGGCTTTCATGTCATCAAAGACAGCGTAGCTAAAGGGCTTTATTGGGATACCGATGATCCTTATCATTACGTTCGCACCGAAAGTTACAATGACAAATACGATTTACTGATTGTCGGTGGCGAAGATCATAAAACCGGACAAGAAGCGCACCCCGAACATTGTCATCAACGCTTAGAAGACTGGGCACGCTCACGTTTTCCGACGATTGTTGACTTAGTTTATCGCTGGTCAGGGCAAGTGATGGAACCGGTCGATGGTATCGGCTTTTTAGGTCACAACCCTCTTGATCGCGATAATGTGTTTGTGATTACCGGAGATGCCGGTAATGGTATTACTCACAGCACGATCGGCGCTATGATTGTGACCGATCAAATCGCTCAGCGTGAAAACCCATGGGAAGATTTATACAATCCCTCACGCATCAGTCTTTTATCAACGGCTAATTACGTGCGCGAAAATTTAAATGTGGCGGGCCAATATGGTAAATGGCTCTCATTTAGTCCAAAACCAGATATTGAAGATTTACGTTTAAACGAAGGCCGCATATTTCGTGATGGCATGGCGATGGTGGCCGTTTACAAAAATCAAGCTGGGGTCGCCCATTACATGTCAGCGGCGTGTCCACACTTAGGTGGCGTTGTTTCTTGGAATAACGCTGAAAAATCCTGGGACTGTCCTTGTCATGGTTCACGTTTTGATTGTTACGGCAAAGTTTTAGAGGGGCCAGCGCTGCAAGATTTAAAACCTCTTGATAGCTCTGAATTTGTTGAACCTGATTATATCCCCCTCGAAAAACAGTATCCCCGTATAACTGACGTACCGATCATTTAAAGGAGAAATCGTCGTGGCGCAAATTACACCGGCTCAAACAACTTTAGTTCAGGCTAAGATGGCTCATAAGCTTCATGATGAAGAAAGAATTCACCGTTCAATCATCATTGATAGATCTCCGGCTGAAATTTACACGTTCTTTCGTAACTTCAGCAATCTTCCGTACTTTATGAAAGATCTTGTCGCTTTAACAGTGCGCTCTGAAACGATGTCTCACTGGGTGGTACAGCTTGAACATGGGCCTAAAGTTGAATGGGATGCAGAAATCACCGAAGAAAAATATGCTGAGATGATTTCGTGGAAAACTGTGGGAAAAACCGAAGTGCAACAAGCAGGTTCTATTTGGTTTTCAAAAGCGTCACGCAATTTAGGAACGATTGTTCGACTTCACATGGCTTATTCTATTCCCGCTGGGCGCGTTGGAAAACTCGCTACCCAACTCGTGGGTGAAGATCCGGACTCAATTTTACTTACTAATTTAAGCCGATTAAAAGCCTACCTAGAAACTGGTGAAGTGCCGACCACTAAAGGCCAACCGAGCGGTCGTGATGAAGATCTGGCTCCTGAAATGAAACATTAATAAAAAAGGATAAACGTATGAAAGCGCTTTGCTGGTTTGGAAAACATGAAGTTGGAATTCGCAATGTCAAAGAACCCAGTATTATTAATCCGCATGATGCTATTATCAAAGTCACCAGCGCTGCGATTTGTGGCTCTGACTTACATATTTATAACGGCACTATTCCTACTATGGAAAAAGGCGATATCTTAGGTCATGAAACCATGGGCGAAGTGATGGCTGTTGGTGCTTTAGTTACTAAAGTTAAAGCCGGTGATACAGTTGTTATTCCGTTTGATATTGCCTGCGGTAGCTGTCATTTCTGTAAAGAAGAAGAATATGCTTCTTGTGATAATACTAATCCAAACTCTGTGATTGCTGACCGGCTTTACGGCCATTCGGGCTCAGCCCTGTTTGGTTATTCACATATGTATGGCGGCTATGCCGGAGGGCAAGCCGAGTATCTACGTGTGCCTTTTATCGATACAAACTCGCTTGTAATTCCTCAGGGGGTACCTGACGAAAAAGTTTTATTTTTAAGTGACATTCTTCCTACGGGTTACATGGCTGCAGAAAATTGTAATATTAAACCCGGCGATACTGTGGCGATCTGGGGCGCTGGCCCTGTGGCGCAAATGGCGATTCGCAGTGCTTACATGCTGGGTGCAGAACGTGTGATTGCTATTGATCATTTTGAAAAACGTTTAGAGATGGCTGAAAAAGCCGGAGCACACACGGTTAATTTTGATAATAGTGACAGTGTTTTAGATGAATTAAAATATTTAACCGGCGGACGTGGACCTGATTCTTGTATTGATGCTGTCGGTATGGAAGCTCATGGTCACACCATCACGGCTACGCTTGATCGCGCCAAAATGGCGGTCGGTTTAGCCACTGATAGACCCGATGCTTTACGACAGGCGATTCAGGCCTGTAAAAAAGGGGGAACCGTTTCTGTTCCCGGCGTGTACGGCGGTTTTCTAGATAAAATGCCTTTTGGTGCCGCCTTTGGAAAAGGACTCACTTTTAAAATGGGCCAAACGCACACACAAAAATACATGAAGCCCTTGTTACAAAAAATTTTAGAAGATCAGTTTGATCCTTCATTTGTGATTACTCATCGTATCGACTTAGATAAAGCTCCTCAGGCTTATCAACAATTTAACGATCAAAAAAATGAGTGCATCAAAGTTGTGATCAGCATGCACTAAATTCGTTTAAGGAGAACTTTATGGCACAAAAAAATCTTATTAATCCAGTTTCAGATTCTCGCCCCTTAGCCGTTATCACTGGTGCAGCCAGTGGATTTGGTTATGAACTGGCTCAGGCCTTTGCAAAGAATAACTTTGATTTAATTGTTACTGATTACAACCCGGCCATCATTGAAGCCGCTGAAGCGTTTCGCGCTTTTGGTGGCATCGTTGAACACATTCAAACTAATTTAGGAGCCTTTAAAGGTGTTGATGCGCTTATTCAAAAAATTCAAAGCATTCACCGCCCGATCGACACAGTCGTTTTTAATGCACACGTGATTACCTCAGGAGGCTTTGGTGAAATTCCTATGGAAGAAGAATTAAATTCAATTCTTGTGAATATCACTTCGGTGGTTCATTTAGCTAAACATGTCGTACAAGAAATGAAAAAAGAGCATCATGGCCGCTTGTTATTTACAACAGGTCACCCTGAAAAAGAATACACAGCCTATCACTCTGTCTATGAAGCTTCAAAAGCGTTTGTAAAAACTTTTGCTGAAAATTTACAAACTGAACTTAAAGATCAGGGTATTATCGTTGAAAGCTTTACCGAAAGTTCAGACTCACAGGATGCTGAAGCGGCCGCTTTAAAAACCTTTAAAGCGATTATGTCTGAAAGACGTTATGCCGAAGAACATCTACTTTGATTTTAAAACAATCGGTCGTTCTTTCATTTCAAAAAGATTAATAAATTTTTGAAATGTCTGTTGGCTTAAATTCAAAGAATTTTGCAAATACTTTACAGTGTCGGATTTCATTTGTTCAGCAGAAACTTTTTCGCCACTGGATTCGATATCTTGTTGGTTGCGTGGATTATTAAGCCAGCGTGAAATCATCGCTTCATCAACTTCTAAGTGAAATTGTAAACCATACGCTTTGCGCCCATAACTAAATGCCTGCGCCCGACAAAGCTTTGATTGCGCTAAGTGTTCGCACGATTTTGGAATATCAAACGTATCCCCATGCATCTGAAATATTTTTTCTGTCTTTTTAAAATGTGAAAGTAACGGCGCATTTTCTCCTGCCGTCGTTAGTTCAATATCGTACCAACCCATTTCTTTTTCTGGCGCTTTGCGAACTTCTGAACCCAGCACATGAGCTAAAATTTGCGCCCCTAAACAGATTCCTAGAACAGGCACATCTTTTTTTAAAGCCTCTTCAATCAACTTCATTTCGGTTTTAATATGTGTGTATTGATCAGCTTCGTACACACCCATATATCCGCCAAGCACAATCAGCCCGTTATATTTATCAATAGACGGTGTAGCGTTTGGGTCACGCTCAAAATTCACATAGCGAATACGTAAGCCCTGCTGTTTCAATGCGGGATTTAACGTGCCGAGAATTTCGTTGGCGACATGTTGAAAGACAAGAACTTTTCTCATTATGACTTCTATTGTAGTCGAAAAAAACGCATTGTTAAGTCTTGATTTCTTAGATTGAAACACAACCCTGAATCAGCTTGAGAAAGCCGTGCATTTTTCCACACAAGTTATACGGTATTTGTTAAAATTTTGTCATGCGGACGTTTAATGGTGTATCAGTTATTTTAATGTTATCTATTTCTACAATTTTTGTTTCCGGCTGTTTAGACACAGGAAGCGGAACTGAAAGTGGAAGTACGGTCGTCTCTGATCATGATGCAAATCCTGAATTAAATAAAATTACACGAGCCGTTTGTGACCCTTTTCAAACTAATTCGACGCAATCCCGTGAAAACGGTTTAGTGGGACAACTTCTTTATTTAACTCCTGAGCAACCAAGATATGAAGCGACTGAAGATTATATGAATCACGGTCAGCTAGCCAACGCGACTCTTTATTTTGACCGTCTTTTTGTTCCTACGCGCCCTAGTGATCGCCCCTTTTATATGAATGATGGCAATCCGATCTTAAGTGTCGATGGCACTTCAATTTATAAATATTTTGGTGTACGCATGCACTCAAACCTACAATTAGCAGCGAACGAAGCCCCTGGATATTACCAATTAGCGGTGATGTCTAACGACGGTGCTGTGTTAAAAGTTGATGATGGCCAAGGTGGTTTTAAAACTATTGTTAATAACGATGGTCCACATCCAACTCAATTAGCCTGTGCGACTGAACCAGTTTATTTAGATCACAATACGAAACTTCCGATGGTTATGGATTATTACCAAGGCAATGGAGCCCATATCTCGTTAATTACGATGTGGCGCCCATGGCCTACTGATCCTAATCAGGTAGCTGACCATGATTCTTACTGTGGCCGTCAAGGTAATGGTTTATTTTTTAACTTTGATCAAAATCCGGTTGAACCTAAAAAACAATTTTACGAAACGTTATTAGCTGGCTGGAAAGTTTTAGAAAATCAAAACTATCAATTTCCTGAACAAACTGAAAATCCTTGTGCCCCTGCAGAAGCCCCTCTTTCTATTCTGTCGTTCACGTTACTGAATGTGCAACGTGACCGTATTACTTTAAGTTGGACAACTTCAATTCCCTCAACAAGCCAAGGTTACTGGAAAAATACTGCAACGATGGTTTCTGGTACAACCGCCGTTAACCCGGCTTTAGTCCAGGCTCATACGTTAACAATTACTGGTTTATCTCCTAATACGCTTTATAGCATCAAAGCTATCTCGACTACGCCAGGAGGGCAGAATGCAATCAGCGATGAAAGAGCCTTTCGAACCCTACGTTAGTCTAGTTTAGCCCGTAAAAATCACCGATTTACCTGGTTTTTCCTAAGTAAATTCATCGGCTTGGCCGATAAGAAGTGGTCTTTTACGGAGATAAAATGAAGGGCTTTTTTTCAATACGAACCAAGTTTCTGGGCGTCATGAGTGCATTACTCATGTCCTGTCTCGTGGTGTATTTATTAATCGCCGTCTCAGTTTTTAAAACCGACAAAACAGAACTCGTGTTTGATTTAAACCGCAGCATGGTTTCAAACTTAGCTGCAGAAATTGAAACTGAGTTTAAAGGCGTTTCTGATAAATTCAGATTATTCGCTACACTATCAACAAACTCTTCTACTAAAATTTTTGCTGAGCAAGTGTTTGGCGAAAGTTCTCCAGTCGTGTTTGCATCACTTTATCGCCAAGAACAAAGCTTAGCGATTAAAACTTACAGCGATAAAAAATATTCTGAAACCTATGGTCTTAATCCAGATTTTTTCAGCAACACTCTGTTAGCAGCCCGCCCGATTCCGTTTAATGAAATTTTAAAGAATGGTGAATACTTCTGGAACGCTTCGATTGAAGGCGGCACACCTCTGATCGGTTACGGCAGAAACGTTGTGATCGAAGACAGCAAAGGCATTCCGACAGATCATTTAGCGGTTGTAGGCTACATTCAACCCGATAAAATTTTAAAAATTTTAAATGTTGTTAAAATGAGTGAAGTTTCAATCGTCGATCATTCAGGCCAAATTTTACTTCATTCAAACTTTGACTGGATGAAACAGGCTAAAAATTTAAATGACCGTGCCCTGTTTCAAAAAGCCAAAGAAGCTAAAGTTAATTTAAGCGTGGCTTCTATCCAAGACCAGGGTGAAGAGTTCTTAGGAGCTTTTGCCAAAACTTACCAAGGCCAAATCATTATTCTTTCAAAAGTTTCTAAAGACCACGCCTTTTCAGCGGTAACAGAACTTGTGTCGCGCTCGGTTTCTTTTGCGTTAATCGTTATTACCTTATCTTTATTATTTGCTTTCTTACTATCACGCTCTTTAACAGAACCTATTTCTATTTTAGTGCATGGTATGGAAAAAGTTTCTACCGGCGATTTATCGACGCAAATTAAAGTAAATACGCGCGATGAAACAAGAATGTTAGCCAGTTCATTTAATCAGATGATCTCTGATTTAAAACAATCGCGCGATGAATTACAAGAAATCAACCGCGAGTTAGATCGCAAAGTTAAAGAACGTACCCTACAATTAGAGATTCAAAACCAAGCCGTTAAAGATGCGCAAGAAGCCTTACTTAAGACAACACGTCTAGCTTCTGCCGGTGAAATCGCGGGCCGTGCAGCTCACGAAGTTTTAAATCCATTAACAGGTATTTTAGCCCGTTTAAGCGGTGTTGAAAAACGTGTGCAAAACCAAATTCAACCACAGCTTGATTTAATGAAAGATATTTTCACAGCCTGGAAAAATGACCACAACAGTGGCGGCTTTCAAGCCTTAGCAGTGAATTGGCAACAGCCTTCGCAAGTCGACCAATCATGGACCTTATGGCAAGAAGATATGCACAACTTAGATTCTGTGCAAGAAGCGTTTACGCAATTAACTCATAATATTGAATCAGATACACAGTTTTTAATTAATGAAAGCCGTCGCATCGGAAAAATCGTCGATGGCATGAGAAAATTAAGCCGCTTACATTCAGATATTAAAACTTACTCTGCCCGCCAGCTGGTTATTGATTGTAAAAATATTATGGCAGATCTTTTCATGCAGCAAGATATTGATGTGATCGAGTCTTATGCTGAGGGCTATGATGAAGTGTCGATTGACCGTGACGAATTCATTCAAGCTATCACTAATTTAATGCGTAATTCGTTACAGGCGATGTTAGGCAAAGATCAAAAACATATTTTAAAATTATCGACTGAATTGACAGATGAAAATATCCTGATCAGCATCAGCGATAATGGCAGTGGTATTTCTGAAGAACACCAGCCAAAACTATTTGAAAAACAATTTACAACAAAACCTGCTGATGAAGGCACTGGCCTTGGTTTAGGTATCAGCCGCCGTTTTATCCGCGCCCATGGCGGAGATATCACTTTTGTCTCTTCGACTCCTTATAGAGAGACAACATTTAAAATTTTATTACCAATTAAATTAAAAAAACAATTAGACAATAACGAAATTAAAGAAGGTGCTGCATGACTCAAGCTGCAAAAAAACTAAACGTCGTCGATTTACCACAAGCCAAGAAAGACTACGAATACAACTGGCGTGTGTTAATCGTTGAAGACGAGCCAGCGATTGCTGAAGGAATTAAAGCGATTATCGCTCCGGCCCCGGCAGCGGTTGTTCCGATTAATCGATCGAGTCGGTCGGCACCACCTAATAAACCCGCAGGCACTCCAAGTGAAAGTCACAAAGACCAATTTGAAGTGGTATGGGCAAAAAACCCGACTGAAGCTTTACACCATATCAAACAATCTATTTTAAATGGTAAACCATTTGCAATGGGCTTTTTCGACGTTTTATTAGGTAGTGAAATCGATGGTATCGAGTTAGTTCGTCAAATTCATTTAATGGATCCGAAAATTCATGCGGTATTCGTAACAGCTTACCACGATAGAACTGTTGATTCGATCAACCAAATTCTGGGTGCTAATAAATCAGATCGTTGGGATTATATGAATAAACCTTTCACTGATGGCGCTATTTTACAAAAAGCCCGCAACGCCGTTGCGATGTGGAATTTAAAAGAGCAAAAGAAATTACAAGATGAACAATTATCTGAAGCTTCACAGTTATTACGTCAAAATGAACGTAACAGCACAGTGGCCGCTGTTGGCCGCAGTGTGGCTCATGAGTTTGGTAACTTATTAATGCACATCGTAGGTCACGCAGAAATTGCCTTAATGAAAGGTGATCTTGCGCAAATGCGCAACGCTTTAACAACAATTTTAAAAGCCGGTGAAACAGCTTCTAGTGTTTTATCTAAATTTAAAAAGATGAATAACGTTGAAGTAAACCCTGAGCTTGTAAACATTAAATTAAATGCAAGTATCGATGAAGCTATTGATTTAATGGCTCATGATTTCAATAAACGTAATATCAAAGTAACTAAAATTAAATATCACCAAGTTGAAATTGAAGCGAATCACCATTCGCTGGTGCAAGTGTTTATCAATTTATTCACGAATGCGGCTTATGTTATGTCGCCGTCAGGGCAAATCGACATTTCAGTCGCAAAATGCGTTAACCCAGAAGGTGATAAACCAGATTCATGGGTTGAAATTAAAGTTCGCGACCACGGCCCGGGCATTCCACAGGATGTTTTACCTTACGTGATGAACCCGTTCTACACGACTAAAGGAAACAAAGGCACTGGTCTTGGCTTACCAATTTGTAAAGAAATTATTGAGGCGGAGCACCTAGGAGAATTTTCGTTAGCTAACCACCCTGCGAAAGGTGTTGAGGTAACGATTAAGGTTCCAATTAAGCAAGAGGAATAAGTTAATGAGTAAACTTAACATTAGCCGCATGACAATCATGATCGTCGACGATGACGATGAGGTTCGCGGTATCATCAAAGACTACTTAACCATGTTCGGGTTTCGTAGCTTTATCGAAGCTCGTGATGGAGCTGAAGCATATCGCTTTGTTTTAGATACGATTCAACGAATTGATTTAATTATTTCGGACTGGGAAATGCCCCGTACCGATGGTCTATCTTTATTAAAAGCTGTCCGTTCACATAACGGGCGCTATCAAACACCGTTTATCATGGTGACAAGTCAGCAATCGCAAGAGCGTATGAAAATCACAAGCGCAAAACGCCATGCGATCGACTGTTACATTGTTAAACCTTTCCGTTCTGAAATTTTACGCGAAAAAGTATTTCAAGCGTTAAAATTAACAGAAGATGCAGCCCAAACCGGCTAAACTGCAATGAAATTTCTGTGCGGCCTTATCTTGTTATTTTCTTTAAGCGCCAAGGCACGGGTATACAGTGAAGACTTCACTACGCTTAACTACAAAGACAGTTCAACTCTGATTTGGAATTTCGAACTAGGAATACTTCATCCCGATCTATTGATCCATGGTTACGGGCAAACGGCTACGAGCCAAACTACTTTCAGCGTTAGCGATGGAAGCCTTGGGGCTTTTGAAACGGCAACCTATTCACAATTCGGAACTGTTGTTGGTAATCATATTACTATTGATGCGAATCAATTTCCGATTTTAAAAGTCACACGTTTTCACTTAGATTCTTCGCATACGCTTTCAAGTATTAACGGTCCACTTGTCATTCATAGTTTATCAACCGTACTCATTGACGGCGTGATTACTTGCAATGGCAATAACGGCGGCAATGCTGCAGCCGGTGTTGGTGGAGCTGGTGGCACTGGGCGCTGCGGTGGATTTTCAGGCGGCGCTGGCGGAAACTCATCGGCTTCTGGTTCTGATGGATTACCAATCGCAGGTGCAACGACCGGCGGTGGTGGCGGCTTAGCGGCCTCAGCTCTTAATGGTGCTGGTGGTGGCGGTGGTGGTTCTTATTACAATACCACGATCAATGGTGACGCTGGATTCAATGGCCCACCCGATAATTTAGGCGGCGCTTTCGGTGTTGGTTCTTCTGATCATGAATTTACAAATTTAAACGGCAGCGCCGGCGGTGGCGGTGGTTCTGGGTCTACAACCGAAGGTGGCAGTGGTGGTGGTGCCGGTGGCGGCACAGTTGTGATTCACGCGGCAAGTGGTGTTGTTGTTTCAAACGGTGGAGCTATCTTAGCCACAGGCGGAAATGGCGGAGTTACTTTTTCTAATGGTGGAGGCGGAGGCGGCGGAGGTGGCGGTAATATCAAAATTTTTACACCGGCAACTCTAGATGTGAAAGCTGGTGGTTTGATTACGGCAGCTCCGGGCACGGGCGCACCGAGTTCAAGTCAAACTGCGCCTGATGGTAGCGGTGGTATCGGTGGCGCTGGTCGTACTTGGATCGGTGTAGGTAATTTAATACTTTCCGGATCAATCAACAGTAACATTTTATATTCTGAAGGTACGGCTGGTTTTGTTTCGGGAACTGTACAAACAGCCACAAGCAAAAGTTTTGATACCGGATCAAAACGCGTAACTTATGAATCATTTGTCTCAGATCCTGTAAGTTCTGATATTACTCTTCAAGTTGCCGGAAGTGATGACAACTTTGCCAGTGATGATTCGGGTTGGATAAATGCTGCAGCAATTTCAGGAATTTCTTCAAAGCGTTATATGAAATTTCGCGTAAGTTTAAATAATTCAAGTTCTGCAAATCCAACATTTGTAAATAGCGTTACTTTAACTTACAACCCAGGGCAAATTGATGATTTCACTTTTAAAAGTGGTGGCTGCGGTTTAGTTAAAAATACGCCGCCAGATTCATCGCAGTGGTTGATGTCGTTATTGCTATTAATGCCGTTAGTTTTAGCTTGGCGTTTAAGAAAATCTAAAACTGTTCGAGTCCGAGTAAAAAAATAAGATCCGCTTGTGTTCCGCCACCATCTTTATGGGTTTGGTGAACCACATTAGCTCCTACTCCAAACATCCAACGAAATTTATCTTCTGGTTTTGCAAAGTACACTTTACTTTGCACATCAAACATCACTTCATGGGTTTTTCCAGAAGTTAGAGCTGATAAGCCTAAAGTGTTTTGCCATACATCGCTGACATCAAATAAGCGTGAGCCTCGTAAACCAAAAGCTATGTGCGGTTTGACTTTTAATGAATCTTCACTTTCACGCTCTGGAATAAAATTTTCGTGAGCAATTAAACCCCAGCGCATTTTTTCATTCAGTGTACCACGGTCAAAAGTCACAATAGATTCACGAATTTTCAAATTATCTTGAAGCGGATACTCATCTTGCGGCTGCGGCCTCCACGTTTGCATACTTGTCCACAGATTAAAATGATAGTTGTATTTATTAATCCAACCCGATTGATAACTTAACTGCAGACCAAATAACACAGGCCCTTGCAGATCGATGTTTGTCTCTTCGGCCCCTGAAGTTTTTGAATATTTATAGTTTGGTGCCAGCGCAAGACCTAATCCCGAAGGAATCTCAGGTAGCTTAATTTCTGTTCCGACGACAGGCTCAGGTTTTGGCTCTGCTGCTTTCTCTTCTTCAACAGGCTTTTCTACTACTGGCTCTGGAGCTGGTTGCGGAGCTGCCTCTACAACTTTAATTTCTTCAAGTTGTAATTCCATCGGTTCAGAAAATAAACCCATGCGGCCTTTGGCATTTCCTGAAGCCACACGCCAGTAGTATTTTTTGTATTTTACTTTCTTCCACAGATAAGATGTCGAAGATAAGGTTTTAATTAATTCTGGTTTTCTGAAATCCGGTGTTGACGATACTTCTAGAATGTACTGATCAGCGCCTGCTACAGGTTCCCACGCAAAATTAACTTCATAATTTTCTTCTTTAGCCTGAGCTTCAGTAAAAATCGCCTGCATGAGCCATTGCCATTTAAAATTTAACTTAGCTCCCGGCGGAGTAGCTTCTTTTTTTACACCTGGAGTTTTTAATTTCGGTGCCTGCAGTGGCTCATCACGCAGATAAATTTCGTTATTGTATAAAGGAGGAATCGCAAATCCTTCTTCATCTTCACCTTGCACTTGCCACTGTAAATCTTGCTCTTCTTGAAAATTCAGTGATTTAAAGTTTTGTTCCACATTTTCTTGGCGAAGCGGAACACCTTTAGACAAAAACTGGACGCGGTACGTTTTTACACCATTTTCAGATGTCCAAACAAATTCATGCGGCTCGTTCGTTTTCAAACGATCGCGTGGTAATGGCTTTTTTAAATAAATATGCGGAGCGCGCCAAACTTCAACAGTTTTAGCTTCTGAAATACCGCCTTCGTTTTTAAGACGAATTTTATAACTACCCTGATCTAACTTAACTGAAGCTGTATTACGGCTTTCTTTAACTTCTTGGTCTTGTTCTGCAGCTCCAGACTTATTAATCACAAGAGTTGTTGCATCACCTTTCCATTCTAACGGAATATCTGCTTTATCATCTAAAGTGTAAACGCGAACTGGTTTTTTTTCTTTCCATTGCAGATTTTCACTTTTTACAACAGTTTCAATCTTTTGATTATCGTTGAGTGTTAATACTTTATCTTGTGTTAGGTTTTGTTCGCCTGTTTCTGTTTTTAAAGTTGCTGATCCAGAAACCACTTCAAATTCATACGACCCTTGGTCTTTACGAAGAACGATATCAGAACCTTTATCTAAGTTAATAACCCAGTCATCACCAATTACAGAAGTTTTAAACGATGGGTTTCTGGCACGCATATCACCACGTGAAAACCGGAGACGAATTTCTGATTTACTTTTGTCTTCAGGCTCTTCGAGAGTCACTAATGTATTTTCTGAAAGTTCCAGATCAGTTTGATCTTTCAAATATAATTTCGCCGAACTTTGCGATAACGTTAAAACTGAATCATGATAAAAAAGAATATCTTTTGGCTGCGTGTCTTCCCAAATGAGACTATTTGCCCCGCGACGTTTTAAATCTTTTTTACTGCTGATAATGTATCCGGCTTCTTTTGTATTTTGTGTTGAAGATTTTTTAGAAAAGTATGGAATATTAATAACTTGCAGATCCATTAATAACCACAGAACTTCTGCGATTAGCAAAAGCACAATAAGGCCTATCCACTTACGGTCTGCGTTGGTGTTTCTCACAGTGCATTGATCGGCATTTTCAGAGTGAAAATGTACCGTTTTGTCACTTTATGTGACGGAGTCCTATTCTACATATGTATTTTTCTTTCTCTTAGCCCATGTTAGAAATAATTCATGGACGATATCCAGGACCAAAGCCTTAAAATTTTGATCGTCGAAGATAACCAGCTCGACCAATTGCTGGTCCAGCGCGCTTTGAGCAAATCCGATTTAAATTACACCTCGATTGCCATTGATAACCGCGCTGCTTTTTTAGATGCGCTTGAAAATTTCAAACCCACAATTATTTTGTGCGATTATTCGATTCCACAATTTGGAGCCCTAGCTGCCTTAGATATTCTGAATCAAAAAAAAATAACTACGCCGTTGATTATCGTCACCGGAACTTTATCAGATGAAATGGCTGTGGAATGTTTAAAAAAAGGAGCCGCTGATTATGTGATTAAAGATAAAATCGTGCGCCTCCCATCCGCCATTAAAATTGCGCTCGATTTAAAAAAATCACAACAAGACAGATCTTTCGCTGAAGAGCGTTTGCGCCAAAATGAAAAACAACTTCAGGTGATTACTGATATTCTTCCGGCTACGGTTGTTTATATCACACCCGATTTAAAATTTACTTTTTCTAATAAAGTCAGTTCCGAATGGTTTCATAAGCCTTTGGTTGGAGAAACAGTTGAAACAATTTTCGGAGGGCAGATCGCCCATCAAATACAAAAAAACATCGCGGCTCTGGATCGTGGCGAGCAAGTAAGTTTTGAAAGTACGCTTTACGGTTCTACGAATAAACGTTACGTCAATCTGACTTTAGCGCCAGAAATCGAGAACAATGCTCTACGTGGTTATGTTTGCCTAATGACCGACATCACCGAAGCCAAGATGTACGAAGTTGAATTAGAAAATGCTAAGCGTGATGCCGAAGCAGCAAGCAATGCCAAATCGCAATTTTTAGCAAATATGAGCCATGAAATTAGAACTCCTTTAAATGCGATTATGGGTTTATCAGAGTTATTGCAAACGAATTACAAAGACGAACAAGAGCGTATTTTATGGCTAAAAAAAATTACTCGTAACAGTGAACATTTAAAAAAAGTAATCGATGAAATCTTAGACCTTTCCAAAATTGAAGCTGGTAAATTACAGCTTAAAATTGCAAACTTTTCAGTGCCACAGGTGATAGCGCAGGTAAAATCCATTCTTTCACCTTTGGCGAGCGAAAAAAAATTAGCCTTACGTTTTGAAACCGATGGGGCTATACCTTCAACCATCACTTCAGATTCCACTAAAATTCAACATATCCTGCTCAATCTTTTAGGGAATGCGATCAAATTTAGCAATCAAGGTTCGGTCACGCTTATAGTAAAACAAATCAATGAACACTCTGAACCGACAATGCAATTCACAGTGGTTGATACAGGTATTGGAATGTCAGAAGACGAAGTTAAACATCTTTTTGAACCCTTTACGCAAGTCGATAGTTCAATGACCCGTCGCTTTGGCGGAACAGGCCTTGGACTCACTTTAGCTAAACAGCTGGCTAAAGCCTTAGGAGGCGATGTTTATTTGGCCGAAAGTATGCCAGGCCAAGGAAGTACGTTTGTTGCCACCGTTCAAACCGGTGATGTATCTAAATCGGCAATCATTACTAGTTTTGAAAATTTATTAAGTGAACCGGCAGAACTCAGTGACACAGCTCAGGAACCTCAACTGCCGAAACAAAATATTTCTGATTTTAAGGTTCTTCTTGTTGAAGATTCTTTAGATAACCAGTTACTAGTGCAAAACTTTTTAGAAATGGAAGGCGTTACGGTTGATCTTGCTTCAGATGGCGAAGAAGGTATGACAAAAGCAAAGAATGGTGATCACGATTTAGTGATCATGGATATTCAAATGCCAGTGATGGATGGCTACACGGCCACAGCTGCTTTACGTCAAGAAGGTTATAAAAAACCTATCGTCGCTTTTACAGCGCATGCATTTGAAGATGAAAGAGAACGTTGTTTAAGTATCGGCTTTACTGATTTTCTATCAAAGCCCATTAAAAAACGCGCTTTAGTTGAATGTATTGCCAAATACAGAAAGCCTAAGACCGGTCGCCCTGCCCCGCCGGAAGTGGCGCCCCCAATGTAAAATAAAAAGTCGTTCCTTTGTCTGTTTCACTTTCAACCCAAATTGTACCCCCATGACGATGAATAATTCTTTTCGCGCTGGCTAGTCCAATACCTGTTCCAGAAAATTCACTTTGCGTGTGCAACCTTTGAAAGGGAGTAAAAAGTTTTTTAGCGTAATCCATATCAAAGCCCGCACCATTGTCTCTGACGAAAAAAACTTCCATGTCATTTTTAATGGTTTTGCCGAATTCAATTTGAGCAACTTCTTTTTTTGAGGTGTATTTCCAGGCATTGCCTAAAAGATTTTCTAAGGTCACTTTCATGAGAACTTGATCGCCATAAGCTTCTAAATTTTCATGCACCAGAACTTCGACCCTGCGCCCTGGTTCTAAATTTCTCAGCTCTGAAATAATATTTTTAGCCATCTCGGTTAAATCTAATTCAATAATCGTCATCGCTGCACGGGTTAAGCGCGATAAATTTAAAACAGCATCAATCAACTGACCCATTTTTTGTACACCGGCACGAATACGTTCCAGATGAAATTTAGCCTCACCCTGCAATTGATCGCCAGCATCTTCAAGCAGAGCCTGACTAAATCCATCGATAATACGCAACGGGGCTCTTAAGTCATGCGAAACAGAATAACTAAAGGCCTCAAGCTCTTGATTGGCTGCACTTAAAGCTAAGTTTCTTTCCTTGATTTCGTTTTCTAAACGTTTACTTTCAGAAATATCTTTGATGACACACACACGCAGTTTTGAAGGCATCTTTGCCTGAGCATCTAAAGAAGCTACCGAAACAAGGACCGCAAATTTATGTCCTGAGCGGGTATAAGCTTCAGTTTCAATATTTGTATTCGGGCTCAGCAGACGCATATCTTCGTGTAAAATTTCATACATTGATAAACCAATTAATTCTGTTTTCGAATAGCCAAATGTTTGCACGGTTAAACGGTTAACTGTCAGAATCGTGCCTTTTTCATCTAACACAAGCACGCAGTTAAACATCGACTCTAAAACGCTTTCAATATAACTTCGCGATACTGTGCTTTGTTCAAGATTAGCGGCCATCATATTAAACGCGTGAGCTAATAGTCCTAACTCATCCAAATCATAAATTGTAGCTCGCGTGCGTAGATTTCCTTCGGCCAATTGCCGCGTACTTTGCATTAAATTTTGAATAGGCCTGCTAATCTGCTTTTTAAGGCGTGATCCCATCCACAAACCAAATAACACAAAAACAAATGCAAGAATCAAAGCCACCGTTAGCGGCAAGTAGCGTGAGCTGTAAATACGTTCGAATATTTTGTCGGAACCTGTCGATAGAACTAATTGAACTTTTCCTAATGAGTCTTGCGCTTCTAAAGTCAGTTGGTCAATAACAGTGGGAGTAAGTGTTTTAGCTGGATCATTCAGTAAATCTCTGGAAATGTTACGCCCTTCTGATAATTTTTTTTGTGCATCTATAACCAGCTCATGGGCCTCAGAATAAGATTTGCTCAGTTCAAGACAAACCGCAAATAGCTCATCCACCTGACGTTCTGATTTATCTAAGATAATCGCTTCTTCGCTGCTTAACTTATTGTCTTTAACAAATTCCTTTAAAAACTGGGTGCGTGTTGCAATGACTTGGCGTAGATTTCTAACTTCGTTGATCACTTGAATCGCGCCGTGCATGTCAGTCAATCCGGCTAAGGTGTTACGACTTGCCAGCAAAACTCCCACCACTTCAAAAAACAGTAAAAACGAGATAGCCACGACGGTTATCGTCAAACTGCGTGCAATGGATTTTGTTTGCTTTAAAGAAGTAATACTCATTCGCCTGCCATTTCAATCTTTATAGCTTTAACGTTCTTGCTTAATACCGCAACTTCAGACACATACCCTATGGCGCCTTTAAGTGAACCAACAAAACTCATCGTCGCGACATCTGAACTTTCTTTAAGTGGCGCACTGTCGCCTGAGTAAAGTTTTTGCCCGATCCAGAAGAGTTCGACATCAGAATTGGGTTTTTTAATAAATTTTTTTAAGAATGTGTCGCGTAACGGTCCAACAGTACGATCCATAAAACGCACACTTTCTCCGTTGTTCCAGTGCCGTTTGCGCTTAAAATAATAATCGCGTAATTCGTTGATCGTAATTTTTTCCGTATGATTTTCTACATTAACGATGAAGACCACATTCGATGGCTGTGCCAAGGCTACTTGTAAAGCCAGCATAATTGCAATAATGATTAAGCATCTAGCTATGGTCATGTCATTTAGTGATGACGAACAGAGGTTGGTTGCGCCAGCGGAGCACGGTTAATCTGTGCTAAATTATCTGCCTGCGGAACTTTCGGAACTTCATTTAAAATCAGCCAGTATAAACCCAGTTGGCGAATCGCTTCGCTAAAATCATTGAAATCAACTGGCTTACGCACATAGCTGTTCGCTCCCAAGCTATAACCTTCAATAATATCTTGGTCTTCTTTCGAAGACGTTAAAATGACAACCGGAATAAGCTTGGTGCGGTCATCGCTGCGTAATTTTTTTAGCACGTTTAAACCATCAATTTTTGGAAGGTTCAAATCAAGCAACATCACCTGCGGCTGAATGGCCATATCGCGGTCCGCATATTTTCCTTTGGCAAAAAGAAAATCTAAAGCTTCTGCCCCATCGCGCGCTACGACGACTTGGTTGCTAATATTATTTTTCTTCAAAGCACGCAGTGTCAGAGCTTCGTCATCTACATTATCTTCAACTAAAAAAATAAAATGTCGGTCGGTTTTCATAGGCCACCCCAAAACCAAAAAAATGTGCAAAAAAGTCGCCAAACACAGAGGAAAAATAGGATAATTTGGCGATTGTCACTGGAGAATTAATCCACTCGAAGAGGCGAAATTCCCCATGGGCGGATGGGGAACTTCGATTTTAAACTATAGCCAAACTATAACCACGATGCTTTATAGTCTTGCGCGTATGCAGCCAACGTGTGCGGTGCTTTTCCGGTAATAGTTTTTACGTTGTCAGTTGTGCGGGCGCTATAACCTTCACGTAAAAATCCCATAATTAACAATAAAAAATCTGTATAATCTTTTGGTAAACCAGCAGCTAATAACCCGGCTTTTAATTCTTCAGGTTTGATTTCTTGGTAAGTGATGGTTTTACCGGTCACTTTACTGATCGCAGCAGCCACTTGCGCGTGATCGACCGGGTCAGAACCTGTTAAATCAAAATCTTTATTATTAAATTCATCGCTTGTTAAAAGTTTCGCAGCTACTGAAGCAATATCGCGAGCATCGATAAAGCTGACTTTTGCGTTACCTGCTGGTAAAAGAATTTTACCCTGTTCACGAATACCTTGTATCCAGAATGTATTGAAATTTTGTAAAAACCAATTTGGACGAATAATATTATAAGCCAAACCTGATTTTTCTAACTCAATTTCTACACGGCGAAATGGCGTGTCTTCACTGGCGTTTGCACCCATCGCTGTCATTAAAACAACTTTTTTTAATCCACGGCGTTTAGCCTCTTGAACTAACGGCGATAACATCGCGTACTGATCCGCATAACCCGGAGGCGATAAAAAGAAAGCTTTATCTACACCTTCAAAAGCTTTTGTGATTCCTTCACCAGTTACTAAGTTTAAATGAACCAGTGATGAAGAATCTTCTTTCACCGGTTTACTTGTTGTTGCGCGAACACTGTATCCTTGTTCTTTCAGTAAACGTGAAAGTTCTGATCCCACTGTTCCCGAAGCACCTACGACTAATACTAAATCTTTTTTCATAACTAACTCCATTTCTTGCGCGCTTTCAGCACGACTTTTACCTATGCAAACATTATCGCGCTTTTTTGGATTGTTGATTAGCCGGTCTCATTGAATTATATTGTTTCTATATGGAAACAATCGAAATTGAACTAACTCGCATTTTTATCAAAGTCGTGCAGCAAGGAAGCTTCTCTAAGGCTTCGAAATTATTGAAAATTCCTAAATCTACCGTCAGTAAAGCCATTGCGCGCTTAGAACGCGAAACCGGAACAAAACTTCTCCTGCGCACCACCCGCAGCCAAACCCTGACCGCCTCGGGCCGTGCTTTTTATGAGACCTGTTTAGAACCACTTCAGATCTTAGAAGACGCCCAAAAGTCCCTATTTGGACAAGATGCCATTGTTGCCGGAAAAATTAAAATCACCGCACCCGAAGATTTAGGAACACATGTTGTCGCCCCCATCATCGGTGAATTAAGTCAGCTTCACGAAAAACTTTCGTTTGAACTTCAGTACACGAATCAATTAATTGATTTGGTTAAAGAGGGTTTTGATTTTGCAATTCGCATCGGCACGTTAAAACAAAGCGGTCTAAAAGCAAAACGCATTGGCGAAGTCACACTCATCCCGGTCGCAGCGCCAAGCTATTTAGAAAAACGTGCAAAAATTTCTATTCCGCAAGATTTATTAAAACATGACTGCCTAAGTATTTCTGCCGGAAACCTTGTGCAACGTTGGGATTTAAAAAACAAATCACAAACAGCCAAGATTATGGTGAACGTCAAAGTTGAAAGCAATCAAATGACAAGTTTACTGCAAGTGGCTGTTGCCGGCGGTGGTGTCGCTTTAGTTCCAAGTTATTTATGTAAGAATGAATTACAGCAAAAAAAATTAGTGCGCCTTTTACCAGGCTGGCACAGCGTGGGAATGCCGGTAAGCTTAGTATCGCCGGTATCAATGACGTCATCAGCCAGACTCAAATTAGTCAGCGATAAAGTTTTTACCGCGACTCAAAAAACTTTAAGTGAAATTCTTTAAACCGTTTCTTTAACCCAAGATAAGAAATTTTGGTCTGAGTGAAATTGTTTATGAGCTAACGAACACGCGTCGTGCTCCCAATGAGGGTGCCAGCTGGCGCGCACAGAAAAAGCCCCGGCTGTAGTTCCAGCTTCCATATCGCATTCGTGGTCACCGATCATCACCATCTCATCAACTTTGCAGTTATACAGTTGTTGTAATTTGTGTAAACCTTCAGGGCTTGGTTTTTTAGCCGATACACAATCACCTGAAATTAAATGATCAATATATTTAGAAAGACCTGTGATTTCTACCGTATATTTAGCAGAATTCAAATCGCGGCTGGTAAAAATAGAAACATGACAGCCCTTATTTTTTAGATAGGAAAGTAATTCCTCAACAGCCGAAAATTTTTGTGTATCCCAAGAATCTTGAACATTGATTTTTCTAAGTTCAAGCAAAGCTTCTTTGGCTTTTTCTTCGCCTAAGTGGTGTTTAAATAAATCAGAGGCATGAAGACTTACACAGTGTTTACGTTCTTCTGTGCTCATTGTTTTATTCATGATTTTTTCGACAACGTTAAAGTAAAAGCCAAATGAATCTACTAAGGTTCCGTCTAAATCAAAAATCCAATATTTCATAACTCTCTACCCGATCAATGTGTCTCAAGTTTTAAGATGGCGTGAGTGGTAGATGTATCACCTAACGTCGTGTCTTTCCACTGTTTAAGTGTGTACATCACACCTAAAGTGACGAAAGTATCGTGTCCGAAAGCTACACCAAATCCTAAATTGTGTAATGGCGCTTTAATATCGCTGCTGTAATTTCCACCAGGATCACCGTTAGCCGCATCTTGCTCGATTTCAAGATTGGCGCGGGTTTCACCACCTCCGGCATTGGCAATTAATAATACGTTTTCAGAAGCACGGTAACCAATGGCAACACCTAGAGCAGCTAAAGTTGAGCTGGCTTTCGCATTCCAGTTATAACCACCAGGTCCAAACTCACCTTTTTGATCTCCTGATTTTGTGCTGACATCATAGTTTACAAATAATGTGGCCGCTGACGACCAGGTTGATTTTTCATCACCAGCAAAACGAAAACGTGAAGTTAAATTTAATCCCGCACTACTCGTAACACCGGCACCGATATCAAAGCGATCATTAATACCATAAGCTAAATTTAAGCGCGCATCATTACTACGACTGTGCACTAAAGAAATATTCGGCGGACGAGCACTGGCATCGTCAGTAAATTTAATACGATCTGAAGAACCAAGCTCTCCGTGAAAAGCTGTATTGCCAGCTTTAGTGGTGATCGGGCTTTGTAGCGAAGGGTTTGATGAATCTGTACGAATAGACGCACAACCTGTAGTCAAAGCTATTCCTGCCAAAACAAATACGAAATGTTTCATCTATTTACTCCCGATAGAAAAGATTTTCTTTTTGCTTTTTTGCCCACCGACCAAGGCAATCAATGACTTGGGTAGTCTGAAATGTTCCGATAATAACTCAATGACACGCTCATTCGCACGGCCTTCAATCGGAGGCACATTAACGCGAACCACATACGACCCATCGGGTTGTTGTTCAACCAGTTCCTTTTTGCTGTTGGGCTTCACGGCCACGGTGATTTTCATTTTCTTAGCTTGGCATTTCAGGCTAAGATGATCAATCTTTAACAAGGAGAAATCTCATGGCAGGTCTTGAAGCTTATTTACTTTTCAATGGCAACTGCGAAGAAGCGGTAAAATTTTACTGCGATACTTTTAAGGGCGAAGTACTATTTACATCCCGCTATGGTGATGCTCCTGTTGATGTGGCGACTGAATATAAAAATAAAATTATTCACAGTGTTTTTAAAATCCGCGGCACCGAAGTGATGGCTTCAGATTCACATTCCGGAAACGATGTGAACTTCGGAAACAATATTCAGCTCTCTGTAGCTTTCGATAAAAACACTGACCCCACTGAAACTTTTAATAAATTAGCCCAAGGTGGAAAAGTGACAATGCCTTTACAACAAACGTTCTGGGCAATTAAATTCGGAATGTTAACAGACAAATTTGGCATAAACTGGATGTTTAACCAAGCCGCGGAAAAACAATAAATGATTACAGCTTCTTCTTTAGTTAAGAAGTTCGGAGACTTTGCAGCCGTCGATGGACTTAATTTGCAAATTAACAAAGGTGAGTGTTTCGGTTTACTGGGCCCGAATGGCGCTGGTAAATCAACCTTCATTGGTATGACTTATGGTACGGTTCAACGTACCGGCGGCGATTTAAAAGTATTTGGGTATGATCCAAAAACTCATTACCGTGAAATCAAACGCCGCATGGGTGTAGTTACCCAAGAAAACGCCCTCGATGAATCCCTAACGGTTTTTGAAAACATGATAATCTACTGCGCGTTTATCGGAGTACCGAAAGACGAACGCAAAAAACGCGTTGAAGAATTATTAGAGTATATGAATCTGATGCACAAAAAAGATATGCCGATCATCGCCTTATCAGGTGGTATGAAACGCCGTTTAGTGTTTGTACGTGCGCTATTAGGAAAGCCAGAGCTGCTCATTTTAGATGAACCCACAACCGGATTAGATCCAGCAGTTCGCCATTTACTCTGGGGCAAAGTAAAAGAGCTTCACTCACAGGGCACAACCATTGTTCTAACGACGCATTACATGCATGAAGCCGAAGTTTTATGTGACCGCTTAGTGATTATGAATAAAGGTGTTGTCGCAGGTCACGGAAGCCCGAAAGAATTAATCCACCAACATGCACCAGGCTATGTCGGTATTTTTTCATTAGATCACCAGAAACAAATTCATCAAATCGTTGAAACAAATAAATCGTACAGCTTAACTGAAGACACTTCGGGAATTTACATCCGCACAAATTCATTAGATGAATTAACAGCTCTTCATACGAAAAACAATTTAACCCCGTTACAAATTCGCCCTTCTAATTTAGAAGACGTATTTCTAAAACTTACTGGACAGGAGCTGTCAGCCGATGCGTAGCGAGCAAACACCCCAGATGCGTAGCGAGCAGATCAACAGCATGCGTGAGTCTATTGTTTTATTTTTTCACATCACGCTTCGTAACTGGACCGTGTATAAAAAAGATTTTATCGCCAACATTTCACCAACGATTGCCGATCCGGCATTAATTCTGGTTTCATTAGGATTAGGGCTTGGTTCATACCTTACGAATGTTGAAGGTATGTCGTACATGCAATTCTTAGCTCCGGGTTTAACTGTAGCCACAGCCCTATTTACTTCGTTCTTTGAATCAAGTTACGGCTTTTATGTGCGCATGAGTTTTGAAAATGTTTTTAAAGCGATGCTGACAACTCCCATCGGAGTTAAAGAAGTTGTCTTCGGTGAATTAATTTGGGTCGGCCTTAAAGGGGCTATTATGGCCGTGGGCGTAGCCATGGTGCTGGCGCTTTTTGGTTTAATGGTTAATCCGTGGTTAATTCCTGCTCTTTCAATTGTCGGTTTACTTGTTGCGATTCCGTGTGGAGCGATGGGTTTACTGGCTACTGCGTGGGTTAGAAATATTAATCAATTTCAAACGGTGTATTCATTTTTAATTGCGCCATTATATTTCTTATCAGGAATTTTCTTTCCGATTGAACAAATGCATCCCGTAGTTCGCGGTTTAGCGAACTTCTTTCCGTTAATTCACGGTGTGCGTATCGCGCAAAGCATGTTTTGGCAAAAAGGTATTCTTGAAGCCTTAACGATTAACGGTGGAATTTTAGTGATTCAAAGTGTGATCTTAAGCGCTTTAGCCTACTCACAGATTAAAAAGAAATTAGTCAATTAATGAAAATACTCTTATAGAGCGTCTTCAATACGACGATCTGGAATTAGCCACATTAACGCTACAAACACATATAACGCCGACGAAATCCAAGGCGACATATGCGAAAGCGCAATTCCTATAACGTAACAAAGCATCGAGATTTTACCTTTACGATTCGATCCGACAGCTTTTGCTAAAACTGATTCGTGGCCATGGTGTACGATCAAACGGTTTTGTAAAATACTGTATGCGACAGCACACATCAATAAAACAACCCCGTAAACAGCCACGGGCCCGTCAGCAAAATGGTTTTCACCCATCCAGGCTGTGCTAAATGGAATTAACGATAACCAAAATAACAAATGTAAATTGGCCCATAAAATTCCACCACTGATTTTAGTGGTGGCCTGAAGCATGTGATGATGATTGTTCCAGTAAATACCGACGTAGATAAAACTTAGAATATAACTGATAAAAATAGGCCATAGATTTAAAAGCGCCGATAAACTCGGTTCATGCGGCACTTTAAATTCTAAAACCATGATCGTAATAATGATGGCGATCACGCCATCACTAAACGCTTCCAGTCTTCCTTTGTGCATAACCACTCTAGTCAACCGCTACTAGAAGTTCAAAACCACCCATTAACATTCTTTTTTCATCCATCATGAAGGCGATCTCTTTCATTTTAGGATCTTTCATCATTTTAGCAAAAACCTGTTCACGGTGTTTTTTAGATTTGAACTCAGCGACAGCGTAAATAACAACTTCGCCTTTTTTAAGTTTTACAGCTTTACCAAAAGGTGCCACCAGAGAAGTTGCATTTTTATCTTCGCCCACATAATCACGGCTAGCTAAAGCTCCGTATTTTACTAAAATTTGGCCGATCATTTTAGTTGTTTTGCGGTATTCCGCTAAAAGTTTTTTTGGAATCGGCTGAATACAAATATCAATATATTTTGAAGCTTTAGCCATTTTTACCTCGATTAAGATTTGTTGCCAAAAACTTTAACGTCTAAAGCAAAGGCTCCTGGGCCAGTCAGAATAAACATAACTGCAAGAACTAAGTACACTAATGCTAGCTCGTAACCACCAACAAACGGGTCACCTTTGATAACCGCATGCATATGAACAGCCACAGCCATTGTACAAAATAAACCTAACATCGCTACTGATGTTAATAGTCCAAGAAGAAGTGCAATACCTCCGCCAAATTCAGATAAAGCGGCTAAGAATTGTAAGATACCTGGAACCGGTGCGTCTGGTCCCATCCAGCTAAATGGTGATTGAATTTTTCCCCAACCATGCATAACTAGGGCAACACCCATTACTAAACGAACCAATAAAAGAGCTACTGAAACTCCTTTAGGTAAAGCGTGGGGTTGTAAAAAAGATTTTAATTTACTCATGATGTGATCTCCTTGTTGTCTAGAGATATCATATTAAGTAATTCTATTTATCGACAAGTACTTTAAATCCACCGTAAGACATTTTCTTACTATCAAATGGCAT
>JAMPXC010000038.1 GCA_023701385.1 Pseudobdellovibrio sp.
TACTTTAAATCCACCGTAAGACATTTTCTTACTATCAAATGGCATTTTTTTATTTTTCATCATGTTTAACATGCGCGGATCTTTCATAATCAACTTGTTGGCTCTATCACGTTGAGCTTTGTTTTTATAAACGACCCAAGAAAAGATGACAGTTTCATTTTTTTTGGTCTTAGCCAGTTTCGTAAAAGGAATTCCAAAATCACTGCTAATATCATCGCCGACGGTTTCCATATATTGTAAAGCGCCGTACTCCATCCAGATTTTAGCGGCTGCTGCAGCCATTTTGCGGTAAGCAGCGATATTTTTTTTCGGTACCGGAATCACAAATCCATCTACATATTTTGCCATAAACACTTCCCTATTGATGGCTTAAGCTTTGCAATCTTTTTTCTGAAACTCAAATTGAAAATTATGGGAAAGGATTCCTCTATGCATTTAAACAGTTCTGCTTTTGATGACTATGGCAAAATACCACAGCGTTTTACCGCTGACGGAGAAAATGTATCACCCGCGCTGGAATGGTCTGATGTGCCCAGCGGCTGCAAAAGTTTAGCGTTATTATGTGAAGACTTAGACGCTCCAAAAAAAACGCCGCAGGACCCCACGTTTACGCATTGGGTAGTTTATAATATCAGCCCGTCGATTTCGGCTTTGCATGAAGGTTTAGAAAAAAAAGAAGAATTGCATGATCCTCTTCGCATTGATCAGGGCATGAATTCTTTTGGCCGCGTTGGTTACGACGGACCAAAACCTCCATCAGGAGATTTAGCCCATCGTTATATTTTTACTTTGTTTGCGCTGGATATTGAAAACTTAGGCCCAGCCCGTGCCGAGCTTAAAACCATTCACGATACGATGAATAATCATATTTTAAAAACCGCGCAGATTACCGGAAGATATGAACGCCAAAGACCAGCGCAACAAAAAAGTGAAGAGCACCGCCCTTCACCTTAAGTCGTTTTTTAAAATTTAAAGATTATAATTCAATACAACGAAAGTTATTAGCGTCGTCGTCGTACTCAAGCAAGTGGCCTGATTCAAGATCAAAGTAAATTCCCATGAGTGACAGGCCACGTTCTTCAATCGCCGTTTTCACAAATGGAAAAGTTCTTAAATTATTCAATGAGGTCACGATCGCTTCTAATTCACCATGACGGCAAAGACTTTCTTCGTCTTCACCTGGGTGAGCCGCAAGCACACGCTCTTTCGCATCAGCGGCGATACTTACCCAACGGTTTACGAAACTTTCACCAGGGTTAGACACATCATTAGTCATTAAAGCGCGGATACCACCGCATTGACGGTGACCAAGCACGATCACATTTTCAACTTTTAAATTCACCACCGCAAATTCAATCGCAGAACTTACCCCGTGAAACTTTCCGCCTTTTTCATAAGGTGGAACTAAGTTTGCCACGTTGCGCACGATAAATAACTCACCCGGTGAAGCCGAAGTAATTAACGCCGGGTCAACACGTGAATCACTGCAGCCGATAATTAAAGTTTTCGGTGTCTGGCCAGGGCCAGTGAAAGAATTCAAACGTTCATATAGTGGATGCTCTCCGGCGAAATATCTATCGCGGAATTTTTTGAAGCCAGCCATTAATCTGAGAATTTCGATTTTTCCCATAGGTGATTCATACCCCAGATTGCCCCAGTTGGGAATGCTTAATTTTCATCTAACGGCACCCACTTTGCTTATTAATTCTGCGATCGTACATGGATGTCATTTTACCACAAAAAAGGAGTATTTTATGGAACTTACAGCCGATGCCTTAAACTCGTTCTCAAACGTTCTGCCGACAGGTTTTTTTAATAAAATCAGCGAAACATTAGGTATTCCCGTAGAAAAAACCAAATCAACAATGTTAACGGCGATTCCTGCCGTATTTACAGAACTGCAGAAAAAAATTCGCGGCCCTGAAGGAATTCAAAATGTTGCCAGTGCCATTCACGACAGTGGTTTTGATAACCCGACCAGCATGACAAGCGATACTTCAAATGTGACAACGCAAATTAATAAGGGCCAAGATCTTTTAAGCCGCATTCTTCCCGGCCAAACAGATTCTTTACTTGGTAAAGTAACAACTGCTGCGGGAGTAAGTTCTTCGCAAGGTTCAAAACTTTTAGGCGCTGCCAGTGCCGCCGTGTTTGCTTTTATCGGATCGAAAATGAAAGGCGGAACTTTGGCACCATCAGCTTTTGCAAATATACTTGGTCAAGGTAGCGGTTTTATTCCTGACGTTTCAGCCGCCAATCAATTTGCTTCGCGTTCTGTTCCTTTAACAGGTGCCGGAGTGCAAACAGATATTAAACAATCGGCTCTTAGAAAATATTGGCCATGGGTTTTATTGGCTATTGCCATCGGAATTATCTGGTGGAGCCAAGGGAGGAACTCAGCTCCAGTCTTATCCAACCCACAGGTCAATTCGGAAGCCGTTCCGGCTGCCACGGGTTCCACAGCTTATGCAGCCACCGACCAAACAGTTATGGGTGAGCTATCGCAATTTTTAGCAAACCCTGCAGCTGTGGCTCCACGCGCCTTTTCACTGCGTGAATTAAATTTTCCGACAGGCGCAGCGCAACTAAGTGCTGAAGGCACAGCGACAGCAACTGCACTTGCTGCTTTATTAAATCAATATGCAACTGCACGCATTCGTATTATCGGTCACACCGATAATGTGGGCGTGGAAAGTGCGAACCAAAAACTTTCTATGGATCGTGCTGAAGCCTTAAAGCAATCTCTTATCGGTCAAGGCATAGCCCCTGATCGTATCGAGACTGCCGGAATGGGTTCAGTACAACCGGTGGCTGATAATGCCAGCGAGGATGGTCGTAGCCAAAATCGTCGTATTGATATCGAAGTTATCCGCAGATAGTTTTCGGCTGGTAACTTTTTTTTACAAGACAGGCGGTCGAAGTTTTTAGAAAGGATAGAGGTTACAGTCTATCCTTTCTTTTTATCTCGAATAAACGCATTGTCCATTAGATTGAACAATTAATTCAGATTATACCGTCTATTCAACATCCCTATTTTACCGTAATATAAGTCATAAACAAAGGGAGTTTATATGAAAAAAATCTTACACGTCCAACGAAGCGACACTCCCCACTGGGTGGGAGATGGTTTTCCAGTTCGCACGATCTTTCATTACCAGGATTTAGCAAAGTATATGTCTCCGTTTTTATTAATGGATTATGCAGGACCGGCTGAATTTAAACCAACTGAAGACCGCCGTGGTGTTGGTGAACATCCACACCGTGGTTTTGAAACAGTCACAGTAGTTTATTCAGGCGAAGTTGAACACCGCGATTCAGCGGGCGGCGGCGGTGTGATTAAACCCGGCGACGTCCAATGGATGACAGCGGCTTCAGGTTTAGTGCATGAAGAAAGACATGGTGCTGATTTCGCAAAAAACGGTGGCTTATTTGAAATGGTTCAATTGTGGGTGAACTTACCTGCAAAAGATAAAATGAATAAACCACGTTATCAGGGTATCAGAGATGCACAAATTCCTGTGATTGAACTTCAAGGCGGAAAAGTGCGTGTGATCGCTGGTGATTACTCAAACGCTCACGGCCCGGCCCTTACGCATTCACCCATTAATATGTGGGATATGCGTTTACAAAAAGGCAGCCCACATACTTTTACTGTTCCTGAAGGACACACAGCTTCTGTGTTTGTCTTAAGTGGCAGTATTAAATTAAACGATGATAAAGTGATCGGCTCTGCTGAATTAGCTTTAATGGATACAGCAGATACTACTTTTAAAGTTGAAGTGCTTGAGGATACGAAAATGTTATTCTTAGGTGGCGCACCGTTAAACGAACCGATTGTGGGTTATGGTCCATTTGTGATGAACACCCAACAAGAAATTCGTCAGGCGTTCGACGATTTTAACAGCGGTAAAATGGGTCGCTTAACTAACCCGATTGCTTAAGGCAGCGGATCTTCCGGTAACGGAATAAAATCAGACTCTTCGGCGACTTGGCCGAAGAGTTGTTTTTTCCACTGTTCAGCCGCTTCTCTGATTCTTTCTTTTCTTGATGAAACAAAATTCCACCAGATATATCTAGGTTCTGAAAATTCTTTTCCCCCAATAAAAATTAAGCGCGTATCTTTTGTCGCCTGAATCTTTATTTCTTTGGGATTAGCAATTAATAATAAATCATCGGTTGAAAGCTCTTGGTTATTCACCGTGGCTTTGCCGTTTAATAAAAACACACCGATTTCCTCTTCAGGAATATTAATCACGCTATCAACATCGTTTTCTACAGTGATATCGGCAAAAAATGTTTGCGAATAACATTTAACTGGTGAAGTAATATTTTTGTAATTTCCGATTAACAATTTACCAGAAAAATTATCGGCTAACTGAAACTTCGGTAATGTTTCTTTCGGATAATGGGTGAAGTTAGGATCACACTCTTCTTGATCAACTGGAAGTGCCACCCAAATCTGAATGCCATGCATAGTTTTTTTCGGATGCGCTGACAAATCTTCAACCGGAGTTCTTTCTGAATGCACAATACCACGACCGGCGGTCATCCAGTTTAAATCCCCTGGCGAAATCACCTGTTTTGAACCAAGGCTATCGCGATGTAATCCGCGCCCTGAAAATAAATAGGTCACGGTCGATAAACCAATATGTGGATGCGGGCGAACACTCATTAAATGTTCGTGATCAACTTGCAGTGGCCCCATATGATCAAGAAAAACAAAAGGCCCTACATGGCGGCGTTTGATATTCGGCAAAGTACGGCTAACGATGAATCCGCCTAAGTCTTTTTTCTTTCCGCTGATTAGAATATCGTGCTCTAACATTTTAGTTTCTTTCTTTTAAGCTTCTTTTAATGTTGTTGTGATCTGCGCCCCACGTGAAAGAATTCTATGAATTGGACATTTTTCAGCAATCGCAATCAAGCTGTCTTTTTGCTCTTGAGTCAGATTACCAATTAACTGAACTCCACGAGAAATCGCATTCACTTCACCTTCAGCGGTAATATGAATACTGACGTTAATATCATCTAGCGGAATACCTTTTCTTTTTGCATACATCATCACAGTAATCGACGTACAACTCGCTAAAGCGATTTCTAAATATTGATGCGGGTCTGGGGCGCTATCATCGCCTCCTAATTTTTCAACCACATCAGTATTGACTGTGAACTTGCGTGATTTAACTTCAAAAGAAAGTTTATTTAATAAGTGAGTTGATTCAACAGACATTATTGCACCATTACATTGTTGGAAAGAAGAGTGATATACACTTGAGTCATTTTATTTGATTTAGGAATTTTAATAGTTTCTGACCACACACTGCTCAGTGGGCTTTCAGAACACTCTGTAGATCGAGCATAAATATGCAAAGTATGAACTTCGCCGCCAGTCACTTTTTGATCAGTTTTAAATTTTTCAACCCATAACTCATTTCTAGCTGCAGGATTACATCTTACAGCTTGAATAATAAAAGAATCTTCACGGTTCGCTAAAAATTCGCGGTAAATAAAGCGGGCCTTTTCAGGCGCTGGTCCTGGTATTGGCGCAGACTGTTTTGCTGCAGCATCGGTTGGTTTAGCTGCTGGCAAATGTTTTGGCGAAAGTGTTTGTTGGGCCCAAACGCAAGACGCGATTAAGCTTATAAATAAAAAATATTTCATAAGCTTAATCGTGATCTTAGATTTTATTTTTGTACAGATTTATCTGCTCGATGTGCGGGATACCAAATCAATCAGGGCAATTTCATAAGTGTCTGTCACTGGTTTATAAACAACCGAATAATTTTTCGGATACATTCCTGAAACAGAAATATTTTGTGACCATCTCACTGGAAAAACAGCCTGTGGTTTAGATTTTAAATACGCTAAAGTCACCATTGGCTCAATAAACGCTGTTGAACCATCATAAAATCCATAAATTAGTGTTCTTGTAAAAGTTTGGCCGTTCAATTCTGGTGATTTTAAATCCAGCCAGTGCCATCCCATCAGAGGAACACCGGCAGGTGTAGGACCGTAGTCAGCCGGAATAAGAGATGATGCTACAGCTTTTGTGCACTTCAAAGCATCGGCTCCAGCGCACGTTATATTATGTCGTACACTTTGTGGAATCATATAAAAGTGAACATCGAAATGAGGAAGGTCATAAATACCTGGAGGTTCGTGTCCCATAGGATTCCAGTCAAATCCGATATGAGTGTACGGCTCTACTTTGTGCATAGATTTCGGAACTAGCTCTAACATTTGCATTTCTTCAGGTAACGTTTTTAAAGCCGAACCAGAAATTGCCACCCCAATCGCTGTCGGTACTTTATTTCTAGTATACTCAACAAACGAATACACCGATCCTTTACCCAGCGGAATACGGTCTGTGATAACGCGATAAGCGAACGTGCTTTGCGCCGCAAAGAACACCAAAATGCCCAAAAAATTTTTCCATTTTACCCCGATTTGCATAACAATCCTTTCGTAAATTGTAATTCACGAAGCATTTGCAAATTTGTGGCTAAATAATTTCTGACTTTAAAAATTCCAAATACTGCTTCATGTACTGCACCCGCGAAACGCCTTCGATCTGTCCTGATCTGGTTTTTAAAATTTCAGCCGTTTTAAAAAGCTTCTGGTAGAAATGATCGATTGTGTATTTTTGATCGTCTGGATTTCGGTGTTCACAAAAAGGATCTTCAGTTTGATAAAATGAACGTTTTAACATTCCTGCGACCGCAAAACAGCGGGCAATGCCAATAGCGCCTAATCCATCTAAACGATCAGCGTCTTGTACAATCTTAGCTTCAAGTGTTTGAACGTCAATGTTCGCACTAAAGCTATGGCCTTCAATTGCATGCGCGATATCTTGATGAAATTCTTGCGGGTAATTAATTTCACGTAAAAATTCTAAAGCTTTTACCGCGGATAATTTCGAAGCCTGGCTTCTTAACGGCGAATTTTTAGGAACAATCACTAAGTCATGTAACCAGGCTGCCGGCACAACTACTTCTAGTTTAGCATCTTCTTGCGCGCATAGTTTTTTGGCCATGGTTACAACACGTTTAAAATGATTTAAGTCGTGAGCGGGATCCTCGCTTGAAGCGACTGTTTTAATTTTATCTTCAAATAATTTTTCCCATTCTGGAACCATATCCATCCCCTTGCTGATAAAAATTCTAGACGCGAAGAATGCTACTGGCAATTACCGCGCAAAGTGTTGTAATCTGCGCGGATGTCTGAATCGTTACGCACTAAAAAACAAAATGCCCTTTTAATCCTGATTTTAGGGTCACTTGAAGCTTTAACTCCCTTTTCGATCGACATGTATTTGCCGGCGTTCACACAGATCGCCAATGATTTACAAACTACGACAGCTAAAGTTTCTTTTTCTATTTCAACTTACTTTATTGGCTTTGCTTTAGGACAAATCGTTTATGGTCCTTTGTTAGATTATTACGGACGCAAAAAACCTTTATACACAGGCCTTATTATTTATATCTTATCTTCCATTGCTTTAATGAACTGCGATTCAATCGAATGGTTTTTAGCCTTACGGTTTGTGCAAGCTCTTGGAGGTTGTGTAGCTTCGGTGGGTGCCATTGCGATGGTGCGCGATTTCTTTCCGGTTGAAGACAGCGCCAAAGTTTTTTCACTCCTGATGCTTGTGTTAAGTGTGTCACCCCTGCTTGCTCCAACTATTGGAGGCTTTGTTGTGGAATCCTTCGGCTGGCGTGTGATTTTTGGCACGTTAGTGGCTCTTGGATTATTAAATCTCGCCTTAGCGTATTTTGTATTACCACAAAAATACGAACCAGATCACACAGCTAAATTAAATTTAAAATCGATCCTTCTTGGTTATAAAGATATTTTAAAAGTGCGCCAGTTTTCAATTTACACTTTTGCCGGGTCTTTTTCATTTGCTGGATTATTCGTGTACATCGCAGGTTCTCCGGCAATGTTTATGGAAGGTTTTAAAGTCAGCGCTCAAGTTTACGGAATTATCTTTGCCATCTTAGCTGTGGGTATGATCGGTGGCGGCCAGTTAAATTTATTATTAACGAAAAAATTTAAAAGTCCGCAGATTTTTAAAGTGTCGTTATTCTTTCAAGTTGTTATGGGTGTGATTTTCTTTGTTGGTGTATTTAACAACTGGTTAACGCTTATTCCGACAGTCGTTATTCTGTTTTTACTTTTATTATGTGCAGGCATCACTTACCCGAATGCGGCAGCTTTAGCTTTAGAACCTTTCGAGAAGAACGCAGGGGCTGCTTCAGCTTTACTTGGCTTTTTACAATTAGGTGTTGGATCATTCGCCAGTGCCGGTGTTGGAATGCTTAACGTAAGCGGCAGTCTTCCGACCGCCGCCGTGATGTGTATTTCGTCTTTAATTGGATTGATTATTGTCTTAAGTAAACGCGAAAAAGCTTAAGGTAAAGTTTCTAGATACTCTTGTAGAGTATCTAGTGATCCACCCCAACCCATTTTCATACCTTCGTGGGCTTCATTGAAAGTTTTAATTTTTTCAGCCGAAGCATTTAATGGCATCCACTCGATAGTGACTCTGGTTTGATCACCTAAAGTTAAAAAGGTCACTGTTGTTAGCATTTCAAGTGGCCAAGTGGCACTCATCGGATGTCTTGTCATATTGCCTTGAGCGTCTGAAAAACTTGTAATGTAAATATAACGATCCGGCTTTATAATTTCGCGGAACACTTGTTTTCCCCACATTTCAGTGCCATCTTGAGAAATCATACAGTAATGGTTTGTAGCCCCTGCTTTTAATTCAAAGTTAGATTGTTTTAATTTTGTGCCTTTGGGGCCAGACCATTTTTCTAAGAGATCTTTTTCAGTCCACAATCTCCACATGGTTTCTTGGTTAACATCAAATTCACGGCTGATTCTAAAAGGTTTAATTTCTGACGTTGTCGGAATTAAAATTTCCGTGACTAAGTCTTCTTCCTTACGATCTTTTGGATTATTGATGTAATTTTCTAAATACCAATCCTCACGTACCGGTGTTTTTTCTCTTTCAACATGCGCAAAAACTACACCGCAAGCATCTGGTAAATTTTGGTAGCCACCAATTAAAGTAGAGCGCTTATACAGACCACCTTCAAACTTTTCGTATTTAAAACCCTCTGGCAAATGTTCTGGTTTTTTATCAACAGCTACACCCGCACGGTAAATCATCTGTGGCTGTACTTTATATTGTGAAAAAAATGCTGAAATCTGATGTTTACCATTAATTGCAGCCAGGTTTTGATGTAACTGTTGCCAAGCCGCCATAGCTGTTTCTTGGAAAGGTCCAATCTTTTCGATAAATACATAATGAGTTTCTGGAAACTGAGTTAAATCTTGAGTGGTGATTAATTTCATATCTTGATCCTTAATTAATTATTGTTTTTCAATAACGACTTTTAAATTTTGAAAACTTTTTTCAAATTCATCAGTGATCATTTTTTCGCAATCAATAAAAATATTCACTAATTTACCCATAAACCCCGCATCACCTGACATCGACCAAGTAAAACGTGTGCCGCCAGTGGGCTCTGAAGCTAATTTATAAATAATAAGATTTTCGGCATGCATAGGTTTTGTCATAACCAGTTTCATTTGCGCTTCGGCGTTTGGCGTAAGACTTAACATTTCTAAGTAACCAGATCCTGCTTCTTGATTACCTTCAAATTCCATTTTTGCGCCAACTTCACCGTCGTTACCGATAAAATTGCGTTTTACATTAAGATCCTTTTGATCAAACGAATTCCAAGCTGAACCGTTTTTAAAGTTACTGATATACGGATAGATTTTTTCAGCCGACGCATTAATCACCGTACTTCTTTCATAGTGAAATTTACTTTCTCTGGTTGCAACAAACCCTAAGAACAGAACAATGGCGATAACCAGGCCTAAAAAAAACTTTTTGATCATAAATTCCTCTGTCTTCTGACTTTGATCTGATTAAAATTTAACATACTAATTAGTATGTTTTCAACGACCTCTGTTTTTGCTAGACTTTAAAACGTATGAAAAGCAAAAAACCGGCCACTAAGGCCCCTAAAAAGCAAACCCGCGACCTAGAGAAGTCTCGAAAAGAGATTCTCGATGTGGCATTTATGGAGGTTTTCTCGCGCGGTTTCCAAGGGGTTAGTGTTGACGATATCGTAAAAAAGACATCGATGACTAAAGGGGCTTTTTACCACCATTTTCCGACCAAGTTAGAACTAGGCTATGCCTTAGTTGAAGATGTGATCAGCCCCATGATCATTGACCGCTGGATTACACCTTTAGAAAAATTTGACAACCCTTTAGACGGCATTCTTCAGCAATTGCAAAATCTAATTGGCAATTCTCCACCGGCGCATCTTAAGCTCGGTTGTCCTTTGAATAATTTAGTGCAAGAAATGTCGCCTGTAGATAAAGGTTTTCACAAACGTTTACAAACAGCTTTAAATCTTTGGATTGATGAAACTGAAAAACATCTTAACCGCGCTAAAGCCAAAGGCTTTTTAAAAAAAGATGTGAACACAAAAAAAGTCGCGCAGTTTGTCGTAATGGCGCATGAAGGTTTCTACGGAATGCTTAAAGGTTTGGATGACCCAAAGGCTTTTCATGCCCTGTATGATTCTTTAGAACAGTATTTTGCCGTAATTTCTACTTAGTGCATTTCTTTATTTGAAACGATCATCTTATCTTTAGCTGAATCAGAGATCGCGTTTTTAGCCATAGCTAAAGCCACTTTTTCAGCGGTTATCGGCTCATATTTTTTCATAAAGCCTTTAAATAAGAATTTGGCGTTATTATAAACGGCGGTGACAATTTCTTCACCTAAACGTGAAGGCTGTCCTAAGTTATCACGCGTGCCGATCAATAGACTTGGTTGGTAAATACGGATTTTCTTTAAACCTAATCCTAGTACATCTTTTTCAGTTTCACCTTTTACACGTGAGTAGAAATTTGTAGATACTTGGCTTGCACCCATGGCTGAAACCATATGAAATGAATTCGCTTCACATTTCTTTGCAATTTTCGCAAAGCTTACAACGTAATCGTGATCAACTTTGCGAAAAGCTTCTTGTGAACCAGCTTGTTTAATCGTTGTACCTAAAGCGCAAAAATAATCAGCTCCTGCAGGAAACTTCTGTTGTTCTAAATTTTCAAAGTCTAAAACAAGAGGTTCGATGTTTTTATCAGTGAACTCTACCGACCGGCGAACGATCACAAAAATTTTATCGTAATGCTGGCTATAACTTAAAGCTCTAACTAATTCTGTTCCAATAAGACCTGTTGCTCCAATGATCACTGCAATTTTCATTTTTCCCTCTGAAGTTTATCTAAGAATTTACGAAACAAATTTCCCTCTGGCAAATAATGCTCGATTATTTTATCAGCCTGGACGTCAGTCATATCACGAGCTTCATTTAAAAGATCTTCGTATAAGTTTTTAGTGGCCCCTACTGCTAACGAAGGAAAAGCCCCATCATCGACTTCTCCAAAAGCGACGATTAAAAATTTAGAAAATAACTCTTTCATTCCCCGGTTGTAAAAACGTTCGTTATCTTTTCCGCGTAACTCAGTCAGTGCTTTAAGTTGTTTTGTTGATAGCGGCGAATCACTTTCTAACGTATCAAGTAAGTTTTTAGCTACGGGCGAAATATGTGGTTCATCGAAGTGAGATAATGATTTTTGCAGTAGCGCGGTAAATAACTTACGTGAAAAAAATGTTGCCCGTCCCTGATACCATTTCGAATAAACCACTTCGCGGCTGTCAGAAAGTTTTTTCATTAACGCCCAAAGCTCACCGACACGGTCATCGCCATCTGAATTCCACTCCCAACGCATTTTAGACTTTGGATAAAACTCTGACCACAAAGACGCTGGTTCTTTTTTGTTATTAATCGGAAACACCAGAAGTGCTCCGCGGGCATTAATTTTACTGACGGCTGATTTTTGCTTCATATATACTTTCACTATGAGTTTAAAATACAAGCTACCGCCAGGCTATGAAATTAGAGAAATTCCAGGCGCCGAGTTCTGGGATTTATGGACGCGTCCTGCTAAAAATATTTTTAAGCTTAATTTAGGCTTGTACTTTAAAAATAAATTTGTCGGCTGGAGCTGGGGCTTTCAGGAACAGGCCACAGTTTATTACATGCGTAATTCGGCCATTCTTCCGACTACGGCCGTCATATTATGACCAATAACGATGTTATAATTCCTAAACTTAAATATGGATTTAAAATTACCGGTTTTGAATTAAACAAACGCTTCGGCACAATGGTAATTCTAAGCTATTTCAAAAATAAAACACAGAACGATATTTTAGATTTCAGATCTGGATTTAGAAAACCTAGTAAGAAAATGAAAAAAGTTTTTGAAAATTAGTTGGATTTTAAGTGCGCAACCCAAGTGCCGCGCACTTGAAACGGAAACGTCATCTCTGGAAACTGTTTGGCCATTGTGGCTTTAAGCTCTTCGCGCACTAAAAAGTACGCCTGGCCTTCTGGCTTTAAGGAATTTTGCATAAAGCGAATCATGGTTTGCCAATCTGAATCGACAAAAAAACGACAACGGTTTTTAAATTTATTCGGCGATAATAGGCCTTCGCCCACGACAAAGTACGGTGGATTAGATACAATCAAATCGTATTTTTTACCGCTATCAACAGACGCGTAGCTCTTTTGCACCCAATTCAACGAAACAGGCTTATTTGAAAAATGACTTTGCAAGACCTCTTTGTTCTTTAAGAAATGTTCTTGATAGATTTCTTGCAATTCTAAAAAATCGACTTCGCCATTAAAAGATTTTTCTTTTAACTGGTGAAACAGTAAATCCATACCAACAATGCCACAACCCGCGCAAAGATCTAAAATTTGTATATCATCTTGTGCTAACTGATCACCGTGTCTTTCAAAAATTTCACGCGCCAAAAAAACTGAATCGTGGCTAAAGTGATAATCACTGGGCTGTGAATAATGAAAAGTGGGATATTTATTGATTGAAGACACTTCGGTCATCATAGCGTTAGACGTGAAAGAATAACATACTTCGTTAGACCAAGGCGACTCGCGTTAGCCAAGTTGCCACAGCGAAACGGCCATGGGCTGGCCTAAAAAGCGTCTGCGCATGGAATAAAATTTGAACCTCTAAGCTTTGCATGCAAGACAATCAATCAAAACTTCCAAAGCCTGGTGAAAATAAACTGAATTTCGGTGTCATGTTTCTCATCTTAATGGCCATGGTTATTTTTAATAACTTCTTTTTTCGTTCGCGCGCTGAAACAGTTCCCTACAGCGAATTTTTGCAAATGCTGGATAAAAACCAAATCACCAATGTAGTTATTTCAGAAAGCAACATTACGGGTGAAATCAAAGGTGACGACCCAAAGAACGTAAAATATTTTTCAACCAATTTAATCAACGATGAAACTTTAGTTCAAAAACTTCATGATAAAAATATTACTTTCAGAAGTGAATTCAAGGACCCCTTTTGGCGAATCGCGTTTGCCTGGCTTATTCCCATCGTCTTTATTTACTTTCTCTTTAATCTGGCAGCCCGAGGTATGAGCCGTGGAGCCGGAGGGCTTCTTTCTTTAACCAAATCGCGCGCCAAGATTTATATGGAAAAAACTGTTAAAACCACCTTCGCCGATGTCGCCGGAGTTGATGAAGCTAAAGATGAATTAGAAGAAGTGGTCAATTTTCTGCAAGACCCGCAACGCTACTCTCGCTTAGGGGGGCGTGCTCCTAAAGGAGTTTTATTAGTCGGCCCACCGGGCACTGGTAAAACACTTTTAGCCCGTGCTGTCGCCGGTGAAGCGAAAGTCACTTTCTTTTCGATCAATGGATCTGAGTTTGTCGAGATGTTTGTAGGCCTTGGCGCTGCTCGTGTGCGTGATCTTTTTGATCAAGCCCGATCACAAGCGCCGTGTTTATTATTTATCGATGAAATTGATGCCTTAGGAAAATCCAGAGCCTTTGGTGTTATTGGAGGCGGTGGTAACGATGAAAAAGAACAAACGCTGAATCAGTTGTTAGCTGAAATGGATGGCTTTGATACTTCTGAAGGTGTTATTATGATTGCCGCCACTAACCGCCCTGAAATTTTAGATCCGGCGCTGCTTCGTGCTGGCCGCTTTGACAGACAAATTTTATTAAGCCCACCTGACCAAGTCGGTCGTTTACAAATTTTAAAAGTTCACGCTAAACGAATTACCCTAGATCCAAAGTTAGACTTTAATCATATCGCCTCATTAACTTCGGGATTTTCCGGAGCTGATTTAGCTAATCTGGTCAATGAAGCCGCCATCGTGGCTACGAGAAGAAACGCTGACTTCGTCACCGAAGATGATTTTACCCAAGCCATCGAACGTTTAGTTGCGGGCTTAGAGAAAAAAAGTAAAGTCATGAGCGAAAAAGAAAAAACGCGCATTGCTTATCATGAAATGGGACATGCGACAGTGGGCTTAGCATTAAGCACTACAGATAAAGTTCATAAAGTCAGTATTATCCCTCGGGGTATGGGTGCTTTAGGTTACACCATTCAACGCCCGACTGAAGATCGCTACGTTTTAGATGAAGACGAACTGTTAGATAAAATCGCCGTTCTTCTGGGTGGCCGATGTTCTGAAGAAATATTTTGTGAAAAAATATCAACAGGAGCCAGTGATGATTTAGCGAAAGCCACAGATCTTGCGCGTGCCATGGTCACCCAATTCGGCATGAGCCAAAAAATAGGAATGGTCACGTTAGAAAATAAACGAGCCGCCTATCTGCAGGGGCAGTTTGAAGGTAACGGAAAACTTTTAAGCGACCGCACAGCTTCAGATGTCGATGAAGAAGTCAGAAATATTTTAGATAAAAGTTTTGCACGCGCCACTGAATGTTTAACACGAAATAAAAATTTTATTTTTGAGGCAGTCAAAGTTTTACGCGAATCAGAAACTTTAAATGAACCAAAACTTATGGAACTTTGGAAACAATACGGAAAACCTACAATTCATAATCCCCCCCAACCCGTTCCTGAAAAATCACTCGATCATTAATAACCCGTGGCACTTTCTTTGCTGACTTACGCTCCTATTCACCAGCAAAGGATGCAATATGCTTAAATATTTTTTCGTTACTTTTTTCTGCGGAATTTTAACTTATGCGAACCCGTTAAGAATCTCAGCGAGGCAAATTGGCCCGACCGAAGAAGATCGCCGCATAGTCACAGAAAAACTTTTAAAGCATCCGGTTGTTTTAAAAGCGCTTGATCATAAAGACTATCGCGTAATTGCCGCCTCATTAGAAGACCGCCCTTTTTCATCAGGTGTTGATTATATCGTTCATATTTTTAATTATACTGATGCCACAATGCTTAGAATTACCGGCCCAAGTGATTTTTCTGTTCTTCCGAAAATTCAAATGACCATCGAAGATGTTGCGGCCTCTCCCGAAGAATACGAAGAAGCTGTGCAAATGCTGTCAGAAAATTCAGATTTTTCACAAGGTTTAATCAGCGGTGATATCGTAGCTTACGAACCAATGCCAAGTACACTGGCTAGCCCCGATACTTTTCGTGGCATCGGTGGGCCGCGCATTGTCGGTGTCGGTCTTCGTTCTCAAACTGATCCTACTGTTCATGAAATCGTCGGCGTGAATTTAAGTAGCATGCAAGTTGTACGCTTTGAAAACAAAGCACCTCCAACATCATTAGCTACTTTAGCTGTGTGTGGGCTACCTAATGCTGGCCAAGCGGTCACAGGTAAGGGCCGTGCAGGTACTGCGCAAATTGATATTAATGATGATAGCGGATCATTATGGAATTTTGTTGTTATTCGTCCTTCAGCTTCTTCAGGCAGCAAAGGTTCTGGTTTAGAAATCAGAAATGTTTATTACAAAGGTAAATTAATTTTAGCGCGCGCTCATACACCGATATTAAATGTGCAGTACGCCGGAGGCGTATGCGGACCTTATCGTGACTGGTCTTACGCTGAAAACTATTTTAACGCTGTTGGATCAGATGAAGCGCCAGGAATTCGTATTGCTTCACAACCACCGACTACAATTTTTGACACCGGTAATGATCGCGGAAATTTCAGAGGTGTGGCGATTTATCAAAGCGAAGACAAAGTAACACTTGTGACTGAATTTTCTGCTGGTTGGTATCGTTACGCAAGTAAGTTTGAATTATACAGTGATGGAACAATTAAACCGATCTTTCAATTTTCAGCCGTTAGAAATTCTTGCGTTTGCTACACACACCATCACCATGTCTACTGGCGTTTTGATTTTGACTTAGACGGAAAACCAAATTCAGCTTTAGTTTCAAATGGCTCTGAATTTCGCCCTGTCGATTACGAAACGATGTTTCGTAAAAATGAAGACAACAAATACTGGCGCATCACAAGTTCCGATGAAAACAGTATTTACGATGTCATGCCTGGCGAAAATGATGGCGCAGCCGATTATTACGGTGTCGCTGATGCGTGGCTGTTACGCCAAAAATCAAATGAAATAGATGATAACCGCATTCGCACATCAACACGCGCAGCACTTAATAGCTTCGTCACTGGCGAAAATATTTTTAATCAAGATTTAGTCATGTGGTATTCAGGGCACTTTATGCATTCGCACGACGATATGCAAAAAGATCATGAAGGTGAATTAGGGCCAACATTGACCCCAATTACTCGTTAAAATTTATTGGGCGCAGTCTTCTTCATCACGAAGAAATTTTTGATGAATCGGAGTCATGCGCTCTTCTGGCAAATTATTAAAGTCAGGCTTTACCCATTTCGGATCTTCAACAGTCATCGGTGTTGCATGAGCCACAAGGCCCGTATCACGCCAAAGCTGATTTAAGATCATTGCTGTTGTTGCAGCCGCATCAGCCATTCTGTTTTTAGCTAATTCTAATTGAATCGCTGCGCCGTTTTTATTACGACCGTATTTATCATCATTTTGAAAAATTTGATCACGGTAAGAAACTGAACGTTCGATTTCTAATAAAATCGCATCCATTAAATTGCCATTGAATTGGTTTAAAAAATTTGGATCACGTAATAAGTTTTGTGCACGTTTTTCCACATCTTCACGAATTTTAATTTCATCTTTAATGATCGAAGCTTCAAAATAAGAATGAATACCTTTATTGCCCGTTTGCTGACCATCGTAGTTTTCACTCACATGTAACGGCTGAGATAAGTCACCAATATAGTGAGTCATTACGCCAACATACTCTAACGCACTTTTCATATCGTTTTGTGTAAAGCTAAAAAAAGCTAATTGATATAACTGACGAATACGCCAAGGGGCTACACCGTTAATATCAATCGTGCTTTGACTATACTTAGTCACTGCATCTGAATAACTGCTCGGAAATCTGATAATTTGATTATAATCTTGAGGTGCGTAATAAGCATCAACTTGAAACCAGTGAGTATTGGCTTCACCAGCTTTTGTTGCGGGAGCTTTCCACACGCGGTCAGGAACTGTCGTTAATTTGCGAAGAGGTTCAAGGTTGGCCTGCCAAAAAGCTGCGCCATCCGTAGTTATGTTAGCGCCGACATAGGCCACAATTTGATGACCTTTCGATCCCCAGCCATAAACCAGATGACTTGAAAACAATATTAAAAAAACGCTCGTGATTTTTTTCAACATTTACATTCCTTCCTTGGAACTTAGCTGTTGATTAGACGCTAGCAAGCTTTTGCCAGCAAACGAAATTAGAAAAAGTTTTGTCTGGTATAACCTAGACCTTTGGTTAGGATTCTGTTTGGATTATTTAAATTTAGCCGTAGCTACGTAACAGATCTCGCCTTGCGCCAAAGATCCACCTTTATAGATAGTTGCGTCTAACACAGTGCTGTCTTGTAATGCTTGATCACGTAAAGTTTCGCACTCACTTTTTAAATGCGCGCAAATTCCTGGTTGATCTTTTGTATCACAAACCCAATTTAATTTTTTATATGTTTCAGAAACGATTTTTACATTTTCAAGTTCAGAATGAATTTCAACTTGGCAGATAATTTCTGCTTGTCCTTGAGCATCGATTTTTTTTGACCACATGTAAGTAAAATTTCTGTAATCTAAAACAACCGGACGATTTTGTGCGATGATATTTTTACGACCTTCAATATTGGCTAAGAATTTTTCGCATTTATTTCCAAGCTCAGAAACCGTGCCTTGCTTAGTCCAATTTAAAACTCTTTTTGAAGGTTTACCAAAAGTACATTTTGTGCCTTCAGCATTACAGCCAACGCCTGTGTAGTAAGGGGCCGCAGTTACAACTTGAGAAAAAGCCACTACTGAAATTAATGCCGCTACAAATTTTTTCATGTATAAAACCTCGTTAAAACTAGAGTTAATTTTTCATGAAAACTCATAGCGAATCTTAGACCAGCGCCTTAAAGCTCTAAGGGCCTTTAAGCTCTTTTTAGATGTCAAATTATTAGACGGCGACCGGGTTTTGCTTAACAGCGCGGGCCGCTTTATTGCACTTTTACATAAATTTCACTATGGCATGCATGAGAAAAGCTATAAGTCTTTACATTCTAGTTTTCTGCTTTTCTGCCCTAGCGCATGCCCAAAATGACTCGTCGAATTTACCTGTGAATGTTACCTCGAAAGAAAAACTTGCGAATTTTACCATAGTCTACGCTGCGCAATGGACGTACTATTTAATCGTTCATAAAAAAGAAATCGACAAGTACGGATCATTCGAGAACTGGATTAACTATCCCCGTAACCCGCACTATGACCGCGATAGTTTTGAATACAATCTTTACCGTCACACTTTAGCAGGACAGTACTATTATTTATTTTACCGCTCACGAAATTATTCTGAACAAAATGCTTTTATCTGGTCAGCAATTTCTTCTTTCGCCTTTGAATTTACGATTGAAACCGCGACAGAGCGCCCAAGTTACCAAGATCTTTACCAAACACCAGTGTTCGGAACTGTTCTTGGTGTCGGTGTTGAAAAATTATCAAATTATTTACATAAAACCGATACCTGGCCCGGGCATTTATTAGGTTATATTTTAAATCCGTTCACTCTGCTGCCACCAACCAATGATTTGATTGGCTCAGTTGAAATTCATTCAAACCAAGTGGCTGTTCGCATCGGCTGGGAGTTTGAATGAAAAAAATAATTCTTATTTTATTTTTTATTCTTCCGTTAACAGCAAACGCCCAGCTCTTAGATACGGGCGAAGATTTTTTAACCGATGATTGGAGCGAAGGTTTGCATATCTTTGTGGGTATTGGCCTTAACACATCGACTTACCGTTCAAATTCGCGCCACAATTATTTAGGCTGGGGCAGTAATTTTAAAACCGATGTCGGTTGGTACTTTAATCATGATTGGGCCATTGAATCCAGCGCCAGTGTGAAATTTAATAAGCTCAATTCAGATTTAATCTGGGATACACTTTTAACTTTAGGCTTACGTTACCGCTTAGAAGAATATTATTTTCGCGCCTTTGCTGGAGCCGGAGTGTTAGTTGTGGTTATCGGTGAAGATGAACCCACAGCAAGACAAGATACCGCCCGCTTACATATGGATGGCCCGGCACTGGGTATGGGTTTTGGAAAAACACATCGTACTGAGAAGGGAAAAGTCTGGTTCACCGAAGTTAATGGCACTGTTCAATGGATTAAACATCGTGATGATGTTATCGTCGATGGAGAAACACCAATTGCCATCAGCAGTGAATCGGTGAACGACAATTCAACGATCTACAGCTTACAAGTTTCAGTGGGGATATTACTATTTTAATATGACAGATAAATTACTCGAATTTGATTACGCCATATTTCATTTGATTAACACGACTTTAGCTAACTCGTGGTTTGACGGGTTTTTACCGGTTTGGACGAACTTTCACAAACTGCAAGCCTTTTTATATATCGTGGCTCCGTTAATTTTAATTTATGTTTTCTGGAAAGCTCGCACTAAAGGTGTTTTAATTTTTGCAGCTGCGGTGGGACTTGCCACTGTTGTTGATAAATTTGTAAATATTATTAAACCGGTTTTTAATCGTGTTAGACCTTTTAACGCCACTGACTTGCCTTTTCCGGTTATTTTTCGCGGCGATCCACAAGGTGGTTTATCCTTTCCGTCAGGCCATGCAGCTGATGGTTTTTTTATCGCGGTTTTCTTAGGCCTGTACTTTCCAAAGCTTCGTTGGCTTTTTATTGGCTTAGCTACAATGACAGCTTATTCACGCATCTACTGCGGCGTGCATTACCCAAGTGATGTTTTAGCGGGAGCCGCCTTAGGAACCATTCTTGCATTTCTGGCCTTCATGCTCATCAATAAAATAAGAAGCGCAAAAATTATTACTTTAAACCGCTTTGTTTTTTTAGTTCTGGTTTTATTATCTTGGAAAAGTTTTAGTTTTGAAGATCCTACGCAAGGAAAGCCTTTCGTGCCCTGGTTATGGGAAGATCAATTTAAACCTACGATCAAAAATGGATTTGATAATACAGGTTATACAATTTTAGGTATTGGCGCACTAACCACAATCGCAGCCCATCAGTATGACTACGATGTGGTTGAACATAATGAGCGTGGTCATGATCTTTTAATGGATCGGACAACCTCTGAAGGTTTCGCTAAAATTGGCAGTGGTTTTTTAGGTGTAAGTATCGCCCTCGGACAATTAATCTGGGATCAAGAAAATGGGTTAATGCACGCCAGAGCTTTAGCCTTAACTTCTTTAAGTCACGTAAGTCTTTCATTTATTTTTCAACGTCATAGACCCGACGGGCGTGGCGATTATTTGCCGTTTCCTTCATCGTTCCCCTCTGGACATTCGTCATCGGCTTTCGCCAGTGCGGGATCATTAATGTATGCCTATGGTTGGAAAGTCGGACTTCCAGCATACTTAGTAGCAACGGGCATTTCTATTTCGCGCATTGCCGAAAACGCCCATTGGATTAGTGATGTCACCTCAGGTATTGCCCTGGGTGTATTTTGGGCGCGCGCTAGTTATTTAACTCATACAGGACAGACAGCAAACTTAAACTGGATGCCGATTCCAACATCTGGTGGTTTAGGAATTTACTTTCAACATCAGTTCTAATTTACAAATTAATTTCACTTCATAGACTGTACCATTACTGGATCATAATTTTCTTACTTGAGCTGCTACACTAACTTTTCATGCTCAAAATATTTTTAGCCATTTTACTACTGACTAACATTTGCTTTGCTGCTGAAGAAGATTCTTTCTGGAGCAATGTAGGAAATGATTTTATTTCTCCGTTTGTTAATCCTACAGGACAAAAAGTTTTACTCGGTGGTTTTGTCATCACTTCAGGCCTGGTTTTAACCCGTGAATTTACTGTTGATCCGCTTCAAGAAGACACTGTTAAGAAAAAACCTATGGGAGCTTACAGTAAGTACGGCGATATTTCAGGGCAAACACTGCCGAATATTTTGTATTTTGCGGGAATGGAAGCCTATTCGTTTTTCGCAGATGATCCTGAAGCCCATGAATTCGCGATAGTGATGTTAAAATCTACTCTGTATTCAAGTGTTGTGACTGGTGCTTTAAAAGATGTTGTGCAAGAACCGCGTCCGCATGACGAAAACGATAAAACTTCTTTTCCTTCAGCACACGCAACCAGAGCTTTTGCTTTTGCTGCAACGGTGAATGAACTGCACGGATCTACTTGGGGAATTCCAGCCTACGCGTTAGCCACAGCTGTGGCCTACAGTCGTATGAATGATAACCGTCATTATGTTCATGATGTGTTAGCCGGAGCCGTCATCGGAGCCAGCTACGGTATTAGTATCGCACAAAGATATAAGAATAAAAAATCTGAGACTGACTTTGCCGCAATTCCTACGGGCGATGGCTTGGCTTTGACGTTCCGCTATTCCTTTTAAATAAAACTAAAATTAATCCAGTGACAATCAATGCACAGCCTAAAATCATTTGGCTGGTGATTTTTTCGTTTAAAAAGATCACGCCCCACACTAAACCAAACGCTGGCATAATCATCGGAACTGTCGCAGCTTTCGCCGGCCCCACATTGGCGATTAAGCGAAAATACAAAATGTACGCCAAACCACTGCACAGAAGTGAAAGGGCTAACATATTTAAAACAATCGTGATGTTAATTTCGCCTTTCACCGGAGAAAGTGCAATAAATGGAAGGAGCGCAACACCTGCTGCTAACTGACTAGCCCCTGCAACCGCTAATGGCTTTAAAAACGAAGCATATTTTTTAATATAAATTCCGGCAATGCCGTAGCACATCGCTGCTGTTAAACACGCAAAAGCGGCAATCATTCCAAATTCACTAATCGTGATCGCTTCTTTAATCGCAACAAAGCCTACTCCGGTAATACCTAAAACTAATCCTAAGATTTTGATCGGTGTTAGTTTGTCGTTTAACCAAATTGCTGCAAAGATCGCCGCAAATAACGGAGTACTTGAATTTAAAATCACCGAAAGCGATGCCGGAATATGAAGGGCTGCAAAAGCGTAGAATAAAAATGGCACTGATGAGTTCACAACGCCAATCAGCACATAATGCTTCCAGTGTTCTTTCCAGTTCACATCAAATTTTATCACACGAAAATAAACACTTAAAACAACGCCCGCAATTAGTAAACGCAGGCTTGCCGTAACCACCGGTCCTAACACCGGAGCTAAAACTTTCATAAAAACAAAAGACCCGCTCCAGATGGCTGCTAATAATAAAAGGCGTAATAAGTCATTGGTTTTCATGCTTTTGTTTTATCTAAAGACAGATACTTATTCAATCATTTCCAGCACTTACCCGATTAAGCCTGGACTGCTATTGACTTTTGCATAATTGTGACCGATATTTAACTAAATGGTTAATTAACCAAAAGGTTTAATATGACGAATGATCAGCTTTCTCAAACATTCCACGCCTTATCTGACCCAACTCGTCGGGCGATGTTGGCGCGCCTTTCGCAAGGTGAAATCAATGTGTCAGATTTAGCAAAACCTTTTTTAAAAGATATGAGTCTTCCGGCTGTGACCAAGCATTTAAAAGTTTTAGAAAATGCCGGACTCGTTACAAAATCAAAAGACGCTCAGTACCGTCCGTGTAAGTTAAACGGATCGCCGCTAAAAGATGCCAATGACTGGATGGAAACCTACCGCCAGTACTGGGAAGACAGCTTAGATCGCTTAGGTGAATATTTAAAAACAGTTAAAAAAAGTACGAAGGGAAAAAACCATGGCCGCAAAAAATAAACCAAATGAGTTATATCTTACACGCGTTTACGATGCTCCGTTAAAAGCTGTATGGGATGCTTTTAATGATCCTGAACAAGCTAAACACTGGTGGGGCCCGCGCGGACACACAATCAAAACCCATTCAAAAGATTTACGCGTAGGCGGTCACTGGACATACACCATGTTTGGACCCGAAGGACAAGTTTGGGAAAATAAAACGGTTTATCATGAAGTCGAAAAATATTCGCGTCTGGTTTACGATCATGGCGGTAACGATGAACAAGATCGCCCACCGTTATTTCGTGTAACGGCAACTTTCACTGAGCTGGCTAAAAATAAAACTGAATTATCGTTTGTCATGGCTTTTGAAAATGAAGCGATGGCCAAAGAAATTGGTAAATTTATTAAACAAGCTAGCGGCAATTCAACTTGGGATCGTTTTGGTGAATACTTAGAAAAAGAAGCTACGAATAAAGAAATCTTTATTATCAACAGATCTTTCAACACAGATATGAACACCATGTATAAGATGTGGACTGACTCCGATCATTTTTCTAAATGGTTAGCTCCGAAGGGTTTTGATATGCAGTTTATTCGTGCTGAAATTAAGCCGGGTGGTAAATCATTTTATAAAATGTCTAACCCTGATTTTACGATGTACGGAACACTTCAGTACAAAGAAATCACACCGACTAAAATTGTGTATTCACAACAGTTTGCCGATGAAAAAGAAAATATCTCACGCCACCCAGGTGCACCCACTTGGCCTGAATCAATGTTAACAACGGTGATGTTTACCGCTGAAGACACAAACCAAACCCGTGTGACGATTCAATGGGAAGTCGAAGGAAAATGTACACCAGATGAATTACAAGCCTTCATTAAAGAACGTGGCGGCATGACTCAAGGTTGGACTGGATCATTTGATAAGTTAGAAGACTACTTAGCGAAATAACTATCGGGGCAACACTCCCCGTTTTATCCAAGAATAAATTTTGCATCTCTCCTAGCGTTTTAAACCTAGGAGAGATTTATGCATTACATTGAAGTCGGTAAAGAAAACACAGCGACTATTGATCTACACTATCAAGATTACGGAACTGGAAAACCTGTCGTATTACTGCATGGCTGGCCGTTAAGTGAAGCTTCGTGGGATGCACAAATTCCTGTACTACTCTCAAGCGGTTATCGCGTGATTGCGTATGGTCGCCGTGGTTTTGGTGAATCAAGCAAACCCGCTGAAGGCTATAACTACGACACATTTGCTGAAGATCTTCATAAAGTGATTACTAAATTAGATTTAAAAGATATTACCCTAGTTGGTTTTTCAATGGGCACCGGCGAAGTCGCTAGATACATTTCAACTTACGGTTCTGAAAGAATTGAAAGAGCCGTCTTCATTGCAGGTATTTTGCCCGCCTTAGTTAAAGCTGAAAACAACCCTGACGGTACCGAGAAAAGAATCTTCGACGACATGATTAGAAAATGCATCGAAGATAGACCTGGATTTATGCATAAGTTTTTAGAAGATTTCTACAGCCACGGCATTGTCGGAAGAAAAGCCGTAAGTGATGAAATGATCAGATACAGTTGGACACTAGCCATGCAAGCTTCAGGTATGGCCACAGTAAAATGCATTGATTCCTGGGGCGAAGACTTCAGAGACGACATCAGAAAAATCGATATCCCTAGTTTAGTGATTCACGGCTCAGGCGATAAAATCACACCACTCAATGTGTGTGGTCGACGTTTAAAAGACATGTTGCCAGGTTGTGAGTATTTAGAAATCGATGGTGGCCCACACGGGTTACTGGCAAGCCATGCTGAAGAAGTGAATGCGGCGTTGGTTAAGTTTTTAAGTCTCGCACCGAAGCGTCCATATTCGCAAAGTGAAATGAGACACTAAATAACAAAATATTGACCTTAAGTCATAATTTGCGATCATTAAAGTAGTGAAAGCTTTATTGGTCGCTTTTTTTATTTTAGCTTCATCCTGTGCAAATAAGGAAAAATTTGAGTACAGCCTCCTAGCTGAAAAATGTGAAGAATCTCTCAGAGATGCACCTCAAAACTTATCAGAATACAAGTTAGTATCTGAAACTCAATATGCTGCGGGAACATTACTATCTTATTCTGCCACAGGTGCAGCCTATACCGCAGATGTTGCTATTTTTATATCTACGGTAGTGGGATTAGCATATACCGTTTGCATCTTACCTTTAGCAGCTGAAGGTAGTTTTCATGGCAGTAGGTTAACAGAAGCCTGCATCAGAAAAGCTATGAAAAAATATAACATTAATCCAGAGCCTCAGTTTGGTTATTTAACCTACAAAGCTACTGAGCCATTTCGCTGCCCGCGAGTCGACTTATTTAGCCAAGCTATTCGTAAAGTAGCTAGTTGCTATCTGAAGAAAGGTGGCCCCGAAAATAACGAAAAAGCTTTGCGGGCCCTCCAATCCATAAAAAACTCAGAGCCATTTTATCGATGTCTTACCCCACCAGAAAGAGAAATATTCTCTCAAGAATTTGATGCTATTCAGAAATTAAATCAAAAAACTACTTTCCTCTAAAAAAGAAAAACCAAACCAGAATAACAAGACCAAGCGGCGCACCCAAGAACCACATCAGCATGGGTACCGCGACTCTTCCGTTTACATCATCTATTACTTTTTGCAGATTCATAAATTACTCCTTCGTGTGTGTCACAGTTATCAGGAGCAATTCTGTTGCTAGGGCAAATTACCTCAATACAAGGCGAAGCATTGATACTTCGTTTGGCTGAGCATCTAGTCGGTCTGAAATTACCACAAAACCCGCTTTTGCTACTTCGGCCATAACCACATGCGGTGGATAAATACGACGTTGCGCACACCAAGCTTGACCGTTTAACTCGATCACACCTTTGGCGTACGACGATTTTGTTTTATGCCAAAGAATATAATCTTCATCAAAACGTAAAGTATCATAGGTATGAGCTGGGTCATGCGGCTCGTTCGGCATAACCATTGTGTCTAAAATAAAAATTCCGCCTTCGTTTAAAGATTTTTTAGCACTTGTTAGCACTTTTTGGCGATCGTCTTCAAAAACGATGCAGTGAAGGCAGTGACTATCATAAATTAGATCAAATTTTTGATTTAACTTATCTAGTTCAAGAACATCACCTTTAACGAAATTAATATTTAAATTTTGTTGTTTCGATAAATCACGGCCCATCTCGATGGCTGTTTCAGAGATATCAACCCCTGTTACATCCATTCCCATGGCTGAAAGCATAAAAGCCGTTGTTCCTGTTCCACAACCGACATCTAAAGCTTTTTTGCCTTTAGGCTCTGGAAAAAAGCGGTTTACCGTATCAGTCAGATACTGCTTAGTGACGTTATCCCCTAAATCATTTAGGGTTTTGGCGTTACCCCAACCAACGTAACCATTTGATTTTATTTGCTGATAAGCTGATTCATGCGCGTGGTAATACGATTTTTCCATATATAAAAATCGTAAAGAGTATTTTTCTATTTAACAACAAATTATGTTTTGGTATTCTATAAATCTCTGGTCCTAAACCAGAGACTTATGAGAACAGCATAAATAACCCAATTTATCCCATTTAAATTTTAATTTTTTCTTAAAGGCGCTTTTTAAGAGGGCGCTGAGGTTATATTTATGCTAGCAACCGTTATCGTGAATGCAGTGTCGTTTGAATTACCAAACGGACGCGTCTTGTTTAACAATCTAAATTTTTCTCTGAATTCAAAAGTCACAGGTCTAGTTGGCCCTAATGGAGTTGGTAAAACCTGCTTAGCAAAACTTATTGCTAACACCGTTGAACCTACCAAAGGATCAATTAAACGAAATACCCCGGTGACTTACTTTTCACAAAGAGAAGTTCCGCCCGCTATTTCTGTGCAAGATTATCTTGGACCAAATTATGCGTGGCCTGCTTTAGGTGAAAAGTTATTAACAGGTATTGATCGCGAAAATCTTTGCACCACTTTAAGTGGCGGCCAATGGATGCGCGTGCGTTTAGCCAATACGTTAAACGATCAGTTCTTAATTCTGGATGAACCCACCAATGACTTAGACCGTGAAGGGCGTGAAATGCTTTTACAGTTCTTACGTAAACGCAGTGGCGGAATATTATTAATTTCGCACGACCGCGAGGCCTTAAGTTTGTGTGACGAAATCCTAGAACTTTCAAACAAAGGTTTAAGTAAATTCGGCGGCGATTTTTTTGATTATAGCGATGCTAAATCGCTTGAGCGCAGCAACTTACAGCGCGAACTTGATTTAGCCGAACGAAAACGTGATCAAACTTACTCAGATCGCCATGAGCAGATCGAACGGCAAGAAAAACGTAACCGCGCAGGCGTCAAAGCAGGCGAACGTGGTGGCATGCCAAAGATCTTACTCGGTGGCAGAAAAAGAAAAGCCCAAGTCTCAACTGGAAAAATTGATAAAAACACTTTAGAGCGCGCCAATGACGCTGTTACAGCTGCGCATGAAGCTTTAAGTGAATTAAAAGTAGATCCGGCAATGTACGCTGACCTGATCGGAGAAAAGATTCCAGCACAAAAACTTGTGGCTGAAGCGTTTAAATTTAATGTGCGTTTTAGCGATTGGTTATACAAAGAAGATCTTAATTTTTCTTGGCGAGGTAATATTCGCTTAAGTATTAAAGGCGGAAACGGCTCTGGCAAATCAACGCTGATCAAAGTCTTACGCGGCCAAGACTACAACACGCGTGGTGAATTTCGCCGTGGAAATCTTCGCACACTTTATATCGACCAACGCTGCGAAACACTCGATGAGACAAAGACCATCTTTGAAAACATTCGTGACGTATCGCCGTTAAGTGAAAGTGATATTAGATCTGGCTTAGCGAAGTTTCTTTTTATTAATGACGATGTTTTTAAAAAAGTAAGTGCTTTAAGCGGAGGCGAAAGATTACGTGCCGCTTTAGCACTTGGCTTACTTCAAACCGAAAAACCAGAACTTTTAATTTTAGATGAACCCACAAATAATCTAGATCTAGCGAATATCGAATTTCTAGAAAATTTGGTCAGCGAATTTAAAAGCGCCCTGATTGTCATATCGCATGACGATGTGTTTTTAGAAAACTGTAAGATTGAAGAAGTTTTACAGTTATAAATACTTTAAAAGCTGTAATTCAATCGGATCTCATGCGAAGCACTTTGATTAATCAGATTTGAACTTACCTCTACATCAAATTCATTTTTGAGCTGGTAATTCAGTGCCAGCTCAAAAATATCTTTACTTAAATGTCTATCACTTAAATTTTGCTCGTGTTCGGCCTGCAGCTGAACTTTAAATTTACTTTTGCCGTATA
>JAMPXC010000039.1 GCA_023701385.1 Pseudobdellovibrio sp.
GAAAGTTATTTGAAAACAAAAAACAGCTTTAACAGCTAACAGCAATACCTACATATAATAAAGGAGTAATCATGCGACAATCTACTAAAAGTTCCTCGTCGAAAAGAGGATCAAGTTCAGCAACAACTTCACGGCGTTCGGGTGCCGGCCAATCGGGAAGAGGATCGTCTCGTTCAAGCTCAAAAGAAAATGCAAGAGAAGACGAAGACCGCTACGGAGCTATGGGAGCAAGAATGTCTTCGCGCGATGAGTACGATATGGGACGCAGCGATTACGGACGAGGAGCGACATATGGAAGTGACTACGGACGCCGCGGAAGCAGCTACGGCACAGGAAGCGACTATGGCCGACAAGGCGTGCGAACAATCTCAGGCCGTTATTCTGATTTCGAAGACTACGGTGGAAGTTCCCGCGACAGGGAGTATCGTGATGACAGTGAGAGAGGATTTGCACGCGGTGGTCGTCGCGGCGAATACTCTTCAGTTAATGACCAAGACTTTTACGAAGGAAATACAGGACGCAGTCCGTGGCGAGACACCTACGAGAGCGAAAGAAACTATCCTTCTCGTGGGACTTCGCGCAGTCAGAATTATAGCGGGCAGGGTCGAAGCTATTCTGAATTTGACTACGATGACGACAGAATAAATTCTCGCGGCTCACGTTATGGCAGTAGCCATGGCTATAACGAAGGCGGCGATTACGAACGTGAAGCCCGTTATGGTTCAGCTCGTGACCGCGATGAAAGATGGATGAATAACTATGATAATCAAGACGAAAACGTTGAAGACGAATACGGGTTCCGCAGTCGTTACAACGAAAACCGTTATTAAAAACCAACCGAAAGGAAAAATTTTATGAAAAGATCAAATCAAAGTGCACGTACTTCAAGAAGCGGCAGTTCACGTTCTTCAGCGGGGTCATCTCGCGCCGGAGCTGGTGGCCGATCTTCGCAGAGTTCAGAGCGCAGCAGTTCTTCGAGCAGTTCAAACTCGCGCCAGTCACGTTAGTTTTTATTGTTACATATAAATAAATAACCGCTTATGATCATAGGCGGTTGTTTTGTTTTTAAAGTCAATATAACCGTTTTTACCAGGCCGTATGTTGATTTCTACAAATGGTTATTGCTCCTCTTCACAGATTGTGAATCCCGCCGATATAATTCCTAGCGTGTTTAGCGTGGGAACCCAAAATGAATAAAATGAAAAAATATCTATTCTGGTCGCTGGTTGTTGCGGCTTCGTACTTCATAGCCGGCGTGCTAGGCCTTAAGCTGGCCGTGCCTCCAGGCTATGCCACAGCTGTATTTCCTTCGTCAGGGATTGCTTTAGCGGCCCTTCTCATTTTGGGACGCCAGTATTGGCCTGCGGTTTTTATCGGTTCAACCTTAATGAACCTCTATGTGGCTTATTCTTCAAACGGCCTGACTGCGACCGCAGCTGTGATGGGTGCATTGATTGGTTTAGGAGCCACATTACAAGCTTTGGCTGGAACTTTTTTAATTCAGCGTTACATTCCTAATTTTAAATCATTAAGTAATGAAAAAAGTATTATTCAATTTTTAGCATTAGCTGGGCCGGCAAGTTGTTTAGTGAATGCGACCTTCAGTGTGACGGTTCTTTTTTCTTTCGGTGTTGTCAGCGGTGCAAGCTTTTTTTACAACTGGGGTATGTGGTATGTCGGTGATGCTATTGGCGCGATGGTATTTACGCCAATGGTTTTATCACTGGCTGAAAGGCCGCTGGCCCAGTGGAGTGGAAAAAAACGCTTAGTCGCGGCTCCGTCTCTTTTACTTTTCGGTTTTGTGGTGTGGTTTTTCTTTTTTAGCAGCAAGCAATTGTCTGAGAAATTTATAAGTCGTTTACAAAGTGAAAGTGACCTAAGTGTGCAAAAAATTGCAGAAGCAATGGATCATTATCAAGTTGTTTTGGCGGGTGCGGAAAGATTTTTTTCAGCCTCAAATGAAGTTTCTAAAGAAGAGTTTCGTGAATTTTTAAAAGATTCTGTAGCGCGCCGAAAAGGTATTCGTGCAATTTCATGGAATCCATTAGTGTTAGATTCAGAGCGCGCGCAATTTGAAAAAAAAAAATCTATAGCTATTGTTGAGTTAGAAGATGGCATTAGAAAAAAAGCTAACAAGCATGAGCGCTACTATCCGGTTTACTTTATTGAGCCAGTTGCTGGTAATACACTGGCTATAGGACATAATACATACGCTTCTGAAGATAGAAGAAATGCGATGGATCGGGCTTTGCGAACTGGATTACCTTCAGTAACGGCTGAAATTCAAGTGGTTCAAGATGGTCACACAAAAATTCCCAGTGTAGCTATGTATCAGCCAGTTTCAGGAAAAGACGGAAAAAACCGTGGTTTTATTGCTGGTATTTTTCGTGTGGGTGATCTGATCGAAGCCGCTGTCGCAAGCTTTGAACTTGAAGGGCTTAATTATAAAGTTTATGACGTAACCGACGGTCGAAATGATCTGCTTTATAAAAATATAGTCAAAGAAGAAGAAGAATTCGCTAATGAAGAAAGCTTTGAAAAGAACCACCCCCGTGAAATCTACACTTCAAAAGATATCGATATTGGCGGAAGAAAATGGCGTTTTGTTCTGTTTCCCTCAAAACAGTATCTTTCAGCCCATGCTGATTTAACCGCATGGTCAATGCTTTTAGGTGGATTATTTGTTGTTATCCTTTTGCAAAGTTTAATGCTTGTGATTATTGGCCGTACGGCTACGGTTCAAATGTTAGTTGACGAAAAAACATTAGAACTATCTCTTGCTAATGCAGAATTAGAAAAAAAAGCCAGCTGGGATGTATATCAAGCCCAACAAGCCTCAAAAATGAAATCTGCTTTCTTAGCCAATATGTCACATGAAATCCGTACCCCGATCAATGGTGTTGTAGGAATGGCAGGGCTACTTCGTGATACAGCTCTTAATAAAGAGCAGCGTGAGTGCGTTGAAAATATTACGACTTCAGCGAATTCACTATTAGGTGTTATTAGTGATATTCTTGATTTTTCTAAAATCGAAGCAGGGAAACTGAGTTTAGAGATTATCGAATTTGATTTTGAACGCATTGTTCGTGATGCGGTTAAAACCGTTGAATTCTTAGCGCACCGAAAAAACTTACCTTTAATTTTAGATTTTAGCGATGTGCCGGCAAAAGCTCTTTGCGGAGACCCGGGCCGTATCGGGCAAATTTTAATTAATCTGATTAACAATGCAGTTAAGTTTACATTCGAAGGCCGAATTATTCTAAAGGTCATAAAAAAACAAAATGACCGTTACCGCGTCGAAGTAAGTGACACGGGAATCGGTATTGATGAAAAAGTCATGGATAAAATTTTTGAACCTTTTGCCCAGGCTGACAATTCGATGACGCGTAGATTTGGTGGAACGGGATTGGGGCTTTCAATTTCTAAAAACTTAGTCGAAATGATGGGTGGAGAAATCGGTGTTATCAGTACTCTGGGGAAAGGTTCTACATTTTGGTTTGAGCTTACTCTGACTGAAGGACACGCTCCTGTGGCTGAGCTTCGTCGTAAAAATTCGCTGTTTCCTGACCGCGAAGGCAAAGGATACCGTATTCTTTTAGCTGAAGATAACCATATCAATCAAATGATCGCCGTAAAACAACTAGAAAAACTAGGCTGCTATTGTGATACTGTAGCCAACGGTAAAGAGGCGATCGAAGCCTTAAGAAACATCAGCTACGATATGATCTTAATGGATTGCCAAATGCCAGAGATGGACGGGTACGAAGCCACACGCCAAATTCGCAAAATGAATGAAGAATTTAGTAAAATTCCAATTGTAGCCATGACAGCGCATGCGATGAAAGGTGATCGAGAAAAATGTCTTGAAGCCGGAATGAACGATTACGTGACGAAGCCAATTTCGATCGGCGATCTTTCGACGGTGATTGAAACGTGGGCGCGTAAGTCCCCTTCAAAAGCCTTGTAATTGCAGGCCTTAGTCCGTATTTAGACCGTTCACTGTTAAGAACATAAACAGACACAACGATAACGTTAAAAACCAACAAACGAGGTCGTTGTGAAGACAGTAACTACCACTCTGGCTTTATTATTTTTCGCTGTGAATTCATTCGCGTTAGATATTAATAAAGTTTCAGTTCAATTGCCGCAATTTAATTTTCAAAACAATAAAGGTTCAGGCGTTTTACAAAGGCTATCACTTGAAACTGATTGGGGCGTAGATCAAAACTATGTAGCTCCAACAGCAACAGCTGCAACAAAGTTTGACCTTTCACGTGAAGGTAAAACCGTTAAGTTCGGTATGGCCGCGGTAAATATCACAATGAAAAATGCCAATGAGCTTTTAACAAAACTTCATTCAGCAAATGTACAAAAATTAAATATCGAATTAGCTGCAGGCAATGTTCATCAATTTGGTGCGGGCTTAATTGATTTAAGCCACGAATCAACAGGTGATATTCATGCCGAAGGCTTAGCAATGACTTGTCAGCATAAAAAAGGCACAGGAGTCAGCTTTTCAATGATCGTTGATGAATGTTTGGTAAAATCAACAGCTCATGCCGATATGTTTGAAGTGCCAGATATGGATGGCTTTTTTATCGAATCATTTATCGGTGTACCGATTCAAGCAGAAAGCGATGTTTTACAAACGCTTAAAGAAATGGAATTAGAAATCACAAAAGGTGATTTCGACATGAGTTTAAAGATCAAAGGTATTCCCTTAGTGAAGCTTAAAGCTGATGGAAATATCAAAGCCGATATGAATAACAAACGTGCGACAATCCGTATTGACAAAGTTAAGCTTGGTTTTGTGGGTGTTACAGACATCGTTATGAAGCAGTTAAAGAAAAAGCTTCCGCCAGAAAACTTTCGCGTAGAACCACCTTACATTTACGCGACTTGGTAATTAAAAGCCGTGACGAAGGTCTAGTTCTTCTGGACTTTCCTCAAGTCAAGTCGAGTGCTCTCCGATCCATTTATTAGTCTAGGAGAACACAACAATGACAAAACAAAATATCACTACATTTTTCTTTGCTTTAGCTTTAGCACTGAATTTTACATTTACATCAACAGCCCAAGCCAAACCGGAAGTTGAAGACTTGCCGAATATGTTCAAAATGAACGACTACGTTTATCGTGGTGGCCGCCCAACGTTAGCTGGTATGCAACAGCTTAAAAAAATGGGTGTGACAACCATCCTTAACGTAGAAAATGACGAAGAAGCTATTGCGATCGATAAAAAATTAGCGGCGACTGTCGGTCTACGTTGGGTGTCGGTTCCGTTTGATACTTTCAAAAAACCAAAAGATGCTAAAGTCGATTATGTTCTTAAAATGTTGCAAGACAGAAGCTTAGGCCCAATCTATTTACACTGTAAACATGGCCGTGACCGCACAGGAATGCTTATGGGTTTATACCGTGTAGAAGTTGACGGTTGGTTTCCAAAAACAGCTTACAAAGAAATGAAAGACCGTGGCTTTCGTACGCTGATCTGGACATTAGATGGCTACTATAAGAAAAGATCTGGCTACTAATTTAAAGAGTTAAAATTTATTTTAAGATCCTGCAGTTATAATCGATGGCTGCAGGATTATTTTTTTCGTACTGGTTAATACACTCGATCATACCATTCATAAGTTTTGCGTTACTTGTGTAAGCTAATTCGTAATAGTCTTTAAAAGTCATTAACACATCATTACTCATTAAATCACCAGAAGAGCCATGGGGCATATCAAAGCTCGTCATAAACAATTCTAAGATATAGCGGCTGGTGCGGCCATTGCCTTCAGCAAACGGGTGAACACCGACATAAAATTTCTGCGCTAAATAGCCCACTTCCATTGGGGTTAATAGACGGCCATTCCATAACATATGTTCGCCTTTTAAAGCTTGGGCTAACATGGCATTGATAAATTTAAAAATGCTATCGACATGCTTGCGGTTAGCACGTGTATCACCTGAATAGATCGCATCAACATATTCAACGACATCTTTTTTATCTACCGGTTGACGTTTTAATGAATTTTTCACACGCAAAACATTATCAAAATCAGCGTCGCCAGAATTTTCAGTTAAACCTAATTCTCTGTATTCAGTATTGATTTCATTCACGATGCGTTTAGCTTCTAAAGCTTCAGCTGCTGAATTGAAGTTCCACCAGTAGTTGTCGTTTTCATTTTCTTGTTTTAATAAACCCTCTTGTGGATTCCAGGCATCATCGCCTTCTTCTTTTGATAGCGTAAAAAATCCGATATGCACTTTTATTAAATCATCAACCGTAAAACCTTGGCCACGTAATACTTTGTCGCGTGAACCTTGAAGTTGCTTCATGCCGACTTCCCAGTTATCCCAGATCACTGATGAACGTTGTTCTTCAGGTAAAGAATAATCTGAACGTTTAATCTGATACACTTTTGTAATTAAAGTATTGCTTTGGCGCGCACGTTCGTAATCCGCGCGCACCACAAAACGCATGGCTTGATATTCAGTGATTTTATCTAAAGAAAGATGTCCAAAATTATTATTTAAAATCGAACGCACATCACGGTAAGTTTTAGTTAAAGCACACTCTTTTTCTAATTTGGTTTGATAGGTTTTAACTTGTTCAGCGGTCATTTTATGGCCTTGGGGTAAGGCTTTTAGTGATAGGCTGCAGGCATCAGAAATGGCTAAGGCCTGGCTTGATAAAACGCTGATAAGACCGGCTAAAACTAAAGAGGCTGTAACAGTTGTTTTCATATAGATTACACTCTAGCCATTGTTATGCCACGAGATCGAAAATAAGAGGGAAGTAGGGGCCTTAAAAGCGGCTAAGAACTAGCTAGGGTGTCGTTTTTGCGCTTCGGCGGGTGATATAATAAACCGTCGATAAAAGCTGACGGAAATTTAACGGTTTAGTCACATGGGCATCACAGCCGGCCGCTTTACTTTTTATACGCTCTTCAAGCATAGCATGGGCGGTCAGGGCAATGATTGGCTTTTTAACTTTTTCGGAACGTAAAATACGAGTGACTTCATAGCCATCAATTTCAGGCATTTGAATATCCATCAAGATCACATCAAATTCATGACTGCGCGCTAAGTGTAAAGCTTCGGCGCCATCATTGGCCACGGTCACTTGCGCACCATGATTTGTAAGAACATGTTTAATTAATTCTTGGCTATCCGGTGAGTCTTCAGCTAAAAGCACACGCGTATTTGTTAAATCAATCGCCACCGGTGGGTGCGTGTTTTCAGGAACCTGACAGCGGTTTTCTTCTGTTGTCACTTGCGCGATAAATTCAAAAACAAAAACCGAACCTTCACCGATTTCTGTGTGAAGAATTTGAATGTCTCCACCTAAAGCCTGAGCTAAACGTTTTGATAATGTTAAGCCAAGGCCCGTGCCACCGTATTTACGAGTCGTGCTGTTATCAGCCTGAGTAAATGGGCGAAATAGTTTTTCACTTTGATCTGGTGTTAAGCCAATACCTGTGTCGCGAACAAAAATTTGAAACTTACAAAGATCATTTTCTAAATTTTCGCTTTGAATTTCAACTTCAACGCCACCATCTTTAGTGAACTTAATGGCATTACTGATCAGATTAATTAAAATCTGGCGTACACGCACTGGATCAGATTTGATGCGCGTTGGAATCTGATTTCCTAAATTTAAGTTTAAATAAATACTCTTCGCGTTTGATTTTTCACGAAACAGCGCAAACACTTCATACAGTAAATGATCAAAAGCGATTTCTGTGTTTTCAACTTCTAAGTGCCCTGACTCAACTTTAGATAAATCTAAAATGTCATCAATGATGCGTGATAGGCTTGCACCGTTTTTAATGATCATTTGTAAGAAGCGTTCTTTATCTGCTTCATCTAATCGATTTTCTTTAAGTAGTTCAGCAAAACCCATAATCGAAGCCAGTGGCGTTCTGATTTCGTGAGACATATTTGCTAAGAAGGCTGTCTTTAATTGATTAGCGCGCTCAGAGTCTTCTTTGGCGCGGATCAATTCGCTCTTCGCTCTTTTTTCTGATGTGATGTCGCGGTAAAAAATCGCCAAGCCGCCATCAGATTTAGGATAAACATTCACAGCAGCCCATACATTTAACGGCTCGTAGAAATCTTCAAACTTAAGGTTGATACGTTCTTGCATCACGCGGTGATAAGACTTGTAGAACGCAGTTTCTTTTTCTTTATCTGTTTGAAAAAATAAATCTAAAAAATTAACGCCAACCTGTGCCTGTTTTTTTACTTTAGAAATTTTCTCGTGATAAGAATTTACCTGCGTGATGCGCCAGTTTTTATCAAGTGCTATAAACCCTTCATCGACATTTTCAATAATGCTGGAAATTTCATGCTGTGTCTGTTTGGTTTCTTCGATATCAGTGCTAGTGCCGATCCACGAAGTGATTTTTCCAAATTCATTATGTGTGGGAACGGCGCGAGTTAAAAACCAGCGATAAACGCCATCGTATCTGCGCAATTGATGAGTTACCTCATAAGCTTGGCCTTCAGCCATAGCCGTTTCCCAGATGCGCAAAGTTTTGTTTAAGCTGCTAGGGTGATGAACCTGGCGCCAGTTTTCTTGACCTAAACACTGATCAGCAGTGAGTCCTGTGTAAGCATACCACTGTTGGTTAAACCATAATAGTTCGCCTTGCGGATCGGTAATCCATCCTAATTGCGGAACTGAATTGGCTAACGCCGTCAAGTGTGCCGACGTGTAAGTCGTTAATGCTTGGTTCACAAAACCTCGAGTAGATTTAAGGGAATACCACAAGCAGATGCCTGTGCCTAGAGCAGAATAAATATTTTCTTGTCGAGTTAAAAGTCGGTCAAAAAACAGTGAAAAAAGCCGGACTGTCTTTGGCTAAAAGTTTGCAAAAATTTTGCAATAGTTTTGCAATAGTTTTGCAATAGTTTTGCAATAGTTTTGCAATAGTTTTGCAAAACCACGACAGAAAATTAATAATACCGGAAAGAATTTATGTTAGAAGCTCATCTTAAAAAGTCATTTAACCTCCCCCAATTTCGCCGCGGCCAGAAAGAAATTATCGCCGCCGTTCTAGCGAAAAAAGACGCCTTAGCGGTTTTACCCACAGGAGGCGGCAAATCCTTGTGTTATCAGTTCCCGGCGACCTACCATCAAAAACTTGTTATTGTGGTGTCTCCGTTGGTGGCTTTGATGAAAGATCAGGTTATGTCTTTAGGTGCAAAGTCTGTTAAAGCGGGCTGTCTGTACGCCGGACAAAGCGATGCCGAGAAGCGGCTAATTTTTTCACAGATCAACGAGGGCGGAAGCTACATTTTGTATTTATCTCCTGAGCGCGTGCAAAAACCGGGGTTTCAAGAGTGGGTTAAAAACCGTGATATCGCCCTTTTTGCCGTCGATGAAGCGCACTGTGTTTCGCAGTGGGGCCATGATTTCCGAGAAGAGTACGCGGAATTAAAAATTCTAAAAAAACTTCGTCCTGATGTTCCGATCTTAGCGTTAACAGCGTCAGCAACGCCGACAGTGTTAGATGATATCGCTAAAAATTTACAACTCGTAAAACCAGAACGCATGGTCCACGGCTTTTATCGCTCGAATCTTTTTTATCAGGTGAGCCACTGCGCTGATGATAAAGATAAATCAGCGATGCTGTTACAAAGTTTGAAACAGCACACGCAAGGCCGCGTGATTATTTATTGTGGAACACGTAAAGTGACAGAAGATCTGGCGGCCTTTTTAGCTGAACACGTAAAACAAGTTGGCTTTTATCACGCAGGTCTTAGCCAAGAACAACGCACTAAAGTTCAAACTGATTACGCCTCGGGAAAGTTACGCATTTTAGTTGCGACAAATGCTTTTGGAATGGGAATCGATCAACCCGATGTGCGCTTGGTGGTGCACTTTCAAATGCCAGCGAATATCGATTCTTTATATCAAGAGATGGGGCGTGCAGGGCGTGACGAAAAACCTTCGACTTGTTTGTTACTATATTCAAAAAAAGATAAAGGTTTGCAGTCATTCTTTATTCAAAGTTCACCGGCAGTGAAAGAAATTAAAGATTTACGCTGGAGAAATTTAAATGCTCTAGTGGCGTACTGTGAGGTGGCTGAATGTCGTCACGCTGAAATTCTAACGTATTACAAAGATTCACAGCGTTTAAAAGCCTGTGGTCATTGTGATGCGTGCGATCCAAAATCATCACGCCTTATTGAAAAACCGGCGGCGGCTGTGATCGTTAAAAAAGCTTCAGCTAAAAAAATTACTGAAAGCCAGTTATCAGATATCGAAGAAAAACGTTTTCAAGTTTTACGAACTTGGCGCAAAGCTAAAGCGCAAGAACTTGATATTCCAGCGTTTGTTATTTTCGGCGATAAAACACTTTTAGATATAGCTAAGAAAAATCCGCAAAGTATGGATGAGTTGAAGAATATTTATGGCATCGGCGAAGCCAAGCTAGAGAAGTTTGGCTGGGATTTACTGGCCGAAATGAGTCAGAAATAGAAACAAGATTCAGCTGAATTTTACGGGCATTAGACCAGATTTCTTAGAACTTTGGTCGTGAATTAGTGTTCCAAATTATGCTTAAAAAATAATCATGTCGATACTAAATGTATATGAAAACAAGATTATTTTTATTAGCGTCTTTGATTGTTCTAACATTTAACTCTCACCAAGCTTTAGCTATGGGCCGCGGAAAACCAGTTGAGCCGACTCCGACGCCATCATCTAAATATAAAGAGGGTGATGTTATCTTTATCCAAAGTCAGACCTCACAGGCTGCAGCTCTTCGTGAAGCGACTGAATCTGTGTGGACTCACGTAGGTCTTTTAATTCAGCGTAGTGGTAAATGGGTTGTGGCTGAAGCGGTGGGGCCTTTAAAAGAAACTCCGCTGGCTGATTTTATCGCGCGTTCGAAAAATAAATCGTACCGTGTGTATCGTTACAAACATTTCGATGCCGCAACAATGGCATCGACGTTAAAAGCCAGACTTCCTAAGTACAATAAGCCTTATGATATTTATTTTGAATGGTCGCAAGATCGTATCTACTGTTCAGAGTTAACGTATCATTTAATGAAAGATGTAACGGGTTTTGAATTAGGTCGTATTCAAAAAATGAAAGAGATGAAACTTGATGGCCCGTATGCGCAAGCGTTAATTAAAAAACGTCTGACAGATACAGGCCGCGAGCTTGATCCCGAAGAAATTATCGTAACTCCGGTGAGTCAATTAGAAGACGAAGAGTTAACGTTAATCGAAGCTAAATAAGCATTAAATTTTAAATTCTAATTAAACCCACTTAAAGATTTCAGCGAGACAAACTGCGCCAAACGCTTCTCATTTGTTAAGCCCATGTTAGCTTCAAACGCCTAACAAAATACAGGCGTGTATCGTTTATCAGCAAATACATCGATTAACTGCAAAGCTCGTTGGGTTAAGTAAATCAACGCATTGTTTTTAAATGCCTATCAGCGCCGAAGGTGATAGGCTTTTTTCATGCAAGAACGTTGTCCAAAATGCCAATCAGAAAATATTTATCAAGACGGAAACCTATGGGTGTGCCCAGAGTGCGCCAACGAATGGCTTGAGAGCGATAAAGCTCCTGAAGCTGCCAATGTCGTTGAAGACACATCGATTCGTGATGCGAACGGAAATGTGTTGGTTGACGGGGATTCTGTTGTTGTTATGAAAGATTTAAAAATCAAAGGTTCATCAAGCGTAGTTAAAGGCGGAACGAAGGTTCGTAACATCCGTTTAACTGATGCCGGTGATGGACACAATATCGCGTGCAAGATTGATGGCCTTGGCTCAATCAATTTAAAATCTGAATTCGTTAAAAAAGCTTAAGGCTGAACTAAGTAGTTTACGAGGCAGTGATTACATTTCACTCGTAAACTTTCATCAAGCATCACTTCATTTTTGAAAGGCTTTTGGCATTCAATACAGTTTGTTTCTTTGCTGAACTGCAAACGGTATTGGGTGGCATAAGCTTTAAATCCCAAAACAAAAGACAGAATTAAAAACAGAGGCACTAAAAAAAAGTGCAAGACGGGAATAAAAACTGATCCGATGGCTAAAGCCAGCATAAAGCCAAATTTTTTAAAAGAAACTTTCAGGCGTTCAGTAGGAGTAAGCTTTAAAAGCTCAGCTGAAGGTTCAAGAAATTGAGTCACATCATTAGATAAAGTTAAGCGCATTCATCCGAGTGTAAGACGAAATTTGAAAAAGAAAATACGCACCGTTTCGATGCGGCGCGCACTTTCTCGTAAACTTAAGTTTAATTACGGAGCTTCAAAGTTAGGATTTGAAGGGTTGTTACCGTGTTCACCTTTTTGACCGTCGCCAGTTAAGAAACCTGGAACGCCGTACTCAGAAGGAGCTTGGTATTCATTTTCATTAGATGGATTGTAAGAGCTAGCTGGAACACCAGTAGATTCTCTTTCTTTGTAAGTTACTGTTTCACATTGTTGACCTGATTCACCACGGTCACAAACAGTTACTGTCACGTAACGGTCAGCAAAAGCCACTGTAGAAGCTAAAGTAAGAGCTGCGATTAACATTGATTTCATAGAAATCTCCTTTGGGTTTTGTGAACTTTTTTTGAAGCTCACGGTTGGGGTTTCACACGTTTATTGTGCGGCCTGTTTCTCGCAGAATTGTGAAAAACTGACAATATAAATTTCACAAAAATATTTTTAAAAGTTCACAAAAATATAAATAAAACATAAAAATAGTAGTTATTACAATATGTTATAAATATAACTATTATTGCATGCGTTGCGGCATTGATGGGGAATTTTGCTCTATTAAAGCTTTGTTTGACTTCATTATCCGTTAATGGTGAAAGCATGGCTTAAATTAATTTTGTGAAGATCCTTAAAAAAAGGAGATCTGGTGAAAAAGCAAATTTTTAGATTCTTAGCCGCCATTGCAGTTGTCGCGAGTACAGCATCGGTCATGGCTGCCACATATACATCGCATGCTTATGAAAGTGTGCTTAATGGAATTGAATTAGATAACGCCTGTTTAACAGCCGACCGCGTACAAACGATCAAAGCCCTGACGGTGTGTGAAGAAAAAAAAGAAATTACTCTCAATGATGGCATTAATATTTCAACCGACTTTGTTTGTGTAAAGTGGTCAGCACAAAATCTTTCTTACTCGCGTAAATATACAACTAAAGAATGTACGCAGATGGTTATTAATGAAGGCGATGTTTCTTGTAAGAAGTACGAAAACAAAACACATCTTCTTCCGCAAACAATTAAAGTGCGCTCTTGGATAGAAAATAAAGATTATAACAATTATCCCGGATCAGTTTTTGATTTTACTTTTCCAAACTGTAAATAATGAATACCACTTCGCAAAACACCTCAATTAAAGACTTTGTTAGTTTTGAGCTTCGCAAAATGCTCGAAACTAACGAGACTTTAAAAACATTGAGTGAACGTTTAGATTTAAAATCTCCGAGTTTGTTATCGATGGTAGCTAACGGAAAACGTTTGCCCTCTGAGGCCTTGCTTGAAAAACTATTCGTAGTCTGGAAAACCGGAGCCAAAGAAAGAAAATTTCTTCGCCTGCAATTAAAGTTAGAGAAAAAGCATCAAAAAGGAAAAGAAGCCTTAAGTTTGATGCAAGAAATTAAAAAACTAAACCCTCCGAGCACATTCTTTAAATTAAAATTAAAACAGATCGAATCCGTGCGTGATTGGCATGTGCTTGTGGTGCGCGCCTTAGCGAATAGTCCCGAATTCAACGCTGATCCGCAGTGGATCAGTGAACGTTTAAGAAATAAAATTAGTCCGAAACAGGCCCGCACGGCTTTAAGTCTACTGACTGATCGTGGATTATTAGCCCAAGATGAAAAGACGGGCAAAGTGACCGTTTGCCAGGATTATGTAGAAACAACTCACGAAATTCCTTCAGAAGCGATTCGTCAGCATCACCGTGGTATGTTAAGCCGTGCTCTTGAGGCTTTAAACGAACAATCGGTTTCAGAGCGTTTATTTAATTCGATCACTTTAAACTTTAAACCAGAAGATCTGGAGCTTGCGAAAAAACGCATCGTTGATTTTAACCGCGCTTTTCATGAAGAGTTCGGTCACAACACTTCAGACACTGTTTATCAGCTTAATGTTCAGTTATTCAGTCACACTGCTCCGTCGAGAGGAAAAGAAAAATGAAAACACTTGTCGTTGTAATTACGTTATTCGTAGCTGCTCTGGCGCAAGCCGGAGGAAGTTTTGTCGGTAATGGCGCAGGCCTTATGGAAAACCGCTTTCAATACGGCTACATGTCTTTAAGTAAACTTTTAATGAACTGCTTAATTAACGATGACTGCGGTTTAACGACACAAGAAAAAAAGATCGCTGAAACGGTTTCAGAGATTGTTCTAAACAATGTTAGTCGCGCGGATAAATTTGTATTTGTGACTGATAAACAAATGTCTGATCTGGCGGATCTTCCGATGAATGAACCGCACCGTATTGCGATGACAGGGCTTACGCCAGAAGCCCCGATTTATATTAACGTAGATATGCTTTACGACATCAGTGGCAAACCACAGTTAGAGTACGGCGCTGTTGTAGCTCTTATTTTTCATGAAGCCGGGCACCAAGCTGGCGAAACTTCACATCAGTTGTTGGATGTGATCGGGTCAAAATTGCGCTTAAAATTAGAAGCTGAAACTCTTGTGTATAAGTTTGAATTATATAACTTAGATAAAATTGAAGTGATGATGAATAATTTTTCTTCACCAAATAAGTTTGCTGAAATTCGTATTAGCAGAAATAACAACGCTATGATGAGTGTCGGTTCAAATATTTCAAAAAGCTTTCGCTGTAATGGCAAAAAAGCCAAAGTAACCGGATATGAATTCTTTAACGGTTATTTCGCGCCGATTTTTAAAGGCTCAAAAGCGACATTTAATTTTATTGCGAATATTCACTGCGTGAAAACAAACGGACAGTTAAACATTGAACGCAAGAATGTAAAATTTGATATCAACGAAGACAATTCGATTGATAACCTACAGATGGCAAATATTTTTTAAGGTAGTACATGAAATCACTGGTTATATTTATTTTTACAACATTACTTTCTTTTTCAGCTTGGGCCAGTCAAGAGCAATGGGCGGGCCTTTTAAATAAAATCGAACAACAAGGGCAGTATTATCCTACACCGTTCGAAGATTATTTATCTTTGTCGGATGTAAAACCAAATGATCGTCAAAAAGACCGCATCGCAAGCTACATCAGTGCTGTTGGATACTATGAGCAAGACATGAAATTTCAAATGAATCGTATAGAAACGGTTTGGGAAGACTGGAAGCGCGATCAAAATGGCAACTTTCGTGTTGATCAATGGCTTTTTAAGTTAAGTACTGAGCAGCAAATGATTTCTTATAGCCGTTCTATCTTGATTTTAACTCCGACGGGATCGCACTTGGATTCAGAATATCCTAAGACGACCGACGAAGAGTTTAACCGTAAATGGGCTGAGATTTTGCCAGCGTGGTATAATTAAATATATTTTTTCAATTTCAGCAAAGCTTGTGGGTTTTGTTAAATAATCCATAGCTCCGCGTTTGATCTCCGGCGGCTAAATCAACTGCAAAAGCGGTTGAATACGGCATTGTGTGGTGGAAAAGAAAACCTGCTAATTTTAGGCGTATTCGCCGTGGCATTTCCGCTTGTGGGAATTTCTTTAATTGTCGTGTTTATTATGGATTGGTTATTTCGTTACTTTGATTCATAAAACTATCTAACGAAATACCAATACCATATCTTTCAGTCGGGCGGTTGTATTCAATCAATGATAAACCATAACCTGATTGGATAGATACAAACCAACGAAAGCGATCTTTTGAAGGGTATGAATATTTAAAATCAAAACTTTGGTACTGAGCACCTAATGGAACTTGTAAAGACAGCGAGTGCTTGCCGAAAGTTTTGTATAATTCGAAACTTCCGTGTCCCATATATTTAAGAATATCAGAGTTATCGTCTTCGTTGGATTTTTCGGGCAGTCTGATCCAGCCAGTAAAAAACAACATATAGCCGCTGTTTTGAAAAAGCCCACGTGCAAACAAGCGATCCCAGCTGCGCGAAAGAATTTCTATCTGACCATTTGATTGATGCACGTAACCCGCATCAAAACCCATACTTTGTTTCGAGTAATTTTTCGTAATTTTCGCGCTCTTTTTTAAACGGATCAGAAGGTTCTTGAGCATAAGAACTAGCGGCTGCTAACAAAAAAGCGGTAAGCAAAAAAACTATATTTTTCATCTAGTCTTTCAAACGCCATTCATTTTCTGTGATTAAACGAGCCCCACGTTTTGAAAACAAGTAACTCCACGCCCATTGAGTCATCACTGCTACGCGATTTTTAAAACCAACTAAATATAAAATGTGAATAAAAAACCACGCCATCCACCCCATAAAGCCTGTCATTTTTAAATGGCCTGCTTGCATTAAAGCGCGGTTTCTTCCGATTGTGGCCATTAGGCCTTTGTCGAAATATTTGAAGTTACCAATTTTCTGACCGCGAATAAGCGATAGAATTTTTTTTGCCGCGTATATGCCGCCTTGAATTGCAGCTGGCGCCAAACCCGGTACAAATTGGTTTTCACCCATTTGAATTGAAGCTAAATCACCCACTACAAAAACTTCAGGATGATTCGGTAACGATAAATCCGCATTTACTTTAATACGTCCGGCGCGGTCGCGTTCAACCTCTTCATCAAAGTTAATTGGCGACGCTTGCACGCCGGCAGCCCACAGAACGCAGTTTGATTTGATGAATTCATTCGGAATATAAACACCATCAGCCGTGATTTTTTCAACACGAGTCGATGTGCGAACTTCGACGCCTATATCTTCAAGGTCTTCTTTGGCCTTTTTAGACAAGTCTTCAGAAAACTGCGCCAGCACTCTTGGCCCAGCTTCAACTAAGATCACGCGCGTAGAGGCTGGATCAATATTTTTAAAGTCATTTAGTAACACCGTACGGCTGATATCGGCAATAGCTCCAGCCAACTCAACACCTGTAGGACCACCACCCACAACGACAAAGTTTAATAGGTTAGATCTGATTTCAGGGTTCACTTCATTTTCAGCGCGTTCGTAAATGGATAAAATTCTTTTTCTGATTTCTGTGGCTTGCTCGAGGGTTTTTAAACCAGGAGCAAATTCTTGCCAAGCATTGTGGCCAAAATAAGAGTGGCGGGCGCCGCAAGCTAAAATTAAATAATCGTATTCAAGAAAAATAGATTCTTCTAAGTGTGAATGTGCACGGTTGGCGATCGTACGATCTTTTAACTGAACTTTTTCAATTTTTCCTAAATGCACTTCAACGTTTTCATTACTAGAAAACTGGGCACGAATTGGAACCGCGATATCGCTCGGATTTAATCCCGCAGTGGCCACTTGATATAACAAAGGTTGAAATAAATGGTGATTACGCTGATCGATCAGCACAACTTCTACTTCGGATTTGTCAGCTAAAGTTTTAGCGGCATTTAAGCCTGCAAAACCACCTCCCACAATCACGACAATTTTTTTGCCTTTATCTTTTCCGGGGTGGGTGAGTTTCACGGGTTACTCCTAGTCTTCGTCTTCGGTATCAAACTTTAGATCAAAAAACTCGGATAGAGAAGATTCGTCATCACGCGGAATTTGCGGGGAAACACGATTTAATATACGGTATTGTCTTCCTGTGACATAGGCAGACGGGCGATCAATACGAAATTTACGCGGATTTGGCAGAACGGCGGCGATTAAAGAGGCCTGGGCAGGGTTTAAATTCTTCGCACTTTTTTTAAAGTATTTATTCGAAGCGGCTTCAACACCATAAACACCAGGGCCAAGTTCGATCACATTTAAGTAAACTTCCATGATGCGCTCTTTAGGCCAAAAGAACTCAATTAAAACTGTGTAATAAGCTTCTAAGCCTTTACGAATCCAATCACGCTTAGGCCATAAAAAAACATTCTTGGCTGTCTGTTGGCTGATGGTGCTGGCACCTTTTTTACGTTTGTGGGTTTCATTGTACTTCATGGCTTTTTCGATCGCGTCCCAATCAAAACCATGGTGATCAAAGAATTTATAATCTTCAGCTTTTAAAACGGCCTTTTGCATTGAAGGAGCAATATCTTCAATTGAAACCCAAGTGTGATCAACGCCTACAAGCTTTTCATTCTTTTCACCGAACGCCGATTCAATAGAACGAATCACCATCAGGGGAGTCATATACACCGGAACAAAACGGTAGAAAAAGACAACCGCAATGGTGCTTAGAAAAAACAGCAATGTGATTTTTAAAATCAGATTTCGTAATTTAGGCCACAGTTTTTTCATAGCAGTTATAGTTTAGCTTGCGCTTTAAAAATGTCATTAATCGGGTCTTCGTTTTACGGATTATTGGCCTTTTATCACAGTTTTTTTAGAAATTTGAAGATTTTTTCTAGTAAGCTCTGCTTGGGAAATGCTGTTTGAAGCAGCTCTACAAGCTCAGGTTTATTATAAGTAAGGATCAGCCCCGTGGTCTAAAAGATACTTAGCGATTGCAATATGCCCATGGCTAATAGCCGCTAATAACGGTGTCGCTAAAATTTCAGGGTGTTGGTAATTAGGATTTACCCCATTGCTGATATGATACTGCACCAGAGATAAATTCCCTGAGCTTGCGGCACTGTAAAGTTCTTTCCAATCACCGGCAGACATAATTAAATCCTAACTTAAAGATCGCAAACTTTTAGCGATCTGTCTTTCAATCGAGCTTTCGCTGCTTCCATGGCGGCGGATTAAATAAACACTTTGTTTTCCCTCTTTTTCATTCAGCGGATGTTTTAATTCACGCAGGCGAAATTCGGGTTGTACGCGTTTATTATGAAGGTGTACCACAAACTCAGGAAGATAAGCTACAGCCACACCTTCGCGGCAAAGCTCAAAGGCTGACTCCATCATCGACACGCGGTACTTTACTGTTCTTTCAAAAAGATGATCTGGCCAACCATCAAGGCCCATGACTTTAGAGGGCGTTCCCTCTGCTGGTTGCAGAGGAATCACAAACGGTAAATCTGCAAACTTTTTGGATTTGTAGGAATCAATTCCAAAAACACCCATTTTAATTTTTGTGATTTCGGTAAAATCTACGCCAGACTTAGGAACAGGGTTGTAAGTGATGGCCAGATCAATTCGGCCATCAGCAACAGCTTGTTCCATTTTGCCCGGGCCTAATTCGTGAAGTTCTAGATTTTCAAGATCCACGTACTTCAGCAGATGCCCTAAAAAGTGAGTGGTGAAAACTTCAAATGAACCAATACGGCTAGGCTTCCAAGTTTGTTGGTCGCGAATCTTTTTGGAAATACTCATCCACTCTTGTAAGAGAGGACGGGCTTCGTTCAGAAATCTTTTACCGCCTTCAGTCAGCTTTAAGCCACGGCCATCAGCTTCAAGAAGAGTTAGGCCGACTTCGCTTTCTAAGGTCTTTAAAGCTTTTGACAGGGCCGGTTGGGAAATATGTAGGATCTCTGAAGCTTTCACTAAAGAGCCGGTTTCGGCAAAGGTGGTAAAATAGTGAACTCTATCTATATCCATAAGTTAATTGTGTATAACATTAATGAACTATTTTTCAATATAATAGTTAAGTAAAAAATAAGGGTATGAAAGCACAATGCCCATTTACAAGACTTATCAGTAATAACCCCATAGGGCGCCTTTTGGCTTTTCAAAAAGACCCTTTTGATTTTTTTGATCAGCATAAACCAGCGGATACCACAAAACCTGTCGAATTGAACTTGGGATTTCGCCGTTTCTTTTTTTGTTACGATCCTCAACACGCTGAGCATGTTTTGCAGGATCAAAGGCATAAATATGATAAAAGTTCTCTGGTGCTTAAAAAAATTAAGTCACTCTCGGGGTCAGAAGGGTTAATTCAGTTAGTCGGCGAAGATGCTACGCGTGTGCGCCAGACCAGCGCTAAGTTGATGAATACCGCAGGGATGGATCGTTTGATTGAAAAGGTCGATGTCTTTGTTGAAGAGGTTTTTCCGATTATAGATAAAGCCATTGAAAAAAATGAAACTGTGGATTTAGTACCGTGCTTAACACGGATTGTGTTGCGCACAGCGGGCGTTTTTGTTTTGAATTATGATCTTATTTCTGAATCCGATAAGCTGAACACAGCCTTTGTTGATTTGAACCGTAAAGCCGGAGAAAGTCTTAGAAAAGTGGCGGAATGCCCTTTTTCACTTTCTAAAAGACGTTCACTCAATACAATTCATGCCGAATTAGACCGTATCGCCGAAGAAGTTTTAAACGATGATGAACCATCGCTGTTAAAAGGCTTGATGGCAAAAAATGAAACGCCAGCTTTTACCCGTGATCAGTTAAAAGCTTTTATGTTTGCCGGTTACGATACGACGGCCTCGTCATTGATCTTTGCCACTTACTTAGTGGCGGCTCATTCTTCAGTACAAAAACAAATTGCTTTAGAAGCCAGACGTATGCCAAGCCGCAATTATGAAAATTTAAGAAAATCATCTTTGGTACAATCGACTTACAAAGAAGCGTTAAGGCTTTATCCTTCAGCATACTTTTTACCACGCGAAAGCAATCAAGACGATGTCATTGGTGGTGTGAAAATTCCGCGTGGCTCGCAGATCTTTTTAAGCGTTCGCCATATACAGCGTCACCCAGACTATTTTGCTAACCCGAATGAATTTGTAGCTGATCGGTTTGTTGATGAACTTAAACATCCTTTCTCTTTTATCCCATTTGGCGGAGGACCCAGAATCTGCATTGGCGCAGCCTTAGCAAAGCTTGAAGCCACTTTGGTGTTGCAGAAACTTTGTGAGCGCTATGAGATGCAGCCTGTTCAATCTACTGCCCCGAAGATTGAGGCTTTAATTACGGCGCACACCAAAGATCCGCTCTATGTGTTTTTTAAAAAGCGTGAGTTATGAGTGCCGCTAAAATGCAAAATACATTAAATGATATCGAACAAAATATGAGCGAGCTTGCGCCTTACAGAAGACCTGAATTGTTTAATCAGTTTTTGGTGAAAGGCTACACCGCAGTGACTTTAAGTTCGGTGCCGCAAACTAAATTTTCTCAGCTATTACAAGCAAAACTATGTCTAGGAACATTAATTACCCTATACGACGACTTTGCTGACCGGCCGTCGCAAAGTAATCCTGAGTTGTTACAACATCTGTATCAACTGAATTTTGAAAAACATGATCCAGTCAGATTTTTATCTTCTTATGAAAGCCAAGTTTTAAATTTTGCTATTTCGCTTTTAGCACAAATGAAAGAAATTCTATTACCTCTGCCGCACTATCAAGGTTTAAGCGAAATTCTTAAATTTGATTTATTGCAGTTCTATTCGGCCAACCAGTATAGCTCACTTTTAACGGCCAGGCCTTATTTGAATAATCCATCTGAAAACCGTTTGTACACGCACCACAATATGGGAATGGTCATGGTCGCGATGATGGATTTGATGGCCTCAGAGAAAATTGAATTTTCAGAATTCGGTGACATTCGTGAAGTGTTTTTAATGGGGCAGCGTATGGGTCGGATTTTTAATGTGCTCACAACACGTCAGCGCGAAGTTTCAGATAGAGACATCACCGGAGAGCTGGCTGTTTATAAGAACCAGCATGAAGTGGCTAAAGCTGAATTTAAACTACGTGAAGAAATCAGTGATCTGCACAATAAAATTTTAAGCTTTGATAAAAAGATCACAACATTTTCTGTGAAAGCTTACCTTGAAGGTTTAACCAAAGTTCAAAAACTTCACGAACAGATGGAAGGTCTAATATGAATCACCATGGCGGATGCCTTTGTCAAAAAGTCAGATATCAAATTTCAGATAAACCTATTTCAAAAGGGGTTTGTTACTGTCATCAATGTCAAAAAAGTGGCGGCGCTTATGGTAGCCCTTTAGTGATTTTGCATAAGAATCAATTTGAAGTTTCGCAAGGCGAATTTTCTTCGGTGCAGACGATCTCAGCCCGCGGTGCTATGGTGACCAGAAATTTTTGCAAAGATTGCGGCAGCCATGTTTTTTCTTTAGTTTCTGATATTCCGGAAATTCTGACGGTTAAAGCGGTAACCCTAGACGACTTCAAAACTTTTATTCCCGAATATTTAGTATGGACTGAAAGTGCGGGCGACTCATGTGCTTTTCCTGCAGAGGTTCCGCGATTCGCACAAAATGCACCGCTACAAATGTTGCTTGGCCAAGTTTAAATTTATTTTAAACGCTGTTCTATTTGTAAAAACTCTGGATCCATTATTTTTTCCAGGTCTTGCGAAGAAACAGTTAAAGCGATTCGACGTGCTTCTTGGTAAAACTTTAATTTTTTTGAAATCCAACTTTCCCAAGCGGCGGCGATAAAAAACTCGCGTTCATCTTCTTCAGTGTTCGGGTCAATCGCTGCTTGGCAGTAGCTTAAAACATTTTCGTTTAAGCCCATTTTTTCAATCACCGCACAAGCGAGCTTCCATTCGAAGTGATTTAAGTATTTTTCAACGTCTTTCCAGTAATCTAACCCTTTTTGCCCTTGCTCACTTTTGCAAAAATAGGAGGTGCAAACACCGGGGCGGTAAGTCCAAATTGAACATTGATTTTTTGCGCCATCAAAAAAAGGACAAAGCAGTTCTGATTTTTTACCAAAACCTTCGCTACCAAAACTTTCAATTTTAGCTTGCTCTTCGGCTGATGGAAAAAGCCCGACAGGGAGCAAAATTCCCCGCGGTTCGGCTTTTGCCAGATCTTCTGAGGTTAAAGCACCTAAGCTAAAATTCGGTAGATACGGAAAATAAGTGCAGCATTTTAAATGATTTAAAAAAGGCCCTTTATCGCGAGTTAGCCCCGAGGGTTTAACCATGGCGCAGTTATCACAGGTCGCTAAAGATTCTAAGCGGCGCGCCGTTAGCCGTTGCGATAACCAGTGATCATATCCCTGAGGGTAAATTTGATGAGCCATACTTCATCACTGAGTGTAACCGAAAACAGTCTTGTTGTGGTGCAAAATTTTCGCTGCAGAGCGGTCGGCTCGGCTTATGCAGTAAGAGTGATATTTAGCAAATCCAGGAGGAACAATGAAATTGCTTGTTACAACTTTAATCGTGTTATCAACTCTTCCCAGTTTGGCCGATAAGATGCCTGCCGTTGGAGCCGCAGATGAAGGGCATGTTATCATCAGCAAAAAAGATATGAAGTGGGGAGCCGCTCCGGCATCACTTCCAGCCGGTGCACAGGCCGCAGTGATTGATGGTGATCCCACAAAAGCCGGTGAGTTTACCATGCGCTTAAAACTTCCAGCGAACTATAAAATTCAGCCGCACACTCATCCAGCCGATGAGCATGTGACCGTGATCGAAGGTAGCTTTCGCATGGGCTTAGGCGAAAAGTTTGATGCGAAAAGTGGTCATGTTCTAAAAACCGGTGATTACGCCCGTATGACGGCTGGAACTAAACACTTTGCGATGACGACGTCACCTGCAGTGATTCAACTGCACGGTAATGGTCCGTGGGGAATCACTTACGTTAACCCTGCAGATGATCCTCGTGAAACAATGAAAAAATAAATTTTTTTACTAGCCGCCTGCCTTGGGATTAAGTCAGACTGGAGTGCATATGCAAATCGAAGACAAAATCCCAGATCCTACAGAGTGGCAGACTCATTGGAATGGGCCGGGTTGTTGGGGACGGGTTGCATGTGCAGGTAGTTGATATCGCCGTTGATCCGGAGTTTCAGGGTAAAGGATTCTCTCGACAAATTATGGAAAGAATAATGGCGTTTATTGACGAGAAAGTTCCTAAGTGCGCGGTAGTAAGCCTTTTTGCGGATGTTGACTGGCTTTACCAAAAATTTGGTTTTGTAAAACCACAGAAATCACAAGGTATGTTCTATAAACGAGTCTAACTAGCGAGATCGCTGACTTGGAAAAACGCGGGCTTTTTCCATTAAAGCCCAGATCTGTTTTGGAAGTAGGATTGAAATACCTAACATCACCCATAGGCTGCCTTTACCAAGAATCAATCGTAAGAACATGGCATTTTCAAACTGCATATTGAAATTAAGCCATAGGTAAACCAAAGCTTTCACGAAAAAGTAAAAGGCCCAAAAAAGGGTAAAGCAGGCAAAGAAGAAACGTTTGTCATCTGAGTTGTCGGCTGTCATTTTATTTCGGTTTTCGGCAAAAATTTGAGTTATCGATTTTTCATTAAAAACCGATAACCCAAAAAATGCTGCAAAAAATAAATTAGTGATCGAGGATTCCAGTTTAAAGAAAAACGGGGCCTCAATATATAGATCAAGTAAACCAAAAATAACAATAATGCCGCTTGAAAAATAAAAGAAGACATCGATTTTACGTTTATTCAGTTTTAACCAGACATATTCAACCAAGGCTAAGCCGATAGAAACTACAACGGCCGTTTGGAAACCCCAAAATAAATTAACCAGATAAAATCCGATCAGGGGACCAAAATTAGAAATTAAAAAAGAAAGAATTTTTTTAAACGCCAGCATACTCAAAGTTGTTGTTATTTTCGAACGTCATCATAGCAATAATTCATGCTCGGTCAATCTATTGCTGTTTGATTTTGAAATTAAGAATTAAGCTTCGGAGTCCCGACAAATTTTTTAAGTTCTAAAACTTGAACCACTAACATAGGGTCACGGCTTTGTGCGACCATAAGTTTAGATTTAAAATCGGCGTACATGTCGGATTCATCAAACAGAGAGTGAACTTCTGTTAAAACTGAACGGTGTAAATCGACTAGGATTGTTGTTTCATCGTCTAAAGATTCATCCATACGAACCACAAGACTGGTGATTTTTTTTAACCAATCGAAATCTTGGTGTGACATCGATAAATGCAAAACATCGTAAGGTGACAAAGTTTTTTCATTTTGCGCTTCATACTTTTCTTTTTGAAATTGCAGTAAAGATTTGTGAACGCGCAAAAGTAATTGTGAGATCTTAGTTAAATCAGCTTTGATATTTTCAGGGGTTGCCATTACTTGATAACTACCTAAATTTCGTTTGAGATGCAACCTATTGCCAAAGGCCGCCAATAAAGGGCTTCAAAGATTTATCTATTTTAACTTTAGCAGGTATAACGCCTAAGGACACCAATCTTTAGGCGTTATAACCTTAGTAATGTCGGAGGCTCGCATATAAAGAAAATTTTCACCAATTGCTAAACGCAAGCGTTGATGGCGTTGTGACTGACCCGAGATCGTCTGAATTTGTCCGTACCCCAAATTATCAGTTGAACTGAAGCCCTGCACATTTTTTAAATTCCATTTAACGTTTGTACTTTCAACGGGCGTTAGATCTGCATCAGTTAAAATTGTACTTATTGTTCCCTCTGATTGGCGGCATTTCACTTGATAGTGAATAGTGATTGAGTACAACTGCCTACAATTCTGAGTGTTAGAATAACCGAAGCCGACTTCACAAGTGTTAAATGTTTTCTCAGAATAACCCAATTTTTCTTTTGGGTAATCCATACGTAAATACTTTTGTAAACTTACGACATCGATAATTTCTTCAGTTTTTGCTAGTGGGGCGGTCGGTGTTGTATTTTGGTAAACGGTGGATGGTTGTGACTCTTTAACTTGTTTACCTGTACAACCAACGAATAAAAAAATGAAAATTAAAATAAAACCAATGTTCTTCATTGAAAGATTTTTGCATTTATTGGGTTTGAAAAAAACTAAAAAAATGGTGAACTCGCCCCGACGTTGCGCAATGAGTACGCAGCCCCATGAATTCACATACTTAGACTTCGGTATTTCCTACGTCCATGATGAAAAAATAGCTGAATTGTACGTTCAAGGCAACTCTTTAAGTGATATTGTAAAAGTCGTTGGCGTGTGCAAATCCAAAGTAAAAGCTGCGCTTTTAAGAACGAATACACCCATCCGAAAGCCTGTGATTGGAAATTACAAAGCCAGTCAATTTCAAGTTGGTAAAAAAAGTGTGAAGCCGCCTTATGGCTTCGCCTACTTTGAGGGTAAAGTTGTTAAGCATCCTAAAGAGTACCCTAATTTACTTCAGATCATCGGTTTATGGAAAAAGGGCATGGCTTTAAATTCCATAGCCAAAAAAATGAATGAACAGAAAGTGCCATCGCCGCTAGGTAAGAAGTGGTCATTCAATTCCATAGATAACATTATAAAAAGAATTAAGAACGGACACCTTGTCCAGAACGGGGATAATTATGAACTTAGATAAACTGACTTCATTTGCAATTAGCGCAGTTTTAGCTGCGGCACTAATGGGTAATTTAGATCGCCTGCAATTATGGATTCTAAAGTCACAAGCGAAACTTCTTTATGAATCAAGAGCTTCGGCGTGGGGTAACCCAAGCGTATTTAAAGGAAAGTAACTTTAATTAGCGGGCTTCTAATTGGTGGGCTATTTTTGCAGATAATCCACCCTCGATTGGACGTTTGTTGGCTTCGTATTTCTTTCTTAAGAACTTTAAAGCTTCATCAGCTACATTGATAAGAAACGTTTTATCAGTAACGAATTTATCCGAGTTAATTAAAGAAACAACATCAACATAAGTTCCGTCTTCTACTTGGTAAGCGGCTGTATTTAAAACCTTAATAATTTGTTCAGAATTAAGAGTAGGGTCTTTTTTTAAAGTTTCTACAACGTATAACAGAGCGTAAATTCTGCGACCTAATTTATTATCCGCAACATCTTCAAAAGACTTTTTCAATGACGTAGTTAGCGTTGTTTCTGTGACACCCATGAGTGAGCACATTAACTTCTGTGAACAATCAATAATGTTGCGAATTTGAGCGACAACGTCTTCAACTAAAATTTTAGAATTTTGTGTTTTCATACAAATTTCCTTTCGGGACGTTATTTAAATAAATTAAGTCATTTTATTTAAAAAAGCTATAAAATTTTAAATAAATTTGCGCCAATTATTGTATATTCGATTTGGCGGCAAATTGGTATCATTTTGAGAATGTTTATAGGTATTTACTCTAAAACTTTTAACCAGAAGCTGCGCGATAATTTTAACGATGCAGAAAGAGCTGATATTGAAAAAGCAGTAAATAGGGTATTGGTTGATCCGTATTTGCACGATTATAAAAGACCATATCTGGATCACTATAGACAAGAGCATCCGACAAATAAGCAGATCACAATTATTTTTGAAATAATAGATGCGCAAACGGTATTTTTTGTGTGGGTAAATGATGAATCATGTTTGCACACAACGCGAACCCCGAAAGAAGACCCGTGTATTAAGGAGTTCAATCGTCTGAAAGACCTAAAAGCGCATGAAGTTTATAATAAAAAATATCATGCGGGCGATTTTTTTGTAAAACCCAGAGTTGATTTTCCAGTTTATATGAGTTTCAAAAAATACGATGCTACGCTTTTCAGTACTGTGCTGAATGATGGTGTTACATTTTATTCAATGAATATAAACTGTAGGGAAGATGATACAGAGATTTTTGACCATTATAGTTTGTATTTCAAACATATTTACAAGCACTTCAAAGCGCAAAAACAAAATTTTGAATTTCGCATTCCTAACTGTGAAATTGATTTAATACAAAAAATCAATACAGCAGCATCTAGTGTTGAATGGCAGATGCTGATTAATAGTGATTTGATAATTTGGAAAATGATTTAGCGCAACCACAAATTCTGCGCTAAAAAAGTTTTTACCTGAATTTCAATGTGATCGCGCAAGCGACGGACGTGATCTAAAGTCATGTCTTTCGGGTCATCAAATTTCCATTCTAAATTTTTAACTGTTGGCTTATAGGGACAGTCTTCTTCGCAACCCATCGTTATTAA
>JAMPXC010000006.1 GCA_023701385.1 Pseudobdellovibrio sp.
TCAGAAGGCTTTGAATGCGGTATTGGCATCGAGAATTTCAATGATATCAAAGTGGGCGACGTTATCGAAGCTTACCTCAAGGAAGAAATTGCTAGAGAACTTACTCCGATCAAGTAGATCGGGGTAAATTCATAAAGGAATTTTTCACATGAAAAATATGGGTGACGGGCGCCGTGTGGCGCGCGTTGAACGTGAAGTTCAATCTGTAATTTCGACATTTATTATTCAACGCCTGCAGCGTGAGCTGCCAGGCTTGATCACTGTGGCACGTGTGCAAATCCCACCGGATTTACGCCAGGCGCGTGTGTATGTAAGTCTTCTTCAAACAAACGTTGAAGAGTTACAACTTGATCCGAAGGATCAGCTTATCAAAGCTCCGCAAGTTAAAATGTTGCAAGAAGCCGTTAAGATTTTACAAAGCTGGGCTCCTGAAATTCAGGACGAAATCGGCAACAAATTAAATATGAAGTATCTTCCGAAATTAACTTTCTTTGCTGATGAATCAACTGAGAAAATTTTAAGAGTAGAGAAAATTATTTCTGAAATTAGTAAAAATCCTAGCAAAGCCGAATCATTAGATGATGATGACGACTTTGAAGACGAAGAAAACTAAATGTCTCAGCAAATTAAACAACCTAAACCAAGAACAAGCCTGCACGGGCTTTTACTCGTTGATAAACCATCGGGCATGACTTCGCACGATGTGGTATCGCGCGTGCGCCGTCTTGCGGGTACAAAAGAAGTGGGCCACTCAGGAACGCTTGATCCGTTAGCGAGTGGTTTAATGGTTGTTTTATTAGGTGAAGCGACAAAACTTTCGTCGATTGTGACCGAAGGCGATAAAGCTTACGAAGTGCAAGTGCAGCTGGGTATTGAAACAGACACTTTAGATATTACAGGCGCTGTTGAAAAAACAACTCCTGTCACTGTCAAAAAAGACGAAGTTGTAGCGAAAGCTTTGGCTTTACTTGGTGAAATGCAGTTACCAATTCCTTTATTTTCAGCAAAAAAAATCGACGGTAAAAAACTTTACGAATATGCGCGTGAAGGTGAAGAAGTTGAAATTCCCTCAAAATCTATGACGTTTTGGGATGTGACTTATATCGAAAACGTAGAAGCCGAAAAAGAAAATCGTTATAGCTTTCATTTGCATTGCTCAAAAGGCAGTTTTATCCGTTCATGGGTTAAGCTTTTAGGCGAGCAGTTGGGCTGTGGAGCTGCCATGTCAGGCCTTCGTCGAACTAAATCCCACGACTTTACGGTTAATCAATCATTAGGTTTAGAAGGCCTTATGGCCGAAAAAGATGCTGGAACCCTGGATTTGTCGAACACTATTGTGCCGCTTAATGAGGCTGTTAGCGGGGTTCGTAATATCAAGGTTCATGGCCACGACGAGGTTCTTTTAAATAATGGCCAAATCAGCCATGACCTCAGATCGAAATTAATCGTTCTATTCAATCCTGAGCGCGATCAATGGGTTTTTGCCAGCTCTAGAGATAATAAACAGGTTCTGGCGATCATCGGTCTGGAGCCTCAAGTCGGGTTTAAGATTAAACGCGGCTTTCGTTACTAAATCCTTGCCTTAACCCCTCGAAATTGCTAAAAAATTCACTCGCGCTAATCGGGGATACATGTCAGCCATGACGGTATTTCGGAAAAGCTTAAAACAAAAAAGCCTTACAAAGGAATTTATAATGGCAGTTACAAAAGTACAAAAAGCAGAAATCTTAAAAAAATTCAAAACAGCTGAATTAGACACTGGTTCTCCAGAAGTTCAAGTTGCGTTACTTACAGCTCGTATCAATGATATGACAACTCACTTCGCAACTCACAAAAAAGACAACCACGGCCGTCGTGGTCTTTTAAAATGCGTTAACCAACGTCGTAAATTATTAGATTACTTAAAATCTAAAAACACTTCTCGTTACGAAACTCTAATCAAAGCATTAGAAATCCGTAAATAATCTAAAGCGCGCCGCCACAGAGGCGATGCTCATTAAATTTAGATATCCAAAAACCCGGATTGAAAAATCTGGGTTTTTTTGTTTTGGGCTCCTACCCAAACCCCTCCGCTAAAGCTCCCGGGGCTGGCGCGCAAAAATGCCTTCCTGGGCATTTTTGTATTTTTGGCTTTACAAAAGTCCTGTGTTTTCGATGTCATTTAGCTAACTAACCGAAAAAATGGTTAAATAGAAGGATGACGAAAATTTCATTTTTCCTAGTGCTATTTTCCGTAATCAGCGCGTTTTCGCAAAACACGAAAACGACCTTAAAAGAATCTTTTTTGGCCGACTATGTGGCGCAAAAAGAAAAAGTAAAAGCTGAAGACATCAGTCGTATCGTTTTAAAAAAAGATAAAGACTTCACACGCGGTGTGATTCTTTTAAATTCATCTTCGGCTTGCGGTGTCGGGTCGTGCACGTATTATGCTTTCGTTAAAAATAGCAACGGCAGTTTCGATTTTGCCGGAATGATTGACGGTGTTTTTGTCGAGACAAAATCGAGCAAAGATTCAGATCTTCCCGAGATTTTGACGCAAACAAAAGCCAGCGATGTCAAATCAGCAAAAATGAAATGGACTTTCAATAAGGAAACAAAAGTGTATGAAACAAAATAAATTCACAGCACTTTTAATTCTGGTCTTTGGAGTTCAAGCACAAGCTTTTGATTATCAAGTTTCTTGTCATGGGAAAAAATTAACGCGTTTTGAAAATGTGTCGTTAGTTCAGAACTCTGATGAATGTAAGGCTTTTTTATCCAACGGTTATTTAAGCTGTTATGACTCTAAAAAAGTAAATAAGTCATCAGAGCTTATTACGATTTCTACACCGAATGATCATTACTATAAAAGTAAAGAATCAACTCGCTATTCTCGTAAAACTGTTAAAAATATTATTGATGCAGCTATTAAAGCTGGAAACGATCCTTATTTAACTTTAGCGATTGTTATGACTGAAAATCCGCCGGTGGCATCAAATAAAAAAGTTGTCGACAATATGACGGCCGCAGAATCTTACGCCGAAAGTTTCGGAACGATTCCGTTAGATGCGATTGCTGTGGCTGATGTTATGGGGTGTGATCGTGTGCGTGTCGGTTATGATAGCAACGGTTTAAATCGTATTAAAAACCGTAGCCCTCGTCTTAAAAAATTTACTGAAGACCCTAAAGGTAAAGATATGACGGTGTGTATGGAGAGTCAGTTTGCTGCAGGTGAAAGTGCTCAGTTTTTTCTAACTGATAAGGCACGCGAAGATGATTGCTGTATGACTTTAAAAACGCAAATGTCAGGTTTTATGCATGAGCCTATTCGTGATCAGCCGAATCAAGTTTACAGTTATCCGGGGCCAGAGCTTCGCGCTAAGATTTTAGATTTGATCGCTCATAAATATATGGCCAACCGTTTTGCTGGCGCACAAGAACGTGGCGCAAGATTAAAGCTTCCTGAAGAGAAAATGGCCTTAACAGCGCAATCATTCAACGGTTACGGTAAATTCGGTGTGAACGAGCCCATGGCCAATGCCTGTCTTTATAAAATTCATATGGGTACTAAACCAGTTTACGGGGCGGGCACTTCAGAAATTATGATGAATTCCTTGATGAACAATTCAGAAATTCAAAATATGGTGACTGATTCTTTAAAGGCCAGCAAAATTCCTCATGCAGACTCGTACTTATGCGCTTCTTATGGTTCGGGAACCCACACGGTTTCAGGCTATGCTTTTACGAACTTGCTTGATGGTTACTTAGGTGATCGTAAAGCGTGCCCTCGTTACTCGAATAAAATTAAAAATTTAAGCAAATTTGCGAAGCCCACAGCAGCTGATAAGATCAACGAAGCGATTTCGCCTAGTAATGATGCAGATATTAAGAAATCTAATCCTGCAGACTACGCAAACTAAGCTCTCTGACGCAAATCTGAAAAAACTAAAAATCTGATAAAGGTTCACTCTCAAAAGTGAGCCTTTTTTGTTGCAGGCAAAAACCCTTTTTTGGGTGTTTTTGTCATTGGCGAATGAGCCTTTGTGTGGCTAAATGTCTGTACGAAAAGAAGAATAAAATTATATAGCGGAAACGACTAATAAATTTCGTAAAAACGTTTCCCAAAAAAAGAATTAAAAGGAGACCTCGTAAATATGGTCAACACAGTTACAACTTCAATCGCAGGAAAACAAATCACAATCGAAACTGGTCGCTTAGCAAAACAAACTGATGGTGCAGTTTTAGTTACTTGCGGCAACAACATGGTTTTAGTTACTGCGGTATCTGCTAAAGAAGCAAAACCAGATCAAAGCTTTTTCCCATTAACAGTTGAATTCATCGAAAAATACTACGCTATCGGTAAAATCCCGGGTGGTTACTTCAAACGTGAAGGTAAACCATCTACAGATTCAATCTTATCAGCACGTATTATCGATCGTCCGATCCGTCCGTTATTTCCAGAAGGTTACTTAAACGACACACAAGTTGTTGCCACAATCTTATCTGCTGACGGTTCATTCCCAATGGATACATTATCTTCATTAGGTGCTTCAGCTGCTTTACACATTTCTAATATTCCATTTAACGGTCCAACAGCAGCCTGCCAAGTTGGTCGCGTAAACGGTCAGTTCATTGCCAATCCAACGCCGGAACAATTAGCTCAATCAGATATGGACATCATCGTATCTGGTACTAAGAACGGTATCTTAATGGTTGAAGGTGAAGCGAAATTTATCTCTGAAGCAGATGCACTAGCCGCTTTAAAATTCGGTCACCAATCAATTATGCCATTATTACAAATGCAAGAAGAGTTACGTGAAAAAACGGGTTCAGTTGCTAAACGTGCTTTCACTCCTGCAGTTATCGATGCTGACTTCAGAACTCAAGCTGAGAACTTAATTACTCCGCTGATCACTAAAGCTTTATCGCAAAAAATTAAACAAGATCGTTACGCTGGTTTCGATGCCGCTAAAGATGCAGCGATGACTCAATTAGTGAAAACGTTAACTGATGAAAAACTTCAAGCTCAACGTAAAAAAGAAGTTGGCGCTATCATCGAAGACATCAAGTACAAAATTGCCCGTGCGCAAATCTTAGATGGCGGTCGTATCGACGGTCGTGATTTAAAAACTGTTCGTCCAATCGCTTGTGAAGTTGGTTTATTACCACGCGCTCACGGTTCTGGTTTATTCCAACGTGGTGAAACACAATGTTTAGGTACTGTTACACTTGGTACTGCTGATGACGAACAAACAGTTGAAACATTAAACGGAACAGTTAAACGTAAATTTAACTTACACTACAACTTCCCTCCATACTCAGTAGGTGAGGTAGGTCGTTTTGGTGGTCAAGGCCGTCGTGAGATCGGTCACGGTAACTTAGCAGAACGCGCGATCAAAGCCGTTACTCCTGATCACGTCCAATTCCCATACACAATCCGTATCGTATCTGAAGTTTTAGAATCTAACGGTTCAAGCTCAATGGGTTCTGTTTGTGCGGGTGTATTAGCATTACTTGATGCCGGTGTTAAAATTAAAGCTAACGTTGCAGGTATTGCAATGGGCTTAATTAAAGAAGGCGATAAAGTTGCTGTATTATCTGATATCTTAGGTGATGAAGATCACTTAGGCGATATGGATTTCAAAGTAGCTGGTTCATCAACTGGTATCACAGCTTTACAAATGGATATCAAAATCGATTCAGTTTCTTTCGCCGTTATGGAAACAGCTTTAAACCAAGCTAAAGAAGGCCGTTTACATATCTTAGGTGAAATGGAAAAAGTGATGAAAGCGCCTCGTGGCCAAATCTCTGAATTTGCTCCACGTATTGAAACGATCAAAATTAAACCAGACAAAATCCGCGAAGTTATCGGTTCTGGCGGTAAAGTTATCCGTGGAATCACTGAAGCTACAGGTGTTAAAATCGAGATCCAAGATGACGGTACAATCAATATCGCATCAGCAGATCCTCAAGCGACTAAAAAAGCTATTGCTATGATCGAAGCGATCTGTGCTGAAGCTGAAGTAGGTAAAACGTATAAAGGTAAAGTAATGAAAGTGGCTGAATTCGGTGCTTTCGTTGAAATCTTACCGAATACGCAAGGTTTATTACATATCTCTGAACTTGCTAACGAGCGCGTACGCCAAGTAACTGATGTTGTTAAAGAAGGCGACATGGTTGATGTAAAAGTGCTTGAAGTAGATCGTTCAGGTCGTATAAAACTTTCTCGTAAAGCTTTATTACAGTAGTTTTTAAAGATTAGAAGTATTGGCGAAGCCGATCGGACATAAAGTTGTCATCTCACTTTAAAAAATCAATTTTATCAAACGGAGTGCGTGTGGTGAGTGAATATCATCCGCACTCTAAGTCTGTGGCGTTAGGCGTGTGGGTTTTAACCGGCACGCGTGACGAAGACCCCGAAGAAATCGGCATGTCGCATTTTGTAGAGCACTTAGTTTTTAAGGGAACGAAAAAGCGTAATGCTTACCAGATTGCAAAATCATTAGAATCTTTAGGTGGAGACTTAAATGCGTACACTACGCGCGAACATACCACTTATCATTGCACTGTTTTAAAAGAAGACTGGAAAACGGGTTTAGAGGTTTTGTCAGATCTTGTGTGCAATATGAAAATTTCTAAAAAGGATCTTGAGTTAGAAAAGAAAGTTGTCGTTCAAGAAATTCAAATGAGTGACGATTCTCCTGAAGAAATTATTTACGATTATTTATTCGAACACAGTTATGCGAATCATCCCTTAGGTCGTCAGATCTTAGGTAAAGCAGATACAATTTCGAATTTGACGCAAAAAAGCGTTTATGACTTTTACAAAAAGTTTTACCAAGGCAGTAACTTAATCGTTTCTGCTGCAGGCCCGTTAGAGCACGATGCCTTAGTGATCGAAGCTCAAAAGATGTTTCGCTCACGTAAGAAATTTGCTGTACCTGATACGCGTCGCGCGCCTCGCTGGAAAGCAGCTCGTAAATTTTACGATGATGATTCAGAACAAGTTCATATTTTATTAGCGTTACCTTCAACAAGCTTTCACGATAAATTCCGCTTTGAAGCGTTTATCGTAAACTCGTTATTAGGTGGCGGCATGACTTCAAAACTTTACCAAGCCGTGCGTGAAAAGCAGGGCTTAGCTTACAGCATATTTTCATCTTTAAATACGCAAGTGGATTCGGGCAACATCACGATTTATGCGGGAACTGATCCGAAAAAAGTTAAAAAAGTAATTAACACAATTAAAGATGAATTATTAAAAATTAAAAAAGACGGTATTAAAAAATCAGATCTTGATTTATTTAAGACCCAAGTTCGTGGCCAATTATTAATGGGCTCTGACGATATCGAAAACCGCATGACCTCTTTAGGTGTGAATGAAATGGTTTTTGAAGATTATCGTTCTGTTGAAAGAGTCATTCAAGAAGTTGAAGCCGTGAACGAAAAATCAATTAAAGCTTATCTTAAAGACCACTTCGATCTGGAAAAAATGGCCGTAATTCTTATGGGCCCTCATGTTTCAAAAATGAAATCATGGGTCAGCGAGATCGACTTTTCGCGTAAGTAACGCACTTTTGCAGGAGACAGACTATGATGCAAGTTAAAATTAAAAAATGGCCTCATTTCAAAGGTGAACTTCCGGCTTACCAATCACATGGTGCCAGCGGTTTTGATGTGCGTGCGCAATTAGACCAGCCGTTAACTTTAAAGCCGATGGAGCGCGCGTTAGTGCCAACAGGATTAACTTTCGAAATTCCGGTGGGTTATGAAATTCAAGCCCGTCCTCGCAGCGGTTTAGCAGCGAAACAAGGTTTATCAGTATTAAATACACCGGGTACAATCGATGCCGATTACCGTGGTGAAGTTAAAGTGATCTTAGTTAATCTTGGTCAAGAGGCTATCACGATTAACGATCAAGAGCGTTGTGCTCAGTTCGTTATTTGCCCCATCATTCAAGCGCAGTTTCATGTGGTAGAAGAGTTATCTGATACAGCTCGTGGCGCTGGCGGATTTGGATCAACAGGTAAAGCTTAGTGAAGGAAGTAGCAAGGAATATACTCTTTGCTATTGCTGTCATTGCAACCGTCGTTCTATGGTACGGTATTTCCAATAATTTTTCAGGTGTTATTACTAATGAGGGTGAAGCTCAGGTAACTTCAGTTGCGCATACCCCCTCAAGCAAAGAAGCTTTTTTGCAAAGTGCCCATTGTAAAGCGCAGCACGATGATCTTTTAAAAAGAAAAGATTACGCTGCAATCGTTCAAGCCAGAAAAAATAATCCACAAAAATACGATGTAAAATGTTTTATGGTGAACGAGTCTGTTGATGTTGGCACTTTAGAGCGTTGTCTGTTGGGGGCTAATAACTCGACGGTGACCGAAACTATCGAAACTCTGATGTGCCAAGCTTTTTTAAAAGTTTATCAAAGCTATGTAACTGATTTTGCGTATCCAGATGATGTCGATGTTAAGAGTTTATCGCAGATCGTGCTACAGCGAAAAATTCAGGCGCAAATGCTTAAGCCCGATAAAAATCCGCAACTGATGCAGGCGATGGTGCAAACACTTATCGAAACTTATCCCAATAACTTTGAAGCTATAAAAGTTTATATCAAAGCTTTAGGTTTTGGCCAAAAACCTTCAGTTTATGCTGAAGGTGGGCCGCTGTTTTCTTATTTAGTTAAAGCCTATGCTCTTAACCCGCGCGATTTAGAAGTTCGTGAAATGTATATGTATGCCTTGATTCATTCGGCTGACGGCGAAGTTAAACTTCTTAAAGTATTTCCGAATGTTAAAGAAGACGGTAAGCTTCAGGCTTTACGTTATTACTATTTAGCCTGGGCCGGCTGGAATAAAGGTGATCGCACTCAAGCGTTAAATAACTTAGAATTTGCGAAATCGCTTTCTAAGAATGACCCGCGCTTTAGTGAAGCGTATGATAAAGTTAAAGATCAAATGAATATACCTAAAGCCGAAGGTTTATTTTATTTATCGTTTTCATTGATTTAATAAATTTAAGGATAAGTTATGAGTCAAAATTTAGCGCATCTTTCAACTGAAATTAAAAATCAAAACCAACTATGGATTACTTTAAATAATCCAGAAAAAATGAACGCAATCAGTTACGAAATGATCGACTCATTAACAACGACACTTTTTAAAGCTGAAATGAATCCCGATGTTAAAGTGATCGTGATTCGCGGGGCGGGTAAAGCTTTTTCAGCGGGCGGTGATGTGCAGGCGATGAAAGATAAATCAGGTATGTTTCACGGCGATTCAAATGAATTACGTATGCGCTATATGCAAGGGATTCAGAAAATTCCTAAATGCATGGAAGACTTATCAAAACCAATTATTGCTATGGTGAACGGTGCTGCGATCGGTGCGGGTTGTGATTTATCGATGATGTGCGATTTACGTATCGGTTGTGAAGAGTCACGTTTTGGTGAGACTTTCGCAAAATTAGGATTAGTTCCAGGTGACGGCGGAACATTCTTTTTAACCCGTATCGTGGGCTTTGCAAAAGCTATGCAAATGACAATGACCGCAGAAATTATCAGCGGCAAAAAAGCTTATGAATTTGGTTTAATGAATTATTATGTCGAAACCGCTGATTTAGAAAAAGAAACTTCAGCTTTAGCGACTAAGATTGCGAGTCTTCCTGCAGTGGCTTTGCAAATGGCGAAGAAATCTTTAAAAGCCGCCTACCGTCATGATTTACAGGTGAATTTAGATTTATTAGCCGCGTTTCAAGGAATCGCGCAAAGGACGCCGGATCATGAAGCTGCGGTGAATGCGTTTTTTGAAAAGAAGTAGGTTAGGGTAGCTACCGCGCTGAACTGGCTTAGGTTATTTATCTAAATAGGTGGTCTGCTTGGTGCATCCTGAATTGCTTTGCAATTCAGGATGTTCGTTTGAGGGGAAGAACTTTAATTTTAATGTAAGCTGGTCGAAAACGAAGTGGTTTGAGTTTCGTTTTTCTTTAAAACTTATAACTTTTAGATTTTTCGATTTCTTTGTTTAGTTTTCCAAACAGGAAAAAGAAATACATTTTAAAATCAGAGATTAAGCTCCAGAAGGGGTACTTAAAAGTAGCTGGGCGGTTATGTTCAACTTTAAAGTGACCTACCCAGGCAAAAGCGTAGCCTGCCAGTGGGCAGAGCCAGATGAGTTTGTAGTTTTGAGTTACTAAACCAGTGATTAAAAAGATAAAAACAAAAGTTGTTCCGATAAAGTGAAGCATTCTATTTGTGGAGTTAGAATGCTCTTGCAGATAGAAAAACCAAAATTCTGAGTAAGTCGCAATTCTGTTATCAGATTTTGTTTGGCTCATCTTTTTATCCTTTGTTTTAAATGTACTTATTTAATAACCAAGTCGCTAGTACAAGCAGATATAAAAACACAGCGATTTGGTAGGCGCGTTTACGATCCACTTGAAAGTTTTCAGTTAATCCAACCACGCAGAGTAAACTTGTAAAACCAAAACCGATTAAAGTGACCGGCGGAAAGTATTCTGAAGCGATTTGAAAAATGTAAAACGGAATTGAAGCTAATGTCACAAACGCAAAAAGTCTGCGGTAACTTTCTGTGCGGTTTTCAAAAAACTGAAAGTAGTAATAGAAAAACGTTGTTAAAAGCATACTTGATACCGTTGAAACAATCGGCATTAAGAAAATACCAGAAAGCGCACGTAGTAAGTTTAATTTAATGGCTCCGGCTAATACACCAGAAACAACGGCAAAAGTGATTTGCACGATGATTAAAGACATCCAATCCCAAGAAGGAATTTCTGTGATTTTCAAAACAGGATTTTTCACGAATTCTTTGAGGTAATTCAGAATTTCTTTAACGTTAGTTTTTTGATGATTCATGTTGGGATTAACTTCTCTCATACAGAAATTATCTCACTTATTCAGAAAGGAAATCAAGTTCTGCCAGCTTCACGCAGTGATCTATAAAGGCATACCATGTGTTTTTATCCGCATTAATGAACAAATTCTGTGGTTCAGTTACGGTAAAGCCTAAAAAATTAAGCCAGCGACGGTGTAAGTAATAAGCCAATGACGAAGTTTTGTAGTTGGGTTTAAAAGTTTTACCGATGATATTGATCGTTGAATTATTCACATTTTTTAAAGCCTCAAAGAACTCCTGATAAGTTTGTTCATCGATAATGATGTGTGTGTTATCAAGCTCGGAAAGGCGGTGAGTGAAGGCCTTTTGGCGCAGCTCTTTATTGTTAAATGGCAGCTGCATTACAGAGGCGCGATAGCCGTGTTCGTAAAGGACTTCTGGCAGATCCCCCCAGGGTTTTTGGTAAAAGAAGATGCTCTTTGGACCAGAGACCAGTTTCAGAGGGCGTTTAGTCAATAAACAGTTTGGTTTCAGTTCTAACTTCATCGTTGTCGCTATGTGTACCGCTTGGCTTTGGGCCAATCCTTAAAAAGGGTTCACTGTCAGAATAGAAAATAAACCCATTCTTTGGCAAACTGGAAATATATGATTCAAATGCAAAACCGTAAATCCTGCTACTGTGCTTTTTGTAAGAATACTCGCAAAGTTTATTCAAATAAGCATATGAGTCTTTCAGGAATCGTGGGTATGGTGCTTTTAAGTTACGTGATGACCTACGCCATCTGGCATCAACCGGATATTCGCGGTTTAATTATTATGGGAACATTATTGATGGTGGGCGAGAGTGCTACGCAGCTTCGCTGGCGCCAATCAATGGTGTGTCAGCACTGCGGTTTTGATCCGGTAATTTATGTGAGAAGCCCGGAACTTGCCGGTGCAAAAATCAAAGATTTTATGAGAACACGTTCAGAACGCCCGGAATATTTATTAAAACCAGCTTTGAATTTACCTGCACGCCGCGCCTCAGCTGAAAATACTCAACCACGTGGTGAAAATTTATCCTTGCGCGGTTAATCCATTGATTTAATAATTACGAGAGATGCGTCTAGCTTCATTCGTTTTTTTATTCGTATTTCTTTCTTTGCAATGCGTTTTTGCGCAAAACAAAGCCCATGTTTTAAATGCTGATACCGATGTTTATGGCAGCGCTGATTTTGATTCGGCGACAATCGGTACGGTTGACCCAGATGAAACATTTCTAGTTTCTAAAAAAACTTACGGCGAATTTTATAAAGTTAAATTTAAAGACGGCACGATCGGGTATATTCCAGATACTGAGGTGTACATCGAAGGCGTTGGAACCGTAAGAGAGACACCTTTTCGCGGTGATGACCTAGATAAAAAAGCAAAGCGCGCCAAACGTGAGGAAGATGAAGAATCACCTGAAGATGATACTGAAAATCCAAACATCAATTACAAAGGTGTTACATTTTCACTAATTAATTTTCACGAAGAGACTATGGGTGGAAACCAAGTGGCTGATCTGCAGGCATTTGGTTTTCGTTTTCAACCGCTACAAGGAAATTACCAATCAGGTTTAGCCTATGATTTGATGGTGGCTCCTAAGGCACCAGATTATTACGAAGAAAAAACCGGAGCTAAAACTTCTGGCGCCATTTTTTGGGGCAGCGCAGGAATTTCTAATGTTTCTGCCTTAAATTCAAACACTTCATTTCGCTACGGTGCGGGTCCTTTTTTACGTTATTCGTATTTTACGATTAAAGATGCCCCATTGCGCCCTCAAAGCACGTATAACCTGCAAGATTTAACAGTCGGTTTAGATTTTCAAGCCGGAATTATGCTTCATAGCCGCTTTGTCACGATTGATTTAGGCCTTCGCTACTTCTGGGACAAAGAATCTTATGGTGGCTTCGGCGTAGCATTCTTATTCTAATTTCTTGATTGGCTCATTCGCCCTTATTAGAATCCTGGCATGTCTTCAATTCAGGTTTTATCTCCCGATGTTGTGAATCAAATTGCCGCTGGTGAAGTGGTTGAACGTCCGTCACATTTAGTGAAAGAGCTTTTAGAAAACTCACTGGATGCAAACTCTACGCAAATTCAAATTGATGTGAATTTTGGTGGTAAGTTTATCAAGATCACAGATAACGGCGATGGTATCACCAAAGAAGATTTACCGTTAGCACTGCAACGTCACGCGACCAGTAAGATTACCCAAACCAACGATCTTTGGAATTTATCAACTTACGGATTTCGCGGTGAAGCTTTAGCGTCAGTAGCTGCGGTTTCAAAGCTCACTTTAATGAGTAAAGCTAAAAAAGCTAAAGCGGCCTTTCAGATTAAATCTGACTTTGGTGTGATCAGTGAAGTGATGCCGTCATCAATTGATACCGGCACACAAATTACTATTGATGTTTTGTTTGAAAATGTTCCCGCACGTTTAAAATTCTTAAAGTCAGATTCAGCCGAGCTTGCGCAAATCAGAAACGTGATTCGTGCTTTATCTTTAGCGTATCCGCATGTTGAATTTAAATTAATCGAAAACGGTAAGCTTGATTTATTTTTTAAAGCTCAAGGTAATGCGAAAGATTTATCAGTACGTGCATCACAAGTTTTAGGTTTAAATAAAATTTATACGCAAGAAAACCGTTACAAATCTTACGTTGTTAAAGCTTATTTTTCGTCTCCAAATGATGTGCAAAAAACGTCTAAAAATATTTGGATCTTTGCGCAAAAACGTTGGATTCAAGATCGCGGTTTGCAAGCGGCGATCACTGAAGCGTACAGAAGTTTATTAATGCACGGTGAATATCCGCAAGTGGTGATTGATCTTGAATGTGCGCCAGATTTAATCGACGTAAATATTCACCCGACCAAATCACAAGTAAAATTCCAGGATGCCTCTGATGCTTTTCGTGCGGTGCACGGGGCTGTTAGACAAGGTTTGGAGTTAGCACCGTGGATTCCTAAAGTGGCACAAACTGAATCGGCGTCAGCCTCATTCGATTCACAACCGGCAGCGGGTGCTAGTTACCAGTCTTTCGTGCGCGAAATCCCGCAAATGAGTGTGCAAGATCAAACTCGTTTTACGGATCTGGGTTCATCGTTAGGAAACACCCAGTTTAAAACTAAATTAAGTGCGCTTGAGCAGTTATCGCAGTTAAAAGTGGATTCAACTCCGATTGCAGCAATTGAAACTGCAGGCGGGTACTGGTCCAGTTTACAAGTTTTAGGGCAGTTAAATTTAACGTACCTTGTTTGTCAGAAACACGATCGTATGGTTTTAGTTGACCAGCACGCAGCCCATGAACGTGTGGCTTTTGAAAAGCTAATGCGTAAATGGAAAGGCGGAGCAATTGATCAGCAGGATTTTTTATTTCCGCTAGCGATTGATTTATCTCCTGAAAAAGCAGAAGCGTTACTTGCGCAATCTGAAAATATTGCCAAGATGGGAATCGAAATTGAAGCGCTTGGGCCATCAGTGATCGGGGTAAAATCAGCTCCGCTTTTTGTAAAAGAAGCCGCACTTCCAAAAATTTTTGATAAAATGGCCACTGACATAGTTGATTACGGTGGAAGTTATTCTTTAGAAAAATCAATCGCAGATTTATTTGCAACGATGGCCTGCCATTCGGTGGTGCGTGCGGGGCAAAGTCTTTCGCAGGCAGAAATGGTTGAATTACTTAAAGCCATGGATGAATTTCCATTGTCGTCATTCTGTCCGCACGGGCGCCCGGTGTCGATTGAATTTGCATTTAACGATATTGAAAAACAGTTTGGTCGCACCCTGTGAGTGAAAAAACTAAAGTTGTTTTTGTAGTTGGCCCCACAGCATCCGGTAAAAGTGCATTAGCCATGCAGCTAGCAAAAAAGTTTAACGGAAGCATTATCAACATTGATAGTGTCCAGTTTTACGAAGGTCTAATTGTTGGCTCGGCAGCTCCTAGTGAAGACGAAAAAAAACAAGTTCCCCATTATTTATTTTCTTATGTCAAAGCTCCTGATGAAATGACAGCCGGGCAGTACATTCGTGATTTTTATGAATTAATCGAATCAGGAAAAGCCACATCACCCCTTTTTGTTGTGGGTGGCACAGGTTTTTATGTGCAAGCCCTGGAAAAAGGAATGTACGATTTACCTGAAGTCAGTGAAGAAATAAAAAAAGAAGTTCTGGCTGATTTTGAAACTTTTGGCTCTGAAAAAATGTTTACCGAGCTTAAAGAATTTGACCCCGACACTGAATTACATCCGAACGACCATTACCGTGTAGGCCGAGCCTTAGAAGTAAAACGTGCGTTTAATTTAAAAATGTCTGAGTTTAAAAATGCTGCGGCTGCAGACAATAAAAATAAACTTCCGTACCCCTCAATGAAAATTGGATTAACGTTTGAAACAAACGATAAAGAAAAATTCGCGCAGCGTGTCCACGAGCGCACTTTAAAAATGCTTGATGAGGGTATCATCGAAGAGACAAAACATTTCTTAGATGATGGTTTTGAAAATTGGGCGCCGCTTTCAAGTGTGGGCTATCATGAAGCGAAAGCGTATTTGCAAGGCGAGCTTAAACGCGAAGAATTAGCGCCAGCGATCACGCAGGCCACGATGAAGCTCGTTAAAAAACAGAAAACTTGGTTTAAGCGCGACGAGGCCATACTTTGGTCTGATGTTTTTACCCCTGATTACGGGTCTCTCGAGAGAGAAGTTCAGGACTTCTTAGCAAAGTAAACTTTGACGCCTAAGAATAAAGCACGCCATAATTTATAAATGAAAAGTATGACTGGCTACGGTCTGTGCCGGGCCCAAACCAACGAAGTAGCATTAGAGATCAGTATCAGAGCGGTGAACGGTCGCTTTTTAGAAACTCGTTTTCACTTACCAAAACCTTATTTTATCTTTGAATCGGATCTTAAGAAAAGACTTGGCGAATACGCTTTACGCGGAACAGTTGATATTTATATTTCACGAAAATTAAAAGCCAGCCACACCGCCGGAAAAATCGTTATCAACACGCGCTTAGCGCAAGAGTATTTAAAATCTTTCAAGAAGTTAGCTAAAGATTTAAAAATGAACGAAGCCGTTCGCTTTGATCTGATCTCGCGCCAAGCCGATGTGATCGTGATGGAAGAAGTGGACACATTAAACCCGCAAGAAGTTGTTCTTCTTAAAAAAGCTTTTGAAGCGGCTCTTAAAAAATTCGAACAAGAAAAAATCCGCGAAGGCGGAGCGCTAAAAAAAGATCTTTCAAAAAACTTAAAAGATCTGCAAAAGCACGTGGTTAAAATTTCTAAATTACGTGATGATGCGAATAAGATCCTTCAGGAAAAATTCGAAGCAAAAATCAAATCACGTTTACCCAAAGAAGTTGTCGGCCAATCAGTTGATCCTTTACGCATTTCTCAAGAGATCGTTATTCAGCTCGAGAAAGCCGACATTAACGAAGAGCTGATTCGTTTAACAGAGCACTTAAAAAACTTTGAAAAGCTGATTGAGAATTCGGTTGTTGAAGGTAAAAAGCTTGATTTTTACACACAGGAATTACTGCGTGAAGTTAATACCATCGGATCAAAAAGTCAGGTTGCCGGAATCACTGAATCTGTTGTAGAAGCTAAAACACTTATCGAAAGAATTAGAGAACAGGTGCAAAACATAGAGTAATTATGACCGACGTTAACGACAAAGCTAAAACACCTACAAGAATGATCATCGTTGCGGCTCCAAGTGGAGCAGGCAAGAGCAGTTTTGTGGAAAAATTAGCTGCCGAAGATAATCGTTTACACGATGTTGTTACGTACACCACTCGTTCTATGCGCACGGGTGAAAGCCAAGGTAAGCCTTACTTTTTTATTACTCCTGAAGATTTTGAACAGAAGAAAAATGAAAACTTCTTTATCGAGTGGGCGAAAGTTCACACGAACCACTACGGCACTTCGTACGAGCAGCTTCAAGGCGCTTGGGCAAAGGGTAAAGTGGTGATCATGGATATCGACATCCAAGGTGTTGCGACATTTAAAAGCAAGTACCCTGACGCTAAAACTGTGTTTATCTTACCCCCATCACTGGATGAGCTAAGACGCCGCGTTATTAAACGCGATGGTGTGCCCCCAGTTGACCTAGAAATCCGCATGCAAAATGCTGAAAAAGAGATGGCTAAGGCCCACGAATTCGATGTTAGAATCGTTAATGACGATTTTAATCGCTCTTTTGCCGAATTTAAGAAGATCGTAGATAGCTGGCTAGCTTAATTCCTTGAAATTTAGAGTACTTAGAAGTATAACTATGGTTTCGTTAAACCGGAGGTCCTATGGCTCGCGTTACAGTTGAAGATTGCTTAGATAAAGTTCCTAACCGTTTTGCTTTAGTTTTATTAGTAGCTAAACGCGCAAAGCAATTACTTAAAGGTGGCGAGTGCACAGTAGCGACTCGTAACAATAAATACATCGTTAACTCATTACGTGAAGTAGCGATCGGTAACGTGGTTTTCGACACTAAAGTTGATGAAACTACAGCTCGTGAAGATATGTTAAAAGACCTAAACAAATAGGTTCTTATTACGTTAGTCCGAATCAGTTAAAATTTGTTAAAAACCCGCTCACAAGGCGGGTTTTTTCATTTATTCTATAAGGAATGTCTGACTTTTCTTCGACTTCGCATCTTGATGACCGTTTACCTACAAAGCCGGTGAAAACCGTCGAAGATCTATTGAGTAAAATTAGAACGTACTATCCTCAGGCTGATTTACAAATCGTTGAGAAGGCTTATCTATTTTCTGAAAAAGCTCACGAAGGGCAGTTGCGCCGTTCTGGTGAACCTTACATTTCACACCCGTTAAGTGTTGCGGGAATCTTAGCTGATTTAAAACTTGATATGGACACGATCATGACGGGCTTACTGCATGATACGGTTGAAGACACAGATGTAACTTTAGACGATATCAAACGTGAATTTGGCGAAACGGTCGCGTACTTAGTTGATGGCGTTACTAAAATCGGTCAGATGAATTTTCGTAACAGCTTTGAAAAGCAGGGCGAAAATATTCGTAAGATGATCGTATCGATGGGTAAAGATGTTCGCGTTGTTTTAGTAAAGTTAGCGGATCGTCTTCACAATATGCGCACGCTAAATCATATGCCGTACGAGAAACAAAATCGTATCGCGCAAGAGACGTTAGAGATTTATTGTCCTCTCGCGGGCCGTATCGGTATCAGTGCTTTAAAGATCGAATTAGAAGATCTGTGTTTTAGATATTCTCGCCCTGATAAATACTATGAACTTGTTCAATTAATCAAAAAGACTGAAGGCGATACTGATCGTTATATCGAAGAAGTAAAAAGAAACGTCAGCGACGTTTTGTCGAAATCAAATATTAAAAATTATAAAATTTACGGACGTTCAAAGCATTTATGGTCAGTCTACAGAAAGATGACCTCACGTAATCTTGATTACGATCAGATTTACGATGTGTTAGCGTTTCGTATTATCGTAAGTTCAGTCGTAGAATGTTACGAAGTGCTTGGGTATATCCACTCGATCTGGAAACCGATTCCAGGCCGTTTTAAAGATTTCATCGCGATGCCTAAATCAAATAACTACCAATCACTGCATACAACGGTGATCGGCCCGGGCGGTGATCGTATCGAGATTCAAATCCGTACTGAAGAAATGCATTTGATCGCCGAAAAAGGGATCGCGGCCCACTGGAACTATAAAGAGCGCGGAAACTTAACCGGTGATAAGTTACAGCAAGCGAACTGGCTGCGTGAGTTAGTATCTCTTCATCAACAAGCTGATTCGTCTGATGAATTTTTAGAGACAATTAAAACTGACCTCATGGAAAAAGACATTTACGTTTTCACGCCACGTGGAGATGTCAAAGAACTTCCAGAAGGTTCAACGCCGGTAGATCTTGCTTACGCGATTCACACAAACTTAGGTAATACCTGTACCGGAGCTCGCGTCAACGGCCGTATGGTGCCATTAAAACACGCTCTACAAAATGGTGATCGTGTTGAAATTATCACTCTTAAAACACAAACACCGTCGAAAGATTGGTTAAAGTTTGTTGTTACCAATAAAGCTAAATCAAAAGTTCGCCAGTTCGTGAAAGAAGAACAGCGCCGTAATGCTCTTGCCATGGGTAAAGACCTTGTCGAGAAAGAATTCAGAAAATTCGGCATGGCGGCTTCAAAATATCTTAAAGGTGAGATTTTTGAAAAGTATGCCCGCGATAGCGGTGTCGTAGATGCCGACGATTTATTTGTTAAAGTGGGTTACGGTAAAACTGAACCTCGTCATTTAGTTTCAGCCTTAGTTCCTGAAGCTCCAGAGAAAGTTGTAGATGCTAAAACAGCCGAATCAGCTTCGTTCATGGAGAAAGTTGTAAAGTCTGCGAAAAGTAAAAAACGTAAAACAAACTCACTGGTGTCAGTTGATGGCATGGATGACGTTTTAGTTCACTTTGCGAAATGCTGTGCACCGATTCCAGGTGATCCAATTTCTGGTTTTATCTCGCGCGGTAAGGGTATTATGATCCACCGTAGTGATTGCCATAAAGTTTTTGAGTTAGATCAAATGCGCCGTGTGGATGTGGCGTGGACAACAAAAACCGCGGCTGTAGGTCAAGAACGCCAAGTGCGTTTGGAAGTGATCGGGCAAGACGTTCCGGGATTATTAAAATTAATGTCAGAGGCGTTTTCAGCCCAGGGTATTAATATTGAATCGGCACAAATCAGAACAACTCGTGATAAAAAAGCGGTTTGTATTTTTGAAATCTCAGTTAAAGATTTAACTCAGTTAACAAATTCAATTTTAGCTCTGCAAAAAATCAAAGGCATTATCGGCGTTAAGCGTGTGACTGAATAATGGGTAAGGGCATTCGTTTTATTGGAATCATCTTAATCGGGCTTTATCTCGGGATGTATTTCAAGGATGTTCAGTCAGCCAAGCTACCTGTCATCGAATGGCACACGGAAAATTTCAACGATATTCAATTTCAATCTCCGTTTAAATTTGAATTAGATCCAGGCATGCCAGCAGTGCCTGCCGAAGTTCAGGTACTGGTGAAAGAATTCAAACAAGTTCGAGCGCTTCAAAGCGGCGAAGTTACGATGAATGTCGTTAAAACGGTTTACGAAGATAAAGTCAAAGTTTCACTCGAAGGTGCTGCGACAGGTTCAATCAACGCTATGGCAAAAGAACTTGGTGATCAAACGCCGGTTCCTAACTTTGAACCGATTAAAGGTAAATCCTACGAAGGCTATATTGGTATTTACAGTACTACTGTTGAGAATAAAAAAATTCTAATCCGTGCGGCCTACATCGTTAAAGGCCAAAATCTTTATATGGTGATTATCATGTTCCCTGAAGGAAGTTTTTCTGAAGATCAAGCCTATAAAATTTTAGACTCTATTAAATTTAAAAATTAATTTTGCGCTTTTAAAACTTTAGCTACTTCTGGCGCAAAGTATGTCAAGATTACATCGGCACCAGCACGGCGGAATGAGTACATGCACTCCATCATTGTTTTTTCTAAATCAAGTGCGCCAGCTTGGGCTGCGAAATGTAACATCGCGTATTCACCACTGACATTGTACACAGCGACCGGAACTGAAGAGTGCGCTTTAAGATCGGCAACCACATCAAGATAAGGAAGTCCTGGTTTTACCATCACCATATCTGCACCTTCAGAAATATCTAACGATAATTCGCGAACAGCTTCCGTGCGATTTCTAAAATCCATTTGATAAGTTTTTTTATCTCCTGCTTTTGGAGCAGAGTCTAAAGCTTCGCGAAATGGACCGTAAAAACTTGAAGCGTATTTTGCGGTGTAAGAAAGAATACTGGTTTTTGTAAAGCCATTTTCATCTAAGGCTTCGCGAATGGCAGCGACACGGCCATCCATCATGTCCGAAGGGCAGACCCAGTCAGCGCCCCACTGTGCTTGTTTAACGGCCATTTGCGATAAAATTTGCACGGTCTCATCATTTAAAATTTCGCCGTTTTTGACGATGCCATCGTGGCCATCTGACGAATAAGGATCAAGTGCCACATCGGTAAACAAACTAATTTCTGGATGATTTTGTTTAAGATATTTGATCGCTTTCGGAAGTAGGCCGTTGTCATTTAAAGCTTCTGACCCAGGTGAGTCTTTTTTGCTGTCTTCGATTTTCGGGAAAAGTGCGTAGTTTTTAAGGCCTAATTTTTTCCAAGCGGTGATTTTTTCACCCAAAACATCCACACTCATGCGAGACTGCCCAGGAAGCGTGCGAATAGGCTGGTCAATCTTCTCGCCGTCACAAATAAAGACGGGGTAAATAAGATTTGCCACATGTAAATTTGTCTCGGCGATCATCTCACGAATGTTGCTTGTTTGGCGTAAGCGTCTAGGTCTGTGCATACCTATTTTTTGAGCTACCTTTTAAAAAATAGCAACTTTTTTTTCGGGCGGTGACAAACTTGTGACAAATTAATTGAGAATCTTTGGTATGGTACAAACATGCTTAAGCTCTGGCACCAGCCCATTGAACAGGAACATACATATTTAGCGCCACTTATCGTGGATAGCAAAGCTGTTCTATTATGGGAAACTTGTCGCCGTAAAATTTATTTTTACTTAGATGAGACAGGTTTTGTGGCTGATGGCCGCGGTTTTATGAATGGTCTTGACGCTGAAAGTTTTTTACTTGAAGTGTTGTGCGGTCTGCATTCACCCGTGATCGGTGAAACAGAAATCTTAGGCCAGTTTCGCCAATTTATTAACTTAAATGCAAAACATGAGTGGGTTCAAAAATTTCAATCCCGCATGCAAGTTTGGTTTTCGTTAATCAAAGAGGTGCGCGAAAAATATTTATATAACTTCGGTTCACAGTCTTACGGTGGTTACTTACGCCGTATTCTGCAAAATCAAAACAGTGTACAAATCATTGGAGCCGGTTCTTTAGTTGAAGATGTGCTTCCGTGGTTACAAGCTAAAAACGTGCAAGTGTTTGCACGCAATCTGGAAAAATCACAAATCCAAGTGATGAAACATTTTTCTCACTTTGTTGAAGCGGGTGGAAAGTTATCGCTTCATCCGCTTGAGAATACTTTGCCATCAAGTGAAGTGTTAGTGATTGCGGCCCCGATTTCTCACGAACAGTTAAAAACGATCGTTTCAAATTCTACGAACAAGTGGAAGTATGTGATCGATTTACGCCGTGATGCTAAGTTATTTAATGATCGTGATCCACAAATTGAATCGTGGATTACGTTAGAACATGTGATGGAATTTTTTTCTCAACAAAAGGATTTGTTAGCTTCCAGACAAAAGCAAGCGTTTGCCGCTGTAGAACAGTGGCGCGTAGCTCAAATGGATAAGGTGACATTACGTCCTTTCGGTTGGGAAGACTTATGCGGTTAGTTTTAGGAGCCAGACAGAGCGATTTAGCTCGTTTGCAAGGGTACTTAGTGGGTGACGCCCTTAAATCTTTAGGCGTCGATATCGAATATGTATTTCGTGAATCTTTAGGTGATAAAAATCTAACAGATCCTTTATGGAAAATGCCTGAGAAGGGCGTTTTCACGCAAGATTTCTATCAAGACTTAATCAACGGAAAATTAGATTTCGTGGTTCACTCATGGAAAGATCTTCCGGTTGAACACACGCAAGGCACTGAAATCGTAGCAACGCTTCCGCGTGCCGATCAGCGTGATTTAGTTCTTATTAAAAAAACGAGTTTAAAGAAAAAAGTCTTACGTATTTTTTCTTCATCGCCTCGCCGTGAATACAATTTAATTCCATTTTTATCGAAACACTTACCGTGGACGACAGAAAAAATCGAATTTGCAAATGTGCGCGGAAATATTCCGACACGTTTACAAAAAATGACTGATGATGAATCAATCGATGGTTTAGTTTTAGCGAAAGCGGCGATTGATCGTTTGTTAGCGCATCCTTATCCAGAGTTTAAGCCTGTTCAAGAAAAAATCCGTGGGCATTTAGCAAAATGCAATTGGATTATTCCGCCAATTTCTGAAAACCCAAATGCAGCAGCCCAAGGGGCTTTAGCGATCGAAATCAGAAGTGACCGTAAAGATTTAAAAGAATTGTTTGCTAAAATTCACTGTGAACAAACAGCTTCAAGTGTTGTTCATGAAAGAAAAGTTTTTTCTGGTTACGGCGGCGGTTGCCACCAAAAAATCGGTGTCGCGGTACTTACTCGTAGTTATGGCGAAATATTAACGGTTAAAGGTCTTTCACCTAAAGGTGAGATCTTAGATACACGTAAACTTTTAGCGACTAAGTCTGCACCAGCTGATTTAGTAAAACACAGTTTTAATTTTTCAATTGTTCGTAATCAAAAAACAGCTGATGTTTCTTTAGCTAACACCGACATGGTTTGGGTGGCGCGTAGTGAAGCGGCCGGCTCAGTTGATCTTAGTTCATACCCAGGCGTTGTTTGGGCCGCTGGCGTAAGCACTTGGGAAAAATTAGCTAAAAAAGGCGTATGGGTAAGTGGCTGCGCCGAAGGTCTTGGCGAAAGTGAAGATCCACGTGTTGAGTGGCTTATTGGTAAAACTAAGCCAGAGTTAGTTACATTGACGCACACACTAGCGTCAAATGCCGGAACCTATGACCTGCAAATTCAGCTGGCAGATGGCGAAATCGCCAAGCTTAAAGATGATTTATTAGCTTCTGGAAAGTATTTCTTTTACTGGAAGAGTCATAGTCAATTCGAAGCGGTTTTAGGTGTTCTTGATAGTGCACCTAAGCAGAACTTTTTAAATTGTGCTCATGCCTGTGGCCCGGGTAAAACGTGGCAAAACCTGAAAGACACTTTAGGGTCTGATAAGAATTTATATATTTATTTGAATGAAGAAAGTTGGAAGTCGCAGATATGAATAACATGACATCTGAAAATTATTTTGAACGCGCAAAACAAGTGGCTCCAGGTGGAGTACATTCTCCGGTAAGATCTTTTGCGGGCCTTGGCCGTTCACCGGTCTTTTTCAAATCAGCACAAGGGGCTTATTTAACAAGTGTTGAAGGCAAAAAATATATCGACTGCTGCCAAAGTTTTGGTCCGTTGATTTTAGGTCACCGCGATTCTGAAGTTCAATCTAAAGTGATGGAGATGATCGACACAGCTTGGACATTCGGAGCCTGCGAACCGTATTCATTGATGTTAGGCGAGTGGATTCAGAAAAAAGTACCATGGGTTGAAAAACTGCGTTTCGTTTCTTCTGGGACAGAAGCGGTGATGTCGGCTTTACGTGTAGCGCGTGCAGCGACAGGACGTACTAAAATTTTAAAATTTGAAGGCTGTTATCACGGCCACGTGGATTCATTACTTGTTAAAGCAGGTTCTGGTTTAGCTGGGGTTACAGCGTCATCAAGTGCTGGTGTTTCTGAACAAACAGCTTCTGAAACTTTAACGGTTTCATTAGATGACGAAAAAGCTTTAGAGGCGGTGTTTGCGCGTGAAGGTAAAAATATCGCAGCTCTAATCATGGAACCACTTCCAGCGAACTACGGTTTATTAATTCAACGTAAAGAATTTATCCAAAAAGCGTGCGCATTAGCTAAAGCCAATGGCGCCTTAGTTATTTTTGACGAAGTGATCTCGGGTTTTCGTGTAGCCTTAGGTGGTATGGCTGAAGTTTTAGGAATTAAACCTGATCTAGCTACCTACGGAAAAATTTTAGGCGGGGGTTTTCCAGTAGGTTGTTACGGTGGTCGCCGTGAATTAATGGATTTAATCGCACCACTAGGCCAAGTTTACCAAGCTGGTACCTTAAGCGCTAACCCGGTAGGGATGGTTGCAGGTCTTGCGACTTTAGAAAAAATGGAACGTGAAAACGGTTACCAAGTTTTAGAGAAGCGCGGTCAACTTTTAGAAAACAAAGTAAATGATTTAATTAAAAATTTAAATTTACCGTTAAACTTTGTTCGTTACGGAAGTTTATTCTGGTTACACACTAAAACGGCAGATGGTTCGCCAATCCGCCAAGTAGAACAAATTGCAGCAACCCAAAAAGAAACTTTTAAAAAGTTATTCTTAAATTCATTAGATAGAGGTTTATATTTAGCCCCTAACGCTTACGAAGTGGGTTTCCTATCATTAGCGCACACTGAAGATGTCATTAATGATATGGTGAAAATCATGGGAGAATCACTGGCGTGAATTTAAAAGCTCTCTCGCAAAGCAGACTGCGCTTTTACCTGTCGATCATTTGGCTGGTGTTAACCGGTGCGTTGACGACATGGTGGTGGTTATTAAGTCTGCGCCAGCTGGAGGTTATGAAGTCACTGATGTCTGATGATGAATTCGTGCGCTCATACCGTATGATTATGTCAGAAGGTTTAGTTTTTCTTATGGCCGTGATCGTAGGTGGAATAGCCTTGATTTTATTGGCAAAAAAAGATTTAGAACGTCACGAACAGATTCGTATGTTTTTTGGAAACTTTGCCCACGATTTAAAAACTTCAATTTCACGTTTACGCCTGCAATCAGATTTACTACGCGAGGGTTTTGACCAACAGACATTAAACCGTCTGGGCGAAAACATGAACCAGCTTGATCTGCAATTAGAAAATTCATTGTGGGTAGCGCGTGGTGAAACGCAAGTGATGCATTTACAAAACGTGAAGATTTCAAAAATCTTTTCAGTGATTCGCAGTGAATGGCCCGAAATTGAAATCAGCATGACTTCTGATGCTACGGTTTATGCTGATGAATTAGCCCTGCGCAGTGTATTTCGTAATTTAATTCAAAATGCGGTGATACACGGTAAAGCCACGAAAGTTCAGTTGGTTGTTAAAGAAGTCGCTGGCCATTACGAAATTCAGTTTCAAGCTAATGGCGAAGCGTTTACAGGTGAACTAGAGCAATTAGGCCAACGTTTTATCCAACCTAAATCATCACATGGTAATGGTTTAGGGTTATACTTAACCCGCTTCTTGGTGGATAAACTTTCTGGGCAAATTCAATTTAAGTTAGGTCAAAATACACAATTGATGGTGTTAGTTATTTTACCTAAAGGAAAGGGTGCTTAAATGACGCTTTCTTTTAAGAAGAATATTTTACTTGTCGAAGATGATCCAGTTTTAGGCGAAGGCTTAAAAACCAGCTTAAGCCGTACTTATAATGTGAAATGGGCTAACACCTTGGCTAAAGCCAATCAGCTGATTAGCACAGAAACTTTTGATCTGTTAATCTGTGATTTAGGTTTACCTGATGGTAACGGCATGGATTTAGTCGAAAAGATCCAGGCGTTATCATATAAACCACCGGTATTAATTTTATCAGCGCAAGGTGATCCCGAAACGCGCCTTAAAGGTTACGAAATCGGTATTCAAGAATTCGTGCCAAAACCATTTCATTTAAAAGAATTACTTTTACGTATCGGCCATGTGTTCGAAGCGCATGCGAGCCAAATCGAAGTTGAAGTGGGTAAAGTGAAAATTAACTTTGCCACTTTCGCTGTTTACCAACCGGACGGGTCGATCGAATATCCTCCGGTGAATGATATTAAAATTTTAAAACACCTTACAAGCCAAGCGGGAACGCCGGTCAGCCGTGATCAATTAATTGATGCGGTTTGGGGCACTGACAGCGAAACTAGCCACCGTACCATTGACAATGCAATTGCGCGCCTTCGTCACCTCATCGGTGATACCGACGAACAGATGATTCGATCAGTTCGTGGTGTTGGCTATGTATTTGAACAGAAAGCATAAAGAGGAGAAAAACTATGATTTTAAAAACCGGAACTAAAGCTCCTCCCGTATGGATGATGCGCCAAGCAGGCCGTTATCATTCACACTATCAAAACCTACGTGCAAAGCATTCGTTTATGGATCTTTGTAAAATTCCAGATCTGGCAAGTGAAGTGGCTTTAGGCCCTGTGCAAGATTTTGACTTCGACGTTTCAATTTTATTCAGCGATATTTTATTCCCGCTTGAAGCATTAGGCATGGGGTTAGAATACACTGATCACGGCCCACGTTTAGGTTTTCAGTTGGATCAAGCGACAATCGGCAAACTTGTGCCGTGGACAGACGCACTTCCGAAACTAGCTTTTCAAAAAGAAGCGATGATTTTAACGCGTGAAAAAATTCCGGCACAGAAAAAGGTGATCGGATTTATCGGTGGTCTTTGGACGTTATTCGTTTACGCCGTTGAAGGTTCACACGCAGGCTCATTGATTAAAAGTAAACAAGACATGGCGCTATTTCAGAAATTCGCGCAGACCATGCTTCCGCTTTTAAAAGAAAATATCCGCATTCAATTTGAAGGTGGTGCTGACGCGGTCATGATTTTTGATACAGCGGCGGGCGAAGTTAGCCCTGCATTTTACCAACAATGGATCGCGCCGTTAATGGCTGAGTTAGCGAAAGCTTACCCGGGTAAACTTGGCTACTATTCAAAAGGCACACAGCGTGCGTTTTTCACGCCGGAATTTCTGGCTTTACCATGGGCGGGGATGGGTTTTGACCACCGTTGGAATTTACCTTCGATCTTAAATAAGACTGAATTATCTACTCCAGGCTTCGTACAAGGTAACTTTGACCAAGCTTTATTATTCTTATCAGCTGATGAATTTGAAAAAACGTACCGCACTTACTTAGAAGGATTTAAAAAGTTAACTCCTGAACAAAGAAGTAACTGGGTCTGTGGTCTTGGCCACGGTGTTTTGCCAAAAACTCCTGAAGCTAACGTTCGACGTTTTGTACAAATCACGCGTGAGGTTTTCCATGAATGATTCTCAACTGTTTGCTAAATATGATATTCCGGTACCTCGTTATACAAGCTATCCTACGGTGCCGTACTGGGGAGTCGCTCCGACGACTGAACAATGGTTATCTCACTTACGCCAAGGTTTGGCTGGCGAAAATAGCCAATGGTCAATGTATATTCATGTTCCCTACTGTGAAAGTCTTTGTACATTTTGTGGCTGTAACAACATTATTACCAAAGATCATAAAAAAGAAGATCCGTATGTTAAAATGGTTCTTAAAGAGTGGGAACTATACCGTAACTTAGTTCCTGAGTTTGCTAAAGCGCAGCTGCAAGGAATTCATTTAGGTGGCGGTACGCCGACATTTTTATCGGCTCAGCATTTAAAAGAATTACTTACGCCAATTTTAGAATACACAAAACGCGGTGAACACTTTGAGGGATCGATCGAAGTTGATCCTCGCCGTACCAACCGCGAGCAATTAGAGACTTTATACAGTTTGGGTTTTCGCCGTATCAGCTTAGGAGTTCAGGATTTTAGCCCTGAGATTCAGCGGTTGGTTAATCGTTCGCAGTCATTTGAGCAGACTGAAAGTATAACGCGTTTTGCCCGTGAAATTGGGTTCACGTCGGTGAATTACGATTTAATTTACGGGTTAGCGAAGCAGACTCTAGATACAATGAAGTACACCATTGAACAGACGAAAAAACTTCGTCCGGACCGCATTGCTTTGTATAGCTTTGCTCTGGTGCCTTGGATTAAGCCTGCCCAGCGTTTATTTAAAGACGAAGACCTTCCGGTCGGCAAAGATAAACGTGATCTTTATGAATATGCTCGCACTGAATTATTAAACTTTGGTTACATTGAAGTAGGCATGGATCATTTTGCCTTACCTGATGATGCTCTGGCGACGGCCATGAAAAATGGGGAGTTGCACAGAAACTTTATGGGCTATACTGATCAAAAATCGCAAGTGATGCTGGGGCTTGGTGTCAGTTCGATTTCTGAAACACCACAAAGCTTTCACCAAAACGAAAAAATTCTTCCGAAATACGAAGAGCTTTTAAATGCAGGACAAATTCCGACTTCACGTGGTCATATTTTAACAGATGAAGATGTTGTGCGCCGCCAGCAAATCTTATCATTAATGACGACCTACGAAGTTCAAATGACTGCGGAGCAAAAACAACTGGCTCCTGAGTTTTTAAAAGAAATGATTTCGGATAATTTACTGGTTATCGAAGGTGATAAAGTTAAAGTTACAGATAACGGCAAACCATTTCTACGTAATATCTGTATTTTCTTTGATGAACATTTAAAACGTAATAAACCGCAAACACGTATTTTTTCTCAGTCGTTATGATTCACATTGTTGGAGCTGGTTTTTCGGGGTTAAGTTTAGCTTGGGAGCTGCAAAAAGCAGGTCTCAAGGTCATCGTTTATGAAAAAAATCGAATAGGCGGGCGGATTCAGTCGTATCGTACGTCAACCCATTTACGCGAAACTGCAGCTAATGGAGTTTTATGGAATCCGCGTTTTGAAGTTTTAGCTAAAGAGCTGGGAGTTGAATTTCAACCGTCACAAAACGAAGCCAAAAAAAGATTTATTTTTCATAACCGGAGACCTCGCCGTTGGCCATTAAGTTTTATTGAAACAATTAAATTTTTAGCTGCGGGATTTAAGTTTATTCTAAAAAAAATCTTTACAAAAAAGCAAATTGATTCCGATCTGACTCTTGAACAATGGGGTACACAGTCTTTCGGAAGTCCATTTACCGGCGTAATTTTAAGTGCAGCGGTGCAGGGAATTTTTGCTTTAACACCCAAATACTTAAATGCAAAAGCTGTTCTTGAATCGTTTAAATCTGTGACCGCATTTAAAAAAGCAAAAAAGTACAAGCCAGTGACATATTCTCCTAAAGACGGAATGGGCGAACTGATTTCAGCGTTAAAACAAAAGTTGGCTGAAAAAGATGTGATTATTAAACATCAAGAAATTCTGGATTTAAAAGATTTAAATCTAGAAAAAAATGATGTGGTGGTGATAGCGACCTCAGCATGGGAGGCTGCTCAACTCATTCCACAGACACAGGGATTAGAGAAAATTCAAGCTGTGCCCATTACGACAGTAACTTTGGTATGGCCTAAAGAGGCCAAAACCCTTGCAGGCTTTGGCTGTTTATTTCCGCCGGTAGAGCGTTTTTTTGCCGCCGGGGTTTTGATCAATTCTTGCATTTTTGCCAATCGTGGGCCGAACCCTTCGGAGACTTGGATTATTAGCCAAGATTTAGAAAAATTCAGTGACGAGCAGATTAAGCAACATGTGCTGATGGATCGTCAGCGTCTTTTTCCAAATCAAGACCAACCTTTAGAACGCCACATCGTACGTTGGCCTAAAGCGATTCCAGCCTATAATCTGCAATTGGAAAAGTTTTTAGAAACTTACCAGCAAACCGCAAAAACCTTGGCTAAAGATAATATTTATCTTTCTGGAAACTACCTGGGAAAGATCGGCTTAGCTAAAATCTATGATCAAAACATCGTTTTAGCGAAAAAACTTAAAGTGCATTATGGGTAGAAAATTATTAATCCTTAGTCAAATCGGGAGCCCGACAAAGCCCGAACCTAAAGAGGTTGGGGCCTACTTGCGCCGTTTTTTGATGGATAAAAGAATTTTAGACATACCTTGGTTGCCGCGTTTTATTCTCGTAAATCTGGGCATCGTCTGGCGTCGTAAAAAGCCGTCGGCTGAAAAGTATCATAATATTTGGACCGCTGAAGGTTCGCCGTTGGTTGTTGAAACCACGAAGTTTGCTGAGGGTTTAAAAAAACAATTACCCGACGTGGATGTAGCCATTCACTGGCGTTACGGTGAACTCAATGCCGAACAAACTTTAATGCCTTACCAGGCTAATAACTACGATGAAGTTCTAGTGGCACCGTTGTACCCGCAGTTTGCGATGGCTACGACCGGATCAGCTTTTGATGTGCTTTTGCCAGCTCTACAAAAAATCTGGCCCAAGCAGAAGAATATTAAAACTTTAAAACCATTTTTTGACCACGAAGCTTTTGTAAACGGGTGGGTGAATCGCTTAAAACCACTAATTAAAGAAGATCGCCATGTTCTTTTTTCATTTCACGGTCTTCCGGTTTCACAAATTAAAAAGACAACGGGCTGTGATTTAGAATCTTGCTGCGATCGTGCAGATAACGATTCAAACTGTTATTATGCCCAATGCAAACAAACCGTAAGAATTTTAAGCGATCATTTGGGATTAAAAGCGGAACAATACACTCTTTGTTTTCAATCGCGCGTAGGACCCAAAAAATGGTTAGAGCCATCGACAGAACAAACCACTGAAAGTTTGGTCAAGAATAAGGGCATTACGTCAGTAGTTGTGGCCTGTCCGGCATTTGTCACGGATGGCTTAGAAACGCTTGAAGAAATCAATATTGAGCTACAGCATAATTTCAAAAAATGGGGCGGTAAAGACTTTGTTATGGCCGAATCTTTGAACCATAATTTGGCTTGGATTTCGGGTTTTGCCGCGATTGTAAACGCTTCAGATCGCTGGGATCCAAATCACAGTTAAAATCCGGTCAAACACCGGGGAATTATTGTCAAAATCAGGCCTGTTGCTTGCTTGTTCTAGTTTGAAGGGTTAGAAAAAAACCTCTCAAGGAGCAGGTTTTCAAAGTGAAAAATGAGTTTATTGATCTCAGTGTAAAGCTCCAAAAAGTTCTCGGAAAAGAAGGTCTTTTTGTTATTCCGTTTGAAGAGCCCGGCTTACCTTTTTTTTCAAGTCTAACGAGCGAACAAAAAGATGTAATTCTTGAACAAATGCAAACCCTGCTTGAAATTGCCCAAGATTTGCAAGCGCACAATCTTAAAGTCACTGAACCCGCCAATTTAATTCGTACTTTCTTTAGAAAATTTAATCTGAATGCGCCTTCAAGGGTGGTGGATTCTATCACCAGGCACGATATCGTTGATGTTTGGAATTTAGATTCGCGGTTAATTATTGCCAGTTTTAATTTCTTTGATATTTGTACATATTCATTAGAAGAACTTTTTTGCAGGCCTTGGGCAGAGTTATTTTCGCGCGATAATGATATTCATATACAAATTTATCAACTTTGCCGTTCACTCTTAAATGGCGAAATCACGCAACCGGTTGATACAACCTATATTCCGCAACACAAAGTGCGTGAAACCTACGCTCCTGAAAAACACTACGCTGTTTTGCAGCCTCGTATTTTTTCGCCGGTTTATGCCGGTGATAAATTGTTCGGTTTTATGAGTGTTAATCGCATCATCAAACTAGAACCTGAAAAAGTTTTAAGGTTACTTGATGAATAAAGAGTTTGCCATAGCCGCTATCGAAAATATTCCCAATATTGTTTTTGTAAAAGACGCAAAAACTTTTCGATACCTTTATGTCAATAAAGCCTTTGAGGCGGTGATGGGTATACCGCTTTCGGCGATCATAGGTAAAACCGATAACGATTTTATGCCACCGACCCAGGCGCATAGCTGTCTTGAAGCGGATATAAAAGTTCTTAAAGAAAACACTACGGTGCAGAGCTTTGATGATGAGATCGTGACTATCAAAGGGCCACGCATTTTTAATACGCGTAAATTACCACTTCCCTCACCCCGTGGTGAAATCGAATATATTCTGGGAATCAGCGAAGACATCACCGAAAAAAGAATTTCAGAAAGACAAAGCGAACAATTAGTGTTCGAGCGTGGCGCCAGAGCTGAAGCTGAAAAAGTAACGGCGCAGTTAAAATTTTTATCGCAAATCAGTACAGCTATCAGTGAATCTTTAGATACTAATTCAATTCTTCGTGCCGTTGCGACCATTACAAATAAATTTTATTCAGACTGGTTTGTGGTTGATTTATTTGCTCAGCCCACTTTAACCGTCGAACGTGTGATCGTGGCCAGTACTGACAGCCAAGGAAATAAATTTATCAAACCAGTTTCTGAGAAATGGCAGATTAGTCCCTCAAGTAAAGAAGGTACTAATTATGTGATACGCACAGGGCATCCGAAGTTGTATATGCATGTGCCTGAAGAAATTTTACCGCAGTTAAGTTTTCCGGCGATTGAAGATTTGCAAATGAATGAAATCACATCAGTGATGATTGTACCGCTTAAGTATTACGGGAAAATCTTCGGTGCTCTAACTTTTTATTCAACCAAACCAGAGCGTCGTTACACATCTCTTGATTTAAATATGGCGTTAGAGCTGGCTAAACGCATTTCATTTGCGCTGGAAAATGCACGACTATTTACTAAAGCCAACGAAGCCAGTCGGGCAAAGTCAGCTTTTTTAACCAACATGAGCCATGAAATCCGAACACCGTTAACGGCGATTTTAGGATTTGCAGAACTTCTTTCTGAAGATGAATCTATCTCTGAAAAAGCCTCGCAGTACGTGTCGACGATTCGCCGCAATGGAAACCAGCTTTTACGAATTGTAAATGAAGTGTTAGATTTATCTAAACTTGAAACCGACACCTTAGAAACTGTGAAAGCCAGTTTTTCTTTACCGCAGCTTATTGATAGCATAGGTGTTCTTCTTTCAATTAGAGCTTTAGAGAAGAATCTGGATTTTACAGTGACTATGAATACGGCTATCGAAGAACATATTATCACCGATAGCTATCGCTTGCGACAAATCGTAATGAACGTGATCAGCAACGCCATTAAGTTTACGCAAAATGGTTATGTGCATGTCGATGTCGCCACCCACGAATATCTACCGAAAAAACATCGCTTAGAAATCAAGGTGAGTGATTCGGGAATCGGTATGACCGAGCAGCAGATTAAAGATCTGTTTACGCCATTTACTCAGGTGGATTCTTCAATGACCCGTAAGTTCGGTGGCACAGGTTTAGGATTATTCTTAGCACGCCGAATGGCTATTTTATTAGGCGGTAATGTCGAGCTCATTCGTAGTGAGCCTGGCCGAGGTACAGAGTTTTTAATTTTCGTGGATATTGCTTATGATGAGCTTCCGCAAAATAAAGAAGTTCGTACTTTTGAATACGCGAAATCTTCTTTAGAAGTTAAATCACAAGTGATTCCGGCAAAGAACGAAGTTACAGGCGGTGTTAAAAGCAAGGTTCTTATCGTTGATGACTCAGAAGATAACCGCGAGTTATTGACCTATCTTCTTTCGGGCACAGGAATGAAAACGCTCACCGCCGAAAACGGCCAGCAAGCTATTGAGAAAGCTCTGACCCAACATTTTGATGTGATCTTAATGGATATTCAAATGCCTGAAATGGATGGCTTTGAGGCCGTTAAAATTCTGCGTGAAAACAACTGTGAAGCCAAAATCGTGGCGGTTACAGCGCACGCGATGAAAGGTGATCGCGAAATTTGTTTAAATCGCGGTTTTGATGATTATTTAAGTAAGCCGATTACGCGTGAGGCTCTAGTTGAAGTAACTCAGAAACACTTGAACGAGTCGACATCAATGCACGAACTTCGCTAAGCGGAGTGTGGATATGTTCTTCCCAGCGGAAAGCAAAAGGTGTTCTTAATTGTTCACCATAATTAAACCCCTGATTCACTTCGCAAGTCAGTTTCACTAGTTCGCTTGGGCGTTTAAATAAAAAATGAAAAAAAGCACCGGCTACAATTACTGAAGTAAAAGGGCTGCAGCCCTTCACCATAAAGATCGCATTAAGTTTAGCTTCTTCTTCAACGGTAGTTCCGATATTTAACAGAGCATGCACATAATCATGAACTACACGTTGGCGCTCGCGCATATAAATTTTTTCGCTCGCCAAACTTACATCAGGTGCAAAGTAAGGTGTTAAACCAAAAGTCTGCATGTGATTGTAGTAGGCTAAGCCGAAACTTCCTGGCGCGCAGGTTTTAAGTTTTTCCATATCGAGCGGGCTTGGTGAATAGCGTTCAGCGATCAGAACTTTGGCTTGAGCATCTTCTTTAACATGTAAAACAGCTTCATCAAAAGCTTTAAGGTCAGTCAGTTGGTTAGCTAACTGAATCAGCGAGTTTAATTCATGCGGGCGTAAGAATAAACGTACGCCGTAGTACATCGCTTTTAAAACTTTGCCTGGAATACTAAAATACGTCAGCTTCATAAATCGCAGATTTTAAATTTAGATCAGGGGTCATTTTAGTTAAACTTTTGCACGGGCCTACGTTAATAAAACGCATTTCTTCTTCAAGACCTTCAAGTTTTTGAATCGCTTCGCCCCAACGTAGCGGCTGAGTCATATTCAACATCAACTCACTTTTCATAATATCGGTATTCGTGATTTCATCACACGAGATGCATGAAAAAATACGGTTTGTAGGTGTTTGTAGCTGAATATCTTTAACTTCAAAAGCCGCCGCATGCACATACGGAGAAATATATCTTGAGTGAGCCGGGTAGTCTAAAATCTTAACGGTGCGAAATCTTTTTTCTTTCGCGATCATTTGCAATTGTTCTAGCTCTTGGTAACGGCCACCGATATTTAAAAAATTAGGTGTCATCACTGAAATATCTAAGCCTAAATTTTGCATTTCGATAATTTCATCTTGAGTAAAAGCCGCGCCTGCAGGCTTTGAAACACCTACGTTGGCTCCGATTTTTTCAATGCCTTGCAGTTTATCGGCAAAACGAATGTAGCCCATAATACAAGTTTCGAAACTCACTACGTGGCTGATCACCGCACGGGCCAAATCGCCAAGTGAACAACCTAAAGTCCAATCAGGTTTAATGCCTTTTTTCATTAAATGCTCAGAGACGCCCACTTGAATTGCACAAATGGCTGTGGCGGCTTTACTGATATTTTCAACCGAATAGATCTCTTGCATTGAACCTTGCAGATAATTTTCAAATTTAAATTCGTGGTTGGCTTGGGTTTTAAAAATCTCTTCAACTTGCCTTAAACGCGCTGCTACTTCAGGAACATTTAAGTAGCGCATACGATCTTCAGCTTTGATCAGACCGTTTAGGCCTGGAAAAATAAATGCGGTTTTCATAACGAAACACTCGCTTGATTTAGAGATAACCCACGTTGCGCTTGCTCTAACGCGTAACTTACGCCAATCAATGTCGTTTCAGAAGCAAGAGCCGACATATGTTGGTGTAAACGTTCAGGGCTAAAATCTGAAAGTGCGGTTAAATCGGGAGTTAAATCAACTTTAAAGGCTTCTTTAGTTTGTCCGGTGATAAAGAGCACGGAATCTTCAAGCACTTTAGCATTCTGAGCGCGAGCATTTTTATTTTCATTTTCAGCTAAAGCTAAAATCCACGTCGTTAAGCGCGAGCGGCTTTTTGTTAAAGAACTTTCTAAAGATTTTGTTTCTGTTTTCGCCGGATTTAAATTCTTCTCGATCACTTGAATCATACGGCGGCCTAAAAGCTCACACATTTCAGCTTCGATATTGTTAATTTCATCGATATCAAAACGGGCTTCAGCCGATAAAGTTTCATAAAACTTGCGGCCTAAAGCTAAATGGTCAGCTTCGTCTTTTAACACCACAGCTAAACCTTTTTTGATCGCTTCGTTTTTTGTAAGCTTATAATAAGCCGTGTACATTTGCAGAGGCACTTGTTCAATCGTTAAAGCACCGTGAACATAACCAGCAAAGCGGCTGGCCGAGCGGGCTTTAAGTAATAATTGCTGTCCGAAGAATCCTAAAACGAAGTTGATGCCGATTTCAGAGAGCTCGTTTTCCATCGCATAGAATTTAAGGTCAGAATAAAGTTTAACAGGTTTTAAAGCGCGTAGCTGAAAGGCGTGGCGGTGTTCATCTTGGGCGTGTTGCGTGATTTCAACTAAGGCTTCGGGTGGCGTTTCATGGGTGATGGTTTTAATGATTTCACGGGCAGCAACCTCTTCCATATTGCCGAGAGTGGCTAAAAAAGCAGATTCAATATTTGGATCACTCATCACCAATTGCGCGAGCTGATCCATTGTCTGTTTAAGACTTGTTACCATGAAATTACCCCCGTTTTTTTATTGTCAGCAGAGGTATACCCCAAAATATGATTAAAATCTACGCAGGCGTCGGAGGCTATAAAATGTTTACGAAGCTGTTAAAATTTAGCTCCAAAACCGACCATAAATGCGCTGTGGTCGATTACGGGAACCGTATCCGACTTGTTCAAGGAGTAATGGTATTCGTACGCTAAAGGCATAAAGAAGCGGTTATTAAAGGCGAAATCAAGGCCAGCGCTACCTACGATGGAATTTGCGACCTTAATATCCTCTTGGCGTAACGCTGTGGTTTCTTTAGAGGTCGGAGATTTGAACACCATACCGCCAGCAGCCCATAAAGTAAGACGGCTGATATTTAAATCAAAGCGTAAGTGCCCACCAAGGGTAAGGTAATCGATATTAGCTATACAGTCTGATGAAGTTTTTCCGGCGCAGACATTGTTATCGACAGATCTTCCGTAAACACTCAATTTTTCGTGACCGACAACCCCACGTAAAGTGATACCCCAGTGAGACGGGTAATCAAACGCTAAAGCAAACCCAGAACCAGAGCCTGACATCGGGACAGTTTCCCATTCTTGGAATGGCAAAGTGTCGTCAGCTTGTTTGGCAGAAATTTTATCGGTGGCAAAAACTCCTAGTAAAGACACTTTCAGCATATCACGGCGAAAAACGATCGTGTCATCGCCAGCTAAGCGCATACGGTCACGGCGCTGCTCTGATGTTTCGTAAATTTCTTCGTCTTCAGGATATTCCGCTTCAGCTTTTGTGGGTTTTGTCACAGTTTCTTTCGCGGCAGCCTTAGCTTGCTCAACCGCAGAAGGTTCAGCGGCTTTACGAGCTATTTTTTTTCCAATCACGAATTTGCCGTCAGAAATAATTGCGACCGCTTGTGTTTGGCGAACTTGTAAAACTTTGGCCGAACCTGCGATCTCAGGGCCACTTGAAGTTTTATCAATTGAAATGACAGTGTCACCTTCAAAAAGCTTCTCGCCTTCAAGATCGATTAAGACTTTTTTGCCGTTAATATCTTTTACCTTATAGGCTTCAGCCGATAGGGTGGTGAAAGCAACTGCAAATATTAAAAGAAATCTTTTATTCAAAAGTAACGTCATACAAACAGTATGTGCCTTTTAAATCGGTTGATTCGTAAAAAGAATTTTCCTGGATTTTATGTTCCCATAAAAATTCATCATCAAGAGCTGTAAGTAAACGGCTTTGTGAAGCTTCTGAAACGATAGACTGGGCTGAGCAAGTCTGTTTTTGTAAACTTTTAATTTTAAAGGTGGGAACTTCTGATTCGAAATTATTACGGTCGGCTGATTTATAAATTGAACACGACATAACTGAGTAAGATGCCGTAATTAGAAATAAAAATAAAAAAAGCCTTTTCGTTTTTTCCACACCCTTAAGTTTGAGCGTGTTTTTCAAAAAAGAAAAGGCTTTTAGCGATAAATAGCTAATTAATTAGAACGGGATATCTTCAGATTGGTTGAAGCTAGGCTCCGGACCGAAATCTTGGAAATTGAAATCTCCGCCACCTTGGTTCATGGAGTCGTTTTGGTAATTGTTATTACCAGCGCCAGCTCCAGTTGAAGCTCCACCTAAAAACTGAACAGTTGAAGCTACGATATCTGTAGCGTATTTTTTCTGTCCGTTGTCTTCCCATGAACGCGTTTGAAGTTTACCTTCTACGTAAACCATGCGTCCTTTTGCTAAATACTTACCGCAAAGTTCGGCTAATTTACCCCATACCGTGATACGGTGCCATTCAGTGCGCTCTTGCTTGTTACCAGTTTTATCTGTCCAAGATTCGCTTGTAGCAACGTTAAGACGAGTCACTGTAGAGCCTTGGCCCACAGCTTTCATCTCAGGGTCTTGACCTAAACGGCCAACAATAATTACTTTGTTAATTCCAGACATATGCCCTCCTTCTTCTTTGTCCTTTGGGCGTGAATTTGAGTCAACACTAAAGCAGTGCGACTCTGTGTTTGAGTTTTTGTTGCTAGGAGAAGTGGCAAAGTCTGCACCAATATTAGGAGGGCATAAATTGTTTAATAAACTTAAAGCAGTTCGCCTGGCGGAAACTGCTTAAATGAAGAGCTGTTGCAAGTTGTTAAGAAGAGGCGACCAACGATCAAGCTTGAAGAAGCCAATTTGACGATAAAATTCGGTAAAGATGAAGCAGTAAATGATACTGGCCATTGAACCAATTAAAAAATATTCGGCAAAGTCCTTATCATCAAGTTGTTTAAAGCGAGCCAAAGTCTTCAGAGCGACAACAGCAGTGATAATCTCCCATTTGTGGGAGTAAAATCCCACGGCCATTAAAACTCTCTCCAAACTACCAATGTGGCGTCCTAGCTTATTGCCATCATCTAGCTTTTTCTCTTGGAGAAAACCAAAGAAGTCCTTAATGATTTTGTTGCCCAAAATAGTCAGAATCAAAAGAAAAAGTATTTGTAGAATGAATTCAAAGAGGTAACTAATTATGACTGACATCTGATTTTATACCCTTCAAGCAAATAAGAGATTTCATGTTGTGCTTCTTTGTAAAGATCAAGGTGCGTCTTCTTAAGCATACGATGAATGGTGGATGGGTTTTTGTCAAAACGGCGAGCTACATCGGAAGAGTTGCGATTCTTCTCATTCAATAAGTAGGAAACATATTGTGTTTGTACTTTTGTCCACCCATTTTCTATCTCTTCCAGAGCAAAACCCAAAGTCATTAATGTAGAGTTTAAAGGATCGCCCTCAATAGAAAAATTGTATCGGCGATTTTTTTGTTCGATAAGTTCGCGCGCCTTCCAAAAAGCAGGCCCATCCATTTTAAGGGGGGCTTGTCTGTTTATAGATGTTAAAAGTTCGCCATGAGAGATGGCGAAGCGAAATCGAATTCCCAGCTCATGCGAAACATTATTAAGAGCTTTTACAAGAATCCACATATCTAAAGGAGACTTTGTAACGGCCTGGAATTCGTCGCCTATTGTTAATAGCAAGGGTGAAAGGAGGTGCTCTGCTAATTCTTTATTTAGTTTTGTGAACGCATTGTCGAGTTTTTTTTGGATCTGATTTCTACTATTGGTTGCGATTTTTTTGCTGGCGTCGATATCGCCAATCAGAACTGTCGTTTTTTTCATAATACACCTTTTGCATAGTTTAATGCAAAAGGCGCTAAATTTGCATAAAAAAATGCAAAAATAGTTAGTTTTGCATAAAATGATACAAATATAGCCCTTAGATGGGTTTTAATTGAGCGGAAGCATTGATGGCGGAAGATCCGTGCTTGAGGCTTGAAGCTTCAGGCGGTAGCGGCTGGCGCCTTTTTCATCTTTTTTGAATTGATCAATTAACGTTAAGAAAAAACCGGCTTTTTGCACGAACGCTGGTTTTGCGACTAAATCAACATTGAAATTGTAACCGCCAATCATCGGGCGCGCTTGGCCGCCGATATTTTGAATCGTGATGGCGATGTCACCTTTGATCGTTCCAGATAATTCGTCAGAAGGGTTACCTAATTTAGCGTTTTCGATAATTAGTTTTCCGTTCGATAATTTACCTTTTACATCGACTTGTTTAAATTTAATTTCAGGTAACGTTACCGCCCCGAAATTAGGTGTATTTAAAGATGTTGAAGGCATTTCAAAATTATCAATCACAATCGATACTTCGCCATCGGGTTGTTCTTTAAACGACATATCAGCCGTTACATTAGCTGTGATATTTGTCGAACCAACAAGTGGGATAGATAGCTTCATTGTGTCGCGAAGATTTTTTAAAGAGATATTTTCAGTCGCTATTTCAAGATTAGCTTTTAAAGCGCCTGATTCTAAAGTTTCAAGCGGCGTAAGCTTAATCTGCGCGTTTCCGCCAAAGATGCCTTCGGCTGAAAGTTTTCCACCAGGTTGACGTTTAAACAAAGCGGCAATAGACGGCGAAGCTGAAATTGAATTTACATTTAAGCCATCAATTGTTGAAGTTTCAACTAACACGTCATCAAGGCTGATGGCTGCCGTAGCCGGGTTGATGTGCATATCTTCAAACTGCAGATACACCGCATTTTGAGTTAGGCGTGAAACTTGCCCTGAAATAAAATCATTTAAATCTTTAAACGGAAATAAAATAAATAAAAACACTAAAGTAAAAACCAGGGTGAACAGAATTTTAAATTTCTGTGCCCAGATATAGCGAAATGTTTTAATGATTAAATCCATCATTATTCTTCACCTTCGCTTGATTTCTTCTTTTTAGGATTAACTGGTTCTGGAGCTGGCTCAGGAAGAGGTTCCGGAACTTTTAAAGCGTAAAGTTTGTAAGTTACATCAAAATAACCAGCCAGTTCAGCATTAGCTTGCATGAACATGTCTTTAACTTTTACGGCTTGTGAGATATTGGCTAATTGCGCGCCGATATCAACGATCTGACGTAAATTAAGTTTGGCTAATTTAACTTCAACCACAGCTTGCTGTAAGTTCGCAGGAATTAAGCGGCCTTCAGCTTCGCTTGTGTTTACTGAAACAATTTGTTCCGGAATCAATCTTGAGCTAGAAAGTGAATTTTGAACCGTAGAAATTAATTCGCCCGCTTGTGGGGCTGGAGCCATTTGTAAGCCACCCGATGAATCACGGTAGGTTTTAAATAAATCACGAATTAAAGTTCTTTTTTCTTCGAACTGAGTCAGTAATTCGCCTGAAACCTGTAATTGGCTGATCGGTGAGTAGAACACGATGCCGGCAAGTACCACAGCTGTTACAACCTGCGCTACTTTTTGCCCTGACGGGCTTAAGTTTTGGTATTTATCATTCAGCTGGTTATAGGCTTCTGATTCTTGGATACGTTCCCAAGTTGTTTGCAGCGAGGTCTTAAGTTGATCTTTTAATTCATCTAAACGACTCATTTAAGTAATCCTCGGTCAGTTTTTAAACTTAAAGAAAAAGCTACGCGGTTAGGCTGGCTTGGTAATGTTGGAGTTTCTTCTAAAACTTTTTTATTTAAAGCCATTGTGCTTAAACGTTGATTTAATAATGTCACTTCACGCGGAGAATTCGCATAACCTACGATTTTTACGTTATCATCGCTGATTTGTAATTGCGTGATATCAATTTTACTTTGTGATTTGTCAGGAGATACTTCGCTGATTTTCTTTAAAACATCTAACGCCGAATTCATGCTGGCCACTTGGCTTAATAATTTAAACTCTTGCGCACGTTTTTTATTTTCGCTGATGTATCTTTTTACACCTTTTTCGTTAGCCTGCTTGCGCGGAAGGCGGGCCACATTTTTAGCCTGTGTTGAAAGTGCTTCATCACCTTTTTCAGCTAACGTTGTTGTCATGGATTCGCGAAAGCTTCCCCAGATAAAGAAAACGATTACCGCTGCGGCCGCAGTTTTTACGGCAAGGCCCCAGTCTGTCCAAAACTGTTTAAGGCGATTGTTTTCAGCAACGAATTCGCCTTTCATAAATTGCAGAGCCGGGTTTTTTGGTTTTTTGAAAGCTTCGATCGCAATACCTACAGCTGTGGCAAAACGTGATTTTACCGCTTCGAGTGGAATATTGTTTGTCTGAATAGAACCTTGATCGATTAAATGATCTAAGACAGAAACCGGGTTACAAGCCACTTCTAAATGCTGAGTTAAAAAAGAACCCACATTCGGAAGAAGTGATAAACCGCCCGTTAAATAAACGTTTTTAATTTCGCCGTGAAATTCACTTTGTAGTTCTAAGAACGACATTTGTAAATCACGCACTAAATCGCGCATGCTTTTTTCAATTGTCGAAGCTGTGTTTGCCGTTTCAAAATCTTGGTTAGATTTTGATAACAATAAAGCCGCTTCGTTTTGTAACATACGTTGCGCATCAAGATATGGAAGCTGAAACTTACGTACGAATTCTTGAATGATGTAATCAGAACCCCACATTAAGCTGCGAACGAAAACTAAACGACCTTCGATCTGTGCTAAAAGTAAAGTTTTCTTGTGGCCAATGTTTAAAGTAACAGTGATAGGGCTTCCAAGTTTTGTTCCACCTTCAGTTTCTTCAGCATCAGGTACGTCTTCATCAGGATTAAAACTTAAAGGGCCCTGGGCTGTCGGGTATTGCGGAGGCGCTTGATCCCAAGCTTCTAACAGATTTGAAAACGCAATACCATCTACCGTTAATGTGTAAGGTTCAACACCGAAATCTTTAGCTAAGCTTAAAGATTTTTCGATATGAGTTTTTGGGGCAGCTACAGCTAAAACGTGAGCTGATAAACCTTCTGTTAAAATTGTTTTAGCATCAAATAAACAAAGATCCGGATCAAATGGAATATCTTCTTCCATTTCAAATGATAAGCTTTTTAAAATTTTTAAACGATCAGCAAACGGAAATTGTTTTTTTCTAACAGTGACTTTGTCTTGCTTAAGAGCCATCACCACACGGGCAGAGCCGAAATCTAATTTAGGTGCAATCGAGCGAACATATTCAATAGCTTCGATTTCACGGTCATGGGCGGTAACTTGTTGAGAAAGTTTTTTTTCATAAACTGCGGTGACGTAAACTGATTTTTTGTTTTGAACAACTTCGGCAATCTTGATTGAATCTTCGCCAATATCAATACCGAGTGCGCGCATGTTGTTCCTTCCTAAAACGTGTCGTTACTGCAAAGCGGTAAAATCTTTTTACTGCTCTGTCCAGTATACGATACGAGGTCGACCTTTGGGAAGTGGATCTTGCGCTGGAGCACTGGGTTTAGGTCCAGGATTTGCGCCCGGGTTTGGTTGAATGCCATTAGCCTCATCTTGTTCTTTTTTCTCTTTGTCTAAGTAGCTTTTAATGGTGGCAGCGGCTTTTTGGGTATTCATCACATACGCTGTGATTTTCTTTTGTACAGCGCCCTTACCAGAGCCCGTCATACCAATGGCTTCGATTTTAAAATTCACAACCGCATCACACTGGAAAGGGATTTTGTCAAATTCCGGAGCTAAACGGGCCCCGCGGCTTTCAACAAATTGTTTAAAGTCATTGCGGCACTCATCAGAAGAAGCCCCTTTAAAAGGGCCACCCTTGTCCTCGTCATCACGGCGCTCTAAAGCTTCAGTCACCGCTTCATCAGTCATGCCCGGATCAAGTGATTTTAAAACATCTTTGGTTGTGGTGTTGGGATTAATAGCTTTTGACCCGTAGATAGTTACAGAGCCAGACATCAAAGTGAAAAACTCTTCGGTCATGCCGGGAACTAAACGCATTTCATCTAAAGTTCTAAAACCACGGTTCGGTGGATAATTTTCGCCTAAACCTTGAAACGGTTGGCGTTTGTCGCCACCATTTTCAGAAGAGTTCTTCTCGCTCATCCAATCGGCAATGCGGTTCACTAATTCGCCAAAATTATAATTTTGATAAACTTCACGGAATTTTTCGTCGTTTTGAATTTTAGATTCAAAGATTGTTAAAATTTGTTTTTTCGTGATTTCGCGTAACGTTTTAGACGGTGAAGCTAAATCGTTTACGTCAATTTTGGAGCCTTCATCGGTAATCGTGTGCGTATACTGGCCATCAAAAATCGAAGCCTTGGCCGCTGATTCGACATCATCTTTTGTGGCAATCGAAGTTTCGGTGGTAATTGGTAATGGCCAGGCAAACGGGAATTGCCAGATTTGATTAATCTGTTGTGAAAAACCCGGCGGTAAGTTCATACGCGAAGCTTGTTGGTAAACTTTAACGCGTAGTAAGGCTAAATCGAGAGAGCTTCGGGCCGAGTAAAACGCTTTAATACGGTTAATCTCTTGTGAGTTCACCACGTATTCAATTGTTGAATCCGTTGAAACTTCGCTGGCTACAAACACCATTAAAATTAATGACGTCATAGCTAAGAGTAACGCCACACCTTTTTTAGAAAATTTTTGTGAGCGGCCTAACGGATTGAATTTTAATCGAGATTTCCAAGAATTATTTTGTAAACTCATTACTGACCTACCACCGGAGGCGGGGCCCCATTAGCTGACGTTGTATTTGCCGATTTTTTCGGAGGATTGTTCGGAAAGTGCAGGGGAACCACGTACTGTAGCGAGTACTCACGTTTTTTGCCTTGTAATTCACGTTCAATCGCTAAAGTAATTTCAACAGCGTCAGGAAAAATTCCTTTCACAGAATCATCTTGGCCACCAACGGTTTTCCAATCTTTTTGCCAGTCTTTTTTAGATTCGCCAGTATAACGTAATTTAAATTCTTTTACGTTTTCTAAAAGAACTGATTCAGTTCCACCTTTAGTGACATCGCTATCCAAAACTTTTTGCACTCGGCGAAATAAACACTGGCTTGAAGTGTCTTTCGTTAAGTTTTTACAAGGTTTAAGAGCGTAACCCACTTCAACAAAGTCAGCCTGAATATCGTTTGCTAAAAAACGACCGTTATTTAAAGTTACAAAATTAACTTGTTCTGTGTCGCCCACGAAATCAGTTTTTGGATCTTCGCGTTTATTTTCACGCGCCGCTGGCGCATTGGGATCGACCGGAGGAGTTGGAGCCGCTGGTTGGCCGGGGCGGGCAGGAGTTGTTTTTTTTGCTGAATCGATAATTTCTTTTTCGAAATCGTAATGGTTATACGCTTGATACAAATCAGCACGCATAATTTTAACGGCATCACGAAGGCCTGATACATCTTGCACTTCCGCTTGAATTTTCGTGCGGGCTTTAAGCGCGCGCCCTAAAGCGGTTGCAACCAGAACAGATAAAGTCGCTAAAATACTGATCGCTAAAATAACTTCGATTAACGTGAAGGCTTTACGATTACGAACCACCGGCACCTCCAGGCATTGGAAGAGGGCGGTCATAATCAACAATATAAAATACCACATCAACAGTGATCGGCTTTTTTTTGTCTTTGTAAATTACAGTGACCTTAACTTCTTTAACTGATTTAGATAAATGCTCAGAAAAAAGTTTCATGATCGAAACTAAATCTAGGTTTTGATTTTCACCAACACCACCGATAATTCCTGATAGATCGGGAAATTCCACTTTTTGAGATTTCATCTCCCAAGTGTAGCCTTCAAGTTCGGAACCGAAATCGCCAGTGTCTTCTTCTTTGATCGAATCTAAAGGTTGGCCTTTAAATTCGCGTTCAAGCTCAACGATTTTACGCTCGAGTAAAGCAGCCAGTTGCACTTGCGTTTGAGTTTTGTTAAGACGGTTGTAGGTGCCGGCCCAAGAATTCGTTAAAATAAATAATCCCGAAGCCATGATCATCATAGCTAAGACAACTTCAATTAAAGTAAAGGCTTTTTGATTTCTTAATTTCATCTACACCAAAAATGGTTTGAACTATTGGCGATTTAAGTCTCGCAATGCTTTTGCACCATCTATGATATCAGCTTGACCTGTGAGAGGGTTAAAGACAAGTGTCCAGATGTTTTTTTTCGGATCTTGAATTTGTAAGCCTACGGGCTCAATCATGCCCTGCGGGAAAAAGTGGATATAAGCTAAGCCTTCAGTGATAACCACATCCTGTGGGCCGCTTTCCAGCTGTTTTACGATATATCCCGGAGGAAGTAGTTTTTCTTTTTTTAGATAGGTTGTGTCGACCTGAAAAGGTGATGGCGGAGCTTTATCGTCTTCTTTGTCGCCACGTTCACGCTGTTTAGCTAAAAACTCTTTATCAATCAGCGTTGTCGCAATTGATTTTTCAACCCAGAAACTAGATTGTTTTTCGTCGATTTTAAAAACTAAACGGTAAGTGTTATTGTAGAGCTTAGCGCGGTTGCGGATTTCTTTGACAGCGATAACGATTTCGCGAAAGACAGTGCGGTTGTCAACTTTTTTAAAGTTCATCCGCGATAAAGAAGCAGAAAGGACTCCGCCGATGATCATTATCACGATGATAATTTCGATCAGCGAGAATCCTCGAGCGTTACGAAGGCGAGAGCTCAAATTACTCTTCGCCACCGACTGATTCGTCAGAGAATAAGTCTTTATCAAAAGAAGAACCGCCAGATTTTTTATCGGCGCCTAAAGATGAAAGGTTGTAACCGTTACCAGCAGTGGCGTATTGAAAATCAGATCCCCAAGCATCTTTTAAAAGATGTTTTAATTTAGGATTTGATGTCCAGTTTTTGCAGCCAGCATCGTCATCAGTGATAAACGATAATGAAGTAGGGTATTTGCTGCACTCAGCATAGTACTCATTAAGTTTAGTCGTGATCTCAGTCATTTTCATTTTAGTTTGGTTGACTTGGCCTTTTTTCTGACCATCTTGAATCTTAGGTAACACGATCGCCATGATACCGCCGATGATAACCAATACGATCATGATTTCCCCTAAAGAGAAACCTTTGTTATTTGAGATAGTAGAAGTAGAGCGTTGAGATTTAAACAGTTTCGCAGTTAGTTTTTTCATTGATGGTTATCCCCCTAATTTAGATGTCATATCGAACATCGGAACAATAATAGATATTACTATGACAAAAATCACAATACCAATCAATAAAGTCATGATTGGATTTAGCAATGTTGTTAAACCGTCGATTTTAGATTTGACCTGAAAATCGTAAGCATCCGCGACTAAGGTCAGCATATTTTCAAGATCACCTGTTTTTTCACCAATGTTCACCATATGAACAACAATCGGTGGAAACTGTTCTGACTTTTTAAGCGGTCCGGCAATTGATTCACCCTCAGAGATATTGCTTTTAGCTTCGTCAATCGCCATGGCTAAAACGTGGTTATCAACAACGTTTCTAACGATATCCATCGCACTTAACATCGGTACACCACCGGCTAAAAGCGTAGAAAGTGTTCTTGTAAAACGAGAAATCGCCACCATGCGGGTAATTTCACCCACAACTGGAATTTTAAGAATAATAGCATCCCAAGATTTGCGGCCTTCAGTTGAGTTTTTCCAGTTTAAAAAAACTAACACAGTAATAATAATAAAACCGGCAATCCAGTACCAGCTTTCAACAAACACTTTACTGATGGCTGCAATATATTGAGTCATTACCGGTAAAGTCATATCGGGCATCGAATCAAAGATGGCTAAGATTTCAGGTAATACTTTTGTAAACAAACCAAACATTACAAGGGTGATCACACATAACATAATAATCGGGTAGGTCATAGCCGACACAACTCTTTGACGAAGTTCAGCTTGGGCTTCAGTAAATTCAGCTAAACGAAGTAAGATCACATCTAAAGTACCTGACATTTCACCGGCTTCGGCCATTGAAATATAGATTTTATCAAAAACCTGAGGGTATTTAGATAAAGCTTTATGCAGCGACTGACCTTCATTAACCATGTTCTTACAATCAGCAATCGCTTCAGATAAAACTTGGTTTTCAACTTGTTCAGAAATCGCTGTTAAAGCATCAACTAAAGGAATGTTGGCTTTAATTAACGTGGCCAACTGACGAGTCATTAACGATAAATCTTTAACAGGCACAGATCCTGTCGAGCGAATCGTAGACTTTTTAATTCCGGCCGCTTTTTTCTTATCTTTGATATCGACAACGAAAATGCCATCTTTTTTAAGTTTCGTGCGTGCCGCTTTTAAGTTATCAGAATCTAGCGTACCTTTAACTGTTTTTCCGTCGCGGCTTAAGCCTTTGTACTCGTATAATGGCATAGTGTTTAACCGACCTAAATATCAATCTGCGTGTTAGTTAATAGCTCTTCAATAGTTGTGATTCCCGCCATCACTTTTTGAATACCATGATCACGGAAAGTTTTAAAACCTTTTGAAACCGCTAATTTTTTAATTGTATTACCATCTTTACGTTGCATCACCAGTGAACGGATATCATCCGTGACCGGTAAAAGCTCGGCGATAATAGTACGGCCAATATAACCTTTTTGACCGCAGTGTTCGCAACCCATCGCTTTACAAATATTTGCACCTTTGGCTTCGGCTGCAGTCACACCTAAACTGTCTAATTCAAACTGAGAAGGAGTGTGTGGCGCTTTACAATGCGGACATAGTACGCGCACAAGACGCTGAGCTAAAATTCCTAAAATCGAAGTGGCAATTAAGAAAGGCTCAGCACCGATATCCATTAAACGAGGGAACGCACCGGCGGCATCGTTGGCATGGATAGTAGATAACACTAAGTGACCCGTAAGTGATGAGTTGATCGCAAGTTCGGCTGTTTCTAAGTCACGAATCTCACCCACCATGATGATGTCTGGATCTTGACGAAGAAACGATCTTAAACCTGCAGCGAACGTTAAACCAATTTTTGCGTTCACTTGCACTTGGCCAATCCCGTGAATACGTTGCTCCACCGGATCTTCGATCGTTAAAATATTAATATCTGGTTTATTTAATTTTGAAAGACAGCCGTAAAGGGTCGTCGACTTACCGGAACCGGTTGGACCTGTTACCAGTAAGATGCCGTACGATCTTTCAATCATATCATCTAAAGTATCTAAAAGTTCTTGCGAAAAACCAGCGTGCGCTAATTCACGCACTTGCGATGATTTATCTTGAAGACGCATTACAATACGTTCACCGAATGTTGTTGGCACAGTTGATAGACGAATATCGATATCTTTACCGCCGACTTTTAACGGGATACGACCATCCTGTGGTAAACGTTTTTCGGCGATATTTAAATTCGCCATAACTTTAATACGAGAAGTAATCGCGTTTTGCAGCTTCTTAGGTGGTTTAAAAATATCATATAAATTACCATCGATACGGTAACGAACGGCCATATCTTTTTCATACGGCTCCATATGAATATCGGAAGCTTTTTCTTTGACTGCGCGAAACAGAACAGAGTTCACTAACTTGATGACCGGAGCATCATCTTCGCCGGCTTCAAGTAAGTCGATGATTGGATCTTCTAAATCCATTTCATCATCTTCGATTTCATCCATGCCAGATAAATTCGAAGTTGATTTTTCGTACACACGGTTAATTGCATCTTGTAGACGCTGAGTCGTAGTCACAATCGGTTTAATGCGTTTTCCGAATAAAGCTCTTAAATCATCAAGAGCTTTTGTATTTACCGGATTAGACGTTAAGGCGAAAAGTGTGTCAGGTTCTTCTTTAAACGGAAGAACACCTTGAGTTTTGGCATAGTTGATCGGGATATCACGCACGAGGTCTGCAGAGATTTCGCTGACCGCGATATCTTTAACAAAATCTAATCCAAGCTCGCGGCAAAGATCGGCCACTAAATCTTCAGCGGTAGAGTATTCGCGCGCCGATAAAGTCTCCCCCACACTGACGGGGCGGGAAGTGGCCGGATTTTTTAAAACCGACTTAATCTGATCTGTTGTCAGTGTCGTCGATTTACCTAATAAAAGTGGAATATCCATTTGAGCCATTAAAACCTAAAACTCCTAAATTATTTTTTAATTTGCGGTTGTTCTGCTTGCCCTGTTGACTGCGGAACACGTTCACGTTTTAAAACTTTATCGATTGTAGAACCATAAGGGTCTTTACCGCCGTTTTGTTTTAAGAAACGTAAGCGCTCATCGGTTTTGTATCCTAACAGATTTTGGGCGTCGGCGCGATTGCGAATAATTTTTGGCGACAAAAACACTAACATATTCACTTTACGTTTAGTTGATTTTTTCGATTTGAAGAACCAGCCTAAGATTGGTAAGTCCCCTAAAATAGGTACTTTTCTTACTTCTTCTGAATCCTCATCCTTCATCAATCCACCGATTACTGCAGTGTCCCCATTGTTTAAGACAACGTTTGTATTGATAGAGCGCGTTGCTAGCGGTTGAACAGATCCCGCGAAGTTCGCCGGAACTTGTACGCTTGATAATTGGTTGATTGTTTGTTTGAACTCCATACGAATTGAATTCGATGTCGGAGAAATAAACGGTTTGATTTCCATTTTGATCGTTGCATCACCGAACTCTGGAGACGACTGCGAAGGAGCGCCGTTTGTACCTGGAGTTACGATATTACGAGTTACAACTTTATCACCCACTTCGATCGTTGCGGTTTGAGCATCGGTCGCAATAATTTGTGGAGTAGATAAGATATTTGTTTTACCGAATTGTTTTACGAATTTTAAATAACCCAGTAAATTGGGAACAGTTGTATTACCTTTAGAAGGGTTAGCTGCATCGATTGGGACAGTCACTGAGCCCGTCGAGAATCCTAAGATCGCAGAACCTGCACCAGATAAAGGATTTAATACATCAGAAACATCTTCTGCACTTGATGCGAAACCAGCTTTACCGCCGCCTTCTTTAAACTGAATTAAACCACCACCAGAAGTTAAACCATCTGAAAGATTCATCTCCATGATGATTGCCTCAACGAACACTTGATCACGAGGAATATCTAATTTGTTTAAGATTGATAAAACTTTTTCGTAATCTTGTTTTGAAGCTGATACAACTAATGAGTTTGTATTTTTATCTGATTTAATTGAAACTTCGCCGCCGAATAAACCTTCACGAACAGCAGCTTGGCCTTGCGGTTGAAAGCCAAAACCTGTTGTCGGAGCGGCTTTCGGAGCAGATTCTTTCGCCACTTCTGATAAAGTTTTTGCGATATCTTCGGCATTACCATGTTTTACGTAATAAACGTAAACGCCACCTTGGTCTTCGGCGCGCACTTTAAAGTCTAATTGGGCCACTAAACGTTTAACACGAGCAATACCAGGGCGGTTACCAACGATAATTAAAGAATTTGTTCTGTCATCAGGAAATACTAAGAACGAAGCGGCTCCACCAGATTTACCACCCGAAGAAGCGCCACCAGTGCTAAAACGCGGAACGCCCGCGTTAAATCCACCAGTTGTTGCAGGTTTTTGACCTTTATTTACGATTTTATCAATTAATTCAGCAATATCTTTAGATTTTGCGTATTTGATACCAACAACTTCTAATTGCTCTTCAAAACCCGGAACATCTAATTGGTTAATGATCTTCATGATACGATCAATTGATGAACCGAAATCTGAAATGATCATTGAATTCGTTTGTGGGTAAGCTTCGATTTCACCGTAAGATGAATTTAATAAACGACCTAACTGTTGTTTAAGTGTTTCAGCAGAAATATGTTTTAAGTGAACTACTTTAGTAATCATTTGATCGGCATTCGGGTAGTATGAACCAGAATAGATATCAATACCGTCACGTTGAGCAGATCTAGCATTTCTGATTTTCAAGAAACCACCAGAAGGAACGATCGTAAAGCCGTTAATCGCTAAAGATGATAAGAAAGCTTTGTAAGCTTCGGCTACAGTAATTTTAGATGGAGCGATGATCGTGATTTTACCACGAACTGTTGAGTCGATGATAAAGTTTTTACCCGTTAATTCAGAAATCGCTTTGATGATGTCAGTGATATCTACATTCGGAAAGTCGAATGATTCAATTGTTTCAGGAAAATTTTCAGAAGTGATATCTTCAGGATTTGCTTTCGCAAATTTCTCACGTTGTTTATCAGACAACACAGTTGATTTAGTTCCTTTAGATGAAATCACTTTGTCCGCGCCGCCACCACGTGGAGTTGAAGTATTGCCGCCACGGTTACCGCCAAAGTTTGTTGATGGCGGTGCGCTTGGCACTGCTGGTGGAGGAGGTGGCATGTCGCCCACTGAAGGCGCTGCAAAATCATCAATTGGTGGCGGAGGAGGGAAATCCTCAAATTGAGCAAAGCAATAACTTCCTGTTAATTGCGCTGCTAAAAAGCTAGTAACAACAGCAGTCGTCATTACAGTATTCATTGGTCTTCGACCAAGTACACTTCTTTTAAAGGCCATCTTCTACCTCTTTACTGAATTTCATAGTTAAAATCTTGGTCAGATCCGTTGACCTCTACGCCGAGTTTAACTTTGCTTTCTTTTTTTAATTTATTAAACATTTCCATCGCACTTTGAATGCTGTTTACAGGTTCGCCACCAGCTGACTTAATCAGTGTTCCGCGAGGCAGGCCCATTTGTTCAAAGATCGATCCTGGTTGGTAATCGACTAAACGATAACCGTTGATTTCACCTGTATTAGGGTCACGGTTTGGAAGCGCACGCGCTTGCATTAATAAGCCTGATAAATCGTTTAAGTATTTATTTAAATCCGCACGCTTGATGCGGAATGTGTTGTTGCCAATAGCTTGAATGTCTTTACCACCAGCTTTAACCGGGCCCGCAGAAGGGCGGCTTGAATCGAAATTAACTTTCGTATTGCCTTTAGCGATTTCGATATACTCTAAACCACCGTTATTTAAATTTCTGAAATACACGATGCCGCGTTCAACTTTTTCAACTTTGGCCATGTTTTCGATTTCAGCGCCCACCATGTAAGAGCCAGACATATTTTTTGATTTTACTTCAATCGCGGCTACTGATTTTGAGGGATCAGAGTGAACAAGTGTGCCGATTAAATTTAAAGGTAAACTTGATTGCACAGGGATATCTTCTTTTTGCTCGGCTTGTTCTGCGTTCACAGCAGCTAGCGCATCAGGAATTGTGCCGCTTGAAGAAAATAAATTACGCGATGTAATAGCTGAATACTGACTGCGGTCAACATAACCAGAAGTTTGTTGTTTCGGCGCTTTTTTTGGAGGTGCAGATTGGGGTAGGAAGTATTCGCGTACGTAGATAATTCCCAAGTCGGCTGCGGTGAAGCCAATGAAAAGCAGTAGCCCGTAAAGAGCCCATTTTTGGATGGTTGATCGTTGTTGCGCGCTCAGTTTTTTCATAGTCAATTTCCAGTTTTCAGCATAACAATGATGGGGGCTCCTGGTTAGGTGATTAACGTGACTAAGGTGAAGTCTAGACCTAGGTTGTGATTTGCGGCTAAGGGCTGGTAATCCCAGACTAGATAGACTATTCTTAGATCTAGCATCAGGCGAGGACTATGACGGTCATCTACTTCACGGACGGAGCACTCATTGACGATTGTTTGATTCGAAGATCACTTCTTCGGATCCCGGAAGTTATTGAGTCGTTACGTAAGTCACAAGACGAATTCATCGGTTGTGATTTGTTTGCCGCGATGAACGAAACGCAAGTCTACCGTTCGTTAAACTATCACCAAAAAACTCATTTAAAATCGATTTTGCAAAATGCACTTTTTCGTCGTTGGATGAAAAAGGGTATTGAACCTGATTTGATTTTAAAACGTAACGACTACAGTTCTTATGAGTTAACACAGCTTTTTCAAAAGCTTTCAACAATTGATACCTTGAATGTGGTGACGATCGGACCGGGTTTTGATGATTTAGAGAGTTTCTTTCGTTTGCGCTTAAAATTGAATTCAAAACCAATTAATGAGTTTATATCACAAGATCCCCATTTAAATTGGTTCTGGAACGAGATCCGCTCAAGCCTAGAGCTTCATTCGTAGCTTAAAAAACAGGTACTTTTTTCAAGAATTCTTTAAGAATCGGCTAAGACCCATATTCTTATGGGCGTTTTTATATATTTTTTGATATACCAGTGTCGCACCATTTTTCGGGGGATGAGCTTATGCAAAACAAACTGGTTTTAACGCTTTCAACTGTGATCTTAACGACGTCTTTATTTTCCTGCGCACCCAAAGACGACAAACTTTTAACTGGCGGCAATCGCAGCGGTTCAGGTGATGTTCAATCCCTAAATATCGAAGGTGATAAAGCAGAGTCTGCAAGATACTTAGGTGTTTCTTTAGACCGCGCTTTTGAAGGCTTGGCTTTATTAAAATCAGTTTTAAATCCAGAGTATGCAAGCTTACAAAAACTATCTATTGCCGCAGGTAAATTTGAGCCAGACGTTTTAGATATGAACACAGATTTATATCTTGAAAGTGAGTTAAAGGGGCAATTCGCAGGTCGCATTAACTACGCTATCGAAAAATTAGAAAAAGACCAAGACGGTAAAGTTGTTACTTTGGTTTTGAAATCAGTAAACACAAAATTGGAAACAAAACATTTTAAAGAGAATTCTCTAAAAGGCCCTTTCATATCTTCTAATAACATGAACGATCGTATCGTGATCTCTAAAGGTGTGCGTGAAAGATCATACGTTTTAACGATCGAAAAAACAGAAGAATTTGGTTTAGCTAAAAACACAACAGCCTACTCAAACACTCAAATCAAACTTGAATTTGCGTGGGACGGTTCATCTGAAATGTTAAACGAAGCGGTTAAAGTAACTGCGCTAAGAGTGAATGCTCGTATGCACGGTGCAAGAACTGGTGCAATTATGCTAAAAGATGTGAACCCTAATTTAACTGTGAACTTAGGTTCATGCTTAAGCGCAAATGGCGAATTAAATATCGTTCGTGATAGTAAAACTTTAAAAGGTGAAAAACCTGCGGAACTAAAAGCGACTTTAGTTAAAATCGAAGACTCTTCGTTAACTATCGAGAATTCAGCTTCGAAGGCGTTATCGTGTGATGTACGCCCTCGCGTAGATTTAACTAGATTCTTACGCTAGTTATTTTTTCTTAGAACTTGAAATTTTAAGTCTTGAATAAAGAGGGAAGTGGTCAGCAACTCCCTCTTTTTTTTCGTCATCAAAACGTAGCGGTGATCCGTGAAGGCTGTTATCAGGTGTGATTACAGTCTGAATTGATTCTGGAATTAAAGTTAATCCCGCTTTAGAAATTGAGTTTCCGTAAACCATCACATCTAAGAATGACCATTCACCTTTGTAGTTATGGCTTCCTTTGCAGTGATCGCAACCCACTAGATGAGACACTGGGCCTGCTTGGCTTAAGATTTTTGAAAAGTAACCGTTACGGCCTTCTTCTGTCGCGGTGATATTCATATCGCCACCAATGATAGTTGCGCGTCCTTTTTTCTCATATTCAAGGATTTTAGTTTTAATAAACTCAACAGCCTGTTTTCTCCATGCGGTCGGGTTGGCTTGTGAGGGAAAGTGCACCGCCATGACAGTAAGTTCTTTTTTATTCGGTAAAATTACCGTAGCTTCAATCACGCCGCGCGAACGTTTCGCGTATTTAAGTTGTTCGGGATTTTCATCTTTGTAGGGAATGATGTGCAGAACTGGTTTACCTTTAAGAGGGAATTTTGTTAAAATCGCCGGATCGATACCGCGCAAGTCGGGGCCTTCAATCAGCACGCGTGTTTGGTAGCCTAATCCTTGCAGTTGTGTATCGACCAGTTTGTTTAAGATACTGATGTTTTCAACCTCAGCCATAAGAATAATGTCGGGGCCCCTGCCGTGGTCGATATATTTGATGGTTTTTCCCACCTGTGAAAGTTTGAACGCGACAATTTCGTCATTCCAGTCTTTAAAATTACACTCGTCGCGGTAGAATTTTGATTTTACTTTCATACAAAATTCGCCCACTTCAGCTGTGCCTTTCTGGGCGCGCGGAAGGTAGGCGTAATCTTCAGTGCCGTTGTCGTGAAGGTTATCGAACATATTTTCTACGTTAAAGGTCATTATTGAAACTTCATCTTCGCCCTTTGAAAGGCGCTCCGGTGGCACGATATCTTCTATTGAGGTTTTGGCCGAAGTTTCACCTTTCGTGTCTTTACTTGTACAGCCGGTAAAAGCCATTAAAAGCGACATAAAAGCGACTATAGTTAATCTTGATTGAATCTTAAAAAGAGCTTGTATTTTTTCCATGTTATGACAGTAATCGACACCGGATTTTAAAGGTAGTTTAGACAATTTTTACCGCGCTGTGATATATATGCAGGCAACTTGTGTCCGGTAGACTTATGGGGGAATCATGAAGTTAAAAGGCTTATTATTGGTAGCGATGATCTTTGTCGCAGGTTTTGCAAATGCTCAAAGCGACAACGAACCAGCAGGTTCAAACACCGCTTCGGTGGGTGAAAACAAAGCTGAAAAAAGCAAGTTCGGTATTTCGTGGTACTTTATCGGCGGGCAAACTCTTAACCAAGAAACAGAGCAATTATCTTCTTTTGATATTTTCGATTCTTACCTTTCATTCAATTACAAAGTTTCAGATGATTTCCGTATTTCGGCGCGCCCAGCTTTTGGTTATGCCCTTCAGGGAACAACGAACTCGGGCCGTGAAACAAATGACAGAGCTCGTGTGCGTGACTTCTCTTTTGTAGCTGCTTTTTCAAATCTGTTTGAAGAGTCTTTGCCGGCTTCTACAAGTTACAGATTAGCGCCTCGCTTATACTTACCAACTTCTGATGGTTCAAAAGAAGAGGGTATGATTGCGCGTCTTCGTTTAGAGCAATCTTTACGTTGGAATTTTGCGCGATATTCATCTTTAAGTTTTTACGCAAAACCAAGTTACTACTTTCAAAGAAGCACAACTTATATGACTTCTACGGGTAAAATTCGCACTACAAAAGCTGCTGATTCTGAGCACGGTGTTGAGTTGTCATACTCTTTAAGTAAAATGTTTTCTGTAAAGCCGGCTTTAAACTTTATCGAAAGCTGGTCAAATGCTTCAGCAGCCAATAACCAATCAACGTATAGATCGAGTGTTGTTGATTACCGTTTAGGTTTAGAAGTTCGTGCGATGAGAGAGTTAAGCTTCACGATTGGTGTACAGCAAGAGCAAGACTTGTTAGCTAAACAAGATGATGAGTTCAGTTACTCGTTGTTAACGGCAGGTACCTTGTTTTAATCATAGGAACAGTTCATCTAGGGTAAAAAGCGACCTAATCGGTCGCTTTTTTTATTTCTAAAGCTTGTTGTTAAATATCGAAATCTTCTGAAATTTTGATTTGGTGGCTTTGGCCCGCCCATGTGAATTCGATCTCTTGAGCGCGTAGGGCGATTTTGTTTTCATTGTCACCTAAGCGGCTTCCGTAAAGTCTATCGCCAATAATAGGGGCGCCCACTTCTGAAACCTGTGATCGGATCTGGTGGGTGCGGCCAGTGAGTAAATCAATTTTAATCCAGCTATAGTTACTTAAAATTTTTTGCTGCTCGATTTTAAGTTCGCAGATATCCCAACCTTCATGCGCCACTTGTGAAACTTTTTTTGGCGCGCGCGGGGAGGGCTCCATGTAGTGCACTAAATGATTCGGAAGTTTTTCGGTTGTTTCAACTAAGGCCACGTATTTTTTAGTGATCAGTTTTTTTTGTAACTGCGTATTAAAGCTATTTACGAACTGATTGTTTTTTCCGTAAACGATTAAGCCTTCAGTTAAAGTGTCTAAGCGGTGAGTGATTAAAAGTTTTGTATTAAGGGCTATCGATAATTGTGTCAGCGAGTTTTCGATTTGATTATCAACGGACGGGTGGCTTGGAATATTATTCGGCTTATTTAAAATCACGAAATCCTGGTGATCAAAGACGATGCGCGATTTCCAATCATAATTCACAGTGTATCTGCGCGGTTTTGTGTGCACGCGAATATGCGTATTTTCTGTGACTTCATCACCAGTTTGCGCGCGTTTGCTATTTACATAAACACTTCCTAATTGAATGAGGAAGTTAATTTGTTCCAGCGGCTGCTCTAAGACTTCAGAGGTAATTTCATTAAGCGCACCAGACTTTGGACTATTAAAATGCTTAACTCCGTATTCGAAGCCTTGAGACTGGATTTGAGTTTGGTTTTTAAGCATGCCGAATGGATAGCACACTGTACCTATTTAACTCAAGACCTTAACTTTGTGGGCTTTTCGTTTCATTATATTTAGATGTTTCAAGAAACCATGCAATGTCTGTTCAACAATGCAGACAAGTTAACTTGCTTAGCCCCATACGCTTATGAGCCGGGGTGGATTTATTTTTTCTTGATCGTTATGATGCTTTTATCAGCGGTAGGTCTTCCGCTTCCAGAAGAAGTCACTTTAGTGTCGGTGGGAATTTTAGCTTATATGGGAGCAAACCCTGATAAGTATCCACCGCCATTTCCAGATGCTCCGTTTGTGCATCCAACAACCGCTGCAATAGTAGCTTTCTTTGCCGTCTTTCTGTCGGACTTTTTAATTTACGGGATAGGGCGGTTTTTCGGTTCGCGGGTCTTTGAATGGGGACCAGTTAAGCGTGTTATTTCTTCTGAAGGTCGTTTAAGAATTGAAAAGTGGACGCATAAGTACGGAGCCTTGGCTTGTGGTATTTTTCGTTTCACGCCGGGCATTCGTTTTCCGGGGCATTTAGCTTGCGGCATGGTGAAGTTTCCAGCATGGAAATTCGCGCTTGTTGATGGGATCGCCGCGATGATTTCGGTGCCAACGCAGATTCTAATTTTAGCTCACTACGGTGAAGATATTTTAGGTGTGTTACGTAAATTTAAATTTGTGGTGTTGGGTCTGTGTGTGATCGCGCTACTGGTTTACTTGTTTATGAAATGGCGCTCATCAAAAAAAGCGGCCGCCTTATAAAGGGCAGCCGCAAAAAAATTTGTAAACTTTAAACTGTTGTGCTTAGGCGATTTTTTTAACGCCTAGATCTTGTTCTGTTAATTCAAAGCACACTTTAAACTGTGTTGGTTTTTTAGGTTTTTGACCTGAAGATTCTGGCCAGAAAACTTTGTCATAACCGTGGTGTAAACCGAATAACTCTTCACGTACGCGGAATAATAAGCCCGCTGATGAACCTAATAACCAGTCCATTTGGATTTGATGAAGGTATTGTTCTAAGTCAGCATTCGCTTGGTGAGAAAGAATATCTTGCGGTAATTGGTCAACCAGTGCGCAAGCGTTGTGGTTGTATTGGTCAAAAGCGCGTTGCATAGGTTCAACGAAAAGCTTTTCAATACGCACGTCTTTATCTTTGTGGCCTACAAATGGCGTCGCTAATTTTTTAAATTGCCAGTAAACCAACGCATCGTTTGTTGTAAAATCGGCACGTGGTAAGTAGTCAGAAATTGAATCACATTTAACTGATTCAAACGATGAATCGTCGATATGAATATTGTGATCTAAAGCAATCAATGAACGTAGATGGAACAAAAACGAATACATTGAAAGTAAGTGATCATTGAATTTTTTAGAAAACTTTAAAGTAAAATTATACATTAAAGGCGCTTTCATTTGGGATTCGAATTCGGAAAGCATATCAAAGGCTTGGTCTAATTTATTAAAGCTAATTCCTTTTGAAAAATCTTGGGCATCCCAGTAGGCAAACCATTGATTTTCAAAAGCTTGCACTAACTTTTCATCTACTGGTTTAAGCTTTTCTTGGATTTTGAAAAGACGGTCAGCACTTGAGTAAAATAAAGTCGCGTATGGGCATAATTCTTCAATCGCATGGTTGATAAAATCTTTTTGTTTGGGGGCACTAAAAAAGTTCGTTAACTTTTGAAACTGCAACCCTACTAAAGAGTCATTTTGAAATTTTAACGGAGGGTGGGGAGTGAATTCAGCGAAACGTGAATTTTGATCCCAAATTTCTAACGAAACTGGTTTTAACACCGGTCCACGCGTTGTTTTAATTTCAAAACCCATAACAAATGAAGATGGCTTCATTAGAAACTCCTGTCGTCAAACGACGTTAAATCATATGTTGTTATCGGTATTCGTGACGGCAATAATGATAATACTTAGGTCTAGGAAATAAGACCGCGCTAGCGGTCTCTTTAGAATAAGGTCTACCGGAGGTAGATCAAAATAAGAATAAGGTCTACCGGAGGTAGATCAAAATAAGATTTAATTCGCCTTTGCGAATTAAATGGATTTAAGGATATTGCCTAGAGTTTGAATGTATTGGAGAGGGTATTTACCCATTTCTTGAACCATCAAGTGTTTTACAACTTGTTCGCGGCCTAAACCTTCATAAGTCATCAAACGGTCAACAGTGTTCGCGGCACTTGTCACTAAAGCCATCGGATCAATTTGTTGTTCTGAATAACCTAACGGGCCAGAGGCATCACACTTTTCTTCGTGTTGGTGAATAATTGTCGTCACCGCTAAATCCATATGGTTTTTATCTTTAACTTTTTGCGCGCCTTCAACCGGATGTTTTTTGTAAATTTCTAGATCTTCTTTCGAGAAATCTCTCATCGGGCGGGCAATTTTAATTGGCGTATCGTAATGACCAAAATCATGCAGCAATCCGCCTAAAGCTAAGAGTTGTCGCTGTTTTGCATCGAAAAGTTTAAGTTGTTCAGCGAGTGCTACAGCTAACGTTGAAACGGTCACACCATGGTGGGCGATGCTTTGATCAAGATTCGGTAAAGAGACAATAGATTTAACCGCATCGTTATTTTTAACTAAGAAATCCACGTATTTCGCTGAGGCGTCTTTGGCGGCCACGTAAGCTTCGGCATTTTCAGGGCGTTCGAAAACTTCTTCAGCGTTATTTTGCTGGGCTCCTTGAATGATTTCAGAGCGGGTTTTGATGTCTTTTCCTGATTTGTCGTCGTAAGCCATCTCGATATTTTTTTGCATGTAATTGCGGTAACGGCCTTCATCTTCAGTTGAGATATACATCTTTTTTAACTTTTTGGTTTTAAGACGTTCCAGGCGGGTACCTTCAAAAGAGTCGCCTTGGCGGAGGTATAAAATCCATTTCTCATCAATTTTAAGGTAAGCATCAAAGTCGATCTTTTGATCGCCGCGGAGGGTACTAACTCTGATTGATACGTAATCCTTTGCCATTCTTTTCTCTTTTGGTAGACTTTCTAAGTATGTCACTAGATGCAGATATTTTGAATGATTTTTTCGAAGAGTCCAATACCATCATCACCGAAAGCATTGAGCTTTTAGAAGAGATGGAAGGCGACTTCTCGCAGAAAGAAAGTTTAAAAGTCTTCGCTAATAAGATTGACCGCATCATGGGGGCCGCAGCAAGTATTGCGATGATGGCTGAACCAGACCATGGTTTGAATTTAGTGACGGATTATACATCTCTTTGTAAAGTCGTGGCGTATAAAGCCGCCGAAATTCAAGATAACTCTAAGCTCTATGATGTAACCGTCGCGTTATTGTTAGATGCGGTTGAAGCATTAAATGTTTTGATTAAAAAAATTGATCTACCGATGGTGGAACTTAAAAAAGTAATTAGTCCCAATTTCATCGAACGTTTGCGTTGGATCTCAGAACAGTTTAGTAAACAAAACTCCCTGAAAGCGCAAAGCGAAATCGATGATCTGATGAAAAAATTAGGTTTCTAAAATGTACAGCGACTGTCACGGTCATTGGACAGATCCGCGCGTTTCTGAAGAGCTCCGCCAAACCTGGATGCGTGATTCGTTAAATGAAAATTTAGATCTTTTTATGGAAGCCGGTGTAAACCCTGAAGGGTGGCTGCGCCAGATCGCTTTACAAAAACAGTTTCCGAAAAATTTTAAAAATGCTTTTGGTCTGCATCCGTACTTTGTCGCTGAAAACGATGAAGCTACTTGTGAACAAGCTATGGATGAGTTAGCTAAAATTATTAATTTAGCATCAGGCCTAGGTGAGACGGGTTTAGATTTTCGTGAAAAGTATATTCAAAATCCAAACAATGTTTCAGATGATGTGCGTGATCGCCAAATCGTCTTTTTTGAAAATCAAATTCAGTTAGCTATCGCATTTAAAAAACCATTAGTGCTTCATGTGGTGCGTGCGCATTCTGAGGCTTTAAAAGTTTTAAATATCTGGGAGGCTGAAAAAGTCGGTGGAATGGTTCATGCCTTTAACTCGTCGATTGAAGTGGCTGAACAGTACATGGATCTTAACTTTTTGATTTCGGTGGGTGGGGCGGTCACGCATGAGAAAAACAAAAAATTGATGGAAGCGGTAAAAGCGATTCCTATCGAAAAGCTTCTTTTAGAGAGCGATTGCCCAGATCAGGCGCCCGAAGGATGGGCGGAACCGCAAAATAGCCCATTATCTGTGCTACTTGTGGCTAAAACTGTCGCTGAAATCAAACAAATGCCTTTAGATTTGGTCTTAGAAAAAACCACCGAAAACTTCAAAATGCTTTTCACTTAGGCTTATCTTTGGTACTTGTATTTCTCTTGCTGGAAGCGAGGAAATTAACAGTGGAAATTCAGCCAACTAAACCGTTTGAGATTCAAGAAACTAACTACGTTTTGCATCGCCGTTTCGACCGCATGGGTCGTCTTGTGGGCGATCAAAATATGAAAACTCTTTTTAACACACACGTAATGATTTTAGGTCTTGGTGGTGTGGGTTCTTGGGCGGCTGAATCTTTAGCACGTTCAGGTGTTGGTAAAATCACCTTAATCGATCACGATGAAATTTGTATTACAAATGCGAATCGTCAGTTGCACGCGCTTCAAGGTCTTGTGGGTAAGAAAAAAGCCGAGATCATGGCTGAACGCTTACGTAAAATTAATCCGCAAGCTGAAGTGATTGCTAAACCAGTGTTTTATAACAAAGACACATCTGCTGAAATTTTATCAGCAAAACCTGACTACATCGTTGATTGTATCGATAACTTAACAGCAAAAACTTTCTTGTTAAATGAATGCCGTATACAAAATTTAAAAGTGATCACAAGCTGTGGTGCTTCTGCGAAAATGGACCCAACTCGTATTAAGATTGCAGACCTTGCAAAAACTGAAGTTGATCCTTTAGCGCACTCAATGCGTAAAATTTTACGCCAAGAGTTTAACTTTCCACGTGGCCGCGGTGCTTTTGGTATTCCATGTGTTTATTCAGATGAATTGCCAATGCCTTCGATCGAATTAAATTACGATAATGGCCAAGGTTTCAAATGCGTTTGCCCACAAGGTGAATACGATCCGCATTCATGCATTCACAGAAGTGTGATCTATGGAACAGCTAGTTTCGTAACAGGTGCTTTTGGTTTAACAATGGCTTCTTGGGTTGTGCGCGATGTAATGGCGCAAAACCAAGCGCAAGCAGCTGCTAGCAACACAGAAGCCACTTCTGGCGGAGTGATGAACTAATGAGCTTAGTGATCTTCTTCGGTTTTTCATTAGTGGTTTTTTTAGCGGGTCTTTCGGTTGTCGGAGTGACTCTCTACAAATGGTACGAGATGAAAAAACAGAAAAAAGCCCTTCCTTCGTGGAAGGACTTAGGCTAAATTTCTGACTTTAAAAAATAAAACGGAGTTTTATAAAATGACTATTACAAACTTTATCGATCATCACTTCAGACATTTCAATGCGGCGGCTTTACGTGACGCTGCTATTGGATACAAAACACACATCAATAACGGTGGCCAAATGTTAGTGACTCTTGCGGGCGCGATGAGTTCTGCAGAATTAGGTTTATCATTAGCTGAAATGATCCGTGCTGGTAAAGTTCACGCGATTTCTTGTACTGGTGCAAACTTAGAAGAAGATATCTACAACTTAGTAGCTCACGATCACTACGTACGTATCCCTAACTACCGTGATTTAACTCCAGAGCAAGAACAAGAGTTATTAGACCGTCACTTAAACCGTGTAACTGACACTTGTATTCCTGAAGAAGAAGCTATTCGCCGTATCGAGCGCGTAGTTTACGAAGAGTGGGCTAAAGCAGATAAAGAAGGTAAGTCTTACTTTCCACATGAATTCATGTACAAAATTTTACTAAGCGGTAAATTAAAAGAGTTTTACCAAATCGATCCAAAAAATTCTTGGTTATTAGCAGCGGCAGAAAAAAATCTTCCCATGGTTGTTCCTGGTTGGGAAGATTCAACAACAGGTAATATCTTTGCTGGTCACGTGATGAAAGGGAATATCAAAAACGTTCACACTGTAAAAGGTGGTATCCAGTACATGACTTACTGGGCTGAATGGTACATGGGCTTAGCTGCTAAAAAGCAAAATGTTGGTTTCTTCCAAATCGGTGGCGGTATCGCTGGTGACTTCCCAATTTGCGTTGTTCCAATGTTAGATCAAGATTTAGAGCAAGATAACGTTCCTTTATGGGGCTACTTCTGCCAAATTTCTGACTCAACAACTTCATACGGTTCATACTCTGGTGCGGTTCCTAATGAGAAAATCACTTGGGGTAAATTAGGTATTGATACGCCTAAGTTTATTGTTGAGAGCGACGCTTCTATTTGCGCGCCGCTAATGTTTGCCTACGTATTAGGTCAGTAATTTCTTAGATTACATTTAAAAAATATTACCAAAAAAGGCAGCTTTAGAGCTGCCTTTTTTGTTTTGGTGTGTGGTGGTAGTGACTAGAGCTGTTCTTTGACGATCGGGAATAATAATTCCCATAGCCATGTGTTGCCGTGGGCGCTGCGGATCATGTTAGCTAATTTTCTGACTTGGCGTTCATTTAAATGACCGATGTTGGTGTTCATGCGGTTTTCCATGCCTAGTAAAGTTGAGCGAGAAAGAATACGGGCTAACTTATCCTGAATATCATCTTGTAAATGGTTTTTTTGTTCTACCGCTGTAATGTCAGCGATAATACCGACCTCGCGGTTTAGGTTCTGTGAGCGGAAATCCCAGTTGTACGAACCCACGAAGAGTGTCTGGTTGTCGATAAGAACCATTTTTGCATGTAATGAGTCTGGTCCATTGTAAACCCAAACTTTAACACCTTCATTGACAGCTAAATGTACCGTGCGTCTAAAACCCACATGGGCAGCAGGCACATCATTCGAATTTTCACCATTCGTAAAAACTTCGACTTTAACTCCGCGTTGGCGAAGCGTACGGAACAGTTCAACCTGCTCAGGAGTCACCACAAAGTAGGGCGTAACAATAACTACATTTTTGTAGGCGCGGCCAATAGCGCGGTAAAGCTGTTTGGCGATATTATTTTCCACGGCTTCAGGTTTTTCTAAACTAGAACTTTGTCCAACCGGGTTATCATAAATGTAATCAATCAATCCAGTTCTTACGGCTAACGTATCCCATTCGGCTAATACAGCTTGTTTACTTTGCGGAATACCGTGTTCAGCGATTGTTTTTTGGTAGGCCACATTTAAACTTAACTGCGCTTTTTGAATTTTTTTAATATTTTGTTTTCTGCGGTATTCACAGTTGTCGTACTCGTTTGAGCTATCGCGCCATCTTAAGTCGTCACAAGCATCTTCAGCTAAGCTCTTTTTATCTTTCCAGCCTAAATCAACCGGTTTTACAAAACGAGAAAACCAAAGGCTATCAAAGTATTGAGCCGCTTCGTTAATGGCCTGGCTCTCCAGAACTAAAGCATCTGTATCTTCAAGAACAGGTTTTGGGTCGTCGTCGTTATCGGAAAACTTTCCGAAGTAGCCATTTGCCACGTTTCTTCCGCCAGAGATTAAGGCTTGGCGGTCGATGATCATAGCTTTATCGTGCATGCGTTTAGAGTAGCGCCACGGAGCATAGATTTTAAAATTGTTGTATTCACGAATTTCGATATTTGGATTTAATAATAAAGCCGCTTGTTTTTCATCCGACATTAAGTTGTGTAAAGCATCTACGATAATACGAACTTTAACTCCGCGTTCTGCGGCGTAGCGAAGTAAGCTTAAACCCGAAGCTGAAACTTCGTCGTCTTCAATAGTAAAGTACTGAACGCGAATTTCGCGTTCCGCTGTTAAAATAAATTGGGCGCGGGCTTTTAATGAATCATCTGGATCATCTAAAAAAACGATCTTATCGGCAAAGGCCGTTTTCGTCGCTAGAATCATAATAAGAGTTAGTAATAGTTTTTTCATAGCTGACTCCAGTTTCGTCCTATTACAGTTGTTTTTTAATTAACGGGTAAATGATTTGCCAGAACAGGATGTTTTTATTTCCTGATCTGATTTCTTTAGATAAGTCTGAAATATCATCATCATCAAATTCGCCATCATCGCCGATGTCGCCATTAAGATGTTTTTTATTTCCTAAACGGGTAGAACGTTCATAAATACGCGCGATTTTAGCAAAAACATCTGTTTCGTCGGTTTTGATTGTGCTGTTTTCATTCAATGTTGCGATCACGCCCACTTCACGGTTTAAGTTTTGTGAACGGAAATCCCAGTTAAAAGAACCGATAAACATTTTGTTACGGTCAATTAAAACCATTTTTGCATGTAATGTATCTGGCCCGTTATATTCCCAGATTTGCACGCCGTACTTAAGAGCTAATTTACGCGTGTTTAAATAACCCACGTGTGCTACGGGTACGTCATTCGAATTTACGCCATTTGTAAAAACACGAACTTTAACTTTTCTAGCACGTAATTCTTTAAATAGTTCTTCTTGTTCAGGGGTCACGATTAAGTAAGGTGTAACAATAACCACTGATTTTTGGGCTGTGCGAACTGCTTGATATAATTGTTTAGCGATATTGTCTTCAACAGCTTCTGGCTTTTTTAAAGAACTTTTTTGGCCTACCGGATTATCGAAGATATAATCGATAGATCCAACTTCCATAACACTTTTATTTGATGACCATTTTGCAGTAGCTTCAGCTTTTGTAAGATTGGTTTTGTGGGCCACAGCTAAACGAATAAGTTCAGCACGTTGTTGACCTACCAGTTTTACATTGCGCTTGCGAAAGTACTCGCAAGATTCATATTCGTTTTGAGTTGTTTTATCTAAGGATTGGTGGCGTTTTGTCTCACAGGCGCCTGGTTTAAGGCGGCTCAGAGAAAAATCGCGCAATTTAACTTCTTTAACAAATTTTGAATTCCAAAGATTATCAAAATAACCAGCAGCTTCATTGATTGCCGGGCTTTCCATAACTAAAATATCTGTGTCTTCAAGAACTGAATGATTAGGTTGTTCTTTGTCTTTTAAACCGAAATAGCCGTTAGCGATATTGCGGCCGCCAGAAATAAGTATGTCATTATCAACTATTAAAGCCTTATCGTGCATGCGCTTTGTGTAGCGCCATGGGGCATACCATTTAAATGTATTGTATTCTCTGATTTCGATATTTGTTAAGGGCTCGCCTTGATCGTCAGATAAAAACGCCGCCATTGTTTCACGTAACATTGAGTTATTTAAAGCATCGACAATAATTCTGATGCGCGTATTTGGTTTTTTAATCGCTAGGTCACGTAAAATCGCTAAGCCACCGTTAGCCACTTCATCGTTTTCAATTGTATAGTACTGGGCGCGAACTTCAGAATCGGCTGAAGAAACTAAATCTTTGCGGGCCTCAATAGATTCTTTAGTGCCTTCAAGCATAACGATTTTGTCAGCGAAAACATTTTGAACTGCTAACACCGTTATAAAGCCAAGAACTAATTTTTTCATATAAAGCTCCTAGAAGTTTTCTTCGATTTCTAAAGTTTGTGCTAATTGTAATGTGTTTAAATTGAATTGCTCTTGATTCAAAAATTCGATGGATCCGAAAGACAGCTTAATACTGTCGCTTTGGATAGCGGTTACTTTTAGAGTAGCTACGATACGATAGTAGTCTTGGAACTTTTTAAAAATAACAAATTGAATGTCGCGTGATTCAGGTGTTGATTTTGTCGTTTCAAAGAATGTCATTAAATAGTTAGCGTTTAAGCCTGAATAAACCGGGGATAGGCGGGCCTTGAAATCGATCTGTTGTTCGCGAATTAAGTTTTCAGCGATACCGTTAAACTCAGTTTTTTCATAGGTTTTAGTTAAGAAAACTGATTGATTCAAATTGAGACTGATTAAAGAAGGCAGAGTTAACTGTTCTAAAGGTTTAGTTTGTTTTTTTGGCGCGAAATACAGACCGCCGGCTGCCGCTGACAACACAAGAACCACAAAATAGTGAGCAATCTGATTTAGCTTCAACTGATACCTCGGTAGACGGTTTTACAAAAAATGTTCCCAACCAAATCTTGTAGATTCGAGTTGGTAAGATTTTCCTGTTCAGAGATTTGACAGCCGCCGGAGATTGGCAGCCGATTTACAGCAAAAGATAGTTTAAAATCAGTAGGTTAACTTAAAGCTGGTCGTGTTTTTGTAGTGTGTTTTTCTTGTATGAAAAAAACATTTTTTAAATCATTCGCAGTGGTTATGGCCTTAACAATTTCTGCACAAGCGCAACAAACGCCTGCAGAAAGACAAGCCCAAGAAATTTCACCGGAGCTTAAAAAGATCATCGCTGAATCTTCGCCGCTTGATCGTTGGGTAACGAAAGAACAATTTCAACAAATTGTTAAAGAGGTCACTGCAAAAACTCTTGCTCAGCAGGTGATTGTGGTTGATACCCGTGACCGCCAAGGCTGCTATGAAATGTACAAACATTTGCAAACTAAGGGTTGGCCAGCGAATCCATCGATGTGTAACCAAGACCCGAACAATCCTTACGTATCAGTGACTTTAGGTACGGAAGTTACCAAAGATGCATTAACTCCTGAGCAACAGATTTTTCAAAATAATCCTGATTTATTTAGAGGTAATGGCGAACCTAGCGAGCGTCGTAAAGCTCTTTATGAGCGCACACGTAACATCGCTTTATTAAGTGGTGGCGTGGTGGCAGCGTTTGCTTCGCAGGATGCCGATAGTTCTGGTTGGGATATTCAAGGTTTAAAAGATAATGGCCCTGTTCATCAAGTGAAAGAACATTGGAAGAACGGCCCGGTAAGAGATAAGGACGGTCCGTTTGTAAACTTCGTATTACATCCAATCTCTGGTTCTATTTATTATCAAGCGGCGCGTATTTCTGGTTATAGTAAGCTTCAGTCTTTCGGTTATAGCTTTTTAATGTCGACATTCTTTTGGGAATACGGTGTGGAATCAGTTTTTGAAACGCCATCATGGAATGACTTATGGGCGACACCGCTGATTGGTTCATTAATTGGTGAATTGTTCTTACAGCTTTACCAAAAAGTTGAAAACAATAACGGAGAAGTTTTAGGGTCGCGCAAATTAGGTTTTGGCGCGAAGTTATTGTTAAATTCAGCTGAAACTCTGCGTCCGTATATTAATAAGATTTTTGGAACACAGGTAATCAAAAGCGGCCGCGCTGGTTTTACTATGGCCAATTGCGGTGTCGAAGCCCAACCTAATCTGGGCATTAAAAAAGACATGTGTCCGTTCTTTACGATCGAATTTAAATGGTAATTTAAAATAGAAAAACTAAAACTGCGGTTGAAGCTTAGATAGCTTCAACCGATTTGATTTCTGGAATCGCTTCTTTCATACGAACTTCGATACCATCTTTAAGAGTTGCTTGTGATGAAGGACAGCCGTTACAAGCGCCTTTCATTTGAATATAAAGCACATTGTCTTCGTATTTACTGAAAACAACATCGCCGCCATCCATTGCTACTACAGGGCGAATTTCTTCTTTTAAAACTTTTTTGATCTGTTTTACGATCGCTGAGTCATTTTCATTGATATCAGGATCTACGGTCTTTTGAACGAAGACCGGTTGGCCCGAAGTGACGTGCTCGGAAAGTAAGCCTGTTAGCGGCTGAGCGATAACTGACCAATCAACCCAGTCTTGCTTCGTGATTGTCATGAAGTCTTGGCCAATATAGACGCTAGAAACCCATGGAAAGCCGAAAATTTTGGCAGCTAGAGGGCTTGTGTCTGTTGACTCAACATTTGGATAGTCAGATTGTTGATCTGCAATCTTGTTAGAGAAAACAAACTTTAATGTCGCTGGATTTGGCGTAGTTTCGTATGTAACTTTCATGCCTTAATGTTTATCAGGTGTGTTGCAGAAATTCAAAAAAAAAGCGCCGACTTTACTCGTAATTCTTTGCTTGCCATAGTTTTTTTCGATAGGCTTTCTGCGTCTAAACAAACAACAACGGTTTCTTACAGGAGATAGTAGAATGACCCCACGTGTACGTGAGATTTTAAGCTGGTATGGTGACGAAAATATCGGTGTATTAACAAATATGGCCCGCATGATGAATCATGGTAAATTGGCAGGAACAGGTAAATTAGTAATCCTTCCGGTTGACCAAGGTTTCGAACATGGTCCGGCTCGTACTTTCGCAAAAAATCCAGATGCTTACGATCCTTCTTACCACTTCGATTTAGCGATCGAATCAGGTTGTAATGCTTACGCGGCACCGCTTGGCGCATTATCAGCTTGTGCTCGTGATTACGCTGGCGAAATTCCTTTAATCTTAAAAATCAATAATTCTGATGTTCTTTACGGATCAAAAAATCCAATCTCTGCGTTAACATCTTCTGTAGACGATGCTTTACGTTTAGGTTGTGCGGGTATCGGTTTTACAATCTACCCAGGATCTGCTGTTAGAAAAAATATGTACGAAGAAATCGCGAAAGCTTCTGCTGAAGCTAAAAAAGCGGGTCTTGCTGTAGTTATCTGGTCATACGCTCGTGGTGAACAGATTTCTAAAGAAGGTGAAACTGGTATCGACGTTATCGCGTACTCTGCTCATATTGCCGCTCAATTAGGTGCGAACATCATCAAAGTAAAACCACCAACAGCTCACATTGAACAAGCTGAAGCTAAAAAAGTTTACGAAGCTCAAGGTATCAAAGTTGGATCAATGTCGGATCGTATCCGTCACGTAGTTCAATCTTGCTACAACGGAAAACGCGTTGTGATTTTCTCTGGTGGTGAAGCTAAAGGAACTCCTGAGTTATTAGCTGAAATTAAAGAAATCGCTCAAGGTGGTGGTTTTGGTTCAATCATGGGCCGTAATGCTTTCCAACGTCCGAAAAAAGAATCTATCGAGTTATTACATAACGTGATGGAAACTTTCGCTGGAAAACCTTTAAAATAGTAAATTAAAAACAAGAGTTAAGGATAACTACTATGTCTGACATGCACGATAATCCAATTAAAGCCGAGAAAAGAAAAAAACTTCACGCGCTTAAAGAAAAGGGCATTAATCCTTTTCCTTATTCATTTGATAAGAATGTTCACATTGAACAGTTAATCCGTGATTTTTCTAATCTAGTGGCTGGTGAGAAGAAGCCTGAAACTACTTTCCGCATTGCAGGTCGTTTAATGACTTTACGTGCAATGGGTAAGGCGAGCTTTTTCAACGTGCAGGATCAGACAGGAACTTTACAGTGCTACATCAAAGTAGAAGAGCAATCTGAAGCTGGTCGCACGAGTTTTGATCTGATCGACCTTGGTGATATCGTGGGTCTTGAAGGTTACATGTTTAAATCACAAAAAGGTGAGTTATCTCTTTATGTAAAAAACTTTCAGGTTTTAACTAAAACGTTAGAACCACTTCCTGAAAAATTCCATGGAATCCAAGACGTAGAAATTAAATACCGTCACAGACACTTAGATTTAATTTCTGATCCAGATTCCAGAAAAGTTTTCGTAACTCGTTCTAAAATCATCAAAGCGATCAAAAAATTCTTAGATGACCGTGGTTTTATGGAAGTTGAAACGCCAACACTTCAGCCGTTATACGGCGGAGCTGCGGCGACTCCATTTACAACTCATCACAAAGCTTTAGATATGAAGCTTTTTATGAAAATCTCTCCGGAGCTTTATTTAAAACGCCTGATCGTAGGTGGTTTTGAAAAAGTTTACGAAGTCGGTAAGAACTTTAGAAATGAAGGTATTGACCGTACTCATAACCCAGAATTCACAATGCTTGAATTCTACGAAGCGTACACTGATTACAACTACCAAATGAAACAATTCGAAGAGTTAGTTTCTACAGTTTGTAAAGAAGTGACTGGTTCGATGAAGGTTATGTACCAAGATAAAGAAATCGACTTTACCCCGCCTTGGAACAAAATCACAGTTTTAGACGGTGTTAAAATTCACGCTAAAGTTGATCCACAAGATCGTAGCGCGCTAGTTGATTACCTTCAAAAAAATGAAGAGCCGGCTAAACTTAAAAAAATGCAGATGGATAAATTATCTTTAGGCGAACTTCAAATGAAAGTGTTTGAAGTCGCTGCTGAACCTCACCTATGGCAACCAACATTTGTGATGGATCATCCGGTAGAAATTTCTCCATTAACTAAAATTCACCGCGACAACAACAAACTTGTTGAACGCTTTGAACCGTTTGCAGCTTGTATGGAAATCGGTAACTCATACTCAGAGTTAAACGACCCAGAAGAGCAACGTGCACGTCTTAAACAACAAGAAGCTAACCGTGGTCATGATGAAGAAGCGCATCCGATGGATGAAGATTTCTTACACGCGATCGAAACAGGTATGCCGCCAACAGGTGGTGTTGGTATTGGTATTGAGCGTGTGGTTATGATCATGACAAACTGCCCATCAATTCGCGATATCTTGTTCTTTCCAACAATGAAGATCGTTAAATAGGTGCCAGGCCTTTTTTGCTACGGTTATATTCGAGATGGTAATGGGTAGATTTTTTAAGACATCGCTTGCCTTATTATTTTTTTCATTAGGCTTGTTGGCTGCGTGCCAACAAAAGCCCACAAAAGTGATCGACGAATCAGCGCACGTTTATGAAAAAAAAGCGGTGCTGATTGATACGCGCAATCCATTTTTATACGAGTCATTTCATATCGAAGGTTCACAAAACCTTTGGTGGGAAGATTTTTTGGTTCTAACAAATCCGAAAAAGAAAACCAGAGTACTTGATCCGGATATTTTACAAACGGTTGAACGTCTGGCGAGTAAAGGGATTCATCCTGATAAAACGATTGTTCTGTTAAACGACAAAGCTGATGCCGTTGAAAATAAAAAGTGGAAATGGTTATTAAGTTATTTAGAGATCAGTCATATTGAAATGAAGAGTATTAGCGATTTGAAAAAATCGTTAAAAGGGCAGAATAGCCGTTTTGCTGTGGCCGAACCGCAAAAACCATGGAAGCTTTTAACCAGCGAAGATTTTCAAAAAGATCTTGTTACGAAAAAGGCTAAAGACTGCTTTTTGCAGTGGAAGCCTAAAGACTGTTTATAATTTAAAAAAACACTGTCTCACTTTGAGATAATGAAGAGCTGCGAAAGGCTGGACCTTTCAGCAGCTTTTTTTTGTTTTTAAATTTATAGCTGCTTTTAAGTCACGAAAAGTTCAATTTTTTTGTCAATAATTCCGATAAGTTAAGGGTGAAGAACCGCTGTGCTGATCAGGTTAAAAATCTGAACTTTTTAAGTTTTGTTTTATTCGTGTTACTATTTTTAGGCACGTCGAGCGCCTTTGCAACTCCTGGTGTAACTACCTATCAAGCTAAAATCGTAAAACCAAATGGTCTGCCGTTAGAAGCATCTAGTGTGAATTTTAAGTTCACGATTCTAGATCCGGCAGGAACTTGTATTTTATATTCTGAGACTTATTTGTCGGTGAATATGGGTTCAACGGGTGGATTAATTTCTTTCTCGTTAGGCTCAGGTGTAAAAACTTATCCGGCTTCGGCGACCACATTTGCAGAAGTTTTTTCTAACATTACGCCAACATTAGCTTGTGATGCCGGTGGACCAGGAACTTATTCGCCAAATGCAAACGATACCAGAAAAATAGTAATGCAATTTCATGACGGCACTGGTTGGCAAACGTTGCCAGCGATGAATATTAATGCCGTGCCTTATGCGATGTATGCCACTGAAGCACAAAAGCTAAGTGGGCTTCCAACGTGTAATCCCGGTGAAGCGTTAAGTTACAACGGTGTTAGTTTTTCTTGTGAAACGATCAGCGGTAGTGGTGTTACAAGTTCTACTGTGATTGCAGCCCTTGGGTATGAACCTGTTTCACCAGCTAGCTTAACGGGTCTTGTTTCAATGACATCATCTTCTGTTGTTTCGGCTTTAGGTTACACACCAGCTGATGGTGCTAGTATAACAGCCTTCAATGCATCGTTAGCTGCGGTGTCGTCTTCAGTTGGCACTGCGAATTCAACAATTTCTTCGGTGTCTTCAACTGTTAACTCATTATCAAGTAATTTATCTTTAGTGTCGGGAACAGTGAGTTCGCTGTCAGGAAATATTTCAGCAGTTTCTTCGACGGTGTCAACACTATCAACGACAGTTTCTAATGTCGGAACTTCAGTGACAGCGTTATCAACTTCAGTTTCAAATCTTTCAGCTTCGATGGCAGCCCTTACGGGGTCGCAATGGGTAAGTAGTGGCACAGCGATTAGCTATTCAACAGGTAATGTAGGTATTGGAACAAGTAACGCAACTTCGCGTTTAACTGTTTCAGGCGGTGCTTATCTAACTGGACCGATTACGGTCGGCAATACTCCGCCAGTTCCTGGTGTTTGGGATATGGGGCCATTGCTTGGTTCGATGACCTATTCGGCTCCATTTTACCAACAAGATACGTTCACGGATTTTTCTCAACAAATCACAACGGCTCAAGCGACGTCGGTTAAGCTCAATGCTGACAGTAATAACAGTAGTATAACTGCGGGTAAATTTAGTTATGTCGAAAATATTCCCGGAAACTTTAGCAATTATCAGGGGATATACGGTGATTACGTTGTCACAGAAAATAATGCTTCTGGATCTATCGGTGAAATGGGGAGTGTAGCAGCCTTAACAATTCAAAATGGCCCAAGCCCAGTTACGAGTCAGTATGGTGTTTTTTCTAGAACATACACTTACACGGGATCTGTCGCAAATTCTTACGGTGGTTACTTCTCGTCAATTAATCAAGGTGGATCAGTCACAAACAATTACGGTGTGATGATTGACGCCGGCGCGGGATCGGCGACAAATAATTACGGTCTTTATATTGCAAACACAGGTTCTGTTACGGCCTCGCAAACTTACAATATCTACTCTGCTGGTCCGAACTCAAACAATCATTTCGCGGGTTCTGTTGGCATTGGTGTTACCTTGCCGAAAGCGAGACTTCATTTAGCAGCAGGAACTGCAACAACAGCGGCGTTTAAATTAACATCTTCAACATTGTTAACGGCACCGACTTCTGGTTCGATTGAGTACGATGGTTTTAATTTATATTATACAGATGGCACAAACACACGTAAGACTCTAGCGACTGGTGTTGGTGTGACATCTTCTTCGGTGATTTCAGCGTTAGGTTATACACCGGTATCAGCGGCATCTGCTTCACCATGGGTAGCAAGTGGAACATCGCTTGGTTATTCGACGGGTAAAGTTGGAATAGGAACAACGAATCCGCAATATAATTTAGATGTGAATGGCACATTCAGAGTCACAACAAGCGCGACTGTATATAGCGGTAGCACTTGGGGCAGTAGCGCTGTTAATTCATACTATTCTGGCAGTGATCAAAACGGCGAGATGTGGTCGATTGGTATTAGACCACCGTCTTATCCAGATGGAAGTTTGGCGATCGCAACACATTACGGATCAATGCCGATTACTTTTAAAATTAATAACACAGAAAAAATGCGTTTAGATACCGCGGGAAATTTAGGTATCGGTACAGCGACACCAGCAGCGACATTAGATGTTATTTCTTCGGTGACTAATTCTTTGCCTGCGACCAGTGGCACTTCGCAAACAGGATTACTTGCGCGTTTTGGAAAAAGCACCTTAGCTTTAGATGTCGGAACCAATGGCAGCAGCGGCGCCTGGCTACAATCTGTTAATCGTACAGATCTTTCAACGAACTATCCCTTAATTTTTAATCCAAATGGCGGCCCGGTGGGTGTTGGTGGTTATGCTTCATCAGTTCTTTTTTCTGTGCATCAATCTACAGGAAGTGCCACTGATATGATTCGTTTGCGTGATACGACTGATGCCATTGACTTAGCGTTTCGTTACAACGGAACAAATGGATATGAAATTCGCAGTGAGGCGAGCGGAACCGGAGATATCTTCTTTGCATTAGACGGTTCAACTGGAAATGTCGGCATCGGAACAAGTGCGCCGACAAATACGTTGGATGTTTCTGGTTCGGGAATAACCGCTACACGATATGAAACTTTTGGAACACTAGCTACATTTAGAAAAGCATATACAGCAACAAATAACGAATCTCCTTACCTTGAGCTTCGACATCAAACTGTATCAGGTGGAGTTTTTGATCGTTATGGGTATATCCAAGCTGGCCAAGGTCATGACGGGATGTTGCTGCAAGGTCAGAACGCCGGTGGTTATTCAAGTCTATTATTAAACCGAATGGGTGGTAATGTAGGGATTGGTACCGCAAGCCCAACGGCACGATTAGATGTTTCAAAAAGTGCGAATATAACGAGTGAAACAACAACTTATGCGACTATGGTTATCAAAGATACGGAAACGCATTTAGATATTATTACGCCATCATTGGGTAATTGGGGATCATCACTTAATCTAGTTGAGACAAGTCAAACAACAAAAACAATTCAGAATATCTGGAGTATTTACCGTGAAGCTTCTGAAACAGGAAATTCAAGTCTTCATTTTAAATACGGCACAAATAAAACTGTAGACGGTAATGCAAGTCGTATGGCGATTACGACAACTGGCCAAGTCGGTATTAACGTGAGCAGTCCTACACACGCATTAACGGTGAGTAATACGGCGGTATTTAACCCATCGTCAAATGTAAGTTCGGCGATTATGGTTGGGCCACCGACAGGACAAAGTTTCGGGGGCGGTATTCTTATGAAAGACTACACTTACTACGCTGGTATGTGGACAAACAACAACGGGGCAACATTAAATTTTGGTGCAGGTGGGTCAGTGTCAGGATTTCCTTCTGTGAATACATTAGTTGTAACTTCTGCAGCCACAGTAGGTATCGGTACAACTGCGCCAACTGAAAAACTTGAAGTGGTAGGTAACTTAAAAGTCACTGGTGAAATCTACGGTCAAAAAAGCTGGGGCTTTAAAAAAGGGCCAACCGCTTTTGCATCTGACTATGTGAATACTTGGGCAAGTGGCGGAGGCTCTGGAAGCAGTATTGACTGTACGTCGAGTGCAAATGGCTGCACGATTTTAAAATCGGGCACATATGAAGTTCGCTGTGTGCAGAGAGCGAATTCAACAACAAGCACATTTGTCGGTATTAGTTTAAATGGGGATCGCACGGCTTTAGAATCAAGAGCCGATGCTGTATGGAACCATGATCATGCTTTGGCCGTAGGTCAGTTTTCTGAATCAAACTTTATGGGAACATTGGCCGCTGGAAACATTATTACTTGTGGTCCTGCTACGGCCAATCAAACTTACATGATTTACGGAGCGGCCTCGTATAACGGAACGCTCACGATCAAACGTATCGATTAATGTAGTTTGAAATCTTCAGGCATTACACGCGAAACATTAAAGCGCATTTGGTACGGAACCGGTGCAAATAAGACCGCGTGGTTAACATCGCCCCCTGTGAAGTAGAACTCCCAAGTTGATGGAGATAAAGCAGCATTGCAGTAACGGTAGCCATCATTTACGCCAGCTTCTTGTCTTTCATAGATGTAGATTAAGTTTCCGTTGTAGGCCACTTGTGAGTTAACACCCACAGTAAGGTTTACGTTTTGACCTTTGAATTCGCAAGTCGCATGTAAAGTCATATCTTGCTCTGTAAAATTAAAACGCGTCCAGATCCAAACATTGCCGTTGTAAAGTGGCGTGTCTGAAGTCCATTCGCCTACGATTAACGGTAGAGTAGGTTGAGGTGTCGGGCGGTGACCACCAGAAGCGAAAGCCGATAAAGATAAAATAGTAGCAACTAGTGCAACGATAGTTTTCATAGCGAAATACTCCTTGATAGCCTAACGCTAGAAAGCCTTCGCTAAAGAGTCAATTATTACGGAATGTCTGGGGCAAGAATCGTGGCACGCCGCTCCCCAAAAAGGTACGGCCTACCTTTTAAGCCGCGTTATCCATCTTGAATAAGACGGAATACATAGCTTTTAACATTTCTGGATCGAACTTATGCGTAAGCTTTTCTTTCATCATGTTCAAAGCTTCAACAGGGCGCATAGGTACGTTGTAAGAACGTTGAGTTGTCATCGCATCGTACGTGTCGGTTAGGGCCACGATACGGGCAAACGGGTGAATCTCTTGTCCTGACAGGTCTTGCGGGTAACCGCCACCTTTCCACGATTCGTGGTGTTCGTAGCAAGCCGCTTTAATACCGTCAGTGATATTTGGAGATTCATTTAAAATTTTAAGACCAAATTGCGGATGCATTTTCATTTGCACCCATTCAGAGTCATCTAAGGGCCCACGTTTACATAAAATATCTAAGGCCACATTGCGTTTACCTACGTCGTGGAATAATGAACCTAAGCCTAATTCTTCCATCGTCTTTTTATCAAAGCCTAATGCTGAACCTAAACCTAAAGAGTAAATGCTCACGTCAAAAGAGTGATTGTAAGTGTAAAAGTCATGTCCTGATAAACTGATTAAACCGCCCACTGATTCAGGCGCGTTTTCCATAAACTCTAAAAGATCTTTAACGATCGGTTTTGTTTCTTCGATGGCTTGACCCACATCCGGAGCTTCAAAAAGATCTTCTAAGATCGCAATTGAACTTTCGCGTAAGATGGTTGCTTTTTGATCGTTATTAATTTTTGAAGAGTTCATCGAGTCTTTAACGTAATCGCGGTAAAGCGGTTTGTTAATGTCCTCAACAAAAAATGATTCACCGGTATCGCGGCCATGCAGACTTGCGATTTTTTCTGCCGCTAACTTATCGCCTAAGCGAACGTATTCGACCATCTTTCCGTCAATGTAGACATAAATAGCAAATGGAATGTCCTCGGATGGACGGATTGTGCTTAAACGAATTCTGAAATAACCTTTGGTGCTCATAGAAAACTTATCGGAAAAAATGTAAGGAAACTTTGACTATTTCTCATTCTTAAATACGATATATTCATGCCTATAAATTTCGAGACCGACATTCAGTATTTAAAAGGGGTTGGACCTAAACTTGGCGCCCTAATGTCTCGAAATGGGATAAAAACCATCAAAGATCTGTTAGAAAATTACCCCCGGGCGTTTGAAGACAGACGTGCGGCTAGGAACATTGCTTCGTTAAAAGAGAATGAATTAGTGTCACTTAAAGCGATGGTAATGAGTGTCAGTTCTTACGCCATGGGTAGATCGTCTAGAAAAATCTATGATGTGTTAATCCGCGATGGGTCTGGGCAAATTCGCTGTAAATTTTTTCGTACACCATACAAAGGTTATTTTGAAAGATTTAAAACGGGCACTGAAGTTCGCATTATCGGAAAAGTCACAAACTACCGTGGTAAATTAGAATTTCATCATCCCGATATTAAAGATGTTGTGCCTGATGAAGAAAATGTCGATCAGTTGCTTCCGATTTACGTTGAAATTGAAGGTTTTAGCTCTGTTAAAATGCAGAAAACGATTCAATCGGCTTACTTGCAACTTAAAGATTGGCCGACAGAAATTCTTCCGCCAAGCTTAATGCAGAAAAATAAATTAATTCCGCGCAAACAGGCCTTAAAAGAAATTCATTTTCCTGAAATTGAAAACGCTGAAGGTTTAACGACCTTAACTTCAAAAGCGCATGAACGAATTATTTTTGAAGAGTTTTTCTGGTTAGAGCTGTATTTAGCTTCGAAAAAAATGGGCTTAAAAAATGAAAAAGGTGTCGCCGTTCAAAATAAAGACACCATTAATTTAAAATTAATCGAATCATTGCCCTTTGCTTTAACGGGCGCACAAAGAAAAGCTTTCGAAGAAGTTAAAAAAGATATGCAGTCGGGAAAGCCGATGAACCGCTTAGTTCAAGGTGACGTGGGGGCTGGTAAAACCATGGTGAGCTTTATGGCAGCCCTTTACGCTTTTGAATCGGGTTATCAAACTTGTATGATGGCGCCGACTGAAATCTTAGCGGAACAGCATTACAACAATGCCGTTAAACGTTTAGAGCCGTTAGGCCTAAAACTTGGATTGCTGACAGGAAAAACCAAAACTAAAGAACGTAAAGAGCTTTTAGAAAAACTGATCGCTGGAGAAATTCATTTTTTAATCGGCACACATGCGCTTATTGAAGACTGGGTGCAATTTAAAAATCTGGCGTTAGTGATTATTGATGAGCAGCACAGATTCGGTGTAGCTCAGCGTGGATACTTAAAATCAAAAGGGCAATCGCCGCATTTCTTAGTGATGACAGCCACACCAATTCCAAGAACTTTAGCTATGACTGTCTACGGTGATCTTGATGTCTCGATCATCGATGAGATGCCGGCAGGTCGTTCGCCGATTCAAACACGTGTGGTGACTGAATCAAAACGCTCAAATGCCATGAGTTTTATGGCCGAGCAGATTGAAAAAGGCCGTCAGTGTTATGTGGTTTACCCTCTGGTTGAAGAGAGTGAAAAAATCGATCTTAAAAACGCCACTGAAGAATTTGAAAAATTAAAACATCAGTTTCCCAAAATTCGTTTTGGTCTTTTGCATGGTAAAATGAAACCTGTTGAAAAAGACGAAATCATGACTCAGTTTCGCAATCACGAAATTGATGTGCTTGTTTCAACAACGGTGATCGAGGTTGGTGTTGACGTAGCGAATGCGAACTTAATGATTATCGAACACGCCGAAAGATTTGGTCTTTCGCAGCTGCATCAGTTGCGCGGACGCGTTGGGCGTGGTGAATATAAATCGTTTTGTGTAATGATTATGGGCTATGCGGTGAGTGAAGAAACCAGGGATCGCGTGACGTTCATGGAAAAAACCAACGACGGTTTTAAAATCGCTGAATACGATTTAGAAATTCGTGGCCCAGGTGAGTTCATGGGAGCTCGCCAATCGGGCCTTCCGGGTTTTAAGATCGCAAATCTTGTGCGTGATTTTACTATTTTAAAGCAAGCTCGTGATGCGGCTTTTGAGCTGTTAGCGAATGATCCAAAGCTGCAAAAGTTAGAGAATAAACTGGTGCGTGAAGAATTACTTAAAAGCTACGGCCCGCAAGCTCTTGCGGGCGTAGGTTAAAGTAAACTTAAGTCGAAGCTTCAGCTGATTTTTTAAATAGCTTACCTTCTGGCTCTTTATCTTTCACAGTCACGCTATAGGCGATGGCTCCCGCCACTGCTCCTAAAATCGGTGCTACAAAGAATAACCATACTTGTTGTAAGGCCCAGCCTCCGACAAATAAGGCCGGCCCAAGGCTGCGAGCTGGGTTCACTGAAGTATTCGTTACTGGAATCGTTAATAAGTGAATAAGTGTTAAGCTTAAACCAATCGCTAACGGCGCAAAACCTGCGGGAGATTTTTTATCAGTTGTGCTTAAGATGATATAAAGAAAAAACGCTGTCGCAATAAGTTCAGTGATAAAGCCTGACATCATCGAATAGCCACCCGGTGAGTGTTCAGCATAACCATTGGCTGCAAAGCCTGAAGCGACCACATCAAAACCAGGTTTTCCTGAAGCGATCAGGTATAAAATCCCAGCGCCGATCACGCCACCTATTAACTGAGCTATAATGTAGGGAATAACTTCGCCTTTAGGATGTTTGCCTGCGGCTGCAAGGCCAATAGTTACGGCAGGGTTTAGATGGCAGCCCGAAACAGCTCCAATAGAGTAAGCCATCGTTAGAACCGTTAACCCGAAGGCAAACGAGACTCCTAATAAGCCAATGCCCACATTTGGAAAAGCAGCGGCTATGACGGCCGAGCCACATCCTCCTAACACCAGCCAAGCGGTGCCGATAATTTCAGTCGTTATTTTTCGTAAATCCATAACCATTCCTTTCGGTTTAAAGTTAAACAAAACCACTAAAAATCGTAGGCCTGTTTAGATAAGCTCACAAGACCCGAGATGCCCCAACCAAGTGAGTGACGTAGATGGTTACTTCGTAAAAAGAGTAGGCAAAGTTTCAAGGTAGTTTTTACACCCCTTAACTTTCTTGGTCGTTTTTTGATCATTTCATTGATGGGAGGTGTCAAAAGTGTTAGAACATCTAGACGTCATGAGTGGGTTTTTTGCTCAAGATGTGTTATGAGGTGGATCGATGTCACAGTTTAAAGTTGGAGACCATGCGGTATACCCCGGCTACGGAGTCGGTAGGATTGATAAGATCGAAACTAAAGAGATCTTAGGCGCGAAGCATGAGTTCTTTTCGGTTATCATTTTAGAGACTGGTATGAAGGTAATGATCCCTGCGGCTAATATCAAATCTGTTGGCCTTAGAGCTCTTATTTCTAAAGAGGAAGCGTTCAAAGTCGTTGATATCCTTAAAGATAAAAACGTTAAAATTGATACGCAAACGTGGAACCGTCGTTACCGTGAATATACAGACAAAATCAATACAGGCTCGGTTTTCGAGATCGCTGCTGTGTTACGTGATCTGTACTTATTAAAAGTCGACAAAGAATTAAGCTTTGGCGAAAAGAAAATGTTAGAAAAAGCAAAAAGCTACCTTTTAAAAGAGCTTAATTTAGCTGCTGACGTTAAAGACGTCATGAACCAAGACCAAGAAGTACGTACAATTTTGGATTCGAAGTAATCCAAAATCACGAAACCAGCTTAGACTCTAAGTAGTAATCGTTTACTCGTTATAAATTCTAAGTCAGAATATAAAGCCTAAGTCGAAACACTTAGGCTTTTTTGTTTTTGGAGAGTTATTCATGTCAGTTACTTTGAATCCTGGTTTTACTGAAGTTCGTACGCGCTTTGCCCCAAGCCCAACAGGCTATCTTCACGTGGGTGGCGCTCGTTCAGCGTTATTTAATCTTTTATTTGCAAAACACAATAACGGTAAATTTATCTTACGTATTGAAGATACTGACCAGGCTCGTTCAACAGAAGAGTCTTTAAAAATGATGATTCAAGATATGGTTTGGCTTGGTCTTAACTGGGACGAAGGCGTTGATCCTGTAACGTTAAAAGATATGGGCGCGTATGCGCCATACCGCCAATCTGATCGTTTAGCTATTTACAAAAAAGTTGCTGATGAGCTTATCGCTAACGGTAAGGCTTACTACTGCTTTATGACAGATGAAGAGTTAGAAGCTGAACGTGCGCGCGTAAAAGCGATTAATCAAAACGCTCACGTTGAATCACCTTACGAAACGTGGACTTTGGATCAAGCTAAAGCTGAACTTGCAAAAGGCAAAACAGCGGTTGTGCGTTTTAGAACAAAACATTTACGCAAAGATTATTTGTTAAATGATCTTATTCGCGGTGAAGTGCGCTTTCCGTCAGACATGGTGGGTGATTTCGTATTACTTCGTTCAGATGGAATGCCAGTTTATAACTTCTGTTGTGTGGTTGATGACTACATGATGAAGATCTCGCACGTATTACGTGCCGAAGAGCATTTACCAAATACTTTACGTCAATTGATGATCTACGAAGGTATGAATTGGCCAACTCCACAGTTTGGTCATATTTCACTAGTGTTAGATGACGACCGTCAAAAACTTTCTAAACGTAAAGGCGCTGTGGCGTGCGATCAGTTTATGAAAGACGGTTATTTACCAGAGGCTTTAAATAATTTTATGGCGTTACTTGGTTGGTCTCACCCAGAAGGAAAAGAAATTTTCTCGATGGATGAAATGATTAAGCTATTTACTCTTGATCGTGTAAACGCATCAGGTGCGGTGTTTGACCGTGTGAAATTTAAATGGATGAATGCGCAGTACTTACGTGCGCAAGATAACCAAACAATCTGGAATCAAGTTAAACCGTACTTAGTAGCTGCGGGTATTTCTTTGCCGAAAGAAGCGGGCGATACAGCTTGGCAAATGAAGTCGGTTGAAACTTTTAAACCGAAATTAGAAATTTTAACGGACGCAGTAGCGCTTTACCAATCGTTAGATGATTCAAAATTTGAAATCTCTGAAGAATCAAATGAAGCGTTATCGTGGGAGCCGACAAAAGCCGTATTAACAACTTGGAAGAACCAAATCGAAGCTCACGCGACAGAGACTTTCACTGAAGCTGACTTCGTGGCGATTGAAAACGCCGTTAAGACAGGTGCAAACGTTAAAGGAAAGAATTTATTTATGCCGATCCGTGTGGCTGTTATCGGAAAACCACATGGCACTGAAGTAAAATTGCTTGTTCCGTTAATGACGAAACAAAGTTTACTTACGCGCGTAAATAAAGTTTTGAGCCGAATTTAGGATAAGGATATCGTAATGCTTAAGATTTATAATACTCTGACGAAAAAGACTGAAGAATTTAAACCGATCACTCCGGGCCAAGTTAAAATATATGTTTGCGGTCCGACGGTTTATTCATTTCTTCACGTGGGAAATTTTCGTGGGCCGGTGTTTTTTAATTTCGTAAGAAATTGGTTAGAGTACTTAGGCTATAAAGTCGATTACGCTTTAAACTTCACAGACGTTGATGACAAAATCATTAATCGCGCTGTTGAAGAAGGCAGAACGGCTTCTGAAGTTTCTGAGCAGTACATTAAAGAGTATAAAAAAGATTTTGCTGATCTAGGCCTTCGCACTCATGATCACAATCCCAAAGTATCCGAGTACATGCCCCAAATTATCGAGTTTATCAAAAAGCTTGTTGATAACGGCAGCGCTTACGCGGCTGATGGTGATGTGAACTTTGCAGTTGATAAGTTTAAAACTTACGGCGCTTTATCAGGTCGTAAATTAGAAGATATGCAAGTTGGTGTTCGTATTGAAGCCAACGATAAAAAACATCATCCTCTTGATTTCGCTTTATGGAAATCACGTAAACCGAACGAAGACTTAAAAGGCGGAAGCTGGGCTTCGCCTTGGGGTGAAGGTCGTCCGGGCTGGCACATCGAATGTTCGGCGATGGTTCACGGTTTATACGGTGATCAGATTGACATTCACGGTGGTGGTTTAGATTTAGTGTTTCCGCATCATGAAAATGAAATCGCACAATCTGAAGGTTGCACAGGTAAACACTACGTGAACTACTGGATGCACTGGAATATGTTAAATTTCAGCGGCAGCAAGATGTCTAAATCTTTAGGTAACGTTTTAAATATGCGTGAGTTCTTAGAAGAGCACCATCCAGAAATTTACAAATGGATGATGTTATCGGTTCACTACAGAAGTGTGGGTGAATTCAGTGATGTGACGATTGAACAAGCCGTATCAGGTCTTGCTCGTGTTTATTCTTCGTTAGCGTTAGCCGATAGCTTTATTGCAGACGATGGTCATGCCGATGCGAAATACCAAGTTGAACTTGATGCTTCATGGGAAAAAATCATGGAACACATCAATGATGACTTCGGGACTCCGCAAGCTTTTGCTGTGATGTTTGAACAGATTCGTAAATTCAACGGTCAGTTTAAGCGTGGTATGAAAACAAACCCAACGCTTGCCGGTCGTGCAAAACAGTTCAAAGAATTTATTATGCAGTTTGGTAAGATGTTGGCGTTATTTCAAATGCCTGCTGAGAAGTTCTTACGTTCATTAGATCAAAAGCTTTTACAAAAAGCGGGTATTGATGAACATGAAGTGGAATCCTTGGTTTTAGCGCGCTCGTTAGCCCGCCAAACAAAAGATTACGCGAAGTCTGATGAAATCCGCGGTAAGTTAACGGCGATGAATATCAACGTCAGCGACACTCCAGAAGGCAGCTTCTGGGAAGTGAGTAAATAATTTAAATGCTTTCTGAAAATCTTTGAACTTTTGAAGTGAAAAGGTCTTGGTGGTGCAGGTTAAAGCCCACATTTTGTGTTTGGGCTTTGGTAATACGGTCGATGCGAAATGAGCGGATATCGTTGCGTAAGTGATCCCAGGCGATAATATACCAAAACGGCCAACTTAAAAGTAGGTAGTGCGATTCGATATTTCTTTCGGTGATGTTGTTCTTGGCATCTTGGTAGAAAATTTTAATCACCTTCATATCAAAAAATGCCTCTTGCAAAACATTGCGCACATTAGAAGGTATTTCTGTGGGTTTTCCCAGAGTATCTGTTTCGGCTACTTCGGTGATTAAAACTCTTTTTCTGATCGATTGTAGTTTCTTACGATGCTCGTCGGGGAAAGATTGAAAAACTTTATCACGCAGTGATCTTACGTGAGTTAGTAACATCGGTGATTTTAATTTTTCCATCACCGCTAAAGATAAAATTAAATCTAACGATTCTTTGTGGTTGAGCTGTAAACGGCCTAAACCCCACTGGGCATTTAAACGCAAACCGCCGCCGCGCCCACGGTCGGCTTCAATCGGAATCCCTGAATTTTTAAGTTCATCAAGATCACGCATTAAGGTACGGTGACTCACTCGTAATTTTTTAGCGATGCTTTCAGTAGTGGAATGGTCTTCGCTCTTAAGGATTCCTAAGAGGCGGTCTAAACGTTGTTTCTTTGCGAGATAGGTACTTTTAGCCATAATTCTTTCTACAAACAAATAGGACATATTATGACATATTTGTGTCGATAATGAAAAGTATAAAGACACGAATTCAAGAAAGGAATTTTTATATGGCTGAAAAAACTTATCATGGCTCTTGCCACTGTGGTTCAGTAAAAATCAAAGCAAAAATTGATCTTACAAAAGAAACAGGTCGCTGTAATTGCACCTATTGCCGCAAAGTTCGCGGTTGGGGTGTGATTGTAAAACCAGAAGACTTTGAGCTTGTTTCAGGGGCTGAGAATTTGTCTGATTATCAGTTCGGGACTTTCAGTGCGCACCATTTGTTTTGTAAAACCTGTGGATGTCGCCCTTTTGGTAAAGGTTATGTTGAAGAGATGGGTGGGGATTATGTTTCTATCGCCTTATCTTGCCTTGAGGGTATTGAGCCTGAAGAATTAATTGCCGCACCAATCACTTATTACGATGGTTTAAATAATAATTGGTGGAATAAGCCCGCTGAGGTTCGTCATTTATGAGTGGCGCCCGTGGTCAAGCCTGGTTGGGGTTGTAAGCCCTAGCAATTGGGCTTAACATATCATGTTATGGCAGAAGCTAAAAAGAAAGCCTTTAAGAAGAACTTCAAATTAGTATCTCCGTTTAAACCAGCGGGTGATCAACCGCGTGCAATAGAGACGCTGGTTGCTAATTTTCAAAACGGAGTAAAGCATCAAACGCTATTGGGTGTTACCGGTTCAGGTAAGACCTTTACGATGGCGCACACGATTGCGCAGTTAAATCAGCCAGCGTTAATCTTAGCGCCGAATAAAACTTTAGCGGCGCAAATTTATTCTGAGATGAAAGAACTCTTTCCGGAAAATGCGGTTGAGTATTTTGTTTCTTATTACGATTATTACCAGCCCGAAGCTTATGTGCCTTCAACAGACACGTTTATCGAAAAAGATTCAGCGATCAATGAACAAATCGATCGTATGCGCCACAGTGCCACGCGTTCGTTATTCGATCGTCGTGATGTGATTATCGTATCGAGTGTGTCTTGTATATACGGTCTGGGGTCGCCAGAAGCCTACGAAGGCATGATGGTTCAGATTAAAGAAGGACAAAAATTAAAACGTGATGATTTTTTACGTGAGTTAATTCGCATTCAGTATAGCCGAAACAATGTCGACTTCACGCGCGGAACAATCCGCGTGCGCGGTGATGTGGTTGAAGTGTTCCCGCCGTACGAAGAAGAACGTGTGATTCGTGTTGAATTTTTCGGTGATTATATCGAAAAAATTTCGTGGATTGATCCATTAACAGGTCAAGTTTATGAAGAGATGGATCAGATCGGTATTTACCCGGGATCGCACTATGCCACAGGTGATGATTCATTAAAACGCGCAATTGTAACGATTCAAGATGAATTAGGTCATAGACTTAACGAACTTAAAGCTAATATTAAATTCTTAGAGGCGCAGCGTTTAGAGCAGCGTACTTACTACGATATCGAAATGATGGAGCAAATTGGTTTTTGTTCTGGTATTGAGAACTACTCGCGCCATTTAACAGGCCGTGGCCCGGGTGAGCCGCCGCCAACATTGATTGAATACTTCCCAAAAGAGTTCGTAACAATTATCGATGAGTCGCATGTCACAGTTCCGCAAATCGGGGGCATGTATCGTGGTGACCGCGCTCGTAAGTCAACGCTTGTTGAGCACGGCTTTCGTTTACCTTCGGCCTTAGACAACAGACCACTGAATTTCCAAGAGTTTGAAAAGCTAATGGATAAAGTAATGTACGTATCGGCCACACCTGCGAATTATGAATTAGAAAAATCTGAAGGTTTAATTATCGAACAGATTATTCGTCCGACAGGTCTGATTGATCCAAATGTGGAAATTCGTCCAGTAAAAACTCAGATCGATGATTTATTAAAAGAGTCACGCGAGCGTATTGCAAAAGGTGAGCGTGTGTTGATTACCACGTTAACTAAACGTTCAGCCGAAGATTTAACCGAATACTTTGAATCACTGGGCATGAAAGTTAAATACCTTCACAGCGATATTGATACGCTTGAGCGTACTGAGATTATTCGTGATCTGCGTTTAGGAGTATTTGATATTTTAGTGGGGATCAATTTACTTCGAGAAGGTTTAGATATTCCGGAAGTTTCGTTAGTAGGTATTACTGATGCCGATAAAGAAGGCTTCTTGCGTTCTGAAAGATCGTTGATTCAAACAATCGGTCGTGCGGCCCGTAATGCTAACGGACATGTGATTCTTTATGCCGATCGAGAAACTGATTCAATTAAAAAAGCCATGAATGAGACCGCTCGTCGTCGCACAATTCAAAATGCGTACAACAAAGAGCATGGTATTACGCCACAGACGATTAAGAAGAAAATCAAAGAAGGTCTGGGTGATTTATTTGATGGCTCAGTCAGTGCGTATAAACTTAAAGGCGAAAAAGATAAAACCGCTGAAAAAATGGCGAAGTTTTCGGCTAAGCCTAATAAAATTCAAGATGAAATTAATAAGCTAAAAGATAAAATGAAAAGACTTTCAGCTGAGCTTGAATTTGAAGAAGCAGCGAAAGTGCGTGACGAAATTAAACGTCTGCAAATTTTAGAATTGCAAGTGCGTGATGCGCACTTAGGTGAAAAAGAATCGGGTATTACTGAAGTAAAAGAAAAATGAGCAAATACGAAGAAGGTTTATTAAAAATTGAAACACTCAAAGAACTGGTCAGAGAATTTCCGACCCAGTCCGGCGTGTATTTAATGAAGTCGACGGTCGATAAAATAATCTATGTCGGAAAGGCTAAAAACCTTCGTAACCGTGTGCGCAGTTATTTGTTAAACTCAGCCGATCATTCAGCAAAAACAAAAGCCTTAGTTCATAATATTGATAAGATCGACTACATCTTAACAAAGACAGAGGTTGAAGCGTTCTTACTTGAAGCTTCACTCATTAAAAAACATCGTCCGAAATATAATATTCGTCTTAAAGACGATAAGTCTTACCCTTATATTAAGCTTTCTTGGGGTGAGGATTTTCCACGATTGTATTTAGCCAGAAAAGTTCATAAAGACGGGGCTCTTTATTTTGGGCCTTACACTTCAGGCGGCGCCGTGTGGGGAACGATTCGTTTTTTAAATCGAGTTTTTAAAATTCGTGATTGCACCGATCATATGTTTAAAACCCGCACGCGTCCTTGTATGACTTATCAAATCGGTCGTTGCACAGCACCTTGTGTGAAATACATCGCCAAAGAGGATTACCGCGAAGAAGTTGAAGGCGCTAAAGACTTCTTAAAAGGCCGTAGTAAAAAAGTAATTAAAGATATCGAATCCCGTATGATGACTGCGGCGAACGAAGAAAAATTTGAAGTGGCAGCTAAACTTCGTGATTCAATGTGGTCGGTTAAAAATATTCTCGAAAAACAATCGGTTATTAATGATGCGCAAGACACTGATCAGGATATTATCAGCTTTCACGGTGATAGCCGTGGTGTGGTAGTTGAAACGCTGCACGTGCGTTCAGGCCGCGTAATCGGAGCAAGACCGCATTATCTTGGGGGTTTAGATATCACATCACCTGATGAGTCCGTGGTTGAATGGTTTACCTCGTTCTTAAATCAATACTACGAAGATAACTTTATTCCGGACGAGATTTTAACTGTGATTGATCTGGGCGGGGATTTAAATAAGTTATTACACGACGTTTTACACGAGCGTTCAGGTAAAGAAGTGGTGATTCGTTATGGCCACGATCAAAAAGCCCAGAAACTTTTAGAAATGGCTGAACAAAATGCCAAAGCGCATTTTGAAAAATTAGTTTCTAAAGAAGAAGAAAAATTAAAAGGCTTAAACGAAATTAAGACTAAACTTCATTTAACGAAAATTCCACAGCGCATTGAATGTTTTGATATTTCGCACTTTCAAGGTGTTGAAACTGTAGCCAGCCAAGTTGTCTTTGAAGAAGGTCGTCCAAGCAAAGATCATTACCGTAGGTACATTATTAAAACCGTTGAAGGTGTTGATGATTTTAAATCCATGTACGAAGTTTTATCGCGTAGGTTTAAACACACTGAATATGAAGACCCCGATTTATTAGTGGTCGATGGTGGTAAAGGCCAACTTTCGCAAGCTGTTCGTATTTTACAAGAAATCGGCAAAACAAATATTCCGGTTGTTGGTTTAGCTAAAGCCAGAACGCAAGCTGACTTTAAAGCTGAAGAAGTTGAATCAACCGAAGAAAGATTTTTTCTTCCAGGTCGTTCAAACCCGGTCACTTTTAAATCTAATTCAGAAGCCTTGCATATCTTAACGGGCATTCGTGATGAAGCACATAGATTTGCGATCACGTTTCATAGAAAACGTCGTGAAGAGCGCAGTTTATCGAGCGAGTTAGATGCAATCACTGGTCTTGGTGAAAAACGTAAAACGTTATTGCTTAAAGCGTTTCCGTCGGTTGAAGCCATCAAAGAATCTGATGTTGAAACAATCGCGGCACTTAAAACTTTTAATCGGGTGTTAGCAGAAAGAATTTTGATTCACTTAAATTCAGACGAGCCTGACAGTGAAACTGCAGACTCGACCGAAGTAACAGATGATTAGAGTTATTGAATTGCGCGCCTTCGGCGCGGCTTAAATTAAATCGTTTGAGGATTGCAAAGGCTTGAGCGCATTAAAGCTTTTTTGATGATTCCAGCTTTTTTCGCGTGGCCTTGAGGGCGTAAAACATCCCAGTAAGATTTAGGCGAGAATAATTCACCTTGGCGCACTTCAAACTGTTTTTCTAACATACCTAAAGTACATTTGCTTGCAGCAACTGGTTTACCAGCATCGCCTTTTTTGCAAAAGCCTTTACCACCATCATAAGCATCTTCTTTACCGCGGTGTAATTGGTAGTAACCGTAAACAGTTCCGTTTGGACCTTTAGTATTCGCTGTACGGCTGCAGCTACTTTCGAAGTGAGCCATTGCTGTTAAAATAAAAACCCATACGATAGATTTTTCTTTAACACTCATTTTTGAATATTTCGGGCAGTACTTAGCGCTTACTGAACCGCCTGAAGTTAAGTTATCAAGCTTAGAAGAGTTTTCGATAAAAATTCCTGATAAGGCGCGGCCGACATCTCCGGAAATCATTTTTCCATCCATTAAAGCTACACACTCATCATTTACTTCAGTCGTAGATAGAGGGTACGACGTGTTGAATGTCATTTGTGCCGAATTCAATGCGTCTGCGAATTCTTCTAAGTAGCCTGGCATAGATAGATCTGTCATTCGGTCGTATTCTAAAGCTTCAGAAGCCGTAGTTGCTTTAGCGGTAATTGCCGAAGCGATCACTGACATTACAAGTACGCCTGTTACGAAGAGAGAGTGTAGTTTCATGGGGAACTCCTTATCTGTTTTTTAGAAATCTACATTTCAGTAACCAAATTAAATAGATGTTATGATTTTTGACTCTGTAAAAAGGATCTGTAAAAAAAGTCGACGCTTTAAGCGATTATAGAGGTTTTGGCTCATATATTCGATTTGAGTGCCGAAAAGAGTCTTTGTAAAAATGACAAAGGCGTTTTATACCTGTCATTCGAAGATGCAAGAATACGTGAAATATTTAAAAAATGTGTTGGGCGTAAGCCAGATTTTAAAGTCAGACGAGGCTTTAAATTCAGCTTTAAAAATCACAGTGTGGGTTGAAAACTTCAACCAGTTCACAACCGAAGATCATACACTTTTAAATAACATGTTAGCGGCGATGAAAATTCCTGCGCAGGATATGAAAGTCGAAGATCTTTCTTTAAAAGGGCAAAGCCAGTCTCCGATTGAGTTTGATCTGGTTTTAAATCCCGGGGCTTCAGAAAACCAAACATATTCGCCACAAGTCATGCACGCAAATAAAAATCTTAAAAGCGTAGCCTGGACCTTTCTCCAGCAGGTTATGCAAAAGTATAAATCATTAAGCTAGACCCACGGCCAACTCTTCAGCCGGTAGGCTAAAAATTCCTAGTCGTTTAGACAGAGTCCTTGGTCAAATAAAGCATGGTTTTTAAGAGTGCTTATTTTAGTCGTGCGCTTTCAGCACAACTTATTGTTACATTGACTTTAACTTTGTTTGTTTCGGCTCAGGTCTTGGCACAGAACGGTTCTGAATTTTCTCAAGTGCGTGTGCGCATTCAAAAAGATCTTACCCAATACCCTAAAAATTTAACGGCTAACTTTGGCCCACACATTCGTAAATACGAAGTGGTTCATAAAGAAAACGGAAAGTTCGACGTGGTCGAAGTGGTTCCGCTCACGCATTATTTAGCGGGAGTAGTTTCTAAAGAGATGCCTTTGGCGTGGCCTGCTGAGGCGCTAAAGGCACAAGCCGTAGTGGCTCGTTCGTATTTATTTACCCGCATGAGTGAACGTCGCGATAAATTGTTTCATGTCGAAAATGATCAGATGGATCAGGTTTTTGAGTGGACTGATTCAGCCAAAGCTTATCAAGTTGTCTTAGCCACTGATGATGTGGTTCTTTCATCAAACAAAAAAGTGGTTAAGACATTTTATCATTCTGATTGTGGTGGGCAAACAGTGCCTGCAGATAAAGTGTGGATCGGTGCTGTGGACTTAGGAACAACGCAAGATCCATGGTGTGGAAATCGCAGCAGCAATCAGTGGAGTTTTGCAGTTCCTACTTCGGAGTTCACCGCAGAAACTGCCGCTAAAGAGACTTTCGAGGCTGCGTACTTTAAGAAAAAACTTGTGCGCTTTGAAGACTGGAGCGTTCAGAAGCTTCGCCAAGTTTTTGGTTTTTCAAAAATTCGTTCTTCGCCTGATACCGTTGAAGTGAATGAAGACGTTGTTACCTTCACTGGGCGCGGGTTTGGCCACGGTGTGGGACTGTGTCAGTGGGGAAGTTTGTACATGGCGAAAAAGGGAAGAACCTACATGGACATTTTGACGCACTATTATCCGAAAGCAGAAATTTTAAAAATTCAATCGCTGTTAATCAAAAATTACTTAACAAACAATGAAATCCCTAAGACGATAAACAAGACAGGTATTATTTATAACAATTAGTGGATAAGGAGATCCCGATGTTAGAAGGAATCTTGGCTCTGTTTTTAATGCAAGGGGCACCGGCAGCAAACAAGTACGATCAAGCTGTTACAAAATTAAATGAAATCGCAGCGACGAATCCCGCGCAAGCTCAAGTCATCACAATCGGTACAAACGATCAAGGTACACCTATTAAAGCCATCAAAATCGGAAACGGTGAAACGGCTTCTTTAGTAGTAGCTACTCACCATGGTAACGAATACGGTTCAACAGCCGTAGCTTTAGGTTTTGCAGAAAACCTGGCAGCTAAACCGATCGAAGGACAAACAGTTTATATCATTCCTGTATTAAACGTAACAGGTTACAACCGCAACAGCCGCTACGAACAAAGCTTAAGTTCTTCAGTTGATGCTAACCGCGATTATCCATCTCCGTGTAAAACAGATAAAGCCTTCCGTTTAAAATCGACGAACGCTTTAGCTAACTTTATCGAAGAAAAAAATATTCAGATTTCGGCAACGCTTCACACGTACTGGCCAGCTGTTGTTTACCCATGGGGTATTTCAACAACTGATCTTTCAACGCCGTATGATGACACTTACAAAAAGTTAGTAGCTGATGCGACGAAAGAAAGCCGTTATACAACGGGTAATAACACAGAAGTGTTATACGCAGCTGATGGAACATTCGAAGATTACGCTTACTGGAAACATGGTATCTGGTCTTTATTATTTGAATTAGGTTTTTCACATGGACCAGACAATGTTGCGATCAAAAATATGATCGAAGTGAATAACCCAGGTCTGCGCCGTTTCTTAGAAAACTCACCGAAAACGCGCGTGGCTAAGCATGATTTCTCGGGCCGCTGTGATGCCCGTATGCCTAAGAGAGTTTTCTTAGAGTAGTCGTGGTCTCTTGAACTCTCAGAATCAAAAAGTTTTATTTATTACCGGAGTCAGCAGTGGTATTGGTTTTGCCACCGCTGATTTTTATTTAAAGGCTGGCTGGTTCGTGATCGGCACTTACCGCAAAACAAAAGACGGTGAGTATTTCAAAAACAATTTTTCTAAAAATTTCTTAGGCATTGAAGTCGACCTTACCGACTACGCCAAAGTAGATCAGATTCCTGAGACTTTAAAACAAAATAACGTCAGTCATGTCGATGCCTTAGTAAACAATGCGGGTGTGGCTTTAGCAGGGCCTGCCGAGTATCAAAGTTTTACAGAGTTTCAGAACATTATTAATATTAATGTGATTGCCGTTTTTAAAGTGACGCAGATTATTTTACCGCTTTTAAAAAAATCTAAAATCGGGGCGCGCATCGTAAATATTTCGTCGGTTTCAGGAAAAAACGGAACGCCATTTTTAGGCGGTTACTGTGCCAGTAAACACGCCATTGAAGGTTTTTCTGAATCTCTTAGACGTGAATTAAATCTGTACGGTATGAAAGTTTCAATCGTTGCTCCGGGGTCAATTAAAACGCCGATTTGGGGTAAAGGTTTCGATGCCGTAGCCCGGGCTTTTGATTCAACAGAATACAAAGATTCTTTTCGTAAATTTTTAGCTTTTGCCAGCAGTGAAGTAGACCACGCTTTACCCGTAGAAACTGTTGTTTACGATATCAATCACGCTCTGACAAACGCTTCGCCGAAGCTAAGATATGCGCCAGTTCCGCGTAAGTTTCAGAACTGGTATTTACCGAAACTTTTTCCGTTAAAAATCTACGATTATTTGACCTGCAAAGCCCTCGATTTAAATAAGAAATAGGTTAATAAAATTAAGACTGTTTCATGTTGGTAGAATTTTAGACCTAGGACGCACCAAGAACTAGACCTCCATCCAGTAAATTAGTGAGTAACCAGTGACGATAGGATTGTTACGAGGAAAGCTCCATGAGTACGTTAAAGAAACAAATTTCAATCGCTAAAGACACTGTTTTATTCAAACAGGGTGAGGCTGGCGATTGTGCATATGTTGTAGAGAGTGGAAAAGTCCTTGTTTACCTTGAAATCGATCAAAAAGTAATTCCGTTAACTCATATTAAAAAAGGCGAAATCTTTGGTGAGATGTCACTGATTGATTCTTTACCGCGTTCAGCGTCGGTCAAAGCTGTTGAAGATACTGTGCTTAATGTTGTGACGAAAGATCAATTGATCGAACGCTTTCAGGGTTCTGACCAGTTAGTTCAATTATTATTAAAAGTGATGATGAATCGTGTACGTAAAAACAACTCATCGCTGACTCACGGTAGTGAAGATAACATGAACCAAGACGACACCGTGATGGATGGTTTTGAAAATTTAAAATTCGAAAATCGTTTACAAGAAGCTTTGAACAACCAGGAATTTGAAATGTTCTATCAACCGATCGTGAACATGCAAGATTCAAAAGTGGTTGGCGCAGAAGCTTTAATCCGTTGGAAAGATCCAGTGATTGGTTACATCCAGCCGGATAAGTTTATCGACTTTTTAGAAAATTCATCTTTAATGGTTTCAGTAGGACACTGGATTTTTGAACGTTGTTTCCAGGATTTCCATAAAATCAAAGGTACGTTTGGCGACGATTTTATCATGAGTATCAATGTGAGCGGACGTCAGTTCACTCATCCTGATTTCTTAATGGATCTTGAAAAATTAACGTGGAAACACAAAGTAAATCCAAAAAATATCAAGTTAGAAGTGACTGAACGGGTCATGATGAACGGTGTTGTGGCCATTGAAATTTTAGATCAGTGTAAAAACAAAGGTTTTCACATTTCGATCGACGATTTCGGAACTGGTTATTCAAGCTTACAATATTTATCACAAATGCCTGTCAGTTATTTAAAAATTGATAAGTCATTCGTTTCAAAAGTGAATGCAGATCCAAAAGTACTCGCTGTTGTGAAGTCGATGGTCTTCATGGCGCAAGCCCTTGGTATGGATATTATTGCTGAAGGAGTTGAAACTTTAGCAGAGCGCGAGTCGTTATTGCAGTTAGGCGCTTACTATGCCCAAGGTTGGTTATACTCTAAAGCTTTACCACTAGATCTGTTCATGAAATTGCCTGTAGTGATCCTAAAAGAAAAAGCTGCGTAATCGGCTAAATAAAATCCCTATAAATTAGACTTTCCGACAGCCCGTAAATCCTTAATTCTTATAAGGATTTTGCCGATAAAGTGCTTATGCGCGCTATACAATTTTTGGTCATTTTTTCGCTAATTTTTAATTCTCCTTTTGCAACAGCAGCAGAAACTTCTGGTGGTGCAAAACAATCTTCATCTGCGGGAAACAGAAAACCAAGTTCAAGCCAAGAATCTTCTGATGTTAAATTACAAAAAAGTTCATGCCCAGCATTGTTAAAAGACTGGGTGAAAGATGATTACACTGATAAATCAACATTGATCGTTTTCAAATTTAATTCTGAAGCAAAAACTTGTAATTCATCAGTGACAGCTTACCAAAATTACATGAGTGGTAAAGGTGTTCAAACTCAGTATGAAAAACCAGAAGCACTAAGCGCAGAATTTAGTAAACAATTTTCTTCAACAATTTCTTCAGAATTTGCTTCTAGCGTAAACGGCTGTAACTCGTCTGAAGATTTAACTCCAGAACAAAAGAAAATTATTCAAACTCGTTTCTATGCGGCGGCAACGCGTATGGAAGGTTTTAACAAATCAGCGCTTGATGAAATTGCTTTTATTGATTCAGTGACTGAAGGATCTTCAGTACTAGAGGGTATCGAATGCCCTAAGTATCTTCCTGATGTTAAAGATAGCTGTAGAAACCTTAAAGCGCAAGCTGACAGTTGCAGTAAAGAGATGACTGCGGCTAAACGTTTAGATGAGCAGGTTAAAAAAACAACTGATGCGTTAGCTAAAATCGAAAGATTAAAAGAAGCCGAAACTAAATGTAAAATGAGCTCTTTTGTTAAATGCGCTGGTAGTACAGCTGATTGTGCTATGCGCGGTGGATTTACACTGACATCACAAAAAGAAGCGACGAAAAAATGCGGTAACATCGCTAAAGCGATTGAAGTGATTAAAGATGATGTACCTTGGGTGCGTGGTGAAATTTTTGATAAAATCGCCCGTGAAAAAGCTAAACCACGCTCTTCGACGAGAAACTATTTAGGTCCTGAAAAGATTAAAGAAGCCTTAAAGGAACAATTAAAAGCTAATCGTACGGCTTTAGCTACAGCGTACAAAGATAACTTACAAAACTTCAGATGTTTAATTTACGACAATAGCGATAAAAATGAAAAATGTGATTTTGAAAAACTTCGCACTGAACTTGCAAAACTAGATCCGCCAAAAATTCCACAGCTTGAAGATAAGCGCGCGAATATGGAATTTAAAACCTATTACGATGCCGAAAGTTGTTTATTAGATCGTCATGAAGACCGTGCGGGAACAAAAAGTGTAGTTGATAATGCAGCGGTTGATGCGGGTCTAACTATTGCTACAGCAGGTTTAGGTTCAATCGCTGCCGGTGCAAAAGTGATCGGTGGTTTAAGTAAAACAGCTATCGCGACTCGCCGTGGAGCTTTTGCTGGAGCATTAGCTGTTGATGGTTACTACGCCCAGGGCAGTACAAAACAAGCGTACAAATCTTGTATGGAAGCTTCTCCCATCGCTTTAGAGAAACTATCTATTCAAGAAAAACAAAAAAATATTGTCTGTGAAAATGCAAAATCACAGGTCAGCATAGCTCGTGAAACAAGTAGTGGGTGTTTAGTCGACTCTTTATTAGCGGGAGCTGATTTACTTCCCTTCGTTGGCGGCGCTGTTCCTTTTATCGTGCGAGCTGCTAAAAGTGCTGATGCCCCATCGGCTTCAACGGTAACACCAACAACTCCAGTTAAATCTGAAGTAGCAGCAGGAAAAGCAGAGCAAACTGGTGGAAAAAAAGCAGCGGTTCAACCAACCTCAGACACTCAAGTAGCAGACACTAAGGGAAATGGTTCCAGAAAGCCCGCAGGTAAGCCAGCTAACAAGCCAGCTGATAAACCAGCAGACACAGCACAAAGTTCAGAGACACCTGTTGATACTCCGGCGGCGGGTAAAACTTCGGATCAACCAGCGCCAACTGTAACGACAGAACCCCCAACGCCAATAACAACAGCTTCAAATGATAAGCCCGTAGATAATCCCGATTTGTCTCCAAGTAATGGAAAATTAACTGCCGAGAAAAAAGAAGAATTGCGGGCCTTTACGCAAGAGGCTCCGCCAAAACAAGATACCACGCAACATACGGCCGTCGCTGGTAAACCAGCGGCTGTTGGTGTTGCTAACGGTGTAGGTGCTGCCGGTAAAGCGGCGGCTAATATTGCAGATCAATTTGCAAGTTTACATCAAGGTCAGCGTTACACAATGCCAGACCCAACAGGTGCTGGACATAAAATAAATGCCCAGTTTGTTGGAATGGCGGGAACTCGTCAAAATCCACAAATCGAAATGGCTTACCAAAAACCCGATGGAAGTATGGCCTCTCGAAATGTCGAGATGCGCGATTTTCTTGAAAGTAATCCAGAAGTGCGTCACCGTATTGGTGATGAATTCTACAAAATCATGAGCAATGGCCGTGATAGACAAGCCGATCTGGCAGCTGTTGGTTTAAAACCTTCTACTATTCAAACAACAACACCTACACAACTTTCATATAATACACCGACGCCATCTAGAGTAGAAGTTCGCTCTAGTAACACTGTTGCAGGTATGTCGGCGGCAGCACCATCAGTGCCGCGTGTTGAACAACCGCGTACAAACGTAGCTATCAATCAGCCTACACTAACAGGACAGCTTAACGCAGGCGGTAGTGGTTCTATCGGCAGTAGTGGCAGTGGTGGTGGATCAACAGCTTCGGTAGATAAACCACGTTCATCAGAAGGTGGCGGAAGCCGATCGCCAGCATCAGTTCAATCAGTAGCTGATTCAACAACTCAAATAGAAAATGAATTAATGGCCGCTTTGAACGGAAAAGGCACGGCCGCTCCTCCTGCAGTTGCTAAATCAAGATCACAACCAGTTTCAATTTTTAACAATTCAGGTTCGTCTGCAAATAAAGGCTCGACGGCATCTGCTAAAGAAGTTTTGGAAGAAGCTGGAGCTATTGATACAACAACAAATGCACGTTTTGTTGAGGGTGAAAAAATCCGGGTTGCCAATTTTGAAGGTGGCAAAGATGCTGAATTTACTGTTGTGAAAAAGTTAGATAACGGGTCGTTGCGTGTCAGTGATGATAAGGGTAAAGAATTTGATTTACTGCGCAGCGAAGTTAAAACAGCAGAGCGCTTAAGTTTAAATGGCGCACCAGACCCTTTATTAAATGCAAAGCCTGCTGCAACTCCAGCTAAAATCGGCAATAACTTACCTCCGGGTGAATTAGTGCATAAGGCAGCTGTTAAGGTTGACGATGCGAAATTGCCGGAAGATGTAAAATTAAAAGAAGAATTTGTTCGTCCAGGCGATAAAGTCACAGTTGAAAACTTCGAAGGTGGCGGTGATTTAAAAGCCAGCGTTGTGAAAAAGAATGCTGATGGCACTGTGCGTGTTAAAGATGAAAACGGTAAAGAATTTGATCTGGTTAAATCTGAAGTTAAAGGCGCTGAATTTAGCCGTGAACTTCCAGCTGAAGTCAGACAGAATCTAGAAATTGCTGATGAAGTTGAGCGCGTAAAATCAGCGCAAAATTATTTAAACCGCTCCTTAACGCCGGCTCAAGAAGATGCGCTTTTAAAATCGCACAAAATCGCTGGAGATAAAGGAATTTACTCTTTATCAAAAACTGATTTAAAACAAAAAACCAAAGTTTTACGTGATGCAGGCTTTACTGATGAAGAAGCAAGTCTTTTATTACGTAAAGGTATTACAGGCGGCACGGGTTTAGATGAAGTTCGCATTGTTTCACAACAAGCGGCTATTCCTAAATTTGAAATCGTTAAAGGAAAACAAATTCAGGTTCCAATGGGTAACACTGGCCGCACGAATCCGGGCGCTGTGATGAGTGGCCCTGATAAATATGGTTATTACGAAGTTGAATTTTATCAAAAAGGTGTAGGTATTGGCCGCGCCAGAAAAACGGCGAAAGAATTAACTGAAGCCAATGTTCAACTTCCACCTAAAGTTGAAAACCCGGTGATCAATGTTCCTGTGGTTGGAAAAGATGTTTCTTACCCAGGCAAAGTGATCAGTGGACCAAATGCTAAAGGTCAATACGAAGTAGAAATTTATCCTGCAGGTCAACCTGTGACTGTGGTTCGTATGAACGAAGCTGATTTAAAACGGGCCAATACGCCATTAGCTTTACGCCAAGCTAAAATTCGTGATGCACGTCGAGCAAGTTTTGCGAAAAAATCTTCAGCAGAACTAGAGCAGATTGTATCTGATAGTTTACGCCAAGCTGACGGTCGCGGAACACGTGATCGTTATGATGTAAGTTATGGTTCAAGTGGTAAACCAGATAAAACATTAAAAACTAAAAAAATTGATATTGATGGGCAAAAGGCTTTAGAAGAATTAGCTAAACGTCAAAATAAACAAACAAATGTTCTTTATGAAGAAATGAAGTTAGCGCGTAAGTCTGTACCGCAAGTGCAAGGCAAAAAGTCTTCTGTGTCTTCAATGAGTGCCGGTGATATTTATAATTCACCGCAAGCCGGTGGCGCGCGTAATGAATTAGACTTTTTAGCTGAACAAGATGGCTTAAAAGGTTCTAGATTTAATACTAATCAATTTGATAATATGGCGCGCGAGTTAGGTATTACAGATGCTAACCGTGCTTCAGCTATGGATTACGGTTCAGTAGCTAGTCGTAAAGAAACACGTGAATTATTTGAGCGTTTATTTCCAGGTCAAAAAACTTTTGACCAAGATATGTTACGCCAATCAATGAGTTACAATCCACGCGGGGGGTATATCGGAGCCCGTGAATTTGCCAATGCTGAAAAATTCGTTGAGGCTGTGCGAAGAGCTGATGTCAGTCAACTGACGTTGTCTGAACGTCGTTTATTAAATAAGTACACAGACCGTGCTCCGCTCTATGCACGTCAGGCGAATCCAGATGTGGCTTTATTGCCTCGTTTAAATGTAGAAGCAGGCGCGGTAGTTGATGCGGTCGCGCCAGTAATATCTAGAAGAATCGCTTCAGTTGATGGACAAGGGCTTTCAGCTATGCCAACAGCACGTTCACAAATTGAAGATGCTGGTAAAACAGCGGGTGAAGCGCGTAATCGTTTAGATTTCTTAGCTGAACAAGACGGCTTAAAAGGTTCACGTTTAAATTCACGCCAACGTGAAAGTGTGGCGCGCGAACTTGGAATTTACGATGAAAATAAAACAGCAGCTTTAGATTATGCTTCTGTGGGTACTAAAAAAGAAGTTAACGCTTTATTTGATAAAATCTTTCCGGGTAAAAAAGAATTTGATGTTGAGTTATTACGTCAAAGCATGAGTTACAATCCGCGTGGTGGTTATGTGAATGCCCGCGATTTTTCTAACGCTGAAAAATTTGTTGAAGCGGTTAGAAAAGCCGATGTTGATGGGTCAACTCTGTCGTTATCAGAACGTCGTTTATTAAACCGTTTTACAGACCGTGCACCACTGTATGCACGCCAAGTCACACCAGAAGCCCCATCAATCCCTCGTCAAAGTTTAGAGGCCATTGTTCCTCCGCGCATTACCAATGATAAAGTTTCTGGTTTTGCCGCTCGTGGTGATGAGATCGTGGCTCAAGCGACGCTTAAACCGGAAATGGCTCGGGCCGGTGACCAAGTTCAGTTGAAAAACTTTGAAGGTGGAGATCTTAACGCCACTTTTGTGCGTCGAAATAAAGACGGCACGGTGCGCGTGAAAGACTCGCGCGGTAAAGAAATTAACTTAAATGCCCAGGCTTCAGGTGAGGCTAAGTTTTACCGTGGTTTGACGGCCGAATTAAAAGTAAACGGTGATTTAGACCCAGCATCACGTGTAAGTGCCGCGCAAGCCTATGTTAAACGTCCGTTAACTCAGGCGCAGAAAAATGCGGTGATGGCGGCTCACGAAGTGGGTGGGACTGAGCGAGGATTTTTTGATTACACCGCTAAAGATTTAAGAGATAAAACTGAAATTCTTCGTAAGTCTGGTTTTACTACCGCAGAGACAAGCCTTTTATTACGTAAAGGTATTGCCGGTAATAATCCAGCTGAATTAGCTAAGGTCATCAAAGTAGAACCAAGTGATGTGCGTGTGGGCGATCGTGTTACGATCGATCAGTTCAACGGCACGGGTGAATTGCGTGGTGAAATCGTTGCGCCTGCAAAAAATGGTGGAATGATTTTACGTGAAGCCAATGGTACTGAAACAATTATTTATAAAGCTGATTTAGATGACGTGACAAATACGCGTATTACACGTGATCCAAGCCGCAGAATAATTGCTTCAAGCGATGAAACACTCACATTGAGTAAAGCACCGATTAGTGCTGTGAATACGTTTAAAAAACCTGTTCCCGTTGAAGCTTCGGACGCCCGTGTTGGCGACCGAGTCGTGATCAGTGAATTTAACGGCACTGGCGAATTAGATGGATTTATCGTAGGTCCGTCAAAAAATGGTGGTTTTGTTTTACGCGAAGTTAATGGTCATGAAACAACAATTTATAAAACTGATTTAGCAGACACTGCAAATGCCAAAGTTTTACGTGAATGGGGTAATAAACTTCCTGAAGCTAAAACCGAGACGGCGGCTAAAATTGATTTCTCTGCTGATTCTCCGGTTTTAGTGAATAAAGACATGAAAAATAATCCTGAGATCGTAGTGCCATTAGGTAATGGTGAAGTACGTCAAGGTCATGTGCTTTCAAAAGTTGAAGCTAAACCAGGTTTAGCAAAAACTTATGTCGTAGAATATGCTGATGAAACGGGTGTTATTAACCAAGTGCATTTAACACAAGAGCAGTTACTCGCGGCAAACACGCCAGAGGCTTTAAAGAAAGTTAAAGCCGATGCTAAGCGTAGCGCCGAGTATCAAGCTAAATCAAATGCCGAATTACAACAAGTCTTAGATGAAGGTCATCGCGCAGCCAAAGAAGCTGTGGGTAAAGGCCGCCCTGTAGATAAAATGGATTTAAATGCTGAACCACAAACAGCACTTTCAGAATTAGCTCGCCGAAGCAATGTGACTTCGCGTGCGGTTTTTGAAGCGTATAAACGTGGTGGCGTTAAAGGTGTTGAGGCCTTAGCACAAGTTAAAGATACAGCTCGCACCCCGTCATCAATTGCTTCACCAGCAGTAACTCCGGTCATCATTAAACCATTATCGCAACTTAAAACGGGCGATTATGTGGTGACAGCAGGTGTTGGTGATAAAGTTAAATTACCAAAACCAGTGGGCTCAGAGAATGAAGGTTTAGTTTTAGGCCGTGATAAAGTAAATAACGAAATCATTTACACTGTCGCTGTGAAAAAAGATAACTCTGTTATTTTGCAAAAAATGACGGACCGTGAATTAGGCGATGCGAACTCATCGTTTGTGGGAATTAAGCCAGAACGCGTGCGCAGTAGTGATCTACAGGCGATTCGTGCGCAAATTGAAAATGATTTTGCAAATGCAAAAGATGAAGCGCAGTTAGTTGAACTTCGTGCTAAATCACGTAAAAAAGTCGAAGCTAAAAATAGTGTAACTTACGATGATTCAACAAATCCGTTATTAGAAAGTAGCTACGGTGTTACAACACCTGAAGGAGCTATCTATATTAATACGGACCGTGGGATGGATGAACGTTTTTCAACGTTACTTCATGAAGTTTCACACACAAGAACTGATCGTGTGAAAGGTGATCTAGCGATTAAATCAAAATCAGGCGCTTTATCAGCGCAAGGTTATGAAAAAGGGTTTTCTTTAGATGAAGTTAAAGCCGCGACAGTGAACTTTGCTGTCGATAAGCAGACGGTCATTACTCAATCTAAAGCGGGTCGTCCGGGTGTACCAAACCGTGCGGTGAAACGTGATATTGAAAATATGCAAACAAGCATTGATCGCAGACAGGCTTTCATTAATGATACGCGTGAATCGTTAGATCATATTGATGATGCACTAGGTTCATTAGTCGCTAAAGATGTGGGCCGTTCAGGAAATGCCAACTTCACGATCTGGCAAGTTACATTAAATGATGTTCCTGGAAAAGCAGGTCCGGTAAAAGTTAATTTCTCAACTCCAGTGAACATGTCACGCAGTGAAGCCATGGGCCAGCTTCGTGAATTTTCACGCCAAGAACGTATTAACATGCTAAATGCACAGAGCCGTCTTGATTACGATAAAGCGTACTTAACAGAACTTCGTGCAA
>JAMPXC010000040.1 GCA_023701385.1 Pseudobdellovibrio sp.
AACTCTTTTAAAAGCGCACCAGGGCCGTCTTGAAATCAGCAATACGGAAGACGGAGTGAGCGTTCGTTTTATCTTTCCGGAAATCCGAAAATAGGATTTTGCTTTAACCATTAGGCTTTAAAACCTCTGGAACAGTTTATGAACTGTTTGAGGTTTATGAAAAAACTCTTTTTATTATTTATTCTTTTTCCCATTTCTACCCTATTGGCAGAAACTCTTTCTTCGGGCCCTCGTTACGATATTATGATCGAAATGGGTGACGAGCATGTTTTAAAGAACGTTTCGCATAAGCTATGGATTGAAAACCCTAAAATCTTTTCGGCCTCTGGCAGCGGAAGTTCAGTCACGCTAAAACCCTTAGCGTTAGGATCATCGAAAATTCGTATTGATCAAAAAGAGATCGTGGTTTTATCGGTTCCCACAGGATTTAAAGAATCTTTTAAAATTTGGGCGCAGCTAGCCCGCAAGAGCCCCCAACTTAGCGTGGCTTTCTGCGAACAAAGTCTATGTTTAAAAGGCGAAATCTTTAGTTTAGATGAATTTAAAAAAATCATTTCTACGATGGAAGAAAAAAACGCTTTTCTTTTTTTAAAATTAGAAATGAGCGACAAATTAAGTGCTGAAGTTGAAAAATGGTACGTACAGTATTTTAGAAATCATGAAATTACTCCACCGAAGATTATTTTTTCGTCGTCGCCATGGAAAGCTGTGCTATCTTCAAAAGACAATAGCATCACCAGCCGTAATCAAACCAATCAGGTCGGCCTTTTTACCCAAGATAACCCTAACAAAATTGAAATCAGCGATAATATTAAAGTGGCGGTTAAATTTGTTGAAATTAAAAAATCAACAGCCAGAAAGCTGGGTATTGATTGGCAAAAATCTGTAGGTGGTCAGTTGTTAGATTCAAAAGTGACTTTTGATAACTCAATTGATTTATTTTTAAATGCCGAAGAATCCTCTGGTAATTCCAAAACTTTAGCCAACCCCACACTTATTTGCCGTAACGGTAAAGAGGCTGAATTCTTTGCGGGTGGCGAAATTCCTATTGTTTTAACTAAGTATAAAACACGCGAAGTGGTTTGGAAGAAATATGGAGTAAGTCTTAAAATCAAACCTGTCGTTGATCCGTTAGGGCAAATGAGTATTGCTATCGAAACTGAAGTTTCAACACCGGATGAATCTAAATCTATCGATGGTATTCCTGGAATTTCTTCAAATAAAGCTTCAAGCCATTTTGATTTAGTGAAATCACGCACCATTGTTTTATCGGGCCTAATTCATAACGGCATTGGCGATAGCGCCACGGGTCTTCCGTACTTAACGCAGATTCCGGTAATTGGTAAACTGTTTTCTAGCCAAGGATTTCGTGAAAGTGAAACTGAAATGATGATCTTTGTAACACCAGAGATTTTTGAATGAACTTAAGTGAAGCTAAAAATATTTTTCAAAAACTGCGCGCTGATAAAACCGCGATCTTAACTTCTGATGTGATGACCGCCACAGCGCCTGAGCTTAAAGAAAAAAGTTTGTTGGTTTCTTTAGATGAAAACTTACAAACTGTTGATGTAACTGTTCGTGAGCGTATTTTAAATGAACTTCATGGCTTTGGCCCGATCACTCACCTGTTAGCCGATGAATCGGTGACTGAAATTTTAGTAAACCAGTTTGATCAGATTTATTTTGAACGCTTAGGAAAACTGCAAAGATCAGAAGATCATTTTTTTGATTCTAATAGTTATAAAGACTTTATCGAAAAACTTTGTAACTTTTGTCAGACCTATATCAACGCTGAAAAGCCGTTTATCGAAGTGCAGTTAAATAATTTGCGTATTACGGTGCTCTTTCCTGAAATCTGCCGTGGTGAATTTATCGTGTCGATCCGTAAACAGCCTTTAACACGTTGGACTTTTGATCGTTTAAACCTGCAAGACTGGGCTAAGCCAGAAGAGATTGCAGCGATTAAACACTTCATCCACCAGAAAAAGAATTTTCTGGTGATTGGTGGTACGGGCTCTGGAAAAACCAGCTTACTACAAGCCTGTATCAATGAAATGAATCAAGATCGTTTAGTGATTATTGAAGATACACAAGAATTAAACCCTGTGTTTTCACAGAATACGTCGCTATTAACCCGCCTTGATCCGACAAAAAAGCTCATTGATGTAACGATGAATGATCTGATTAAAAAAGCTTTACGCTTACGGCCTGACCGTATTTGTGTAGGAGAAATTCGCGGCGAAGAGGCCACAGCCCTTTTGATGGCTTTGGCCACAGGCCATGATGGAAGCTTCGGGTCATTACATGCGCGCACGGCGCACGAAGCTTTACTGCGTCTTGAGATGTTAATTCAAATGGGAGCCCCGCAATGGTCGCTGCAATCAATTCGTAGACTTATTGGCCTAACCGTGCAGAATATTTTAGTTGTTGAAAAGCGTGATGGTAAACGCTGTTTGAAAGGAATTTACGAACTGGGTTCTGTGGAAGAGTACGGAATTACTTTACAACAATTAGAAACCTAGACTTAGGAATAGCTCAGAACCTTGCTGAAGATACCGAATAGTAGGCATGACGCATGAAGAGAGCTTACAAAATCTAGAAACTGTAAAAAAATTAGCTCATCTCTATAAAGATGATTGTGTCTATTTAAAATTCAAAAATAATTTTGATTTTGAAATTGTTCGTTTACCTGCGCTTGATGATGATTACCACTCATCAATTCTAGACATCCATTATGGCAGCAATCTCCCTTATGGCCACTTGTGGCTTCCACCTTTATGTAACGAACCACACTTACGCTACAAAGATGAAAATCTTAACTTTTTATTGAACCTAACTACGCAAGAATATACTGTAACTTATGCAGATACACCCATAGATCTTCAAGAAGCTCGCAAAGAATATCTTGAGCTAATCAGGAAGTTTAAATAATTCAGTTTTTATAAGCTGATTTACATCACCTGAAATTATTTTATATTTATTAAGTACACCACATATTAATTCTTCTAAGCTTTGATGTCTGAATGAACCCGCAGGATACCAATGATTGGTTTTCCGACATAAATGAAGCTTCTGACTATGATCAATCCCTAAAAACAAATTTTCACCCGTTATAAAAAACTTAGCTTCAGTCTGCTCATTAACAAATTTATTGCCTTTATTCACCAAAGCCACAATTTCAAAATAACTTTTAACACAATCCGTACGAAAATAATCCATACAATGACATGGTTCAAAAAAAAGACCCAGTTAACTTTGAAATTAACTGGGTCTTTTGATTTTTATAATCCGAATATCGTAAAGCAACTTCGACTCATTGCTCCCGAAAAAGGTACGGCCTACCCTTTTTTATCTTCTAAAAACTTTTCAGCTTGAGCGTTTAGCTTAATACCTACTTCGTTTAATTGGTCGCGATTCACTGGGCTTGGGCAGTCTGACATTAAGCAAGACGCCTGCGCTGTTTTCGGGAACGCAATCACTTCACGGATAGCTTCAGTTTGCGTTAGTAACATTACTAAACGGTCCATACCCCAGGCGATACCGCCATGTGGAGGAGTTCCGTATTTTAATGCTTCTAAGAAGAAACCGAATTTTGCTTTGGCTTCTTCTTCTGATAAACCTAATAAACGGAATACGGCCGCTTGGATTTCTTGTTTGTACACACGAATAGAACCGCCACCCATTTCGTAGCCGTTACAAACTAAGTCGTAAGCTTTAGCTAACATATGCGGGTAGGCTTTTTCGTTGTTATCAATCATATCCTGGAAATACTCATCAGTTGGAGACGTGAACGGATGGTGACGTGAGAACCAACGTTTATCTTCTGGGAAGTACTCTAAAAGAGGGAAATCAACAATCCATAAGAAGTTGTATTTGTTGAAGTCGATTAATTTTAATTCGCGACCTAAATGGTTACGTAAGGCTGAAAGCGCAGCACACGCTGGATCGTAATCATCAGCTACGATTAAACCGCAATCTTTATCTGTACAACCTAGAGTTTTAAATACTAATTGAAGTTTTTCTTGTGAGATAAATTTTGAGGCCGGAGAAGCAATTGTTCCATCCGCATCTTTTTTTAACCACACCAAACCTTTAGCTCCGCCTTTTTTCGCGATATCAGTTAATTTATCAAACTGACCACGCGAGAAAGCTTGCCCACCAGGAACACAAAGACCACGCACGATACCCTTACGAGCTAAAGTGTCGTCGAAAACTTTGAACCCTGAATTCATTAAAACTTCTTCAAGTTTTACAATGTGCATTTCAAAACGTGTATCTGGCTTGTCGTTACCGTACTTATCCATAGATTCAAAGTACGTCATACGTTGTAATTTAGGTACGTCGATACCTTTGATTTCTTTCCAGATATGGCGAAGCATTTTTTCATTCATCTCGATAATGTCTTCAACATCGATAAACGACATTTCCATATCGATCTGAGAAAATTCTGGCTGACGGTCAGCACGTAAATCTTCGTCACGGAAACAACGGGCAATTTGAAAATAACGGTCGTAACCCGCCACCATCAATAACTGTTTAAGTAATTGCGGCGATTGCGGTAACGCATAGAAATTGCCTGGGTTCACACGCGAAGGCACAAGATAGTCACGTGCACCCTCTGGAGTTGATTTAAATAAAATCGGGGTTTCAACTTCAATAAAACCGTTGTTCGATAAAAATTCACGAACTAAACGCGCCACTTTGTGACGAGTGATCATGTGATGTTGTAAACGTGGCGAACGTAAATCTAAGTAACGGTGTTTTAAACGTAAAACTTCATTGACGTTTTCATCGTCAACTTGAAACGGAGGTGTCGCGGCTTGATTTAAAACTTCACAACGAGTCGCTTCAACTTCGATTTCGCCGGTTTTAATTTTTGTATTTTTCATTCCGTCTGGACGAGCACGCACGACACCTTCTAAGGCAACTACGTACTCACCGCGAAAATCTTTTGCAGATTGAGTGTCAGCTTTAGTTGGATCAAGAACAACTTGAACGATACCTTCGCGGTCGCGAAGATCGATGAAAATAAGACTTCCGTGGTCACGACGAACATTGACCCAACCCATCAAGACAACTTTTTGTCCCACGTGTTTGCTGTTTAATTCGCCACAGTAGTTCGTTCTTTTTAGTTCTCTCACAAATTTCATAGCTAAACCTATCTTCTTGTTTTTTCTGGTGTTCAAGCCAGATTAGAACAGTTAGAGTATAATAGTTGACAAACTTTCGTCAAAACTCATCTTTAATTAGGTGGCAAAATTGTACCATCCAGAGGATTAGAACATGCCCAAAGTAAACTTCGAAATGCCGGCTCCATTATCTGCTGAACAGGCTTTTACTAAGATCCAAACGTTTTTAAACTCAGATAATCACTTTAAGAAGCTAGATCCTAAGGTTTCTGCGACTTTTGACCAGTCTAACAAATCATGTCAAATCAATGGTTCGCAATTTAAAGCTGATTTAAAGATTAAGCCCAATAACGACACGTGTTCAGTAGCCATCGAAGTAGACATCCCTTTTGCATTGGCTCTTTTTAAGGGAAAAATCAAAGAAGAGATCGAAAAAGCCTTTAAAAAGGTTTTAACCTAGAGAGTTTGCACTAAAGTTCTATGGCAAAGAAAAAAGTAAGCGCTAAAAAAGCGACTGCAAAGACAGCAAAAAAAGTATCTGCTAAAAAAGTTACGAAAAAAAAGGTGACTTCTAAAAAAGCTGTCGTGAAAGCGGCTGTCAAAAAAGCGATTACTAAAATTAAAGCTCCGAAAGAAAAAGAAGACGTTAAAAAAGTTCACGCCGTTCTGGTTGAAGATCACCATGAACACGATGAACCGATTGATGTTGAAGGTCACCTTGACGCTAACCATGACGAAGCCGAAGCGGCCGAAGAATTAGAGATCGAACAACCTACCCACCAATTACCAACCGTTGTTTCTGACCACGGCACCGTTCGTTCTCGCGACCCGCTAACAACTTACTTAAATGAAATTCGTAAATATCCTGTTTTAAGCCGCGAAGAAGAAGCTAAATTAGCAAAACGTTATTTTGAAACCAAAGATCCCGAAGCAGCGCAAGCTTTAGTGCGTGCGAATCTTCGCTTTGTTGTAAAGATTGCGGCCGAGTACGCGCGCTTTTCTTCACGTATGATTGATCTTATCCAAGAAGGTAACGTCGGTCTTATGCATGCGGTAAAAGAGTATAATCCCAATAAAGGGGCTCGTTTAATCACGTACGCTGTTTGGTGGATTCGCGGTTATATTCAAGAGTATTTAATGCGCCAGTTTTCAATGGTGCGTATTGGAACAACAGCTAATCAAAGAAAATTATTCTACCAGTTACAACGCCAGAAGAACGAATTAGAAAAAATGTCTTCGCCGGAAAATATCGCGCAGTTATCTCACAAACTGGGAATTCCAAAAGAAGAAGTCGAAGAGATGGCTAAACGTGTTTCTGGCCGTGATGTTAGCCTTGATAAAACCGCTGATGACGACAGCGGGGCCACTTTATCTTTAGGAAGTATTTTACGTAAAGAAGATGGCAGTCTTCCCCTAGATGAACAGCTGGCCTTAGCTGAGCAGCTTAAGTTTTTAAAAGATGCGATTGAAAGCATTAAAGATAGCTTAACAGAAAAAGAAAAAATCATTCTTGATGAGCGTGTTTTAAATGAAGAGCCGCTTACGCTCCAAGAAATCGGAGAAAAGTATCACATTACCCGCGAAGCTGTTCGCCAAAACGAAGCTCGCCTGATCAATAAAATCAAAACCGCACTTGCGGAGTTAATGAAATAGTCCCATACTAAAAAGGCTGATGAAAAACTCTGCCTTTGCTTTTATTTTTACTTTATTGTTCGTGCTTTCTTACAAAGCCGAAGCTTTTAAAGTTTTAGAAATTCGTAACAACAGAATTCTCGTCGATCTTGAAGGCGCTGTTTTAGAGCGCGGTGATTATTTAGTGACTCTTCCTGGTGCTGAATACCAAGGCCGTGCGATCACTATTCAGATTCGCCCGGGGCAAGCCGTGGCGAAACTTCAAGATGGTAACTTCACGGTCGGCGAACGTGTGAACCGTATTTTAGGTGATCCTTCATTTAAAGAAGAAGCGATTAAAATTTCAGTTCACGCTAAATTTTTAAATAACGGTATTTCGATTAAACAAAAAGATGCGACATTTCCAACACCGAACGAAGAAACAGTCAGCATGAGCGGTAGTAGCGTTGGTTTTATGGGTGTGATCGATTGGCCGGCAGATTGGTTTTTACTGCGTGGCTCTTTAGGTTTAGAACCTGTCGAAGTCGAAGGAACAGCGAAATACAATTCTTGTTCTAGTAAAACATCAACAGCTTGTAATGTGAATATTAACTATATCGCAGCGTCAGCAGCGATTCGTTACGATTACTATCGTGATAGCCGCTTAGTGCTTTGGGCCGCAGCCGGTTCAGGAATTAAATTTCCGATGAATAAAGAATCTACGTCGTTAAATAAAGGCGCTATCGGCATTGCCAATTCAATTTTGGTTGCGACAGGTGCTGATTATTTAATTATGAAAAATTATTTTATTCCGGTGGGTTTTGAATACCACTACTCTTTAAACTACTCTGACAAAGTGCCGGTGATTACGCAGATGGCGTTACATGCCGGCATTGGTATGGAATTTTAATTATCTTACGGCGTAAGAGTTACGTACGTGTAAACACGGCCATTTAATAAATCGACATAACGGATGCGACCGCTATCGATAAAATAAATTCTTTCGCTCATGCCGATGAAAGTATCCCAAAGATTAATATCACAGTTTGTACGAGATGCTCCATCCGCACACAGTGACCCTGGATAAGCTACCGCCCCTTTACCTAAAACAGTTTGCCATGAAGTTCCGTTATGGCGTTTCACATAACCTTCATAGCGATTCATCGAATATAAAGTGTTCGTGCGGGATACGAACATATAGTTATTACTGAATGAACCCGGTAAGACCACATTCGTGCTTGCAGCTACGCCGTCAGCATCAAACATCGCTAAAGATTGTTGCGCACAGGTCGTATCATCATCACATAGACGTGCGTAGATATTGGCGATCTCTTTATTTGTAGAATCATAAGAGACTCCCATACCACCGTACGGCCATAATTGATCTACCGCTTGCGATGGATCGCCGTTAATACCAGTTCCAGAAAGTCTGATAGATACGATCTTTGTATCTCGGTCCGGACGATATACACGTAATCTGAAACGGTCTGATTCATCAGCCAGCACAGAATTATCTAACTCTTTCAATGGATCTTCAGAGTTAAAAACAATCCAGTTGTTTGGTAACACCTGGAAAGTTCCGTAATACAATAAATTATCATGATAATCGATTTGTAAATCGGTTGCTGACTTCACCGTTTCAAAAGAATCACTACCACCACCGACGATAGTTTCAATCGTTTGCGAAGCCGGAGCTTCATTCAAATTAATTCTACGAATACGATCGTAGTCAAAAATAATTAGGTTTTCTTCTCTGTCTAAGGCAATACGCATTGGTTGTTTCACCGAAGCTGTCGCTAATAAACCGTCGGCAATTGTTGGCGCTAAAGCCACAATCACAGTTTGTGTGGCTGTAATCGGGTCAACTTTTACGATACCGCGCACCTTATCACGCAAGTAAATAACACCGGCTGAATTTACCACGAACATTTGTGGATCAAGTAATGAGGTGTCTGAATCTGGCGAATCGGATTTATCTAAAACAGTGGCACTGTTCACAGTTACGCTACTTGAAACAGCTCCGCCTGTCGCAGTCGCGCTTGTACAATTAGAACCTCCGCATGAACGGTCGAAATAATCTGTAATGTCTGTGCCGGTTACTCCCACTGGTGAAGAGGCCACTAATGTTAACTCTGTCTGATTGTGAGCGTAATCACGTGCCCATAACGTCGCTGTCATGCTCGTTAAAGCCGTATAACCAAAGAAGAAAGGAATGCTTACACCTGAAATAGATGTTTGATAAGCCGATCCTGTTAAACTATTTACGTTTAACCAGCATGAATCAGTTTCTGTCGGTACAGTTGTGACAATATATTTTAAACAAATATCTTTGATCGGAGACAAAGAAAAAGTATCTGAGATATTTGGAAGAGAAATTGATGAAAAACCTGTATTTGAAGTGCTTGCGTAAGCGAAGTTCATTCCCCAAACAACTGGTGCACAAGAATCAACTGTGAATAAACCAGGAGTCACCCACACTGTTGGAAAAGCATCCGGACGACCGCGTGTTGTGACACGAATTTTATAACTGCCACCATCGCTTGAAGGGCTTACAACTGAACAATCTGTTTCTCGTGGCACTGACCAGTTAAAAGCAGTTTCTTGGCCAGAGTATGTTGCGAAATCATCACCATCTTGCCCTGTTGATGATTCAGCTGTTGTCCATGTTACGCCCGCATCGCGGCTGTATTCGATCGTGCTTGAATTTGTATCTAAGGTCGGATCTGTAATGATCATGTGGATTTTGTAAAGAGTTCCACCTTTCACATATTCATTACCATGCAATGATTCAATCACCACTTCTGGTGATTGACCATTTAACGGCGGATTTTCAGAAGCCGGAGTAATCGGATCCTGAATAGTGGCTTCACAACCGGCGATCATCATCGTTCCGGCTAACAGCACACTTAAATAAATGAAAAGTTTTTTAGCCTTTAACATTAAAACCCTACCACCAATTGTATTTCGGTCGTTTTAAATTCGCGGCTTAGTCCAGCCTCATTTTCAGCTTTATAGTTTTCACTATTATACCCAAGACCTAACCACAGTGGTTTTTTATTAAACATTAATTGATAACGGTATTCTAAACCGATTTCCATGTGGGATTTGATCACTTCTGACATCATCCCGATCATGTTCACTTTGGCGATCACACGGTTTTTTGCATCAAATAAATAATCAGCATAAACGCCATAACCGGTTTGGTTTGATGTTAATTTCGCTGTTGATGATTTCTGCTGAACCGTTAAACCAGAAAATAAAGCGCGTAAACCAAGATCAAGTTGGTTTTTATAATCGTAGTGAACACCCACAAGCGCGTTGTAATATAATAAATCAACCGATTCGTCTTTTTTACCTGTGGCAAAACTAGTTTTAAATTCGCCGCCCCATTTTAAAAAGCCCATAACTTTCGGACTTAATACCGCATACTTAAATGAGTATTTACTGTCTTCAGCGGTTACTGGATCTGCTGTATAACTTAAATCGATTTTTCCTAAATACAGTGACTGCTGGAATTCGCTGGCTTGCTTTTGTTTTTGTTTTTCCATCGCTTCTTTTTTAGCAAGATCAATATTTTTCGGAGTCACCAATGTGATTACGTATTCTTGGTCACCGTTACGCATTGCAATTGTACCGATCGGGCCACCTTGAGGCGAAGTGGCTGGTAAGTTATAACTTCTCCACGGTTCACCTTTACCTGCGACTTCGAATAATGTTGAATCCATCCATTCAACTTGAGCCGGAGCACTTAAAGTGATGTTTAAAGTTTTTTGCGTATTATCACAAGAAACAGCTAACGGAAAATTTAAAGGTTTTTTGGGGTCTTGTAATTGCACGCGCACTGAATTTTTTCCACAGCGTTCACCCACGACATTCTTCGCTAAGGGAATCCATTTCGCTGTGATTTTTTTCTCAGCACCTGAATTTGTCGTGTACGTCATGGTATCGTCGTAATTTGAAAGATACCAAATTGTTTTTTCGCCCACTTGGCCTGTTGTACCGTTTTCAGTGATGATTTCAGTTCCACTAGCTACATCAGGCACTTCGATCGTCACACCATATTGGCGGAAACCTTCAGTATTTGTGAAAAATTCTTCTTTTGCAGGCCATGCGATAACCTGACCTTTTTCGTCGGTCATCTTAACTTCGGCCTTAACTTGTGATGATAGCATCATCATAAACATCATTCCTGCAAAAAAAGTTCTCATCATCATGGACATATCCCAGTTGTCGTCACACAGTATTTACCCACGCCAGACAAACCATTTTGTCTGAACGGGAAATACACTTGCTGCTTATTATAATCCCACGCTACTGATAATCCGTCACAAGTAAAAAACTTCGTACCAGTACTACTAGTCGGAAGTGGTAAGTTGGTTTCAGTACCTGTTGTTAAATTCTTTTTGTTTAAAGTACCATCGGTAGCACAGTAATAAAGTTCATACTGGCTAGAAGCATTTTGTTTGTAATTAAACGCGCGAATGCCTTTGGTTGTAGTTGTCCATAACGAAGTTACGCCACCGCCGATAATTTGGTCAGATCCGTTACGTAATAATGGCGCCTTGATAACTCTATTGCTATTTAGATTCACCATAAGGAGAGCTCGTTCTTCTTTGAGATAAATCGAAGACGTTGATTGGTTACCCCACATCGGCATTTGAATACTATCGCTGACATCAACATTTTCTTCAAATGTGGCTGTACCTACACAAGTTGGATTGGTGGCTGCGCCCATAAATTTTCTGACAGTACCACTTGTTGAAGTGAAAATTTTTGCATGTGGGTCAACGTGACATTGGCCGTTCCAGCGCTGTGTCCACGCCACTAAATAAGCCTGTGAAGTTCCGTTTTCAACAGCGTACGTAGGAATTGTACTGCCGTCAGGAATCATGATTCCGTGTAACACTAATGGATAACCATTCATTGAAATATTACGGCCTTCAACACCATTTGCAGATGAACTTAAGAAAGCTGTACCACCGGCACCAAGAACAAGTTTCCACTTATCAGCTTTACCTGTTGCAACGTCTCTTTCGTATTTTACTACAATCCCGTTACGAGTGAGTGACGCATAGAAAGTACCGTCACGCGGGTCCACTTGAACACCTTGAATACCGCCCCAGAATTCATTGGCAAATGAAGACGCTGATGCCGCATTCACTGAATAACGATTCACTGATGGGGCCTCAAATGAAACACCTTCATCGGTATAGTTACCGGCTAGACGATTAATTTGCCCTGAAGATCCTTGCGTAATCTCGCGCACATTAAATTCTTTATTATCAGCAGCAATAACGGTATCGCTTGCTCCCCAAACGCCCATGTAGTTTACGCCGTTCATACGCGCTGCTAACGGAGAGGCGCCATCACCAGCAGATTTTCTTTCACCGAATAATGTTTTTAATTTTCCATCCGGTAAAATTACGCGGATTTGTCCGGCATCATTGAAATAAACTGTATTTGTTCCGTCAACAAAGGCATCAATACCTGAGATTAAACAGCTTGAAGCTGTTCCACCGTCAGCACAGTAACCTTGAGTTTGGCCACCGACCACTGTGTTCCATTGATTTGTTGCTACGTTATATTTACCTAACTTAAATGGATAATGGGCTCCTAACCAATAGATTGCACCACGGCGTGCAGCAAACATCTGTGTTTCCCAGTAAGCATAATTCGGTGCGTGTGTTCCGTAACCTGCGGCAACCCCGTTACGCGCATTGAAGTTAGCCACATAGTGACCGCAACCACCAGGTACTGGAAAACAAATATATGATGTTAAAAATTCTGGCTGCGAAGTACGGTAGTTGAATGATAAAGCAATCGTACGCACATAATCCGTTGTATAAACATACTCTGGATCACCGTAGCGACCTTTACCAGATAACTTCATAAAATAAACTTTATCTTCAGCCGCTTTATAAATACCCATCATGTAATCGTAAACCCGAGCTGTCGGGCTTCCGATCGTAAACCAGATATTTCCATTCGGTAATACCTGGAATAACGAATACATATTCATTGTTGTTGAAAATTTTAAACTTTTTGCAGCCACGGCTTTTGTGTACGTATTAACTGTACCGCCACCGATAATTGTATTAATTGTTCCGTCGGCCTCAACACGGCGGATACGGTCACCATCAAAAATCAATAAGCGGTCTTGATAATCGACTGTGATTTTACCATTACCAATTGTTGTAGCATTGGCTACGCTGCCACCATCACCTGTTTTTGTACTGCCTTTTTTAACGAAAACTTTCTGCACGCCATCGACCGGATCAACCATTAAAATACCGCGTGAAGAATCTAAGAAATAAACTTTACCTTTTGACGAAACAGCTAAAGTACCGAAATCACCGGGAACGTCAGCGGCGCGCACTTGCGATAAGAAAATCGCTTTATTGGCACTGCCGTTAATACCTAAATCAGTATTACCCGCAACAATTGAAAACTTCTCGGTGTTCAAGGCCGGAGTCGCTGATAAAGATACTAAACCAGATTGGTCTTTAACTTTTATCTGAATTTTAAAATAACCAGAACTTGGCGCTGAAATTTTACGGCAGCCTGTGTAGTTACCGTCAACTGAACAGCCCACTGGAGAATTCGTGATATCTTGCATACCCGGAACTTCAGTAAAAGTTTCTTCGTCTAATGTATAATATAAACTGATCGGCGCTGTTGTTAAGTCGGTGTCGGTCACTTTCCAACGCACATACACGTCTTGGTTTACCACAAATGTTGTTTCAGTTTTTGTTGGCGACAATGACGAGCTATTGTTTGTTGAGGCGATCATATTTGAGATCGTTGGAGCCACTGCCGGATTGTAGGCAATAGTAACCTGATCTTTATTTTCTTGTCCCGTACCTGCTGTCAAGCCAGAAATATTACCGGCGTAGTCCATTGCCCAAACACTGATTTTATAAGTGTTTTGTACGAAGCCCACGAAAGTAGAAATATCATCTTTAACTAATTCTTTAGACGCTTCGTCTTCCATATCTTGCCAGCAAGAATCATCTTCAGCAGGAGGGTTAAGATCAAAAGCTTTTACGCATAAAAATTTAACTACCGTTGTTGTATCTGAAACAGCAATGCTTGTTTCAAAGAAACTGCGGTTCACAACTTTAGCGACTGTGGTATCACTCACACTACCCGGACTGACAACACCTAATGCTCCAGGTGTTAAGCCAAAGAAATTAATAACCGGAGCTGCCCCATCGACAGTAAATGTGCGTGATGACTGTACGGTGATTGTTTTATTAGCCGCATTTGTTGCTGTGGCTTTAATTAAATAGTTTGTGCCTTCTGGCTGGATTTGCGGAATTGCCCAGTCGTAAGAACTTTCTGAACCCGCTGTAGCAGGTAAAGCACCGGCTGCCGGTAAAGTTGTCCATGTTGTTCCGCTATTTGCTGAAACTTCTAGTTTTACAGAATATAAACCTGGATCGACAGATTCACCACTTGCTTCAGTTGTACCAGAAACGATTTGGAATTTAATTTTATAAGAGGCATTTGCTTTATAGTACGGCCATGAAGTTTCACGATCTCCGTCAGTAAAAGTCACAAGGTTTAATCCTGGAACTAAAACCATTGACGGATCCCATTCATCAAAATCAGAATCTCCCACCGGAGTTTGTGATTTTTGCACAATAGGATCTGTGATTTCAGCCTGACAGCTGAATAACAGAGATAATAAAAAACAGATCGCTACTATTTTATAAGTGACCTTTTTCATAATTACCTTCCTATACACCTAACCGCATAACTGAAACTACGTTCATCTTTGCTGCGTGTGCCGGTTGTCGGATCGAATAACCATGCTTTTAAACGATCTGTAGAATCAATAGTGGCTGTCCACTCTTGACCAGTGGTATTTGAATTCAAAGCGTCTGGCATAACAAAACGAAGACCGTCGTGGTTGGCCACCATGTAATCGTAGATTGTTGGAATACGCCAAGAAACTTTCGGAGAAGAAGTACGGTTTAAACCGCCTTTTCCTGAATTATCAATATCTGTATCTGTTGTTGAAAAACCAATAGCATCTTCACAAGCACTGATTGGACTTGCTGTTTGCACTTGGTAGAAAGCATTATCACAAATATCATTTGGATCATCTTCATTGTAGTTACCGGCAACGATATTTGATTCTGTGCTGTTTGAACTGCCTGAAGCTTTACACCAGTTTAATCCCGTTGATACAACAGAACTCCACATTAAACCTGTTGATTGGTCTTGCCATACTTCACGGCCTTTACCAGAAGATGTGCTTCCCGTGCGAGTCACAAGTTTCCATTGGCCTTCGCCGTTATGCCCCTTCGAAGCGCCATCCCAAGTTGCATTAGCTCCGAAAACTGTAGCGCAATCTGAAATTCTGGCTGAAACTGTCGCTTGGGCTGTACCACAAGTTGTGGCAGCCCAACCCGTACGATCAACTACTGTAACTTGTGTTGTTAGATTGTAAGCATCATCACTTGAGCCGATTTTTGGAACCGGGCGATAATCAGCTGGTAAAGCTGTACCTGAAACTGCTGAGTATGTTGTTGTTTCATCCGCGTAAGAAATTTGATTGACCGTCGAAGATGTTGCGCGAGACATACCAGATCCCCAAGCTGTAAGAACACCGGTGAATGTACCATTAATTCCGAAAATAGTTTCACCAATACGGATATTTGCGGCTTTTAAGTTCGTATCAACAACATTTTTCGCTGAATCAAACCAACAGCTACCTACATTATTTGAAGTACAAAGAACGTTTCTTCCGCCGTATTCAGTTGTGTAAACATACTTAGGAGGAGAAATCACACACGAAGCTCCGTTGTAACCATCGTTACAAGCCAGCGCACTGCGGATATATGTGTTTGGTTGATTGGTCCAACATTCGGCTCCATTTGGCGGGCCATCAATAGTACAAGTGGCAGAACGACCACCATAAGGAGACGTGTACCAATATTTTGTAGCTGCTACTACGCAGGCTGTACTAATGACACCTTCAACCGTACAGTTCGCCACTGTCACACCATCAGTTACAATGTATTTACCAGTTGTTGGCAACCAGCATGGTGCACTTAAGATAGTTTCTTCAACGCAGATACTGCCTCTTCCACCGTAAGCATCTTCGTAAACAAATTGACCTGTTTCTGCTTTACAAGAGTTAAGGATTTTACCTTCACTGTCGGTTTGGCCACCGGCCGTACATAACGGGAACACTGAACCCACTAAGTCACCAGTCACACCGAAGATCGTTGTGCCATCGGCAATATTTGTTGAAAGTAAATCTGCATCATTCACCGTTGACGTGTTGCCATTGTACCAGCCAGCCGGAAAATTATTAGTTAATGAACCATTCGCTGTTGTTTGGTTTGCGCCATTTGTTGAACGGCCACCGTAAGCCGAACTATAAACGAAATGATTTTCCATCACGACGCACGGATCAGATGTTGTCGCTACGTTTTCATCACACTCAGTCATATCAACTAATGACGATTCATCGATTTGGAATTTCGAACATCCCACCGAGAAAATAAATGCTGCAGTTAAAAGTAATAGATTAAATTTCATATTACCTTCCCACACATCTAAAAGCTGAAGTTAATGTACGGGCTTTTGTCGAATGTACACCCTGTGCTCCGTTATAAACCCATGCGCGCGAACGAATTGAAGAAGAAATTGTAGCTGTCCATTCATCTAAGTTTCCGTTAGTTCCAAGATCTGGAAGCACGAAACGCATGCCATTGGCATCAGCCACTTCGTAATCATATAAAGTTGGTAAACGCCAAGCGATTTTTGGCGCAGTCACTGCACCCGCCAGATCCATTCCCACTTTACCTAAATTGTCGATTGTAGCATCTGTCGTTGTAAAACCAGTGCCTTCAAAACAACCGCTAATCGCTGTTGTTTGGTTTTGATAAGTTCCGTTATCACAAATGCTTGAAGGGTCAGATTCTTTAATTGAAGCTGAAACGTTTGTCGCATTACTGCTGCCAGCCGCTTTACACCAATTTGTTGCCGTACCGATGATCGAACTCCATAGAATACCTGTACGCTCATCACGCCATACTTCGCGGCCTTTACTGCCGGATTTATTTGTTGAACGGCTGACTAACTTCCAAATACCTTGACCGGCATTACCACTGACAGCTCCGTTCCAAAGCGCATTACCACCAAACACGCTACTGCAATCAGTAATACGATCAATAACTGTGGCTTGAGTAATTCCGCATGAAGTGGTGCCCCAACCTGTACGGTCAACGGCTTCAACATTTAAATTTGTTGAAGGATCTAAGCCATCATCATCAGTCGCAATTTTAGGAACTGTTCTATAACCTGCCGGTAAATTTGGTAATGTACCGTTGGCTGCATACTGTCCAGCTTCTGCCGCTGAACCGATTTGTGGTGTATCGATATTACGATGAGCTCCAGAACCCCAGTCCCCGTTACCAGAGAAGGTTCCTGTAATACCAAAGATAGCAATATTATTACGAATTTTATCTGCCACTAAGTTTGGCTCTAAAATTTGTTTTGTTGAAGCTGTGACAAAACAACTTCCGTTCACATCATTCGTACAATTCGCTGCACGGCCGCCGTATTCAGCCGCGTAAACATAACGGCCCGGTTGCGTATCACAAGCTCCGTTATTTAAAGCATTATCAGTACAGGCATTACTGCCATCAGCTGATGAAACGATATAACCTGTTTGATCTAACCAACAAGGTTGCGCATTAAAACCTAAAGTACATAGTAAGGAACGACCGCCGTACGCTTGATTATACCAATATGTTGCTGCAATACCACGGCAAGCTGCTGATTGTTGCCCTGTCACCGCACAGTCTGCTTCAGAACCAGAACCCGTAGGTAATGTAGAAGTAATTCTGTAGCCGTTAGCATCAACCCAACAAGCCTGCGTGTTTGTTGTCGCTTGGCCTACGTTTGTACAATCAAATGAGCGACCACCGTAAGCTGCTGTATAAAAATGATCATCACGAGCTGCCGAACAATCAACAGAGCGAACACCACCGCCACTTACTAAAATACAAGCGGCTTCAGCAGCCGTAACGATTGTTCCGGCAGAACCGAATAAATTAATCGTATCTTTAATATTCGCTGGAATAACATTTGTATCAGAGAAATTAACAGTACCACCAGCAGCATACCAACCAGTTGGAATAAGTATACTCGCCACACCGTTCGCCGCATTGATAACATTTGATGAAGCCGTATAACGACCACCGTATTGATCGTCGTAAATGTAGCGACCAGCTGTGCTGTTTAAGCAAAGTTTTGTCGTAGCCGTTGCAGAATTGACAATAGAATCACAACTTAACATTGTTTCAGCCAAAGACGGTTCTTCGTCCGAAGATGAATTTGAACAGCCCGTAGCCACCACCAATAAAAGGCACGCGGCAGAAATTTTTAATTTCTGCCAGATTGGTGATTTAAATGAAAATGTGATTTCATTACTCAAGCGTTATCTTGCCCTTTTCATCTACGTTAAAACGGACTTCTTTAACTTTGTCTGTTTTTGATAAAGTAATTTTTGGAAGTTTCACATTCTCAGTGACTGTGATAAGACTTGTTTGGATTTCTGCCGGAGCGTCATTACCGTTTGAGTTGTACAAAGTGACTTTCACTTTGTACTGGCCCGGTTGTAATTTCGGTGTCTTCCACATTTCTAAGCCAGGACCATAACGGCTATCGATTTCGAATTGACCGTCAATACCGCCATAGCTTTTCTTTTTGAAATTGAATTTTTTATTATTGGTATCCACGATCTCTAAATCGATATCGTGTTTTTCAGTCGCCCATGTTGTGCTGATCATTAAGAAGTTATTAGGGTTTTCAACAACCTTTTTATCTTCTTTAGGAACCATGTCTTTCATTTTTTCAACAAGCTCTTTTTGTTTTTGCTGAGTCTTTTCTAATTCTTCTTTGATCTTTTTATTTTCTAAAGTCACTGACTGGATAACAGTGTTTTGTTCTTGAACTGAAGCAATCTGGCGCTTTTGTTCTTCAACTTTGGCCGTTTGTTGCTTTTCAATGGTTTGCTGTTCTTCCATGCGTTTTTCAAGCTCAGAAATTTTAACTTCTAACTGTTTCTTTTCAGTTTCAGTCACTGTCAGATCTTTTTTCTTCTCGATTTCTTCTTGCGACTTTTGAAGATCTTTCGCCATCTGTTTATTTTTATCTAAAAGCTTTTCGATCATCTCGTCAGGCGAAGCTTTTTCTAATTCAACGGCACTGATCGCACCGCCGAAAGCTTCTTCAGAGATTTTTTTCATTTGCTCTTCCATCTGACCTTTTGAAGTCGTAGAAGACATTGTGTATAACAGAACGAATAGACCGAATAATAGAGTCATCATATCGGCGTAAGATACTAGCCAGCCCATTTCTGTGCCGTGACTACCACCAGCGTTATGACCACCGCCCGCGTGGGCAGCACCAAAGTGAACATCATCATGACCGTCGTGACCGTTGCCACCACCTTCATGCACTTCGAACTTTGGCTTAGGATCAAATTCAAAACCTGAAGCTGTGTCAGCTACGGCTACGGATTCTGCTTCTGCATCAACCGCTACGATTTGATCTTGTTCGTCTAAAGGTTTGTTATCGTCATAATTCATAATTAAGCTGCTTTATCCTGTTGGCCTTTTTTACCTTTAGCTTTGTACACAGGAATAGCTCCACCGTTGGCCAACTGTTTAAATTTAGATTTAAGCGCGATACGTTGCGGAGCTGATAAACGAGAAACAACTGTTTCTGTTACAACTTTTTCTGGATGACCTTTTTTAATTAAGATCACAGCTTCAACGATCATATTACGGATATACATTTCATCTTCAGCAGCTTTTGTTGCCGAATCTGATAATGGAAGGAAGATAAAGTTATTTAAAAAGATACCCCAAAGAGTGGCTGTTAAGGCAACGGCCATGGCGCTACCGATTGTTTCGATACCACCTTTACCAAGACCCATCATCATCTGGATCATACCCGAAGAAGCTCCAAGAAGACCTAAGTGAGGAGGATACTTCGCGATGTTATTTAAAACTTTCGCGTCTTCAAAATATTTTCTCGCTACCGCTTCACGGCGTGCGTTTAAGATATGAGTTACATCGGATGCAGAGATATCTCCCTCATTTAAAATTCTAAATGAGTCGTTCACGAAGGGGTGGTTCGATGAATTTTGATACCAACTTCCGTTATACCAATTTTTAACTGTCACAAGTAAATCTTCGATCATCGCTGTTTCTTTTTTTGTTTTCTTAAAAAAGAAACCGTTCTTCACGAAGTTCCAAACTTCTGAGATTTTTTCCATTGAGTATGAAAATAATGTGATCGCTACTGTACCGCCCATCACTAGAATGATGGCATGGCTGTTTAACAACATGCTCGGCGCACTTAAACCGTGAACAATACCGAAGTAAACGACGGTAGCACACGCAATGACGCCTATAAAAACCGATGAATTCATAGAGTTCTCCCCTATGTTTCTTATCGGAGTTATCTCAATTTAATAAACCGACCAAAGTTGGTTATATTGTAGACAGTCTTTTTTTTGCTCCGCGAAACTGAGTTCCCGAACCGAGACAACAGGACGAGGTTATTTTTTATTTAATGACTAAGGTATTGAATCTGGCTAAAATACCAGTGGACCAAGTCTGGCTCTTACTTTGAATTCAGAGCTTTTTCAATTTTTTCAAGACGCAATTTCATCTCTTGCAGTTCTTTTTCTTTGGCCGCATTTTCTGATTCTAATTTTTGAATTTTTGCATTTGCCATATTTAAAGCCTGTTGATCAGCTTTTGATGCCAGCGTGCGAGCTTGCTCAGCCTGCTGCGCTTCTATACCTAAAATGCGGTGATAAAGTGATTTCACCGCTTCGATTAACGGTGCGACTAGCTTAGAATATGCGACCGATTTATAACCAGTTTTTGGCGTTGTCACAGCCTCTGGAAAAACTTTTTCGACTTCTTGCGCGATTACACCGATGTCATGGATTTCGTCGTGTTTTGTCGGCGCTTTTACATCTTTACGCCAATCAAATTCAACACCACGAAGTTGTAAAATTTTATTTACTGAATCATCAATCGGTTTAATATTTTCTTTTAAACGTTTATCTGAACTTGTATTCCACGCCGTCGCAAGAGCTGCACCATTCACATGGAAAAGTGCTGTTGGGTTGGTTAATCCAACGCCAACGTTACCGTTTGATAAAATGTGCATACCGGTCGACGACGCCCACGGAGCCGTACCAAACGCTAAGTAAATTGATGTTTGCGTAGCACCCGATCCAAGAAGACCGATCCCTGCTAGGCCATTGGCTGTCGCATTTGCACTTCCGTCTGGAGTATAATGTAATCCGCGCGCCCAACCGCCACCGACGGTAGGTCTTTGCATGATAATTTCTCCGCCTTTTGTAGAAATACCGCCATTTACTTCAAGTGCTGTTAGAGGTGATGTGACACCGATACCGACAGATCCTGTATCTTTCACCACAAAACCATTTGGTGCAAACGCAGAACCGACTTTAAGTACGTTTCCGCCTGAGCCTGCAGTATTTTGTGAATAAATTGTTGCAACTCCATTCACTGCATCTGAATAACCAGTTCCAGCACCGACCACTTGAAAAACCTGTGCCATCGCTGTTTGGAAACGACCTTGTCCATTCACATCAAGAGCATAGCTCGGTGATCCGGTAGCAATACCCACAGCTCCACCTGAAGCGATTGTCATACGAGTCGCGCCATTGGCTCTGAAGCTCATACTGTCTGTTAAGTGTGAATACGCAACTCCACCTGGATCACGGCTTTGCGGATCAGAGAAATAAATCGCTGCCGTATTACTTGAAGGGGTAGTCACTTGAATCACCGTATTCCCTGTACCTATCACCGCCAATTTGTCTGTGCTTGCTATGTACGGTGCTGCAACAGAACCATTAGTATCATCAACTGTTAACAGTACCGATGGGCTACTCGTTCCGATACCGACGTTGCCTGCGGCCGTCATCGTCATCAATGTTCCATTTCCATTTTTAAAATTGTAACCGCGCACAGTTGAACTATTGTCAAAATTAATTCCGTCATCATTTAAACCGAAGTTGAAAGTATAACCAGAAGTATTTGTGCCAGTACCAAAATTCATGATTTGGGCGCCGCTGACCACACTGAGTTTGCCTGAAGGAGCTGCTGTTCCTATACCGACGTTACCTTGATCTGTGATGATGAATCTTTCTGTTCCAGATGTTATGTCTTTAATAATAAATCGCGATAATCCACCTGAACCAGATGCATGAGAATATAAAGCATACTGTCGACCACCGGTAAAAGTATTATTTAACTTTAAAGAGGGTGATGTTGTTGAACGCTCAACTAAAATATCACCTTCGCTGACGTGCAGCTTTTGTGTCGGGCTACTCGTGCCAATACCTAAATTTCCAGCAGTATCTAAATGCATTTTTTCGGCGTTGTTGCTATAGAATGACAAAACACCATTCGCAGAACCAGTGCCTGGCGAGAAAATACCCGTATCTCCGTCTGAACCAAACGCGTAACCTACAGTCGAGCTATCTGCGGCATCCGGTGCTCCTTGATTTGCTCTAAAGCCAGTTCCTTTAATAGTCGCTGAACCACTGATAATACCACCGACGTTTAAAGCTCCGGCGATACCTGCACCACCATTGACGATTAACGCACCTGTTGTTGAATTTGTGGAAGCGACTGTTGATGAAACAACGACTGAATTGCCGGCCGCTGGCCATAATGTAATTCCTGAAGTTGAAGAAACAACAGATGTATTATTTAACACGCCACCTGTTGAGGCCGTCGCAATTGTACGGCGAACATTAGAACTATCAGTGATGTAATAATCAGTGCCGTCGTATTCAATCGCACCTGCTTGCGGTGTTGTTAACAATGTACCTGTTGTTAATTTCACTGGCGCCACTGATGATGTGCCGGCGGTGATATGCAATCTTGCTGTTGGTGCTGTTGTTCCGCCGATATAAGCACGGCCCGAACTTGTTACGCGAAATAAAGCTGAAGTTCCTAAATCAATTCCGGTTCCAACTCCCCAATCTGTTGTACTTGTAATTTGACCTGTATATACACTACCCAGAGTATTTTTATGTTCGATCAAGCTGTTTTGATTATTCTGACGTTCAAGAGTCAGGATCACAGCGCTATTATCTGCAACATGCAAACGCGAAGCTGGAGCTGACGCCGCAAGACCAACTCCGATATTTCCGTACGGCACAAGTAAACTACCATCGTGAAGTCTGACATTTAACACACGATTTTGGTTACCAACGATTTGTAGTGTGGCAGAACCACTATTAGCTCCGCCATCTAAAGATAACCACGGATCACCGTTACCAAATCCGTTTACAGTATTAGTGGTATCGGTCATCATACTAATTCTGACTGAACGTGATGTTGAGTTATCTGCGTTACTCATACTAGAAATTCCACCATCAACTTCTAATCGTTGTGTCGGTGAACTTGTTCCTATACCAACATAGCCATTATTAAGAATGTTCATTCTTTCTTGGTAAACGCCACCAGTTCTTGTTCTAAAAATTAATGACCCTAAATTATTATTGGCCGCACTCATCATAAAAGCGTTGCGGTAAGCTGATGTGGGGTAAGTCGAACCAAATACAGAAATACCACCCATAAATGTAGCGCCTTCGTAAGCATTCCATTCACCGTAAGCATTTGTGTCTGTCCACGAAGTACGAAATCCTGAACGTAAAACACCGGTAGCGGCATGCAAATGAAGCATTTCTACCGGCGACGAAGCACCTATGCCCACATTACCTGTATTATAGAAAATATTTGTACCACTTGTTGTCCATTGCGATGAAGTGATGGCTGATAACGAAGCTGCCACTGAGTTTTGTAAACTCGCGACTGAACTTGAAACAGAATTCACAGATGAAGAAACACTCGCTACTGTTGATACCAGATTAGCTACTGTCGACGAAACTGAATTCACGGCTGCAGATACAGAGCCTACAGTTGAAGACAGAGATGTTAAACTCACTGAATCAGCGGGTGTGTAACCTAGTGTCGCTATGATTGCTGCACTTGTGCCAACTTGTTTATTTGAGAAATTTAAATAATCGCTGTAAGAAATTACGCCGGCCGTTGTTGTGGCTGCAGAAGCATACGGAAAATTAAAAGTATGTACTGAGCCTACTGATGAAACATTTGGTGTTGTACCAGTAGAACCAAATGCAAAAGTTTGTGAACCCGACGCTAAACCGTTGATCGCCAAAATTCCCGCGCCACTGATACCGAATGCAGCCCAAGATGTTCCGTTACAGTATTCAACAACGCCCGCGTTATAACGTAATGTTCCGGCTAAGCCTGTTGTACAACTTGAGCTGTCAACGCCGATACGAATAGCTCCCGAAACATCAAGTGCCGTTACCGGTGAGCTTACACCAATACCTACACGACCTGATCCGGTGATCGACATTAAATCCACAAGTGTTGTGCTGCTGGCTGCTGATCTTTGAAAAATAAAACGGTCTGTTGTGCCATTCATTTCAAAATTGAATGATGGTTTTGTAACATCAGTTTGAACAGCTCCTGAAGCGGTTAACAAACGATTCCATTGAAGAAATCCACCATTAACATTACTGCTTAATCGTGTGCGTGCTATGTTTGATCCCGTATTACCTACATATAAATTACCCGTAATATTAGCGCCATTAGCTAAACCAGCGGGAGCTTCTGACCATCCACCCACATCAAAAAGAGTTGAAGGTGAAGAAGTACCCACGCCTACGCGCGAACCATAATAAATATCGGCACCGATTGTTGACCATTGTGAGCTTGTGATCGCTGCAAAAGAAGCCGCTACTGAATTTTGTAAACTTGTGACTGTGCTTGAAACTGAATACACTGTTGAAGAAACACTGGCTACGGTTGATGAAACTGAATTTACTGTTGAAGCCATAGCCGTAACACTTGCACCATCAGCTGGCGTGTAACCAAGAGCTGTGGTCACTGAACCAGATGTGATTGTTCCGGTTCCGCCTGCGGCGATACAAGAAAATCCTGCACCGTTAAAGCGTATCGCTTCACTGGCACCACACGTTGGCAGACTTGCCGTTTGTACGAAGTCAGTGATGTCTTTGCCGCTGAATTTTAACGAGTCATTGGCATACATCGCATAAGGCACAGCATTGATCGTCATTGCTGGTAATGTTTGCCAACCGGTACTGTCATTAAACTGCATCACAATTTTACGCGTATCGTTCGCTGACGGAGAATATGTGGCCGGCCCTCCAGAATCACAAATTAAAGAAGCTGCCATGTTACTGAAAACTTGCTCGAAGTTACTTCCGACAACCGGAAATGTGCGAACGCCTGTTCCTAACGCAAAAGAAACTAAACCTGCGCTTGATCCCATATTCACATTAGAAAAAGTTTCTGAATACAGAATACAACTTCCTAACGGATCTAGAATTGTAAATTTAAAATTAACGTTCGTTGATTCAAGCGGATAACCATCAGGTTTAATAATTTTAGCTTGATATGTTGTGCGTGAAGGACCTGCGAAAACAGAAAGCGTGTTTAACATCATAAACACGAAAATAGAAATAACGAAATGATCCAGCAGACGTCTCTTTTTCACTCTTAACTTGTCGGAATTTTTGACAATTTTATAAAGATTTAAGTTGTGAAATGACCAACAAATTCGCGTCATGGTAGGAGACAACACCCCTTTTTTGGAGTTAGTTGTTTTAGAATGAAACAGTAAGTCTCCTCGACTGGACTCTTTTTCTTAAATTAAAATTACTAACCGCCCAGTCTGCCCCAAAATCTGTTGTAGTTACAATCCGTGTAAGCGGCGCCACTTCCCATAGTATATTGCACCCAGAAAGTATCGCCAGCGTTAAGATAAGTGCTCATGGTTCCTTGCATAGTTTCCCAAGTGCTCGCGGTTTTTTGCGAGATGTAACCGTTATATAGAGATCCGTTTTTGTAAAATTCGTAACGGAATTCACCACTCCCGGCATTATTTAAAAGAGTATTA
>JAMPXC010000041.1 GCA_023701385.1 Pseudobdellovibrio sp.
CGTTTTACTGCGTGGTTTGAATTAAATTTTGACTTAAAATTCGGCTCGGTTAGACTTGAACTGTATGAAACGATCTGAATCTTTTTTTCGCGGTTACGACCAGACAAAGCTTTATTTGCAAAAATGGGACGCATCAAATTCTTGCGGCACGGTTTTAATTACCCACGGCCAAGCTGAACATTCAGATTGCTACAATCGTTTAATCGACGGTTTTCAAAAAAGCGAACAAGGTAAAAACTGGAGCTTTATCAGCTGGGATATGCGTGGCCACGGAAAATCCGAAGGTGTACGCGGTTACGCTAAAGATTTCGACGAATACGTTTTAGATTACCATTTGTTTTTAGATGAGTGTTTACGAATTGATTCGGTTAAAAATAAGCCGGTTCTACTCCTTGCGCACTCAATGGGTGGCTTAGTTCAATCTTGCGCGCTTCGCGAAAAAAAATATGATCAGTTTAACGCGCAAGTTTTAAGTTCTCCGCTTTTTGGTATCAGCCAAGCTGTTCCTGCATGGAAAGAATCTGGTTCTGAAATTTTAAATGCCTTACTACCGAAAGTGACTTTAGGTAACGAAATCACCAACGAACAACTGACTCGCGATCCAGCGGTCATTAAAGAGTATGAACAAGATACTTACCGTCATGGTAAAATTTCAGCCGGTGTATTTTTAGGATTCAAACGTGAATTTGAAAAAGTCATCACGACAGCTGGAAGCATTACCTTACCTACGTTATTGCATATTTCAGATAACGACCCGGTCGTTTCAACGGCGCAAGCTAAATTATTTTTTGAAAACTTAGCAGCCACTGATAAAGAATTAAAAATTTATGAAGGCGGAAAACACGAACTTTACAACGATATCGTACGTGAAGACGTGTATAAAGCAGTGATTGATTTTTGCAATAGACATAAATAGGAACAACATATGAAAAAAATCTTCTTAGCTTTATTACCATTTATTGTTTTAAGTTGCGTACACCGCTTACCCACACCTGAAGGCATTAAAGATATCTCAACTTCTGAATACGAAGATTACGTTGAAACTAAAACGCAAAAACAAGAAGTTTACGACGGCCTTTACAATAAATTGACTGTGCATGCGACTCGTTTAGACGCCGATATGAGCGAAAACTTAGTGGCTTACCAGGCTAAACTTCAGCAATGGAACTTAGAAAAATATAAAGAAGAAAAAGGCAAAGTCATTGCTAAACACTCTGACAGCACAGAATTCTTTATTAGCTTTTACACCCCTGAACGTAAACATGATGATTTAGCTTTTAATAAAACATCTTGGAAAGTGTATCTTGATGTGGGCGGACAACGTTACGAAGGCAAAGTCACAAAACTTAAAGGTCTATTCTTAGATATCGAAGCTTTATACCCGTTTCATAACCGTTGGTCGTCAGCTTATTCGGTGCTATTCCCCGTTTCTACACCAGCCTCTGATGGCAAACCTGTGACGTTAACGTTAACAGGCCCATTAGCTACAACACAGCTTAATTTCTAATGTAGTTCTTACTGTACAAAATCATTACAGGCGAATTACGTCACCACCTTTGTTAGAAATACACCGTCTAACAAAGGAGATTAGTCTATGAAAAAATTAATGACGGCTTTAATGGTTTCTTTAACGGCATCTTCAGTTATCGCTGCAGGCGCAGATATGATCACGGTTCGTTATAATTGCAAACCCGCTGGATCGACCTCGAAATCAGTAACTATGAAAGTTCAGATGTTACAGGGTGGAATTGCTGGCCTTACACAAATTCGCGTGACCAGAACCACACTTACGAAAAACTCGGTGCAAACTTACATCGTAAAACAAGATAAACCAATTCCAGGCTTGGCTGGCGGAGCTACGGTTTACCACGGGCAAAACGGCATGTCTTTTAGCATTAACCAAACAACAAGCCCAAGCATGCCAAGAAAAGCCACTTTGGTTGAAGAAAATGGCAATACGACTCAACTTCTTTGTGAGTTAAATAAATCTAAATCTTAAGAAATTTCTTTCGGGGCCTGCTGCTTATTACGAAGTAGCAGCAGAGCCACTAATGTCGCAAGATACGGAAGCATTTGAATAAATTCATTCGGAATCTTCACTGCTAAATTCATATTCTGTAACTGAATCTGAATCGCCTCAGCAAAACCAAAAAATAAAACAACTATCCAGGCTTTACGTAAGTTCCAACCCGCAAAAATCACGGCGGCTAAAGCAATAAACCCACGCCCCGCACTCATTAAGGGCGAATAACTTGAAGCTAAGTAAGTTGATAGAATCGCGCCACCAACACCAGTGATTAACGCACATAAAGTCACGGCCTGCCAACGGCGTTTAATCGGGTTTACCCCAACACTTGTTAAAGCCTCTGATTTTTCACCGGCGAATTTAATTTGTAGGCCCCAGTTCGATTTTTCAGCGATCCAATAACATAAAGCCATCATAGACACTGTTGTGACACTCACCATGATTAACGATTGTTTTAGCGCAGCTTCTGAAGTGTCTAAAGCCGGAGTTGAACCCGTTGATTCAAATAATGTTTTACTCACAATCGGAATAATACCCATCGCCAGTAAGTTCATACCTGTTCCAACAACAATTGAATTGGCTTTAAATTTAAAAATAAGAATATTAAAAATTTGCGCCATAACTGCTGCCGCTACAGCCGCAGCAACGTAAGCTAAAATCAGCGACTGTGTTTGAAAACCAACGGCTGCTGCTGTGAATGCCCCGATTAACAGGTAGGCTTCTAGTGCGATTTGCGCCACCCCAGATTTTTCTGAAAAATACCCGCCGCTGGCCGCAAACAAAATCGGTAACGACATACGAACAGTGGCTAAAACTAAACCTAAAAGAATCTCTGGACTCATGCTTTCTTCCTTCTCTACTAAAAGGGACTAAGCGTCCCTTTTAACCCTTCTATGGTTTAGATAAACAGCGCCTGCTACGCAGAAGATAATAATAGCTTGTAACACCTTAGAAAAATCACGCGTTAAAAACTGCGTTTCTAAATCTAAATCTGACGCTCCTTTATGAAGAACTGCCATGATAAAGCTTGAAAATAAAATACCAATCGGATGACCTTGTGCTAACAACGCCACGACGATTCCTAAAAAACCGTACGCCGGAGAAAATCCTACTTTATACTGAAATGTGCTGCCTAACACTTCTGTTAAGCCCACAAGACTTGAGAAAAATCCTGCAATACCTAAAGCTAAAAAATTAACTTTCTTGGCTGAAATACCCATACGCTCAGCCGCTGTTGGGTTTTCACCGTAAGCTTTGATTTCCATACCCCATTTAGTTTTCTTTTCAAAAAACCAAACCGCTAAACAACTAAGAACTGCTAACAGTAAAAAACTGCTAACTGCTGATTGTTCAAAGAATGTTTTAATACCATCAGCTTTAGCTCCTTGAAAGGCCGGATTAATTAAAGCACTTTCAGGGTTTTGTGATTCAGGGTTTTGGTAATTCTGTAAAATCACATAGGTGGCAATCGCTGCAAAAATAAAATTAAGCATGATCGCAACCACAACTTCGTGACCTTGTTTGTAAACTTTAAAAAACGCAATCGTTTGCGCTGCTAAAATACCAACCACCATTGTCGCTAAACAGATTAAAACAATACCGAATGTGCCTAACGATTCAGGAAGAATAATTCCCATCACTGCAGCCATCATCGCTGATAATACGATCTGCCCTTCGGCTCCGATATGAAATAATCCCGCTTTAAAAGGTATTGAAAACGCTAAACCTGCAAAAGCAAAACACGTTGTATAAAAAAGTGTTAAGCCCATGTCGAATTTTGATTGTAAGAAACTTCCGCTTAAAACTTTTAAAACATCGCCTGGGTTTTCTTTAAATAAAATAACTAAGACACTGCTCAGGGCTACGCCGATGAAAAAACCGATCAAACTTGAAAAATCAATGCGCTTCACAGGCCTGCCCCTTTCAGCTCGACCCCGTTCATAATTTGCGAAATCTGGCTGTTATTCAGTGAACCCTTAACATACGGGCCCTTGATTGCGCCTTTATATAAAATCACAAAACGATCTGATAATTTTAAAACTTCGTCTAAATCAGAAGACAATAACACCACTGCACGGTGATCTTTCTTTTGATCAAGTAAGGCTTGATGAATCTTTTCTTGCGCACCGATATCAACACCGCGCGAAGGATGAGCTGCTAAAATCACATCCGGACTATGCCAAAGCTCACGACCGATCACGAACTTCTGCTGGTTACCCCCAGATAAAGCGCCCATAGTTTTATCGCTGTCTGCCGGGCGCACGTCCCACTCTTGAATGATTTTTTCAACTTCTTTGCGTACCGACGATTTACTGACTAATCCGAACTTGGTGAACTTTTCACGGTGACGGATTAAGAAATTTTCAACTAAGTTTTGCAAAGGATAAATGCTATAACGGTAACGATCTTCTGAAATATCGCCGAATTTTAACTTTAATAAAGCGATATTCTGACGAAGTTTAAAGATAAAGTCTTCTTGGCCATTACCATCAACGCCAGCTACGCCTAAAATTTCATTGTTATGAAGTTTTAAACCTAGAAGATGTAAATCATGAGCTTTGCCAGTTTCACTCACCACTTCTTGTTTTAACGGCTGTTGTTTACGGCCAATCATTTTTTCAGCCATTTGTTCAACGGTGAAGTTTTCTCCCTTATCAGAGGCAATCATTTTACCGCGACAAAGAATAGTCACGTGATCAGCGACTTTTTTAATTTCGTTTAACTTATGCGAAATTAAAATTAACGTATGACCCTGTTTTTTAAGATCTAATATGAAATTTAAAAAATCATCGATTTCATCAGGACTTAAAACTGCGGTTGGTTCATCAAAAATAATGATCTCTGGATCTAAAATTAACACGCGCAAAATTTCTAATCTTTGCTGTTCACCGATGCTGTAAGCTTTAATTTTTTTATCTAGTGGTAATAACCATTTAAACTTGGCTTGTTTGTCTTGAACGATTGAAACCAGTTTCTTTTGCTCGATATTCTGCGTACGCGCCACTAACTCTAAATGATCCCAGCCCGTTAATTCATCGGCTAATTGAAAGTGCTGATGCACAAAACCGATTTTTTCACGGAAAGAATCTTGCGCTGATTGCGGCTCGTAAGCTTTACCACGTAAAGACATGGCGCCTGACGTTGGTGGCACAATCCCCGCTAAAACTTTCATAAGCGTTGATTTACCCGCGCCATTTTCACCGATAATCGCGTGAATCTGGTTTGTCGAAATTGAAAAGTGAACTTGTTCTAGGGACACGCAGTCCCCATAACTTTTAGAGATATTATTGAATTCGATCAGGTTTGAAACTGACATGAACGATTATTTTTTTGTTTTGTAATAATCTGGAACTGAAACTTTGCCAGCCACGATTGATTTTTTAACTTGCGCTAATTTTTCAATCTCGGCCGCTGACCATAACGATTTGTTGTTATTATCTAAAGCCCAGTCAATACCACCGTCTTTTAAACCAAAACGGTTAACGCCCGCTGTGAATTTGCCTTCTTTAACTGACTTGATAGTTTCAAATACAGCCACATCAACCTTTTTTAACATTGATGTCAGAACCACACCTGGTTTTACCCAGTTTTGGTTTGAATCAACACCAATCGCGTAAACTTTTTTTTCTGCAGCTGCATCAAATAGCCCTGCACCTGAAGCACCGGCTGCGTGAAAGATCACATCAGCTTTTTGCGAAATTTGCGATAAGGCGATTTCTTTAGCTTTAGCAGGGTTGTTCCAAGCTTCGCCTGTAACGCCGATGTAGCTTACTAAGATTGTGGCTTTTGGATTTACTGATTTAATACCCGCTTCGAAACCTTTTTGGAATCTGCGGATTAACGGAATATCCATTCCACCGATAAAACCAACAACACCTGATTTTGATTTCATTGCAGCCGCAGCTCCTACTAAATAAGAACCTTCGTGCTCTTCAAATAAAAGTGAACGAACATTTTTAGCAGATACTTCACCGTCAACAATCGCAAATTTTGTTTCTGGAAATAAAGCCGCCGTTTTTTTAACGGCGTCCATTTGGGCGAAACCAATACCGATAACTAGATCATATTTTTTTTGGGCAAAATTTCTGTGAAGTGTTTCTAGTGAGTTAGTATCTGTGGCTTCTACGTATTTAAGTTCGATACCTAATTCTTTTTCAGCTTTTTTTGCGCCTTCGTAAGCGGCTGAGTTAAAAGATTTATCGTCTTTGCCACCTTTATCTAAAACTAATCCGATTTTTAGATTGGCCATTGCAAATTGAGACACAAAAAGACAGAACACTAAAAGAAACTTCGACATGACTACCCCTTTAAATTAAATCTTCCCCGAGTTAAAGTTTATTACTTTGGTCCAGTTTGATTCAAAGTCATATTAATTTACCATAGGATTAATTCAACGATTTTAATAGCTTAGCTAGTAAGCTCTCAGAATTAATGTTTTTTAATTCGGGGTTCATACATCCTTAAAGCTACTCATTTAGGCTATTATTGTACGGTAAACACAAAAACCATTAGCGTGTATACACGCAGAAAGAGATGACCTATGAAAAAAGCATTAGCAATTATCGTGATCGCAACCTCAGCAATGGCTTTCGCCGATAACCACGGCGAGAAAAAAGCAGAAATGAAAGCCAAAGCAGCTGAGCACAAAGCCGCTGTTAACCAAGCTTGCGCTTCTGACGCCGAAAAAGCTGGCTGCTCTGGTAAAGAAGTAGGTTCTGGTCTATTAAAATGTCTTCACGCTTACAAAAAAGAACACAAAGATTTCGCAATCTCTGAAGGATGCAAAGCTTCAACAAAATCATTACGCGATGAGAAAAAAGAGTGGAAAGCTAAAAAAGCAGCAGAAAAAGCAGAAAAGTCAGAGGAAAAAGCTGACAAGTAATCATTAAGCAAGCCACAATTTTAGCATGGGACGAAGTTCAACCCCCGCTCATCCATGCCAATCTTGTGGTGCTTGCTGCGCCAGCTACCGCGTTTCGTTTTATTGGCGAGAAGCGGAAAAAGGCGATTCTGATCACCCTGTCCCTCCCAATTATTGGCTCGATGCTTCTGATCGAGCCCGCATTCTTAAAGGTACCGACGACAAACATCATCCAAAATGTATTGCCTTAAAAGGGCGAATCGGCGAGTTTGTTAGCTGTGAAATCTACTTCAATCGCCCGTCTCCTTGCAGGAATTTTCAAGCCAGTTATGAATCTGGTGTCCATGTTCCCCGTTGCGACGAAGCCCGAGCCAAACATGGCCTTAGACCACTCACCAAGCAAGACTTCATCGCTTTTTTCGAAAGCCAAAGACCTGTTCCTGACGCTGAAGCATGATTTTAAGACGCTAGGCATGAAAGCCACGTTTAAAAAGCATGGCTGGAAGCTCTTTGCCATTTTCTTTGTGTATTACCTTATACGCGATTCTATTCTGTATATCTTAATTCCTGGCCTGGTGGGCTATGGATTATTAGCAAAATAAGCCACTTGCTTTAAAAATAAATATTTATTTATAATAATAGGTGATGAGGGAGTTCACCAAGCATCACGACATTGTCGCGCAGATCAAGAGCTGGTTCGCCGAAAAACAGTTCGCTCATGTCACCATGAGTGAAAAGGTGAACTTTATCGGAAATCCTAACGCCGATTATTTTGTTTGCACTGAATTAATCTTATCTTCGCCGTTAAATAATTTTCCGCATATTGAAATTTGGGTGACCAATGATGGTGCGATTGGCTTTGGCCTTCGTTATAAAAATCGTTCGTCGAACTTTACGTGCGGTCACCAGCCCGTGCATATCAATAGCGATCTGGTTTTAGCTTTGTTAGAGATTTTAGCTCATGGCGCTTGTGCGATTAAAAAAACTAGTTTGTGGTTTTTAGGTTTTACGCATTTTAAATTGTTTATTAAGGATGATGAGTTTCGTAAACTGACACGATTTAACTCTTCGACGGATTATGAGTATGCGACTCACTACATCTCGTCTTGCGAAGAGCTTCCGCAAGGTAAGAATGTTGTCGAGTTTTCGGCTTGGTTGTGACCATTAGTCTGGCGTTAAAAAGCCGAATAAAATCCAGCTCACAGCCACGACGATACACAAGGCTCCCAGAAAAGACAGAAAGCCAAAGATCCAAGCCACATCGGTTATAAGAATTTGACTTTGATGACGATAAACTTTCAACCACCCCATAGCATAAAGCGGAAAAACAAAAATCCAGATACGCCAGCTCCTTGAACTTCACTCCACGGAATCATCCAACCTGAATTAAATTCTCCAGTAAACATTCCCACAAGAACCGCAACAAGCCCCGTTGAATGTAATAAAAAACCTGCGGTTGCTATCTCTAAGAAATACCGCGGCTTATTTAAAAGTTTTTGACCCGAAACTAAATAACCAAAACCGGCATGAAAGACCGGAGGTAAAAAAACCGACATCATAATGAGGCCGTGCACGTGAAGCCCAGTACTAAGTACCTCGATGCAAGATCTTTAAGGGGTTCTGTTTTATGCATTAACCGGAAAAACCGCCCAGCAGAAACATGCCGCACATTAATAATGTGGCGCCAAAAATTCCTACGACGGCCGCTGCTACAAGGCCGAACCCAATTCCAACGCCAATCACTACATCTTTCATAAAAATCCTTCTCTGAAAACAAAAAGCTATCCCTCGACTTCAAAGCGGGGAAAAAGAATTTCGTTTTCTATTTTCATATGTTCAAAGGTGTCTTCGACAAATTCGCTAAGCAAGACCATTAATTTTTGGTAAGACTGGCACGCCCCCGACGGGGGAACAAAATCATTCATTAAAATCTTCAGCTGTTTAAGATCTTCGTCGTCATGCTGATGGTCAGAGCGCATACAGTAAATCGGCCCCTTAAGAGCCTTGAACTGGTTTAAATCACTTAATTGCACAAGAGCAGGAAAAAGCATTTGCTCTTCTTTAGTAATATGAAACTGTAAATGCGCGACGACTTTATCAAATAATTTTTTAGCTGCGGCCAATGTGTTATGGCTGTTGCCGTGAACATTAACCACCCGCTCAAACAACGGCGTAATTGTTAAAACGTCATATCTTAGTTTTTTGTGATAACGATTGAGAAGTAAATCAACTAACCCTTCGTTACTCATTTTTTGATATTCACTACTTCTATCCATAATATTCATAATAGATAACACCCGGTGTTTTACTTATGATTTAGATCATAAGCGACATGATTTATAAGCTCTGCAAAACGTGTAGCATGGTCAACAGGGCTTTCTTTTGAAATGATAAAGGGGTTCATCAAAGTCAGCCGCAGCAAAACCATTTCTTCAGAATCAAGATCAAGGGATTCTTTCATACAACTGTCATGAATCATGCGGTTAAAATAATGCTTAGTCAGAGTTGTTTTTGAAATCCAATATTTGTTTTCTTCGGTTATTCGCTCATAGAGACGTAAATTTAACGAATTCACTTGTGATAAGTTTTTAAGCCCGGCCACCACAGAAAAGCATAAAATATTCGTATCTTGCCCTTCTGGAAAAAGAATTTTCATTTCGGTTTTTTGCAAAGCTTTTTTGAATATATCTTTTGCTAACATCGTTCGAGCTAAAATTCTGGCGTAGCCATCAGAACCCTGAAAGCACTTCATTGACGTATACGTTGCTACAGCACCGGCGGCTGAGCGCGAACCTTCGATGGTGAAGTTTCCTAAATTATGTCTGTCGCTTTTTATATACGGACCGGTAAACGGCTTAATAAAATAATCTTCAGAGTTCTTGCAGATAAAAGCCCCGGAAGCATAAGGAACATAACCTAATTTGTGCGGATCAAGCGTCACTGAATCGGCTTCAGACATGCTGAGCAAATTCTTAAAAGTCGCTGCCTCTAAATTCGCTGCTGACTCTGTTTTAACGAGAGAGCGAAAAAATCCCCCATAAGCCGCATCGATATGAAACCAAATATGGCCGTCTTTACCGCGAGTAAATTTTTTGAGAACATCAGCAATTTCACTTATCGGATCGATAGTGCCTAGCTCTGTGGTTCCGGCAATTCCAACCACTCCTAAAAGAGGAATATTTTCTTGCTGTAGGAATTTTAATTTTTCGTACAAATCGATAACCGACATTCTTCCGGACTGATCAAGATCGACATATATCAGGTTTTCTTCTCCTAAACCTAAATAATGCATACCTTTCGGCCAGGAATAATGCTTACTTGATGAGACTAATAAAACCGGTGCTTTCGCAGGATGAACCTTTTTAATTTTATTCTGGCCTAAAGAATCAACGATCGCATTGTACTTACTCCAACCCATTATTGAGGTCGCAAATAAATCTTTTTCACCGGCCGCCGCCGCCGCATTTAACCAGTTAAACAGACGCTCTCTGGCTCTGAATAAAAATTCAAAATTGGCAATGGTACCACCGGAAGTAAAATGCCCGGTTCCTTGTTTATAGCCAACAAGTTCACTTAAAAAATAAATGGCCTCTTTTTCAATTTCAGTTCCGACCGTTGAAGCTTCACTGGAAATATTATTTGGATTATGCAGTAAAGTAATTATATGCCCAAGTAAAGCCGGCATACTTATTTCTGAAAACATATGCCCGATGTAACGCGGTGAAAATTTAGGTATCTCTGATTCAAATCTTTTGACCAAATTTGCAATAACGTCTTCAGACCATTTTTGTTGGATTTTAAATTCGCTGACAGCTTTATCGCTGTCAGAAATTAAACAGCCTTCGCTGGTACTGAAGTTTTTACGCCAGTCAAACCAGCTGTTCAAAATATATGTGACCTGCGACGTGATCCACTCCCTGTTTTCTGCCGAGGGACCAAGAAAAAAACTTTTCACAGCAACGTCTTGTGGAACACAGTGCAAATCAATTTTTTTCATAAAACCCACTTTCGTTCATTTTACTTCTGAATAGAATATTACAAAATCCCAGCACAATGAGAGCGGCCATGACTTGATGAAAGACAGCTCCGATTTTTGGAACATGAAAAATAACTAATATAATTCCGAGTAAAATCTGAGAAAGAGTGATGCCTAATAAATGAATAAAAGGCCCGCGGCTTTTCCGTACTGTTCTTTGTAAACCCGAAATAGAATACATCGTAATTAAGACAGCGACGGCAACACCTAACCACCGGTGTGCCCAATGCACCAACAGGGCTGTAAAATCAAAAACATGGTCTGGCACAAATTGCCCACCCATCAGCGGAAATGTGTCTGACATGTAACCGGCTCTAAGCCCGCTCATCAGACAGCCGTAAAATATTTGTAAACATAAAAAAATACCAACGGTGGTTGTTAACCATTCTGTTTCACTTTTTTTCTTAAAGTAAATGGGTTCTCGGTAAGCACAAAGTAAATAGAAGGTGTAGACCAATAGAGCCAGCGCAAAAAAATAATGAACGGCTAAAAGATAAGCGCTGACCTGAGGTTCTTTAATCAGACCACTTTTAACCATAACCCAGCCTATCAGGCCTTGAAATCCGATCGATGTTAGAAGAATTGAAAAATTAAAAAGCGAAACTTTTTTCTGCCGTAAAAAAAATAATCCAGGAAGTAAGACATATAAAAAAATTATTCTTCCCAGCAACCGGTGGCCGTACTCCCAGTAATAAATAGATTTATATTGCGAAAGGTCCATTTGGGAATTAACCAGCACGTACTGCGGGGTCAGCTTGTATTTTCCGAACTCCTCAAGCCAGTCTTTGTCTGTTAGCGGTGGTATGATTCCCGTAACTGGCTTCCACTCGGTAATTGAAAGTCCTGACTCAGTTAAACGAGTTGCGCCGCCCACTGAAATCATCAAAAGCACAAGAGCAATAAGTCCGGCGTACCAAATCCTGATTTTTTTATCCATCACTATTCCCAATTTAATAATCTTTTTTCACCTTCCAATTTTTTGATTTCAGTCACATCTTGCGATACTTCGATGACACCACGGTAGACTTTGTTTTTATCTCGAACGGCAAAATATCTGATATGTATTGTACGTCCGCGGTAATTAATCCAAAAATCGGCCACATCTTTTCGGCCCGCTTTAAACTCTTCCAAAATTCTAAGCACTGCATCCACGCTTTTCGGCGGATGACAGAAGCGGACTTCGCGGCCGATAACCCCGGCACTTCGGGGAAAAACCCGTTCTTCACCTCTGTTATAAAAAGCGACCTTGTCGTTTTCGTCGACAAAAGTGAGGTCAAAAGGCATGATCTGAAACAACAAATTGATTTGTTCTAAAGTCATTTTTCCTTCTGACAATTTTAAAAAACCATCGGCCAAAGAAGGTTGGGGATTTTGCTCCTGCTGAACAGAATCAGTTTCGCTCACATCTGTTTTATGCATCCATCCGATTTCACCTTCACCGGCTTTCATTTGCTCCCAGTCTTCAGGAAGTAAAATATCTAAAGCAATCGGAAACAATCTAGATTCTTCGACGTTCATCATTCTTAGAAGCTCACTAAGCATGGTGTCTACGCGCTCTTGCAAGTGAGTTGTCTCTTTCTTTTCGAACATCGTCCGAACGTCTTTTATAAGCTGCCGGTTATCGTCGTGAAATCTCCACATGCCTTGGCTTGGCCCAAACCATCCCCGCTTTTCAAGGTAAGGAAACAACTGATTCTCTTTTCTTGTATAACGAATATCGACACGGGCTATTTGATTAAATAGATTGTAGGCCAACTGAATATCATTAACGATATCGACCTTTGATAACTGGTTTAACAGATCTATGAGATACCGATTTTCTTCGATATAAGTTAATAGCGGATGACCCGCTTCAAGTTTTTTTGCGTACTCTGGAATTAAAGACTCAATATTCATAACGAAATATTCGCATGCAGGCTCTAAAATCGATAATGACTTAAATCATATGCCGCTAAAGAATTCTCAATCCTAAACATGATTTAAATCATGTTTTTTAGAAAAAGCACCTGACATATGATCTAGATCATTGCTCAAACTTAATCTTTCACAAAAAATAGGCTCATGAGTAAAAATAAACCCATAGTTTATTCTTGTTCCGGCTGTTCGTCTGCCGCACAGATGGCCAATTACATTGCCATCAAAATCGACCGACAAAAGATCGCCGAAATGAGCTGTATCGCAGGCGTTGGAGGCGACGTAACTTCTTTAGTTAACTTCGCAAAATCCGGACGTGAAATCATAACCATTGATGGCTGTCCGTTAAAGTGCTGCCAAGCCTGTCTTAAAAGGCATGACCTGCGCCCGACCGAAGCCTTTGTTTTGTCAGAATTTAAAGTCAAAAAAAAACTTGGAGAAGATTTTGATAAGGATCAAGCAGATATCATCCTGAATCAAATTGAGCAAAATATTCTGCAAAAACTAAAGTAGTTATCAGAATATGGCAAATTTAACTTCAATAAATAACTTTGTGATTTGTGTTGGAACAGTCAATGGTTCTGGCAGCCAATCGGCCAACAACATTTTACTCAAATCCTTATTTCGTATGGGTATTCCCGTGGGCGGAAAAAATGTGTTTCCATCAAACATTGCCGGGCTTCCGACCTGGTTTTGGATTCGTGCCTCTGAACAAGGCTATCTTGCCCGCCGTAAGCAGGCTGATGTTATGGTGGCGATGAACCCGCAAACTTTGAGCGAAGACCAGAAGACCGTAAAACCCGGGGGATATTTTATTTTTAACTCTGATATAGGAGTTATTAATCCCGAGACAAAAAGATCCGATGTTCATTATCTAGGTGTACCGTTTAAAAAATTAGTCGATCAAGCCACGGATCAGGTAAAAATTAAAAAAATGCTGATCAATATTATTTACGTGGGCGTGCTGGCGAACTTACTGAGACTCGACAAAGAAACTGTATTATCTTGTTTAAAAGATCAATTTGGCCACAAAGATTCCGTTATGACTCCTAACCTTAAAGGTTTTGAAATAGGTTATAACTGGGTCGACGAAAATAACACAGAGATCGAATCAGCTTTTAAAACTGCTTTTCCGTTTCAGGCCGAAAAAAGAAATCGAGATAAAAAATATGTGATGATGGACGGTAACACCGCCGCTGCCTTAGGTGCGATTTTCGGTGGCTGCTCTTTTGTTTCGTGGTATCCAATTACGCCCTCTTCTTCGTTGGTCGAAAATTATATTAAATACGCCGACAACCTTCGCACCACTGAAACCGGTCAAAAAAAATACGGCGTTGTTCAGGCCGAAGATGAACTTGCGGCGATGGGTATGATCTTAGGTGCAGGTTGGACCGGCGCCCGCGCCATGACAGCAACCAGCGGACCAGGTGTAAGCCTTATGAGTGAGGCTGCTGGTTTTTCTTACTATGCTGAAATTCCCTGTGTGGTCTGGAATGTTCAGCGTGTGGGACCCTCAACAGGAATGCCGACCCGAACAGCGCAAGGAGATATTTTATCAACGGTGTATTTATCACACGGTGATACAAAACACCCGTTGTTATTACCGGCGAATATAAAAGAGTGTTTTGATTTTGCCCAGCATGCGTTTGATTTAGCCGAACGTTTGCAACAACTTGTATTTGTTATGAGTGATTTAGATTTAGGGATGAATTCTTGGGTTGAAGAAGCGTGGACTTACCCGACCAAGCCCTACGACCGCGGAAAAGTTTTATCTGAAGCGGATTTAGAAAAAATCACAACTTACATGCGTTACGCTGAAACCGATGGTGATGCTATCGCACCAAGAACTTTGCCCGGTACAAAAAAAATGAACGCCGCGTATTTTACGCGCGGAAGTGGGCACAACGCTAAAGGCCTGTATACTGAAGACTCGGCTGAATACAAAGAGGTGATCGACCGTTTAGCCCGCAAATGGCAGACAGCGAAAAAATTTATTCCGGTTCCCGTTATTGACGATCAAAAAAACGATGTCGGAATTATCGCCTACGGAACAACAGATATGCCGATGCATGAAGCGCGTGAAATTTTAAACAGCAAAGGCATAAAAACAGACTATCTAAGATTAAGAGCCGTTCCTTTTACTGATGATGTTAAAACATTTATTCAAAATCACAAAGTTATCTATGTGATCGAACAAAACCGCGACGGGCAAATGGCCCAGTTATTAACAACCGAATATCCGGAACTATCGGCAAAGCTTGTAAGTGTTCGCCAGTACGATGGAAATCCTGTGACCGCAGAAAATATTTTTGAGCCTTTATTAAAACATGCTGTTCAAAATAAAATAGTTGAGGTGCTGTTATGACAGCTAATTCAATCGGATTAACAAAAAAAGATTATTCAGGTGCGGTATCAACGTTGTGTACCGGCTGTGGCCACGATTTAATTTCAAACCATGTCATCTCGGCCTGTTATCAGGCCGGTATTCATCCGTTTCAGCTGGCGAAAATGTCAGGCATAGGCTGTTCGTCGAAAATTCCGGCTTATTTTATGTCGAAGTCTTTTTCATTTAATTCGATGCATGGAAGAATGGCGCCCATCACGACCGGAGCTAAAGTCTGCAATGCTGATTTAACCATGCTGGGAATCAGCGGCGACGGCGACACCGCCAGTATCGGGTTAGGTGGTTTTGTTCATCTGATTCGCCGCAATTTACCGGTTTGTTACCTGGTAGCCAATAACGGTGTTTATGGATTAACAAAAGGCCAATTTTCTGCAACCGCCGATAAAGGGGCTAAATTAAAAAGCGGTGCGGTAAATCCATTTGAAACGATTGATCTGTGCACTCTGGCTCTGGACATAGGATGCACATTTGTGGCCCGTTCTTTTTCCGGCGATGCCAAACAACTTGTCCCCTTGATTCAAGCGGCGCTGAAACACAAAGGCACGGCTTTAATCGATGTTTTTTCTCCGTGTATTACGTTTAATAATCACGATGGCTCTACTAAAAGCTACAATTATGTAAAATCGCACGATGTGGTTTTGCAAGAACTTGGTTTTTATGCTCCTCAGGAAGAAGTTCTTGTTGATTACCAAGAAGGATCGAAAGAACTTATTACGTTACCGGACGGATCAAAAATTTTATTAAATAAAATTGATTCACGATTGCACAATGTGCACGACCGTTTAGAGGCGGCTAAGGTTTTAACCGAAGCCCGTCACAAAGGTGAAGTGTTAACAGGTTTATTTTATATTAACGAAGAAGAATCTAACTTGATTGAAAATTTAAACTTAACTGAAAAGCCATTAGCTTATTTAAACGAACAAGAATTGCGTCCCAGCGAAGCTCAATTTGACTGGGTCATGAACTTGTTTAGCTAATGGTTTAACAACAAAATTAAAGGATAATTATGAAAGCTTATGAAGCTCCTGATTTTTTAAATATCGACGAACACTTAACAAGCGAAGAAAGAATGATTCGCGACACTCTTCGCGAATTTGTAAGCAAAGAAATTATTCCGACAATTTCTACCCATTATGAGAATGGCACTTTTCCGACGAATTTAATACCGCAATTAGCTGAATTAGGCACATTGGGCTCTACTATTCATGGTTACGAGTGCGCCGGAGTCAATTATACATCCTATGGCTTAATCATGCAGGAACTTGAACGTGGCGATTCTGGCATTCGCAGTTTTGTCAGCGTGCAAGGCGCTTTATGTATGTATCCTATCTATGCCTTCGGTAGCGAAGAACATAAGAAAAAATATCTACCTAAGATGGCCAAAGGCGAACTTATTGGTTGTTTCGGTTTAACTGAGCCTGATTTTGGTTCTAATCCGGGCGGCATGATTACGCGCGCAAAAAAAGATGGGTCAGATTACATTCTTAACGGTGCAAAAATGTGGATTACCAATGGCGGTATGGCAGGTGTCGCTATTGTCTGGGCTAAAGATGACAACGATAAAATTGTTGGTTTTATCGTTGATCGCGATTTAAAAGGTTTTTCTGTGCGTAACATCGAAAAGAAATTTTCGTTAAAAGCTTCAGTCACCAGTGAACTTATCTTCGAAGACTGTCGCGTGCCCGCTTCGCAAATGCTTAACGTGCAAGGATTAAAAGGACCTTTTGCCTGTTTAAACAATGCCCGCTACGGAATTTCTTGGGGAGCTTTAGGAGCTTCAATGGCTTGTTACGATGAAGCTTTAAACTACAGTAAAACAAGAATTCAATTCGATAAACCGATCGCCAGCTTTCAACTTGTTCAGGCCAAGCTTGTCGAAATGTTCACCGACATCACTTTAGGGCAATTATTAGCCTTACATTTGGGGCGCATGAAAGACAAAGACCAAGCTTTGCCGGCGCATATTTCAATGGCTAAAATGAAAAATGTTTCTAATGCCTTAAAACACGCGCGCATAACACGCGATATTTTAGGGGCCAGCGGTATCACTTATGAATATCAATGTGGCCGCCACCTGTTGAACCTAGAATCAGTGAATACCTACGAAGGAACAGAAGATATTCACCGTTTGATTTTAGGACATCATATAACTGGTATTCCGGCGTTTAAATAAAGACGATATTTTAAAACGTCTTAGCATCAATCACGAAGCGGTACTTCACATCACCACTTACCGTACGGTCGTACGCTTCGTTGATTTTATCGGCGCCGATCAACTCAATATCAGAGAAAACTTTTTTGCTCGCGCAGAAATTTAACATTTCTTGTGTTTCTTTAATGCCGCCGATTAATGAACCTGTTAAACGTTTACGCCCGCCAATCAACGCGCTAGCCACAACTTGGCTTGGTTCTGGTGGTACGCCTAATAACACCATTGTGCCGTCGATTTTTAACGTTTGAAGATACGGTGTTAAGTTATGGGTTGCCGATACTGTATCGATGATTAAATCAAATTTCTTTGCTAGCGGATGAAAGTTGGCTTTTTCTTTTGAATGAACAAAGTGTTTGGCTCCTAGTTTTTTAGCGTCGTCGGCTTTTTTCGGAGACGTACTAAATACCGTCACTTCAGCACCCATCGCTTTAGCGATTTTAACGGCCATGTGACCTAAACCACCAAGACCTACAACACCTACTTTTTTACCTTTTTTAGTGCCGTAGCGTTTTAACGGAGAATACGTTGTAATACCTGCACATAGAAGTGGAGCTACGCGATCAAGTGGTAAGCCTTTTTTAACTTTTAAAACGTAATCTTGCTTAACTGTAATATGTGATGAGTATCCACCAAAAGTGTAACCGGCTTCTTTAACGTGAGAGTTATATGTGTACGTTGTGCCTTTTTCACAGAATTGTTCTTCGTTAGCTTTGCAAGGCGCACACTTACCGCAGGAATCAACAAAACAACCCACACCGACTGTTTCACCTAATTTAAATTTTTTAACTTTCTTTCCCACAGCGACAACGTGGCCTACGATTTCATGGCCTGGAACACACGGGTATTGAGTGCCTGACCACTCACCTCTTGCTGTGTGAATATCAGAGTGACAAATTCCGCAGTAGGCAATTTCAATCACCACATCGTCCGGTTTGGCCTCACGACGCTCAATCGTCATCGGTTGAAATACGGCTTTACTGTCATTTACACCATAAGCTTTTGCTGAAATCATACTTTTACTCCAATCCTTCGTCGCCGGCTGAAGCGAAAGCTTTTTTCACTTCTTGTTGGTTTTTACTGCGTGTTTTGAACTTTTCAAACATCACATATAAAGCCGGAATCACGTATAAGGTTAATAATGTTGAAAATAATACGCCAAAGATAATCGTCACAGCCATTGAACGAGTGAGCTCTGCGCCTTCACCTGTGGCAATAGCGGTCGGAATCGCTCCGGCCACTGTGGCAAATGAGGTCATAAGAATCGGACGTAAACGTGTTGGGCCTGCTTCAACCATCGCTTGCTCTGGTGATTCTTCACTGCCCTTACGGTCACGCACTAAGTTGGCAAATTCCACAAGCAGGATCGAATTCTTTTTCACGATCCCCATTAAAAGAAGAACTCCGATCAGAGAATAAATATTTAAACTTTGTTGCGTGACAAATAATCCGATAAAAGCCCCAGCGATCGAGTATGGTAGCGCCATTAGAATCGTTACTGGGTCAATGAATGAATTAAATTGCGCAGCTAAAATCATGTACGCCACAAGTAAGCCCATAACTAAAGCTGCAATTAAACCTTCAAACGATTCTTTTTGTGATTTAGATGTACCGAACTCTTCGATAAAGTATCTTGGTTTTAAGTTCTTCGCTTTTTCACGCACAAACTTCATCGCCTCTTCTGTTTTTACGCCTTTATTCACGTTGGCATAAATTGAAATCGAACGTAAACGGCTATCGCGGTTAATTTGCTGTAACGTTTTAGTTTTTTTAAATTCAACGATTCGAGATAACGGAAGTAAGTTACCTTTTGAATTTGAAATATAAAGTTTTTCTAGATCTTTAATCTGATCATCCGTTTTTTGTAAATCAACTCTGATATCATAGCGTTTACCACCATCAGCGTATTGACCAGCACGCACACCGCCGATCATCGCATTAATCGTACTGGCCACACTGTTTACACTAACCCCTGTCGCCGTTGCACGATCACGATCTGGTACAATTTGAATTTCCGGAAGACCTTGTAGTAAGTTACTATCCACATCGATCATCAGACCACTGTTTTTCATATCTTCCATCATGGCATCGGCTTGCGCTTCTAGCTCTTGCCATTCTGGACCTTTAATCACGAACTCAACCGGAAAACCACGGCCACCGCCACCAAAACCACGCGAAGTTGGGTCTTGCATAGTTACGCGGCCCTTAACGATTGGTTTTAATTCTTCACGTGTTTGTTTGACGAAATCGGCCTGTGAAATTGTACGTTCAGATTTTGGCTTTAATGAAACGAACAATATCGCCGTATTGGTATCGGCTCCAGAGCCTGAAAAACCGCCCACGCTTGAATAAATTTGTAAAACGTTAGGATTAGCCAACAATAACTTTTCAACTTGTTTCGTTGTTTCATTAGTTACACTAAAAGCTGTGCCTGTGGGTAAATTAATACGCGTCATTAATAAACCTGACTCTTGCGGTGGTGTAAATTCTTTCGGAATAAATTTAACTAATGCAAAACAAAGTACCATTAAAACAACCGATCCGATAAATACTTTCCATTTATGAATCACAGTCCACTCTAAAGTGTGTTTGTATTTTTGCTTTAACTTATCAAAGAATAAATCAAAGGCTTTACCGATTTTAGTTGTCCGGTGCGAATGCTGAACAAATGAAGCACAACGCATTGGTGTGATAGTTAAAGCTTCAAGAAGTGATAACAATACCGCAAACGAGATCGTAACCCCGAATTGTAAAAAGAATTTACCGATAATACCTTTCATAAAGGCTACCGGTAAGAAGATCGCCACAACGGCCGCAGTGGCTGCAATGGCTGCGAAAGTAATTTCGCGTGAACCAATGATCGCAGCTTCAATACGGTTTTTGCCGCGCTCGTTATACCTAAAAATATTCTCTAAAACCATAATAGCATCATCGACGACAATACCAATCGCTAGTGTTAAGCCTAATAACGTAAAAGTATTTAACGTAAACTTTAAGAAATAAAGCGCGATGAATGTTCCTAAGATCGAGGTTGGAATCGACAAAAGCACATTCACCGTAGCCGTAAAACTTCCTAAGAATAACCAGCACACAAACGCTGTTAGAATAACTGCCATCAGTAAGTGCTTATTTAATTCAGAAATTGAACGTTCAATAAACTGAGTGGTATCGAAGTTCACATTTAAGTGATAACCCGGTTGCAAATTCTTTTTAATTTGCTCCATACGTTCTTTAACCGCACGGGCTACGGCCACAGCATTTGTTCCGCGTTGTTTTTTGATACCGATACCGACAGCTAGTTTTTCATTAAAACGTGAAAAACGTTTATCATCAGCTAAGGCTAAATCAATTTTTGCCACATCTGATAAACGCACACGTAAGGATGGGTCTGCGACTGTTTGTCCGGCCCGTTTAGAAATAATGATACTTCTGAATTCTTCTAAGGTTTTAGCTTCGCCTTTTACCCGAACGTTAAAAACGTTTTTAGCATTTTCAACTTGCCCGCCCGGAAGTTCGCTGTGCTCTGCTTGAATCGTGCTGATCACATCTAACACTGTAATGTTATAGCGGTTTAATTTTTCAGGTAGCACTTGCACACGTAAGATCGGGTCCGTGAATCCACCTAGCTGAATATCACCTACACCTAAAACTGAAGTGAATTGGTCTTTTAAGTACTCTTGTGTGTATTTCATTAACTCACGGCGATCGCCAGAATCAGACGTAACTGCAAGCCAGATAATTGGCTGATCGTCAGGATTTGATTTTGTGATAATCGCAGGATCAGCATCTTTTGGCAGACGGCGCTGTGCTTGTGAAACTTTAGTTTGCACCTCTTGTAAGGCGGCATCGATATTACGATCTAAATCAAATTCGACCGAAATATTACCTACACCACTGCGGCTAGAAGAACTTAAACCTTTAATACCTTCTAAAGTTGTTAATACGTCTTCAACAGGCTCAACAACATTTGTTTCAATCACTTCTGGTGAAGCGCCTTGCAAAGCAATTGATACGTTTACTGACGGAAAATCCACATCAGGAAATTGACTGATACCTAGACGTGAAAACGAGATCGCCCCGAACACCATAAGAAAGGCCATGATCATCCATGCCATAACAGGATTTTTAATTGAGATATCAGAAATTCGCATGCTAAGCTCCGAGGTGTATGTTTACAGCTTCGAATAAATCCTATGTAAGAAACATCGCTTTGTCGATGTTGTGTTTGATTTCACAACCCGCTATGTCAGATGTTTCTCCTCTGAAATTGAGCGAAGACGATGTGATAAAATTGGTTCGATCACAAAGCTCAAATTATCGAGAAATCGAAAACCTCAATCTTGCAAGTGAGTTCACATACCAAGCTTTAAACGGAAGCTACCGTTTAAATTTAAACTTCGATTATTCATTAGAAAAAGATAAGACCGAATCAGTTTCAACGTTTGCCATTCCAGATTCAGACAAAACGAAAAAAACTTTGATCTTAAGTAAACGTTTTTACACTGGCACAGCCACAACTTTCGAATACACAAATATAGATTACGATTCAAACACGACAAACTACGCGCAGAACTATTACACTTTAGCCTTAGAACAAAATATTTACCCGTATATTTTTTCAAACTCTGAAATGCAGGCCTTAAAAGCCGCAAAAACCGAAGTTGAACGTACCCGCTTACAAACAGACATCGATCTTTTAGATAACACCAAAGATGTTCTCGCTTTGTACTGGAAAGTACAAGCCAGCCAAAAATCAGTTCAAGAAAATGAAGACCTTTTAAAAAAATACGGCCGCTTAGTCACAAACGTTAAAAGTAAAAAAGCCAACAGCTACGCAAGTGCTGGCGAAGTTGAGCAAGCCCTAGCCGAATACGAAACACGCAAACAAACGTGGTTAGAAGACAGAAACACGCTACTCACAAACCTTCAGCAATTAAAAACAGCGCTAAATATTCCCACCGAACAACAAATTGAACTGACAACTCCACAAAACACCGTAAAACCGCTGCCAGAAAAATTTCAAGGTGATGTAAAAGCCTTGCGTCGATACAAAGTCCAACAATTAAAAACCAAATCAGCAGTAGCCAGCTTTGAATCAACAAGCATGAAGGATCACCCGAAAGTAAGTGTTTACGGCAAATACACAGGTCATGGCCTAGACCCGTCACAATCAGAATCTTTCAACGAAATGAAAGACGACCCAAAAGATAAATACATCGTAGGTGTAAAACTAGATTACTTCTTTGGCGACGATTTAAATAAAGCTGAAAAACAACTACGCAGAGCTACTCAAGAAGTAGAGCTAGCCAGATTCGCCAGAGCGGAAAACGATTTAAGATCACAAATCGAAAACACCAGACAAAAACTAGAAAACGCTTACGCCAATGTTGAAACAACTCAAAATGTAGTAAAATACAGAACCGAAGCCGTTAAACAGTTAAACGTAACGTACCTCCAAGGAAGAACCGACATCAGCTTTTTAATTGATGCCTTTAACAAAAAAATCCAAGCCGAAGTCGCCGCAATTAACGCCTTAGGAAATTACACAACTATTCTTTTAGAATACGAAAACTTAGTTAGATAGAGACCTTATCTTCCCCAGCCTTTTAAAACTTCAGCTTCCTCAGCTTCAGAGGTCACTTTCTTAAACTTTACGCCTGGAGCCCCTTTTACCGAAGCTTCGCACTCAGACCAAGTTTTAAAGCGAGTAATAACACCATTTTTAAGAACGACATACCACTGTGTTTTAGGCTTCTCAGCCTTAGTAAATTTATTTTCTGGTAGTGGTTCTGTCGGTGGAGCTTCTGTAATATCAAAAAGATAGTTTTTACCCGAGCCATGATATAGATTCACATAATCATTTTTTGAAAGAGCCACTGCGATTTTATCACAGCGTTCATTGCCCGGAGTGCCTTGGTGGCCACGCACATAATCCCACTTAATTTTGTTATTCATTTTCTTCTGTAGTTTGAAGACTACAGAATCAAGAGCTTCCCAAATATCTTGGTTAACAACATCAGCGCCTTCAGCGTTTTTCCAACCACGTTTTTTCCAGCCGAAAACCCACTGCGTGATACCCTTAATGACATAGACAGAATCAGTGTAAATTTGGATCGAAAAATCAGGGTTATTTATTTGCTGATCGATGTACTGTAGAGCAGCCAGTACAGAACCTAATTCCATACGGTTATTTGTCGTAGCTAATTCGCTATCGCCAAGCTCTTTAATTTCTACTTTTTTTCCCAGTATAGAGCCTACAATAGCTCCCCAGCCGCCAGGGCCTGGATTGCCTGAGCAAGCGCCGTCCGTGTAAACGATAAATTTCATATGACACAATCTTAGGGTGAAAACTCAAGTTTGTTAAATTCTTTAGGCACGCGTCTCGCATAGTTCCATAGCAAGACTTGGTTGGAAATTTTGATTCCGGCCAGAAGGAACGTATGCAGGCTTTAATGAGCAATGTATTGATTTTAAGACCAAGAGTGACACTATTAGCGGTAGTTGTCTCATCTTTAGCCAGTGTCCTTTTGGCGTCGAAATCTTTTGCAGCCGATGTAAATGCTTCAAAGAATACATCTACGGCCGTGGTCGCACCTGCGCCGGCTAAAAAGATCTTTGGTTTAGATGCTTCTCTTTCTTATGCATCTAATATGTATGCTGAAGGCGAATACGACCGAACATCTTCAACAGCTTTATCATTTATTCCGTCAGCTAAGATCACAGATAGATCAACTTTATCTATTCGTACTAACTTTATTAAAGACCACGAAGGCGCAGAAAACTTCTATATGTCGAATACAGCGCTTCGCCTTTCACATAAAACAGCTGAAATTAACCCTGAATTAACATGGAGAAACCGTATTGACGGTATCGCACCGACAAACCGTGATTCTCAATTAACAGACCGTTTACAAGGTGCCGTTGCTGTAGCGACATCATTAACTTACGCTAATAAAAACACGACTTTACCATTCACCATCGTTGGTCTTTTAGGCGTGCAACGCAATTTTCATGAATACGACATGAATGCCGATGGTGCTAAAAACAACCAGTACGGTATCACTCAAGGTCTTTCTTTAGATTTAGGGTTCACTGATAACTTAAATTTAAGTATTTCAGGCAACTACAGAACAGCGATTAACTACGAGAACAAACAAAAATACTCATACGATACGTCGATTGATTTAGATTACGGTTTAACTGATAACTTCAGTATCTCAGCAGGAATCTCTAACGGTGGCAGTGCTTTAAAAGCCAACGGTATTGATTCAAACATCAGCTTTACTGATAAAAAAACAGCAGAGCTAAATGTAGCGATGAATTTTTCATATTAATTTAAAAGTTTAAAAGAATAAGGATTTAAGAAAATGAATACGAACAAGAGAGGGAACATGAAACCATATAAACACTCGAGACTTGGGGCAGCCTTTTTAATGTCGCTGGCAATCTTTGCCGGTTGTACAAAAAAAGTGGCTTATGACTACGAAAACCATGAGGACGTTCATGCGAAGTCGCAAATCGACACAGCGGCTGAATACCTTTATGTTCCTTCGACAGCGAATTCTACGCGCACATCTGACGTTGCCCGCCCTTACTGGCAAGGTCAGGAAAAGCTGGTTAAGTTTCAGTTCACTGAAAAAACGCTTCAAGTATTAGAACTTGACCGTGAATCACGCTTTGATGCCAATGCGACAAATAAAAAACTGGTGATGGAAATCCCGGTTGAACATATCCAGTATAAATGTGCTGAAGATAAATACGGCGACTGTACTCAATCTGAAACAAAAGATTCAGATCTAAAATGGAGCGCCCGCGCTGATTTCAAACCTGACTTTGACAGTGCTAGAATTGTCGAAACAAATACGTTACCGATTGAACTTGAAAACTTATTCACAGGCAACTGCTACCGTGAATCAAGCAGCAAGTTTTTAGGTTATGAAATGAAAGACGGTAA
>JAMPXC010000007.1 GCA_023701385.1 Pseudobdellovibrio sp.
ACTGGGCAGCTCAAAAAGAATTAGGTGATGTAGTTCTTTTAGATATCAACGAAGGCGCAGCTATCGGAAAAACTTTAGACTTAGCTCAAGCAGCTACGATGGAAATGTTTGATACAAAAATCAAAGGTACTTCTAACTACGCTGATATCGCTAACTCTGACGTTGTGATCATCACTGCAGGTATGCCACGTAAACCGGGCATGAGCCGTGACGAATTAATCGGTATCAATGCAAAAATCGTTAAAGATGTTTGTGCTGGTATCAAACAACACGCTCCAAACTCAATCGTTATCGTAGTTTGTAACCCAATGGATGTTATGGCGTTGTACGCTAAACAACAATTAGGATTCCCGAAAGAACGCGTATTAGGTATGGGTGGTTGTTTAGATTCAGCTCGTTTCCGTACATTCATCGCTGAAGAGTGTGGCGTATCTTACAAAGACGTAACTGGCGTTGTTGTTGGTAACCATGGTGATGCGATGGTTCCGTTAGTTCGCACAGCTTCTGTGGGTTCAGTTCCATTAATCGATATGTTACCAGCTGATAAAATCGCTGCGATCGTTCAACGTACTAAATCTGCAGGCGCAGAAATCGGTGGCCACTTAAAAACTGGTTCGGCTTACTACGCTCCATCTCGCGGTGCTGTTGAAATGGCTGAAGCAATTCTTAAAGACCAAAAACGTGTATTACCAGTTGCTGTTGAGTTAAACGGCGAGTTCGGTGTTAACGATAAAATGATGGTTGGTGTTATGTGCGTTATCGGTGGTAAAGGTTTAGAAAAAATCATCGACTACAAATTCAACGCTGATGAGAAGGCGGAATTTGAAAAATCAGTAAACGCTGTTCGCACATTATGCGAAGGCCTTAAATCAGTTCAATAAGGAATAGTTAATGAATATTCATGAGTTTCAAGCCAAAGAAGTTTTAAGAAAATTCGGAGTAGCTACCCTAAAAGGTAAATTAGCTCTTACTCCTGATGAAGCAGTTGCTGCAGCTAAAGAAATCGGTGGATCAGTTTGGGTTGTTAAAGCCCAAATCCACGCCGGTGGCCGCGGCAAAGGTGGCGGTGTTAAAGTTGCAAAATCATTAGATGAAGTACGCGAGTACACGCAAAAAATGATCGGTATGACTTTAGTGACTCACCAAACAGGCCCTGAAGGTAAAAAAGTTCAAAAAGTTTTTATCGAACAAGGTTGCAACATCGCTAAAGAATACTATGTAGCCTGCTTAATCGACCGCGAAACTGGCCGTGTTGCCATGATGGCTTCTTCTGAAGGTGGCATGGACATCGAAGAAGTTGCAGAACACAATCCAAACGCGATCAAAAAAGTTGATATCGATCCAGTCACTGGCTTAGGTGCTTGGCAAGCTCGCGAATTAGCATTTGCTATCGGCATGGGACCAGATGTAGTTAACAAAGCTGTTAAATTCATGATGGGCTTATACGAAGCATTCGTTAAATGTGACTGCTCTATCGCTGAAATCAATCCGCTTGTTGTAACTAAAGAAAATGATGTTATTTGCTTAGATGCAAAAATGAATTTCGATTCAAACTCATTATACCGCCAACCTTCAATCGTTGAAATGCGCGATTTAAACGAAGAAGAGCCGACTGAAATCGAAGCTTCTAAGTACGATCTAGCGTTCATCAAACTTGATGGTAACATCGGTTGTTTAGTTAACGGTGCTGGTTTAGCGATGGCAACATTAGACATCATTAAACTTCACGGCGCGACTCCTGCGAACTTCTTAGATGTTGGCGGCGGCGCGAATAAAGAAAAAGTAACTAACGCTTTTAAAATCATCCTTAAAGACAAAAACGTTAAAGGAATTTTAGTAAATATTTTCGGTGGTATCATGAAATGTGACGTGATCGCTGAAGGTGTTATCGCTGCTTCTAAAGAAGTAGGATTAAAAGTTCCATTAGTTGTTCGTTTAGAAGGTACTAACGTAGAACTTGGTAAAAAAATCTTAGCTGATTCTGGTTTAAACATCATTCCGGCAAACGATTTAACAGACGCTGCTAAAAAAATTACTGCAGCAATTAAGTAGGTTTTAAATGGCTATTTTAATTAATAAAAATACAAAAGTAATGTGCCAAGGTCTTACAGGATCTCAAGGTTCATTCCACTCATTACAATGTAAACAATACGGAACACAAATGGTTGCAGGTGTTACACCAGGTAAAGGTGGAACCACTCACGAAGGTATTCCAGTATTTAACACTGTTAAAGAAGCAAAAGAAAAAACCGGTGCGACAGTATCTATGATTTTCGTACCACCTCCATTTGCTGCTGATTCTATTATGGAAGCGGTTGATGCTGACTTAGATTTAGTGATCTGTATCACTGAAGGTATTCCAGTATTAGACATGGTTAAAGTTAAGAAATACATGCAAGGCAAACGTACTCGTTTAATCGGTCCGAACTGCCCAGGTGTAATCACTCCAGATCAATGCAAAATTGGTATCATGCCTGGTCACATTCACAAAGCTGGTCGTATCGGCGTTTTATCACGCTCTGGTACATTAACTTACGAAGCTGTTGGTCAATTATCAGCTTTAGGTTTAGGCCAATCAACTTGTGTCGGTATCGGTGGTGACCCGGTAAATGGCACAAACTTCATCGATATATTAAAATTATTCAATGCAGATCCAGACACTGATGCAGTTATCATGATCGGTGAAATCGGTGGTACAGCCGAAGAAGAAGCTGCCGAATACATCAAAAAAGAATTCAAAAAACCAGTAGCCGTATTCATCGCAGGTGCTTCAGCGCCTCCGGGAAAACGTATGGGCCACGCGGGCGCTATCATCAGTGGCGGTAAAGGCACTGCCGAAGCGAAATTCGCGGCTTTAGAGGCTGCGGGTTGCAAAATCTCTCGTTCACCAGCTGACATGGGAACGACTCTTAAATCAATGCTTAAGTAATTAAGACAATAAATGCTTAATTTAAAAGGCTCTGTAGCAATACAGGGCCTTTTTTATTGCCATTTTATACCCCCCGGTTTACACCTAATCCGTAACCTAAAAACCTATTTAATAAGGAGCCCAACATGGCAATGGAAAGAACATTTTCAATCATTAAACCTAACGCTGTTAAAAAGAACGTAATCGGTGACATCATCGCTACTTTCGAATCTAAAGGCTTACGCATCGGCGGCGCTAAATTAGGAATGTTATCTCGTGAAAAATGTGAATTATTCTACGCTGAACACAAAGAGCGTCCATTTTTCGGTGAATTAGTTTCTTTCATGACTTCTGGCCCAGTTGTAATGATGTGCTTAGTTGGTGAAAACGCAGTTTTAAAAAACCGCGAAATCATGGGCGCAACTGATCCTAAAAAAGCTGATGCTGGCACAATCCGCGCTAAGCACGGTGATTCTATGGGCGAAAATGCTGTTCACGGTTCTGATTCAGTAGCTTCTGCTGAACGCGAATTAGCGATCTTCTTTGATAAACACGAATTAGTGAATATGTAATCTTGCCTTCGGCAAGGTGTAATTTACCACGTGAAACGTCAGGAAAATAAAAATCCTATTTCTAAAAAAAGGGACTCTCAACTAGAGTCCCTTTTGCATTCTGAGCACGACATCTCAATTGAAAAATTGGCGGTCGGCGGCTCTGGTATTGGGCGTATTGATTACCAAGATAAAAAATTAGTGGTCTTTGTTCCCAAATCCGCTCCTGACGACCTCTTGCGCGTTCGCATCACGCATGTCGAAAAAAACTTTTTAAACGGAGAAATCGTTTCAATTTTGAAACCGAGCCCGTTTCGCCGTGAAGCACCGTGTCCTTACTTTAAAGACTGTGGCGGTTGTTCATGGCAGCACATTGATGAAAAACATCAAGTGGCGCAAAAAGAATTAATACTTAAAGATCTTTTTAAAAAGTTTCTTCCCGAACAAAAATACGACTTACTACCCACGGTCGTGACGTCGAATGTTTTTGAATACCGCAATCGCATTCAGCTTAAACAAATGGGCACAAAGCTTGGTTACTTCAAGCCAGAATCCCATGATTTAGTAGATATCGACGACTGCATGATCTCAGAAAAGCCTTTACGTGATTGGCTTAAGACCAATAAATCCAAAATTCGCCCAAGTGATAAGCTTTTAAAGCATGAATTAAAAATCAATGCTGACGGTAAAGTTGAATTTTACAAAATCGGCGCACAAAGCGAAGGCTTGTCATTTTCTCAGGTGAATCGTTTCGTGAATGACTTGCTAGTTAAGACTACTGTGGATTTGGCTAAAGGCACGAGGCCACGTTCATTGACTGAGTTTTATGCTGGCAGCGGTAATTTTACGTTTCCATTGGCTGCGATTTCTAAAGATTTACAGATTGACGCAATCGAGCTAAATCCAGACCTGACAGCCAAAGCTGTCGATCACATCAAATCACAAAAGCTTCATAAACAAATTCGCTTTTACACGACCAAATCCGAATTATTTCCTCTAAGAAATACAATGTCGAGTGATCTGATCATGTTAGATCCTCCTCGCCAAGGCTGCGAAAAATCACTTTTAGTTAAAATCGCCGAGACAAAACCAAAGTTTTTACTCTATATCAGCTGTCATCCAGTGTCGTTAGTGCGTGATTTACAAGTTTTAAATCAGAATGGTTTTCGCTTTGAAATGCGCCATTTACAAATCTTTGATATGTTCCCGCAAACTGACCATTTCGAGACTCTTTGCTTACTTGAATTAGCCTAACTCGAAAAGGTTGACTCACCTAAGCCTTAAAAGTCTAATTATAGGAGTATGTTTTTACTTCGCCTGTGTATCGTCATCTTTTTGTTTTCATCATGTACATCGTTATTTAAAAACGATCGTTCTGAAGAGCGTGCCCTTTTACGCCAACAACTTGGTGTTTCATACATGCAACAAGGTAATTACCCACTGGCGCTAAAAGAACTTTTAGAAGCCGAAGAATTAGATCCGCAAAATCCACACATTCAAAACAACTTAGGTATGTTATATTTCATGCGCGAAAAATTTGAACTTTCAGCAAAGCATTTTTCACGCGCTTACGAATTAGATAACAAATTTACTGATGCTAAAAATAATTTAGCCCGCGTGTATATCGAACTTAAACAATTTGCGATCGCTCAACGTTTACTTGAAGAAGTATTAACGGACTTAACTTATCAATATCCGATCAAAGCCGATATGAACTACGGTTTATTAGAATTTAACCGCGGCCGCTTTAAGGAAGCGAAAAAGCATTTCAGAAAAGTTTTAATCCAAGACCGCGAAGATTGTTTTGCGCAAGTTTTTTTAGGACGTTCGTTTTTAGAACTTAAAGAAAATGTGCAAGCTGTTGATCAACTGGAAAAAGCGACAACATTTTGTCAAGCCATCGGCATTGATGATGCTCATTACTTTTCGGCAATTGCTTTGTACCGCACAGGTGACAAAGAACAATCGTTAGTGCGCTTTAAAGAATTATTAGATTTATTTCCTCAAGCCAAATATAGAGAACAATCAAAAAAAATGATCGACATCATCGAAAAAGGAACACTATGAAAATCACCGGAGAATTGCTGAAGTCAGAAAGAATTAAAAAAGATTTATCGATTCAAGATGTAGCCTACGCTTTAAAATTAAGTGTACGTATCATTACTGCGATTGAAAACGGTGATACCGATGATCTTCCAGCAAAAACATTTGTGCGCGGTTTCGTAAAAAGTTATGCCGACTATTTAAAAATTGATAGCGACGCCGTTTTAAAACAATTCCAAGAAGAAATGGGTTCAACTCACCCCGTGCCAAAAACAATTGCGGCAGCTCCTGGCGCAATACCCGCTGTAGAAACTCCAGCACAAACTAGCTCTAAAGTGGCTTTCAGACAAAGTGTTGAATCGATCAACGGTAGTAAAATGGAAGGTGGCCTTAGCCGTAAAAACCTTATCTATTTCGCTGTTGTAACTTCATTAGTAATCGTGATCGCGGTTATTAACAAAGTAGCTAATCATTACCAAAATGAAATTCCACAGGTCACTGATGCTTCGACTGAAGGTGTTCCGGTTAACACAGAAGCTGTTGTCGCTTCTTCGCCGGCTATCGTGGCTGCTGAAACAGTACCAACAAATGATCTCGTAAATGCTTTAGGTGCTTCAAGCACTTTAACTGGCGGTGTAGAGATTGCTTCTACGGCTTCAACAGCAGCGACGGCGGCAAAACCTGCAGCCTCTGCAGCAGCCACTGTAGCTCCAGCTTCAACAGTGCCAGAAAACACAATGGCCGCTGAAAAATCAAAAGGCCAAGCGGTTGAAGTTTTAATCGAAGCGAAAAAAGATTCTTATATCGATTACGCTAAAGGCAATACATCAGACTTTAAACGTTTAACGTTAAAAGCAAACACATACCAAATTTTAAAATCACAAGCTGGTCTTCACTTACGTGCGGCTGATGGCAGTGCCGTTAGCATTACCGTAAATGGCGTTAGCAAAGGCCCTATGGCTCCTGCTAATAAGTTTGTAGAAATGACTTTCTAATCGAGTGCTAAACAAAAAAATTTTTAACCTCATTGCGCTCACATTTTTTATCAAGCTGGTTGTCGCTCTGACATTCCCGCTTGTCGGCGATGAGGCATACTACTGGTTGTGGGGGCAAAACCTACAGCTCAGCTATTTCGATCACCCCGGCATGGTGGCTTGGTTATCGGCTCTAAGTAATTATTTGCCGTTCGCGCCGAAATGGGCAGCTACTCGACTGATCTTCGTTGTTTTAAGCACGATCACATTTTTTATCTGGCTTAAAGTTTTTCTTCGCCGCAGATCGCAGCTTGATTCAACGAATATCAATCAAGAACTTAATCTTTTCACAGCATTTTTGATGCTTAATCCGTTTTTAGGATTGGGAAGTATTTTAATTACACCCGATGCCCCGTTACTTTTATTCTGGGGCTTAGCTTCTTATTACATTTTAAAAATTTTAGAAAAACAAAAAAGCAAAGACTATATTCTCTTAGGTGTAAGCCTTGGTTTGGGTTTTTGTTCTAAGTACCATATTGTGCTTTTTCCGTTGGTCACTTTAATTGCCTTAGTTTTTGAAAAACGTTTAAAAGTATTCTTTAGCAAAAAAGTTTTTCTTACCGTTATCTTCGGACTTTTATTCTGTTCTCCGGTATTAATTTGGAATTTTCAAAATGACTTTGCGTCGTTTAAATTTCAGCTTAACCACGGATTCCAAACCCCAAAACCTTATCAACTTTGGTGGACAACATCTTATCTGGCCGGACAAATCTTAATTTTCAACCCGGTTCTAATGTTTTCACTATTGTTTAATTTTAAAAAATCACTTTTTAAAATCAGTGCCTTGGGACAATGGGTGTTTTTTCTTTACAGTTCGTTTAAAGCCAAGGTTGAAGCCAATTGGCCAATGACTTCACACGCAGCAGCCTTGGTTGATTTAGATACCAACAAGAAAAAAATCATTCGTTTTTCGTTAATCTATTACTTTGTTATCTGGATGACTGTTCCCGTTTTCTTTTTCACTGATTTTGGTAAAAGCAAAATACAGCAATTACCGACAAGCTTAACCGTTTATGAAATTGCCCCGCAATTGCAGGCTTACAAACCTTTATATGGACCGACCTACCAGCTTTCCGCATTATTTTCGCTGTTAACAGATACACCAGTTTATAAACTGTATGGTTTATCTCGTTATGATTTCTTTGACACTCTTCCGCAATCAAGACCCGAAGAAAAGAAATTTTATGTTCTTAAATATAAAACAACTGAATGGCCGATCACTTATTATGAATTTGCAAAAGTAAAAGTGGCCGAATTTCCTAAATATGATTTAGAGGTTTTTGAATTCAGCCATGAATAGAATATTTTTTGCTCTGACATTCGTAATGATCTCGTTTGCTGTGTATGGATTTTATATTTCACAGTTTGAAATCAGAGTTATTCCACCGACCGCTAAAGTCGAAGACCAATCTGTTTTTTTATACGATTATAAAATGGCTTTTGATGTGTATTCACATCTTTCATCAGGGTCTGGCAATGTGTTATCTATTGCTGAAGAAGCTAAAAAAGCACGTCTTAATTTTGTTTTAATTTCAGACACTAACAGCTATTACGATCTGGATACTGATAAATATTTATCTGATGTGGGTATGCTTTCCGGAGCTAAAGTCTATGATGGAGCCCGCCAGTTTATTTATTATTCCCCGACGAATAAAAACTTCTTTAAAAAAACAGCTAAAGACTTTGCGCAAGACACGAATGCTTTAATTGTTGAGTCGCACCAAATCACTCAGCCTTACGAATTGTCTCGCTTAACAGAAGCCAAGTTTGATGGTCTTGAAGTTTTAAATTTTAAAAGTATTGCGCAAAAATCATGGAAAGAATCACGCCTATCAACCATCTGGAGTATTCTTTATTACCCGTTTAACCCCCGTTTAGCGTTAACCCGTTTATACAAAGAACCGTCTGCTGAAATCGCCATTTTTGACCAACTTTCACAATTAAAAAAAGTGAGTTTCTTTGTGGGAGCTGAAGCCACGGCCCGCGCTATTCCTTTTGCCGATTGGTTAGTGAAATTTCCAAGCTATGAAATGAGTTTTAATATCGCCAGCCAACACGTATTTCTGACTTCAGAATTAACTGGTGATATCTCAAACGACACACAAAAAGTCTTAACAGCACTTAAACGTGGCCATTCTTATGTGGCGTTTGATGCTTTAGGCGATGCCACTGGATTTGAAAGTTACATCACTGAAAACCGTAAAAAGATTTTTACTGGCGAAGATATCGCATTTACGAAAAATTTACGCCTGTATTACAAACTTCCCGCTGAACCGATTCCTTTTTATGAAGTTGTTCTTTATAAAAACGGACAACGTATCGATCACTTAAATACTTTTGAAGGTTTATTTCCGATTGATTCGCCAGGCGTTTACCGCTTACAGGTTCGCCTAAGCCCTACTTTTCCATTACCTGATGCCACAAAGTGGATTACTTGGGTTTATACGAATAATTTCTACGTTAATCCTCGGTAGGATTGGCGATAATAATTTCAAAATCGGTCGCAGCTTCAACCGGAAGCTCAATCTGACAAGCTAAACGTTCTTGTTCGGTGAAGTTTCGCTCTTGAGCACGTTCGGCTTCTAGATCTTCACGCGGCTTGATATATTGTAAGCCTTTTGTCACAAAAATTCGGCAAGTTGTGCAGCTTGCAAAACCACCACAGGATTGGCTTATGCCAATTTTATGAGCGTTTAGTAAATCTAACAAATTCTCTGTTTGTTTAAATTTAATTTCAGAAACTAACTCTAATTTCGCATCGTTATATTTTAAAACTGTCAGTGTTTTTGTTGAAAGACCCACTACTTATATGTAACAAATAGTTATACCGAAGGTGTACAAATAATATATGAGATTTATAGCTTTTGACTTAGAAACTACAGGAACTGTACCAGGCGTAGACCGTATCGTAGAAATCGGTGCCGTGCGTATCGAGAATGGCGTAGTTGATGCCGTTTTTTCAACTTTAATTAATCCACAAATTCCAATTCCGCCGGGTGCCTCTGCCGTGAATGGTATTTCTAATGAAATGGTTGCCGGTAAACCATTAATCGAAGACGTATTAAACTCATTCGCTGAATTTTGCGGTTCTGACGTTATGGTGGCTCACAATGCACCGTTTGACTGCCAGTTCTTAATCTCTGATATCAAAAAATTTGAATCTGAAGCCCCTAAAGGTGTCGTGATCGATACTTTACCAATGGCTCGTAAACTTATTCCTGGTTTAGCCAACTACAAATTAGGAACTTTAGTTCAACACTTTAAAATTCCGTCAACTGATTTCCATAGAGCAGAAGAAGATGCTACCTACTGCGGAATGGTTTTCTTTGAAATGATCAAACGTTTATCTGTAGGCGGTCGTGCTCCACAGATCGAAAACTTAGTTCAATTAACTGGTAAAACTGAATTTAAGTTTCCACAAATTGAGCGCCAACCTAAACAAATGGGTTTCTTGTTCTAGGGTATTCGTTTACTTTTTGAAACGCGCTGTATCTTTAGTTCATGTATCGGACGCCTTTTGCATCAGTTTAATTATAAAACCATATGCGCTGGCATGGTTTTATCAAGTGCCGGTTTATGGCACGAAAATCTTTAGTAAAAACTGCAGACGCCCCTTACCACATTACAGCTCGCTCAAACAATAAAGAATTCTTTTACATAGCTCTTGCTGAACTCTGGAAAATATTTATGGAGTGCTTTAATCAGGCTCAAGAGCAGTATAGCTGCAAGCTCCATGCGTTTGTCTTAATGTCGAATCACTACCATTTATTAATTAGCACCCCTCACAGCAATATCGATGAGGTCATGCATTACATCCAGAGAGAAGTCGCCCGTAGAGCCAATAAATTATCAGCTCGGGTAAATCATTTTTTTGGAGGCAGATATAAATGGTCTGTCGTTAATACTGAAAACTACTATTGGAATGCAGTTAAGTACATTTTTAGAAATCCAGTACGGGCCGACCTTTGCCAGCGGGTAGAAAACTATAGCTTTTCTTCTCTTAATACAATGGCGCAGGATTTTAATTGGTCTATGACTGATTTCTTTCACAATCAAAATACGACTATTACTCCAGATTTAGATTGGTTAAATGAAGCGTACCCGCAAGAAATCGAAGATGGCATCAGATCAGCGCTTCGTCGAAGTGAATTTACTCTGCCTCGCAACAAATCATCTTGTAAAACTATAACTCTTAACGAACCGCGTTTCAAAAAGTAAACGAATACCCTACTCTCTCGCTTTGTGGGCGATCGGATATCTGCGACCACGGCCAAATGAGTGCTCTGTCACTTTTAAAATCGGTGGAGCTTGCCAACGTTTAAATTCTGTCTTCATTAATTGTTTTAACAGCCATTTTTCGGTTTCAGATTTTGCTGGTTTTTTCTTTTCAACCACATTCTGTACTGCTTTATCTAACAGCTCATACGGCGGAAGACTGTCCTGGTCTTTTTGATTCGGACGAAGCTCTGCACTTGGTGGGCGACGAATAATAAAATCAGGAATAATTTCGATTTCTTTATTGTAGTGTTCGCATAATTCAACGATTTGTTTTTTCGTTAAATCACCTAACGGAGCCAAACCACCGCACATATCACCGTAAAGTGTAGCGTAACCAGTCGCGTATTCAGATTTATTACCCGTCGTTAATAATAAACTTCCGGTAAAGTTTGAATAAGCCATCATAAATAAGCCGCGAATTCGCGATTGTAAGTTTTCGTGCATTAATCCGAATTTTTCGACGTTAAATTCACCATCTAACAGTGTTCTGATAAATTCAAACGTCGATTGAATCGACAGGACTTTGAACTCTGCGCCTAGGTTAGCGGCAAGTTGGCGCGCATAAGTCATGCTGAGTTCCACATTGTACTCTGTCGGCAGAGCAAAAAGTTTTACGTTATTAGAACCAAAGGCATCAACAGCAAGAGCAGCAACTAACGCCGAGTCAATTCCACCTGACAAGCCTAAGTGAACTTTGCTGACGCCAATTTTTTGTGCGTAATCTTTTAAACCTAACACTAAAGCTTTACGTAATTCTTCAGTCGGAGTTTCAAATTTATTACTTGGACTCCAGGTCTCTAAAGTATTTAGATCAATGACATTCGTGTCTTCAGCAAAAGATTGGGCTTTGAATAAAATCTTATCTTTTGGCGAAACTAAAAAGCTTTGCCCGTCGTAAATAATTTCATCTTGGGCACCGACTAAGTTTACATACAATAAGGGAGCTTTAAAATGCTTCGCTGTCTGAGCTGCCACGAACTGGCGTTTTTTGAATTTGCCGGTAAAAAATGGTGAAGCACTCATGTTAATCACAAGATCGATTTTTTTCTTTGGCACTTTTAACAGAGGATTTTCAGAATACTCAGAGCCTTCTTTCGTTGGCCAAGCCCACATATCTTCACAGATCGTTAAGAAAAATTTCTTCTTACCGATTTGAAAGTAGTTTTGTTTTACATCACCTTGTTCAATAAAACGGGCTTCATCAAACACATCCCCTGTCGGCAACAGTTGTTTTCTGAACGTTTTAACGATTTTATTTTTCTTACATAAAAAAGCGCTATTGAAATATGGGCGGCCTTTTTTATTTTTGTTTTTCTCAAAACCACCCACAAGAATATGAACACCTTGCGGAATCGTTTTTAAAATTTTTTGTAAAGCTTTATTTTGCTGTGTGATTAAAGTTTCGCGCTCTAACAAATCAAAAGGGTGATAGCCAAAAAGCGAAGCTTCAGGAAATACGATAAGCTCAGCTTTTTTTTCAGCTAAAGTTTTAATGTGAGAAATAATTTTTTCGGCGTTAGCGTCGAAATCAGCGAGCGATGAATTAATTTGGGCTAGGGCTATGCGCATTGTGGTCCTCACGTGGAGCGTCTTGTTCTGCAATTAGAATACGCCCAGTAAAGCCATCTTGGTAGCCGTGTTGGAATAAAATTTTCGTTTCTGGAAATTTCCAGCAAAAATAGCCCGAACCGTTATCAAAGTCGGCTAACCATAAGCCTTTAGGGCGTAAGCCTAAACGCTCAAGTTTATTTTGCCATTTTTCAATGATTTGGTTGATACGCGTTTGAAGATCACGGGAAGCATCATTGTGTTTATCTTGAAGTGCTTCCACGCAGCCCATTAAGTATTTCACTTCTTTGCTGGCGTCATCGGTAATGCGGTAGACCAGGGGTAGAATCTCTTCTGCTTCCGCATACGTAAAATGCTTGTTCTTTTGAACGTTGAAAATCTCGATCAATTTAAGTCCCCTGCTCACGAAAATTTATGGACTCTTTATTTGCCAACTTACCTAAAGTTTCAACGAAGAAATCAGTGATTGTATATTATATAATGGCTAAAAAACTAGCTACTGTCGGAGTTCGAGTAACCGAGTAATTGTCCCCCGAAAAAGATTACAAGAGCTACTATGATACCAATGATAAAGATCCATTTTACAATGGTTCCAAATCCCCAGCCTTCGTCTTTAGTTTCTTCAACATACGCTATTGGTTCAGGGGGTGGACGCATTAAGCCCGAACGTGGGCCCGGAAGACTGCCACCTTCGGCTTTGGCAATAGAACGCGAGGTCGGTTTACGACTAATTGAGCTACGCGTGGATAGTTTAGTAATTTGTTCCGCCTCATCACCAAGAACGGCACGATAACGCGGTCTATCTCTGTAAATAATACGCGATTCACGAGGCTTTCTTTTGCGCCCACGACCGCCTTCTTCATCGCCCTCTTCTTCAATCAGGCGCTGATTTCCATCACCACCGGCAATACCATCAGCTGTACTTCGTCCTGCTCGACGCGGTCTTGTATTCCCATTCTGCTCACCATTACCACCGCCACTGCCATTACCGCTGACCGCATCTCGGTCGCCACGACTGCTGTCTGATGAAGAAGAGTCAGCACTGGAGCTTCGGTTTGAATTCGATGAATTAGAATTAGAGTTACCTTTACCGCTTCCGTTTTTACCGTTACTACCACCACCAGCGTTTCCACTGGCTACCGGTGGTCGACCCTCGGCTACCGTGAAAGGTTTAAAACCTGATTCACATTTATAATCTGAGCTTAAGTGTTTTTTCAGGTCATCATTTCTGATACCCAGTGTCGGCAACTCACCGTAAGCCATAAGACATTCTGTATATTTTCCTAAATAATTATCGATGAAGCTACTCATGCCACTGAAGGCACCCTTCATAATAAAAATAATAGCAACGGCGATTGAAACAATAAGAATATATTCGACCACAGCCTGACCGCTGTTTCGACCACGCAATAGTAAGCCGATTTTGCGTGCCCGCAAAATTGAACGTCTTGTTTTTTGTTCTAGCTCTTGTTTCACCTATGAACTTATCGGAAGATAAGTTCAATTGGTGAAAAATATGAGACGATTTTTATTGGTTTTTTCTATCAGCATTTGTTTAATTTGTATCAATCTGGCACAGGCCCAGACTCCAATTCAACCTCAAGCACCAGTGCAAGTCACAGTTCCCTCATTTAACCCCGGAAATCCACAAGGCACGGCACAACCTGTACAAAATGGATCTGGTCGAGCAGCTGTCGCATCAGCCCCTGTAAGCGGAAAATATTACGAGTACCAATCGTACTGCCGCGCTCCTCTTGAATTTAAATCTTTGCTTTCTGATTCTGAATTTCAAATGGCTCTTGAACCTTTTAAAACCACATTTAGCGCTAAAAAGACTTTCGCTAATTTTGAACCGATGATCGATTTTTTAATTAACGAAGGTCACACCAAAGAAGCTCGTTCAATGGTGATCGAAAACAAAACTTTACTGACAGTTTCGCAAGACAAAGCACTGCAAGCGCGTATCCTAACAGCTGATCGTAAATACCGTGATGCAGTTTCAATCTTGGATTCGGTTACCGATGACGGCAAATATGACTTAATGATTTTAACTGAATACTCGCGCGTTTACCGTAAACTTGGAAATTTATTTGAGGCCAAAAGCGCTCTGCAAGATGCGATGAAAAACGACAAGAAAAATGTGAACAAATATCTTTTAGATCTTTGCATTTTAGAAACAGAAGATTCAAACCATGGCGAAGTTGATGTTGTCTGCCCACGCGTGATTAAAGCCTTTCCAAAAGACAATTTAGCTCCGATTTACTTAGGTATTTCTCAGCGTGAGCGTATGAATTATAAAGACGCACAAAAACAGTTCGAAAAATCCGCGCAAATGGAAAAAAATGAATTTGCTTTAACTTGTTTAGGTGAAGTTTTTTATCTACAGAAAAATTACGGCAAAGCAATCGAGGCTTTCAAAGGGGCCACAGAAGCTGAACCTAAATCAGGCCGCGCTCAGTTAGGCGCAGCTCAATCGCTATATCAGCTTTTACGTTATGATGAGGCTTTACCGTATTTCATTAAAGCCTGCCAGCTTGATAAGTCTTCAGCGGTTCGCTTTAGAGAGGCTCAGGCGCCCCTAGAAGCCGCGAAAATGAAGGCTTCTACGGCATACTACCATGGAATCCAACAATGCGCGGGAATCAACTAAACACGCGCTATCAGTAGCGCGTGTTACACGGCTACTGAACGATTCCGCCGATTAAGTCGTATTCCATACTTTCAGTGATTTCGACTTTAACGATATCACCGATTTTAGCTTCACCATCATTGATTAAGACAACGCCATCAATTTCAGGGGCTTGCTGTGAAGTACGGCCTTGTAATAACAATTCAGTTTCTTCAGAGTAACCTTCAACTAAAACTTCAACTGTTTTACCAATGAAAGCTTCGTGTTTAACTTTAGAAATATTTTGCTGAATCGACATTAAAGCATCATGACGGAAATCTTTAATATGATCTTCGATTTGGTCTGTCATTTTTCCACCCGGAGTGTTTTCTTCAGGTGAATATTTAAAACAGCCAACGCGGTCAAACTGTTGCTCAGACACGAATTTTAATAATTCTTCAAATTGCTCGTTTGTTTCACCCGGGAAACCTACGATGAATTGCGTACGAATCACCGCATCTGGAATTTCAGTGCGGATACGTTTTAACGCCACTTCGATTTCTTCACGAGTCATCTTACGGTTCATTTTTTTAAGAACGTCGTTATTGATATGCTGTAATGGCATATCGAAGTATCTTACGAACTTAGGATTTGATTTCATTAAATCGATAAGCTCTTGTGTGATTCCATCTGGATATAAATAAAGCATACGAATCCATTGGATACCGTCGACTTCAGCTAAAGCCTTTAATAACTCAACTGGAGATTCTTTTGCGTTTGGATCTTTACGACGTAAATCCCAACCGTAATCTGTGAAATCGTGAGAGATGATGATTAATTCTTTAACGCCACCCGCAGCTAATAATTTAGCTTCGTTAACAATATTTGAAATCGTACGTGATTGTAAGTTACCGCGGATTAACGGAATCGCGCAGAATGCACAACGCTTCATACAACCCTCAGAGATTTTTAAATACGCTCTGTGTTTTGGCTGTGAGTTTACGCGTGGAGTAGCTTCTTCTTGAAGGTATGTTGGTAAGTTGAAGAAAGTTTTTTTCTTTTCACCAGCATCGTGGTTTTTTAAAATTTTCGCGATATTTTGGAACTCACCGCTACCAACAAATAAGTCAGCTTCTGGTAAGCCTTCAACTAATTCATCTTTATAACGTTGAGTTAAACAACCCGCCACGACCACTTTTTTAATTTGGCCTTGTTCTTTTAAAGACGTCATATCCAAAATTCTTTGGATAGATTCTTTTTTTGATTCTTCGATAAAACCGCAAGTGTTCACTACAACTGTATCAGCGTCTTCAGCGTCGGCTACAACTTCGTAACCGTCTTTCATTAGCGTTCCCGCCATGATTTCGCTATCAACTAAGTTCTTAGGGCAACCTAAGCTAATAAAGTGAACTTTTTTAGGAGAGTTTTCAGTTTGTTTTTGGCTCATTGGCTTACGACCTCATCAGATTTAAGAACATTGTATTTAAATAATTTAGAAGAAATTTCTGTCGTGTAATTCGGTTTTTCAAAATTGATTTGAATTTCTGAACCCACGTCATCTAAGTAAGACATCTTTTGCAAAGCCTGGTCTTTTTTAGAAAACACTAAAGTCATCGGCTTTAATGTTTTAGCTTTGTCTTCAAGAACCAAAGTTAAAGTGTCGCTATCAGTAGAAACTGTTTTAGTTTTAAAGTTGGAAAAAAACTTTTTAGGATTGCCGAAAAGGTTCGATAAAAGACCTAATTGGTTTTTATCGTTCACTTTAAGTAAAATCACTTTTCTCTTTCCGTCTGGATCAAGTTCTTGGTCAGGATAAGAAATTAAGTAGGCTTTTTTGCCATCAAAAATCATTTCTGATTTTTTTTCGCCTTCAAGTGATAAATTTAATTTACCCGTTTGGTGAGTCATTACACCTTTATCAGTTGTTTTAGTGCCTAACACTTTTTTTTCAGTCAGCATTTCAAGTTTGATTTGCACACCTGATTTTTGATTGTACTTTTTTAGAATATTTTCGGCCTGCGTTTGATCGCTCACTTTAGCTTTCGATTTCGCAGCAGCAACGCTTGCAAACGGCATTAAAACAATAGCCGTAAGCAAAACAAAAATTTGACGAATTTGAGAGTGAAATTGCATGTCTTTGGTATATCAGATGCTACCCTTTTCAACAACGGTAATTACTCAAAGTTCACTCTGATAGCCTCACGGTGAAACGCAGCCCACAGTTCGATGTTTTCCGGACACACTTGGTGGTTTTTTAAAACATTATATGCGGCTTCATAAGAAGCACCTGTAGTAATGACATCATCCACTAGCACGATTGTCGGGGCCAGACGCAAACGCTCTGTAAATTCTTCATTCAGGGTAAAGCTGATTTTACGACGTTCCGTCTTGGATTTTTGCTTTTGCTCGAGCGAATCCAGGGCCGAAGTTTCTAACGCTTCGATGATTTCACCGCCAAATTGCTCGACCAAACCTTGCGCCAAATACAGCGAATGTTTGCGCTTTTTACGGCTCGGAATCGGAATAAAAATGACGTTATTTTTGAGATGTTCTGGCGGCACAAAATAGCGTGAAAGCTCATGCCAGAGCGGTTCTGCCAGCGGCGATTTAAGCAGATACACGTAGCCAGATAGCAGACTGCTCTCGCCGGGAATCCAGTGAAATAAAAAACGAAAACGTAATCCGGATTCAGGAACTGTGGTGGTTTCAACCTGCGAAGAAAGATAATGACCAAGAATATGATATTCACAGCTTAAACAAAGCCCACGCGCATGCACAACGAGCGAACCACAGCCCACACAATCAACGATGAACAACCGGTAAAACCAAAAACGCAAAGCTTTCCACATCATGTGGGCTTAATTTGCAAATGTATGGCCGGATTTTTAATTAAATATTGTGGTACGGAATACGTTTGATAATCGTAAACGCGCGGTAGATTTGTTCAAGCGCAACAGTTTCAGCCACTAAGTGATTCATCACCATTTTTGAGAGTGAAACTTTAAGTTGTGCGCGGTTTTTAATATCGTCAGAAACACCAAAAGCACCGCCGATAATAAACACTAAACGTTTTTTTCCAGACATTTGCGCTGTTTCAATTTGTTTTGAAAATTGTAATGAATCTAAGTCTTTACCTTTTTCATCAAATAAAATCACATAATCATCATTGGTGATTTTTTTAAGTAAATCTTCTGATTCATGTTTTTTCTTAGAGTGGGCATCGTCACGATCCGTTTTTGATGATTTCAGCGAAATCACCTCAAACGGAATAAACGGATTTAATTTTTTTGTGTAAGTGGCAACCGCGTGGTCAAACCATTCTTCTTTGGCTGTTTTAAAGTCAAATAGAACGGCTTTCATAATTATTTTTGGCCAGTTTTATCAGTAAGTTTAAATTCCTTACCGTCTTTCCAAAGTTCTTCCATGCGGTATTCTTGACGAACGAAATCGTAGAATAAGTGAACGATTAATGGACCGTAATCCACAACCACCCAACGACCTTCATCAACACCTTCAACACCTAACGGGTAAACGTTGAATTCTTCTTTTACGGCTTGAACTAAGTTTTCAGCCATAGAAGCCGCATGACGAGTGCTCGTACCAGACGCGATTAATGTAAAGTCTGTTGTTGTAGAGCTATTACGAATATCATAACCACGAACCGCGATACCTTTTTTATCAAAAAGCACTTGTGCACAAAACTCAGTGAATTTTTCGTAATCGCTGATTTTTTGATTCGCTTGGCGGTAAAGTTTGTGCTCTTTGATATAGCTTTCTACAGCTAGTGGTAAAAACTTATCTACAGGGCGGCCTACGCGTAATTTTTTGCGTAATTCAGAAGATGAGATATCCATGTCCTGTAAAGTTAAGAATTCAATTGAACGGCCTGTTGTTAATTCAACCGCACCGAAGTCACTTTCAGCTACTAGTCCTGATAAGAAAGCTGGAAATTCAGATTCAGTTTCAGGAATTTGGTAACCAGGACGAGTTGTGACAACTAAGTTTACTTCAGTAAGAATCTTTTTAAAGTCTTTCCACTCATTGAAAGTTTCAAAGTTGTCCGCACCGATAATTAAATATAAATCTTTTGATTCGTAGGTTTTACGCAGCTCTTTGATTGTGTCGATTGTGTAGCTTTTGCCACCACGTTTTAATTCGATATCATCAATCACGAATGCATCGCCGTAAGTAGCAAACGCTAGTTTTGCCATAGCTAAACGATGCTCGTCGCCAATTTTTTCAGTAGGAACTTTTAAAGGGTTCTGGCTGTTTGGAATGATATGGATTTTATCAAAACCCATTTTCTTTTGAACTGTAGTTAAGCTGTTTACATGACCATTATGGGGAGGATTAAAACTTCCGCCGAAAATACCGATTTTCATTCTTTATTGCCCTTGCTCTTGATCGCCAGTTTTAGACGCAATTACTTTTTCTGCCATTGCTTGAAGTAATTCAGTGATATTTTTACCGGTAACGCCAGAAATCGCGTAACCAGTCACATTGAATTTCTTTTTAAATGTTTGTTTAATTTTTTCGATTTGATCTGCAGATAAAAGATCAATCTTGTTAAATACTAAAATTTGTTCGCGTGAAGATAGAGGGAAAAATCCGTCTTTATCTTTGCTCATTTCGTCGTACTTCTCGATTTCAAAATTAATATCTTGATAATCTTGAACAGGATCGCGACCAGACATTCCTGAAATATCAACGATGTGAACGAATAAACTTGTGCGCTCGATATGTTTTAAAAATTGAATGCCAAGACCCACACCTAAATGCGCGCCCTTGATAAGACCTGGAATATCCGCAACAACGAAGTTTGAGTAATCACCTACTTTAACAACGCCTAAGTTAGGAGTTAAAGTTGTGAACGGATAGTCGGCGATCTTAGGTTTTGCTGCCGAGATACGAGAAATTAGTGTCGATTTACCTGCGTTAGGAAAACCGATGATACCTACGTCGGCGATAAGTTTAAGTTCTAAAATGATTTCGCGAGTTGTATGGTCTTCACCTGGTTGTGCGTATTCTGGGGCTTGGTTCACGCTGGTTTTGAAAAACGCGTTACCCTTACCGCCACGGCCACCTTGCAAGAAATTAATTTCGTGAAGATCTGTTAAGTCGTAAATCACTTCGTGAGTTTCAGCGTCACGGATGATCGTGCCTTCAGGAACAATCATAACCATGTCAGCACCATGATGACCTGAACAGTTCGAAGCTGCACCAGGCTGGCCATTATCAGCTGAATACTTTTTATAAGTCTTAAAATCGACTAAAGAGTTGATATGTTTAGAGGTTTTGAAGATCACATCTCCACCCTTACCGCCATCGCCACCATCCGGGCCACCACGAGGGGCAAAAGACTCACGACGGAATGTAACGGCACCTGGGCCACCACGACCCGAAGCAACTGTGATTTTAACTTCATCAACAAATTTCATAACTTAACCTTGGCGTGCTTTCAGCACGGCAGAACTCTTTAACCAATAAAAAAGGAGCCTTGAAGGGCTCCCTCTTTATGCGAATGTTTGTAATTGAACTACTTATTACGCAGTTTTTGGATAAACGCTAACTTTAAATTTTTCTTTCGAAAATCTTTCAAATTTAACGTGTCCTTCGATTACTGAATAGATCGTGTGATCACGGCCCATTTTAACATTGTTACCAATGTGGAATTGAGTTCCACGTTGGCGAACGATAATTGTTCCTGATTGCACTAATTGGCCACCGAAACGTTTAACGCCTAATCTCTTACTCTGTGAATCGCGACCATTCTTGGTACTACCACCAGCTTTTTTACTTGCCATTGTATACTCCGATTTTCTTTAAATTATAAATCTTTAAATAAGCTACGCTTATATATTATTTCGTTTTTTTAGTTGTTTTTTTAGCGGCTTTTTTAGCAGCTGTTTTCACTGAGCGTTTAGAAGCAGCTTTTTTAGGAGCGGCTTTTTTCGCTGTAGCTTTTTTCTTAGGTGCAGCAGCTTTTTTAACTGGAGCAGCTTTAGTTACGCCATGGGCAGCAGCGCGGCCTAAACCGATACCTGCTTCAGCGCGAGCGCGTGAATCTTCAATTTTAGTTTGGATACGTTCTGCACGTAATGCTGTCATGTCTTTTACAACTGGAGTAGCATCAGATTTAGCAGTTTGTCCGTCTGGAGAAGTGATCGCTTTAACAAATAACTCTGTGAAGTTTTGTTTGTGTGTTGCGAATTTTCTGTAACCTTGACGACGTTTCTTTTTGAAAACGATTACTTTACGAGTGCGAGCTTGCTTAGTAACAACAACTGTTACAGAAGCGTTTTTCACAGTTGGAGCGCCAACGTGAGTTTTGTCGCCACCAACTAGTAGAACTTCGTCGATTTTGAATTCTGAACCAAGATCTTTTTCAAGCTTTTCAACCTGTAAAACGTCGCCGGCTTGAACCTTATATTGTTTGCCGCCTGTTTTAATAATTGCGTACATTACATTCTCCTTGAATGGATTTATTTCGTAATTAAGAGTGACCTTTAAATCATCTGGGGTACATCTCTGTCAAAGCCATTTGAATGAATTTCAGTCTAGATTTTGTTGCCGCACCATGACCCGTATAAACCGCATATATTCGTTTATATTTATAATTTACGCATTATTACTTCTTTTTTATATTATTTTACGAATTACTATTGCCATTATTAATAAGACATGTTGATATTGGTGCATGGATGTAATCCATAAAAGAAGGATCGCCCCTCCCTTAAAGGCCCCTTTAAAGAAGAACCTGCTGCTGCTTTCGCCTCGTCAAACAGGAAAAAGCTCGTATCTGAAGTCATTGGCTTCAGTGGATTTATATTTAAATCTGCAGGAGGCGGATACCTTCAGAAAACTTTCATTTCAGAAGAACATCATCGAGAAATTACTTACACCAGAGATGAAAACAGTCGCGCTAGATAACGTGAACCGTTTACCTTCGCTACTAGATCAAGTGGAGCACTTAAATAAAACGCAGAACGTGCATTTTATTTTATCGGCTTCACAACAGATGAAGAACCACCCTGCTTTAGAAGCAGAGAAAACTGAAACATTGTCGTTATTGCCGTTTTGTTATGAGGAATTACAAAACGAATTTAACCTGGATCAGATTTTAAATTTTGGTTCTTTACCTTCGGTTTACAGTCATGAGCACAAGGATGTGCTTTTAAATGATTACGTTGGTCTTTTATTTCAGGCAGACCTGATTCAGACCGGAAAAATCCGCAAGATTGAAAATTTCTCGCGATTTTTAAACGTGGCCGCCGAATACAATGGCCAGTATTTACATTTTGAAGAGATTGCTAAAATTTGCGAAGCGCCGGCACGCACAGTACGCGAGTACTTTGAACTGCTTAAAGAGATGCACCTTGGTTATGAAATCCAATGTACGACATCGCGTAAAGGCGCTAAACGCTCTAAATTTTATTTCTTCGATGTGGGTGTGGCTAACGCCCTAAAAAATGATTTTAATCTTGAAAACGATTTTGAAAAATCTGAAAGCGCTCTCAAGCATTTTATTCTCTTAGAGCTTACCGCTTATAAAAACTATCGCGCTCCGAACACCAAAATTGAATTTTGGTGTGATTACCAGGGTAATGAAATTGATTTTTTAATTAATGATGAAGTGGCGATTGAAGTGCGCGGAACTAAGTCGGTCAATGCACAACATATGCGAAGATTGAAGAAATTCACGACTAAATTTCCGGTGAAGAAATCGATTTTAATCAGCCGCGACCCACAAAGCTTAGATGTCGAAAATTTCTTAAAAGATCTTTGGCGCGGAAAAATTATTTAACCGCGCACATTTAGAATTTACTGATTTACAATAATCGGTGTTGGCGATGGCAGTGGTAACTGATCCATATCTAGCGGATACTGTACATTTTCTTTCGAGCAATTAAATGCGGCCTCGCCACCCTTAACAACAGCGGTATAAAAAGTTTGCGCAGCCAAACTGCATTCAAAATTTAAGACACCTGTCGTTTTGCAGATTTTTTTCATATTGGTGAAAAACTGATTATCGCAGTCTGCTTTAGATTTGTTATTTGTTGTCGGTTCGTGGTGGTAACAAAGATCGTGGATGATACAGGCTTTAAAAAATAAAGTTTTGTATTTACCTTCAGGAGCTGAACAACCATTGAAGTACATCACTTGGCCTAATGAATTCGTTTGTTTGCAAGTCTCGCCAGATTTAAGGTTTCCGGTTGCCGGACAAGTCCACTCTTGAACAACTTCTCCACCGGTTTTTACACAGTAGTCGACTAATTGCTGATCGGCCCAAGTTGTTGATGTCACCGCAGTGATTGTTGCAAATAAAGCTAAAACTTTTTTCATCTACTCTCCTTAGGGAATCTGTTCCATTGAAGTGGGATATCTGACACTATTTTTCATACAACGCCAAGACTCTTCACCCTTCAAACGAACGGCGCTATAATACATTTTTGCCATACTTTTACACATGAAATGTTTGTTGCCTTTACGCTCATCCTGTTTGCAGATCTTTAACATATTATTCTTAAACTCTTCGTCGCACTCGGCACGAGATTTACCGCTCACTTTAGGTTCATTATGATAGCAAGAATCATGCACCAGGCAGGCTTTGAAAAAATATATGCGATAGCCGTCCTGATTGTCGCTATTACAGCCATTAAAATACAGCGATTGGTGATCAGCATTTCTGAAATGACAGAACTCTTCTTTGCGCACTTTACCTGTTTCTGGACAAGTAAACTCAGCGATAAATTCACCGCCAATTTTTTCGCAATAATCCTGTAAGTATTGATTGTGATTTTTTGCCTGAGCTGAAGGCATAGCCAAGCCCAACACGGCCACTAGAGCCACTGTTAATTCCCTGATATTTTTCATGGCGCGGAATTTATGTTAAAAACTAGAGTAAGTAAACTAGTTAGTTATCAAATATCTCGTATTGTTCTAAGTGATAAGTCGTTTCAATTTTAAAGGCAATTGAATGCCCAAAACGCTTTTCAAGATGCTCTAAGGTTTCATTTTCGACTTCATAAATCCAGTCTACAATTTGGGCATGGCAATGAATAATTAAATTACGTTTTGTGTTTTCAGTTAAGCCGACCTCGCGTTCGATCTCGCGGAAGATCTCGTTCGCAATCGTAGCTTTACGCTTAATATAACCCTTACCATCGCAGTAAGAACAAGGCTCACACAGTGTTTTAACAAGGCTTGGACGAATACGTTTACGGGTCATTTCTACCAGTCCAAGTTCGGACATAGAGGTCACATTGGTACGTACGCGGTCTTTTTTAAGCTCTTCTTGCAGCGCCTGTAAAACCTGTTCACGGTGAGTTTCTTTTTCCATATCGATGAAGTCGATAATGATAATCCCCCCGACATTACGCACGCGTAATTGATGGGCAATCTCTTTCACCGCTTCTAGATTAGTTTTTAGAATCGTATCTTCTAAATCTTTTTTACCAACATAACTTCCAGTATTAACGTCAACGACCACTAAAGCTTCGGCTTCATCGACAACGATATAACCGCCGGATTTAAGCCAAACTTTTCTTTCAGTGGCACGAGAGATTTCTAAATCCACATCGTAAAGATCGAATAAAGGTTTTTTCTCGTTGTAGAAGATAATATTTTGTTTGTACTTCGGCATTAACTGCGTCACAAACTTTGAAACTTTTTTATAAACTTCTTCGTCATCAACCCAAACCGTTGTGACTTCTTCATTCATTAAATCACGAAGCGCGCGAAGCTCGACATCGATTTCCGCATGCACTAAGCCTGCCGTTTTTTTCTTTTCGTAATTTTTCTGAATTTCTTTTCCTAAACGATCTAGATATTCGATATCTGAACGCAGCGATTCTTCAGTGGCACCTTCGGCAGCGGTTCTAACGATCACGCCACCTGTAGGATTAATTTTTTGCACTAATTTTTTTAGACGCTCTTTTTCGCCTTCTTCTTCGATTTTTCTAGAAATACCCACATGTTTTACATACGGCATATACACCACACCACGGCCTGGAAGCGAAATGTGCGTTGTAATACGCGCGCCTTTTGTACCCAGTGGATCTTTCGCCACCTGCACCATAATGTGTTGACCTTCTTTAATTAAATCTTGAATCGGCGTTTTAATATCACGAGAACCACGGTGATCTTGGTTATCATCACCTGATTTATGCTCGTGATCGTCTTCATCTGCAAAAAATTCTTTGCCTTCTTCAGTTAAAATATCGCCCACATAAAGAAAGGCGGCTTTCTCTAGACCAATGTCGACGAAAGCCGCTTGCATACCTGGAAGTACTCTAGTTACGATCCCACGGTGAATTGTCCCGACCCAAGTCGGTGAAGATTTACGTTCAACCTTTAAGTCCATCAGAATTCCAGACTCGACGTAGGCCACGCGTGTTTCTAACGGTCGAACATTAATTAGAATTTCTGCTGCCATATTGGGACTCCTGGACGATTCGCCTGTTAACTTCACAGACAGTTTTACCGAATAATATTTTGTTAAGCAATGTGAGGATAATAACATGGCTACAATTGATGATCTATTTCGATTAATGGTTGAGCAAAAAGCTTCGGATTTGCACGTGACAAGCGGCGCACCTCCTTATCTTCGTGTTCACGGGATGATGTCGCCACTGAATTACCGCCAATTGACAAGCCAAGACGTACAAGGCTTGATCTTCGAAATCTTAAATGAAAAACAAAAGAAAGCTTTCGTAGAAAAATGGGAGTTAGATTTCGCTTACGTTCTTGAAGGCGTGGGGCGTTTTCGCTGTAACATCTTCATGCAGCGTAAAGGCTTAGGCGCTGTGTTCCGTACGATTCCAGAAAAAATTAAATCAGCATCTGAATTAAACTTACCACAAACAATTGTTGACCTCGTTGAACACGATCGTGGACTTGTTCTTGTCACGGGCCCGACAGGTTCTGGTAAATCAACAACACTTGCTGCGATGATTCAACACATCAATGCCACTCGTGAAGCTCATATCATTACAGTTGAAGATCCGATCGAGTTCGTACATCCGAATTTAAAATCATTAGTGAATCAACGTGAAGTTGGTGCACATACAAAATCTTTCTCGAATGCTTTGAAAGCGTCACTGCGTGAAGACCCGGATATCATTCTGGTGGGAGAGCTGCGTGACTTAGAAACCGTTTCGTTAGCCTTAACAGCGGCAGAAACAGGTCACTTAGTTTTCGGTACTCTTCACACGAATTCAGCGGTTAAAACAATTGACCGTATCATTGACGTTTTCCCTGCAGCCCAACAAGCACAAATTCGTGCCATGTTATCTGAATCATTACGCGGAGTTGTGGCACAAACACTTTTCACGCGTGCAGATAAAATGGGGCGTGTCGCGGCTTTTGAGGTTTTAAAAGGAACTCGCGCCGTTGCGAATTTAATTCGTGAAGGTAAAAATCATCAAATTGCATCGATTATGCAAACCAGCGCCAGCCAAGGTATGGTTCTGTTTGAAAAATATTTGGATGATCTTGTGAAAAAAGGTCTTATCCTTGATGCAGATGCGCGCTCTTTCTTAGGCAAAGAGGCACCAAATACTGGTGGCATCACTCCAACTGGAAAAAAAGTTGCTTAACACCTAGATCGGATGTCAAATTGAACAATGACATCCGATTTAAAAAAGTTAACTCCCGAAGATATTGCTCAATACATTGATCATACATTATTAAAACCTGAAGCGACGCGCGCTCAGATCCAAAAACTTTGTGAAGAAGCTATCGTTCATAAATTCTATGCTGTGTGTGTGAACTCATCGATGATTTCTGTTTGCAAAGAAGTTTTAAAAAATAGTTCTGTTAAAATTGCAGCCGTGATTGGTTTTCCTTTAGGTGCTTGTGATACATCAACTAAAGTGTTTGAAACGACACGCGCCCTAAACCTTGGTGCGACTGAAATTGATATGGTTGTGCATTTAGGTGCCGTTAAATCACAAGATTGGTCTTATGTTGAAAAAGACATTAAAGACGTTGTAATGGCAGCGCAAGGTCACCCGGTTAAAGTTATTTTAGAAACACACATGTTAACTGAAGAAGAAAAACGTAAAGTTTGCGAAATCAGTCTTCATGTTGGTGCGCACTTTGTAAAAACATCGACTGGCTTTAGCGGCGGCGGCGCCACTGTTGAAGATGTGACGTTAATGAAATCAATCGTGCAAAATAAAGCACAGGTTAAAGCTTCTGGCGGCGTTCGTGATTTTGAGGCCGCTGTAAAAATGATTACGGCCGGTGCCACACGCATCGGAACAAGCTCTGGCGTTGCCATCGTAACTGGCCAGGCTGGAAAAACTGGTTACTAATGCTACCTGCAGAAATTATTAAGAAAAAAAGAAACGGCTTCGAACTTTCTGAACAAGAAATCGAAGGTTTTATTTTAGGTTACACGCGCGGAAAAATTCCTGATTACCAAATGTCAGCGCTGTTAATGGCGATTTATTTTAAAGGCATGACAACGGCTGAAACATTGTCGCTGACAAAAACAATGCTTCATTCAGGTATTGTTGTTGATACGTCATCTATCCCCGGCTTTAAAGTTGATAAACATTCAACGGGTGGCGTGGGCGATAAAACTAGTTTAATTCTGGGACCAATCGTTGCCGCATGCGGAGTGTATGTACCGATGATTTCAGGACGTGGCCTTGGCCATACCGGCGGAACACTTGATAAATTAGAATCAATTCCTGGTTTTAATACACAGCAAAGTTTAGAAAATTTCATTCGCATCACCAAAGAGGTCGGCACTTGTTTTATCGGGCAAACTAAAGACATCTGCCCAGCTGATAAAAAAATCTATGCGTTACGTGATGTCACAGCCACTGTTGAAAGCTACCCGTTAATCTGCGCAAGTATCATGTCGAAAAAAATCGCCGAAGGCATCGACGGTTTAGTGCTTGATGTAAAGTTTGGAACAGGTGCTTTTATGAAAACATCGGAGCAAGCTCATGAATTAGCGCAAAAATTAATGGCTATTGGTGTTGGCTATGGCAAAAAAGTTGTAGCGATGATCACTTCAATGAACCAACCGTTAGGTCGCTACGCTGGTAACGCCTTTGAAGTTTATGAATGCCTTGAAATCATGAAGAACAAAAAACACATCGGTATTGATGGTCACGATATGTACGAAGATACGCGTGAGTTATCGCTTCAGTTATCAGCTCATATGATTCATTTATCTGGAAAAACTAAATCTTTTGAAGAAGCTTACAAAATGGCTGAAGAAGCTTTAGTTTCAGGAAAAGCTTTAGCTGTTTTTGAAAAAATGTGTGGAAAACAAGGTGGAAACCTAGCTGACATTCGTTATGCGAAAAAACAATTTAAAGTAAACTCTACATCTAGTGGTTACATGACAAACTACAATGTCGAAAAAGTGGGAATTGCCGGCATCGTACTTAAAGCGGGACGCCAAATTACTGAAGATATTATTGATCCTTTAACGGGCATTGAGTTTCACAAAAAAATTGGTGATCCAATTAAAACTGGCGAAACTATTTTTACAATTCACTGCGATGATGAATCTTTACTTTCTGAAACAGAACATTTATTACATCAAGCCGTAACTGTTTCTGCAGAAAAACCTATTGAACATAAATTAATTAAAGAGGTCCTACTATGATGAACAACAATGTCGTACAAAATATCACTGATGCTGTTACCTATATTAAAAGCCAATCAAAAGTAAAACCACGCATTGGTGTTATTTTAGGTTCAGGTTTAGGTCACTTTGTTTCACACATGAATGTTGAAACAACTTTTCCGTTTAATGCGATTCCTAATTTTATTCCCACAACTGTTGAAGGCCATTCAGGCAATTTAATCTTAGGTGATATTGATGGTGTGCAATTAGTGGTTCTACAGGGCCGTCTGCATTACTACGAAGGCCATGATATGAACACGGTGGTATTTCCAACACGTGTAATGGCAGCTCTTGGTATCGAAATCTTAATCGTGACAAACTCTGCCGGAGGTTACGGTGATGGTATGAACGCCGGTGATTTTATGATTATCGAAGATCATATCAACATGATGGGCACAAACCCATTAATGGGACCAAACATTAAAACCCTTGGACCTCGTTTTCCGGATATGACTCAAGCTTATGACAAAGAACTTTTAGAAACGGCTGAAAAAATCTTTCGCGCACAAAAAATTTTCTTTCATAAAGGAACATATATCGGCGTAACAGGACCAACTTACGAAACGCCTTCTGAAATTCGCATGTTTAAATCAATGGGTGGAAAAGCCGTCGGTATGTCGACAGTGCCCGAAGTGATTGCAGCCAATCACATGGGTTTAAGAGTAGCGGCTATTAGCTGTATTACAAACTTAGCCGCTGGTATCAGCGCACACAAACTAACGCACGATGAAGTCACGGTGACTGCAAAGCGCGTTGAAAAAAGTTTCTGCGATTTCTTAAAAGAATTTATAAGCAAGATTTGATCAGCCTCCGGCTGACCCTATTCTAGTGTCGATCTGCTTTCAGCAGACCTTTTTCTAAAGGAGGGCCGACCTCGCGGTCGTCCTTGAGTCGCTAGTAACTAGAATAGTGCGTTTTTCGGAGTGCGTGGGAATGGGATGACGTCGCGGATGTTGCCCATTCCTGTTACGTACATAAGCATTCTTTCAAAACCTAAGCCGTAGCCCGAGTGCGGGAAGCTTCCATATCTGCGTAAATCAGTATAGAACGAATAATCTTTTGGTTCTAAACCGATGCGCTTCATCTGTGTTTCTAAGATTTCAAGATTATCTTCACGTTGCGATCCACCGATCATTTCGCCGATACCTGGAACTAATAAGTCCATCGCGCGAACTGTTTTACCATCTGGATTTTGCTTCATGTAGAAAGCTTTAATTTCTTTAGGGTAATCTGTTAAAAACACTGGTTTTTTGAAATGCTCTTCAGCTAAATATCTTTCGTGTTCAGATTGTAAATCCGTGCCCCATTCAACGGGATATTCGAATTTTTTACCTGATTTTTTTAAGATCTCGATACCCTCAGTGTACGTTAAACGACCGAATTCGTTATTTAAAAGGTTGTTCAATTTATCAAACAAACCTTTTTCAACGAATTGGTTAAAGAAGTTCATTTCTTCTGGGCATTGCTCCATCACGTATCTGATAATGTATTTTACCATCTCTTCAGCGATGTCCATGTTCGCTGATAAGTCAGCGAAAGCCATTTCTGGCTCAATCATCCAGAACTCAGCCGCATGACGAGAGGTATTTGAATTTTCAGCGCGGAACGTAGGACCGAATGTATAAATGTTACCAAAGGCAGCTGAGAACGTCTCGCCGTTTAACTGGCCGCTCACCGTTAAGCTTGTTGTTTTACCGAAGAAATCTTGTTTCGCATCAACGTGGCCCTCTGGTGTGCGCGGAAGTTTATCTAAGTTAAGTGTTGTTACACGAAACATTTCACCAGCACCTTCAGCATCAGATCCTGTGATAATCGGTGTATGCACAAGCACGAAGTTTTTTTCTTGGAAAAATTTGTTAATTGCAAACGCTAAAACTGAACGCACACGAAAAACAGCAGAGAATGTATTTGAGCGCGGACGTAAGTGAGCAATCTCGCGTAAAAATTCAAAACTATGACGTTTATTTTGTAACGGGTAATCTGCATCGGCCTTTTGATAAACTTCAATTTTAGAAGCTTTCACTTCAAACGCCTGGCCAGCACCTTCAGATTTAACTAACTGACCAACAACTTGAATAGAACTGGCAATAGAAAGTTTTGTCACGTCATCAAAGTTTGGAAGAGTTTGATCAAAAACGATTTGTACGCCATTAAAAAAGCTACCGTCATTAAGCTCGATAAAACCAAAACTTTTTTGGTCGCGGATTTTTCTTACCCAACCTGCCAGTTGCACTTGTTGACCAATTAATTTTTCAGACTCTTTGTATAGGCTACGTACTGTTTTTTTCATGGAGCTAGACTATCTGATTTGCTTAGCGGAAGCAACAATCCAAACGAAGACCTGTAGTTAAACAAAAGCCTTGCTCGGCGCATGATTTAAAAGCGGTTAAAATTAATTTCAAATTCGTCATAAAGAAAACTTAATAGCTCGCAAAAGGCCTGTTTATAGCAGCTTTTTTCGCGGTCTAGATTTTCTTAAAACGATTCAGTCAGGACTAGGTTATGTTTCGCAACTAACCGATCAGTTCTCAAAAGATCATCACAAGTAAAGAACGGGAATGTACTTGTGAGTGCAGAAATGAGAACAATGAAAAACAATTTACAGATCATGCTATTAGTCTTAGGTCTAGTCGCTTTAACCGGATGTAATAACGGTAAATCTAAAGAATCTGTTTTCTCTGAAACCGCTCAAGCTTACTGCGAAACCAATACCCTCTCTAACCGCTACGTCGTGCAATGGGAAGACGGCTCAATCACGGTTGAAACAACTGATAAAGGCACAACTGATGATGATTTCAGAGACTCTTTCGTTCAAGACAATTTAGCTTTAATTAAACACGTTGATCGCGATTATAAAATTCAACTGCATCCGATGGCAAATAGCTCTGATGTTCACGCTCAAGCTTCTAGCTTAAGTTGGGGCCCTGAGAAAATTGGCGCCGATCAAGTATGGGCCCAAGGTTATAAAGGCCAAGGCGTAAAAGTTGGTGTTGTTGACGGCATGGTTGATAGCTCGCACGCTCAGCTAGCTAACAATGTGATTTCAAACGAACAGTTTAACCAAGAAATGAATGATCCTTACGTAAATATTCACGGCACACATGTAGCTGGCATTATTGCGGCCGATGGAAATTTAGGGCCTGTTGTGGGCGTTGCGCCTTCAGCAAAAATTTTAGCCGGACAGTTTATCAGTAATGCTGGTGGTGGCTCTTTAGGTGATGCCATCTTAGCCATGAATTCCGTAGCTAACAAAGGCGCTAAAATTATTAATATGTCTTGGGGTGGCGCTGGTTGTGTCGGTTCACTTAAAGATGCCGTTACTGCTTTATCTAATCGCGGTATTTTAGTTGTGACGGCCGCCGGTAATGATGGTGTAAATTCAGATTATTCTCCGGATTACCCTGCCGCTTTTCGCTTAGCGAATCAAATTAACGTAGCCGCTACAACAATTGATGACCGCTTTATCGCGTTTTCTAACCGTGGCTATCATACAGTAAATATCGGCGCTCCTGGTGTAGGTATTTATTCTACAATTCCCTTAAATCGTGTTGATGATATGGATGGAACAAGTATGGCGGCCCCGATGGTTTCAGGTGCAGCAGCGTTATTATGGAGTGCTGTGCCTTCGGCGACAGCGCAACAGATCAAACAAGCTTTGTTTTCGTCAGTTGATGTTTTTTCAGAATACCAAGTCAGCACGCGTGGCCGTGTTAATGTGAAAAAAGCTTTAGATGCTTTGCGTGCGATGTTATCATCGCAGTAATGCGCACCCAGTTTATTCAGACTTTATTTTTTCTTTTATTATTAACTCAACAAACATGGGCTTTGGATTTTGATACAAAAACCGAAGTCTATGTGGCCGGAAATTCATACGCTGTTGATTCTGAATTTGCTGAAAAAAACCAAGTCTTCTATTTTTTATCCAGTGAAAACAAAGTTGTTTTTAATTCCAAATATGAATTTGCCCTGTCACCTGAAGTTTACTATCTCGATAATTTAAAAATCGAAGATCAAGATAAAGCCTTAGTTGAACCCAAAGAAATCGGTTTAAAGTATTTTGGCTCACACTTAAGTTGGACTTTAGGTTTTTTTCAAATGAAAAAAGAAGGCCCAGATATTCTAGATCCTTTAGAGTACCAACAGCCGAAGAACTATTTAGATCCTTTGCATTCTGGAAAACTAGCTTTGTTGGGAGTAAAAGCTGAGCTTGCCGTCAATAGTTATTTATCTTTTGAAGTGGGCTATACCCCAGAAAATCGTATTCCTGTAATCCCACGAGAAAGCAGTGCTTGGTACCCGCGTGAAGGTGTTCTACCGACAGAATCAGACAGTTACCTGATTACCCTGCCTGACAATCCGAATTATCGTATTAACAACGAAGAACATTCTAAAGATGATTTAAAAAATAATTATATTTTTAAAACTAAGATTACGACATCTTACACAGATATTATCTTGCAAGTGGCCGAAACACTTTCAAGTTCTCCTGATATTTCGCCCACATTAACAGGAACTTTAATTTCAACGACTCCGGTTTTTGCCATTAAGTTGGATAACCCGATTGAATTAGATGTGCGCTGGAAAAAAGTTAAAAACTATGGTGGTGGTTTTAATATCCCGCTTGAGTCGATGGGTTTAATTGTTAAAGTGTTTTCAAATCAAGAAGTGAGCGAAAACAAAAAAACTTTAATGAGTACCATTGCTTTTGAAAAGACTTTGGGTAATTGGATCGCGATTTTAGAAGCGACAGCGCAACAGATTAATAGCCGCGTTGATAATAGCAATCTTTCAACGATTACAAACTTATATGAAAACGCTCAGGCCCTGGGGCTTCGTTATGCTCCTAATGATAAGTTTAGCCTGTTAGCCGGTGGATTGTATGATAGCCAAAAAGGATCTTACGTAGCCACACTTCGTCCAAAGTATTTTTTCACGCAGAATGCCTACACTGAACTACAGGTTGTGGCCGTGGGTGGAAAAGAAGGTGCACTTCTTTCTTACTTTGATAAAGCCGATTCAGCGTCGCTTAAAATCGGTACTAGTTTTTAGTTGTTAAGGTTTAATTCAAAATACAGTTTGTTATCTTTACTATAGAAAATCTTTTTTAAACCGGTAGACACAGTATCTGTAAGTTTTAATACACTTAAATTGGCTGTAGCCCAGTTATCGTTAAAAAACTTTTCTGCCGTTGAATCAACGATGCTGGTTGAAATTCGTTTTGAAGCACCATAACGCTTAAGAAAGTTCTGATCCCACACCGCGCTTGATGCTAACGACTGAATTGTGGTTTTCACTTGCGCTGCGTTCGCTACATTTGAGCTAGCTGTTAAATTTGAGCGTAAATACACCATCTGTTCGTTGCGTGCCATGACCCAAATACCCGCAGTGGCCGTCAGATTAAGATTTATCACGTAACTGTCAGGTTTTAGCGTAAAGCTTAATGATTCAAGCATCGGGCGCAAGATCAGTTCCTGACCCTTAGGTAATTTCATTAAAGCGGGCCACACGAAAAACTGCTTAAAGCGGGAACGAGTTAATTTATCTAACTCGGTGATTGTTTTCGACGAATAAGAAAGTTTAGCCAACTTCGCTGATAGACTTTGTTTGATGTAGTCTTGCAGCTCTGATTTATTTACAACCATCGCTCCATCAGAATTTAATTTGTAACCTGTGATATTACTAAGTGTGGCATTAGGGTTATTTAAAGAAAAACCAATATCAATATACTGATCGTTAATTTGTAACAAACTAAATAGCGGTGCTGACAAACCATCAACCGTCATCACTTGATCTTTAATCGCTTTTTCAGCTTTAGCTGCATACTTTTCCACTTGCCCCGCTAAAAGCTCATTCATTTTACTTAATAAAACCGGCTTGTAAAAATCTAACTGTGTAAATTGCTGTAAGATTTCATCGGCGACTAAATCTTCGAAACCTGCAATATTACTGCATTTTAAATTTTGCACTGAAAGCTTGGGTTTTCCCAAGTTCACATCAGTTATATTCGCCGACATATTCACATGATCAGATTTCGCCGAGCCGGAAATTCCAGCTAATACCGAAATCACATCTGTTGTTGTCACCAAGCGGATATTTTCGCAGGTTGATTGCACACGCACTTTTAAAATAACACCGTTTACTTCTTTTACTAAATAAGTATCGATCTCTAACTTCGGAACAAGAATATCTAACTGCGGCTCTACTAGAGCAAACTGAATATTGTTATTTTCAATCGGGTTAAATGAAACATTTTTCCAATCAAGATTGTATTGAACATTGCTCACAGAAATTGGGATCAAAGAACTGAATGTCAGAGGCGTTTCATACACACCGGCAATAGGTTTTTTCTGGACTATTAAATCTTCGAGCGTCTGTTTAAGCTTTGCTGTAGAAATCAGAAAATTTCCGGATAACTTCTGTGCACTTGCATTTGCACACATTAGAAAAACAAAAATTGTTGATAGACCTCTACATGTTTTTTTAATTTCGTCCGATGAAAATAAACGTTCCATGTTTTTTAACATATGAATCCCTCGTGGATAAACTATTCGGTAGAAAGAAATTTTTATGAAGCGCTTTCAGAAAAGATTTATAAATTATTTTAGCCAAAAATCCGAGGAAAGTGTGAAATTTTTTATCAGAATTTTTGCACTTTGTTTGTTTACAGTTTTCTGTCTAAGTTTTTACAGTTTAAAACATCTTTCATCTGAATATAACATTAAACAATTCTTTCCTAAGAAACATGCGCTGTTAGAACAAGAACGCCGCGTAGTGGCTCACTTTAAGTTACAAGAAAAATCAAGCCTGGTGATGATCTTAGAGACCAAGAATCAAACACCATGGCTGAGTCAGAATTTAATTACACAGTTGCGTGATTTTGCCTCTGATATAGAATCGCAAAATTCTGTAAAAACCCTGTACAGTTTAGGCAAAATTCAAGGAACCTTCGAGGTAAATCAGGATTTATATGTCGGAGACTTGTTTGCGCAGGTCCCTGTAAAATACTGGAAAAAAATGATCGCATCACACCCGATCGCTAAACCAAATTTACTTTCGAAAAATAATAAACAAACATTATTTGTTGTTGAATTAACAGACAATACACCAGAAAAAATGAAGAACTTTCAAGCCTACGTTGATAGTTTACTTAAAACCAAATACAAAAATATTTCAGCTGAATATGCCGGTGTTCCTTTGTTGCAAAACGATGTGGCCAAACTTTTAAAGGCTGAACTTATTCGTTCGGTGATTTTTGGTGTATTAATTTTTATCGGCGTACTAATGACGATCTTTGGTGGTTGGTCAGGTTTAGCTTTATCTGTAGGTAATTTAGTTTTCGTCAACATCATAAGCCTTGCGATGTTAGTGCTTTTTGGCATTAAGCTAGATGTTTTATTGTCAACACTTCCGGTGCTAGTGAGCTTAATGACGATTTCGTTAACTGTTCATATCTTGCTTCGCGTTGCCAAAGTTCGTGAGTACGCAAGCCCCAATTTAAAAACAAAGTTTTTAGGTATTATCGAAAATTTACGCTCACACTTTTTAGAATACTTTTTAGCGACACTTATGCCAGCGATTGGCTTTTTAATGTTAACGACCTCTGATATCGGCATTATTCACAAATACGGCCAATCCGTTTCAACAGTCATCGTCTTAAGCTGGTTTTTATCACAGCTATTTATGATTCCTGCTTTATTGTTTTTACCTAAAGTTGATCTTCGTTCATGGTCTTCGCAAAAAGCGTTTTGGAGTTTACGTCTTTTAAAATACGGTCAGCCTGTGATGGCCACGACATATGGTTTGTTAGTGTTTGGAATCTTCGGCTTTTTCTTTTTAAACTGGAATACCCGTTTATTTGACGATCTTCCTAAAAACAGTGCGACTCGTATTAACACTGAAAAAATCGATTCAACGTTCGGTGGAACAATTCCCGTTTCAATCGTGCTTTTTGGCAGCGAAAAAACTTGGGTTGATCCACAGGCTATGAAAAAGCTGGATTTACTTTCTAAAGATTTAAAAAAACTAAACTCTGTAGGTTCAGTGATCAGTACCGCTGATTTATTAAAAAAATCATCACTTAAAGGTTCACGTTTACCAGCTACAGCTGCTGAAGCGTCTGAATCACTGTTTTTATTTTCAATGGCTGAGAATGACCCGACAGCGTCTTATTTAAACCAATTAAATCATTTAACGCGTTTAGAGCTGCGTCTTAAAGATGCTCCCTTTTATTCGCAACAAAAAGATTTAGAACAAGCGAAATACTTAATTCAAAAACACTTTCCAGGCATTCGCTATAACATTTCTGGAATGGGTGTCAGTGCTCACCAATTAAATTCAGAGATGTCGAAAGAATTAATTTTTAGCTTCTGGCATGCGATTGTTGTCATCGGTTTTATTTTAATTTTCGTGTTTCGCTCGTACAAGTGGGCTCTGGTAGCCTGTCTGCCAAATTTAGTTCCACCACTTGCGTTAATTGCGATTTTAGCTGCGTCGCGCACCCCGATTAAACCAAGTGTTGCTATTATATTTTCAATTGCGATTGGCTTAGCATTTTCTAATACGGTGTATCTATTAGGAAAACTTAAAAAAGTAATTAAAGAAAAAAATCTCGTAGACTATTTACCCGTGAAGTCTATGCTGGTTTCCGAGATGATTCCGTGCCTATTAGCTACGGTGCTAGTGGCTTCAGGATTTATCGTATTTACATTTTCGTATTTTGAAATGAATAAGATTTTTGGAGTTTATATGATTCTTTCAATTTTTGCCGGTGCTTTTGCTGATTTACTTTTCTTACCGTCATTTATTAAGCGTTATCCAAACTTTTTATTAAAAAACCAAACCATGGCTCCGCCAAAAATGATCACGGCGACAACAGCTTCGTTTGTGTTGTTACTTGTGTTTGCGCAAAAATCTTTTTCAGCAACACTTGATGTGGATTCATTATTAAAAAAATCAAAATCATTAATTGCCAGTAAAGATGATGTGGCTGATGTCACAATGAAAATTATTGAAAAAGACGGCTCTGTTAAAGAACGTTCAATGCAGATCAAGCGTAAGTTTGGCGCAAAGCATATGACTCTTGTGCGTATGAAATCACCAACTGATTTAAAAGGCACAGCTCTTTTAAATGTGATCGAAGATGGTAAAGAAAACCAATGGCTGTATTTGCCTTCAACAAAGCAAGTTCGCCGTATTATGGGAGCACAAAATAAAAAAGCTGGAGTTTTAGGCTCTGAGCTAACTCCCGAAGACTTAGATATCACGACAGTGAAAGGTTCTAAGGCCACATTGCTTAAAGAAATGAAAGTGAATAACCAAGATTTTGCTCTAATCGAAATTAAATCGAATTCAAACACTACTGGATATTCAAAAGCTTTAGTTTTAGTTTCACTGAAAACAAGTTTGCCAGCGCGTTTAGAATACTACGACAAACAAAACAAAGCCGTGAAGCGTGTAGATTTTGAAAACTATGTGCAAGTTGGTGGAGCATATCGCGCTCAGTCAATCAAGGTGCGCAATTTAGTTAACAAAAGAGGCACAGATTTAATTCTTTCAAATATTAAATCAAACTCTGGCTTGTCGGAAGACGAGTTTTCACAGCGCGCCTTATCACGAGAGTAAAAGCACTAAAAAGTTTGTTTCTGCAGAATTAACCGTGGTAAATTCTATCTCTTAAAAGAGAGAGGTCTTTACCAAGGAATTACTATGTCAGAAATCATGTTACAAAAGATTCAAGATCTTGAAAAAAGAAACGACCGCGCTTTTGCTGGCGGCGGCGCGGATAAAATTGCTAAACACAAACAGAATGGCAGATTAACAGCGCGTGAGCGTGTTGAAGTTTTACTTGATCCAGGTAGCTTCGTTGAAACTGATCGTTTCATGACTCATCGTTGTACTAACTTCGGTATGGAAAAAAACAAAGTTCCAGGCGACGGTATCATCACAGGTTACGGCCGCATCAACGGAAAACTAGTTTATCTTTCATCACAAGATTTCACTGTAAATGGTGGATCGATGTCTCGTACACAAGCGAACAAGATCTGCAAAGTGATGGATTTAGCTCTGAAAAATGGAGCTCCATTTATTTCAATCAACGATTCAGGTGGCGCGCGTATCCAAGAAGGTATCGAATCACTTGGTGGTTACGCTGACATTTTCACAAGAAATGTAACTTCTTCTGGTGTGATTCCGCAAATCACGGCCATCATGGGCCCATGCGCTGGTGGTGCAGTTTATTCTCCATCAATCACTGATTTTGTGTTCATGGTTGAAAACACATCTTACATGTTCGTAACTGGTCCTGATGTTATCAAAACAGTAACTCATGAAGATGTAACTAAAGAAGAATTAGGTGGCGCTGTTACACACTCGCAAAAATCAGGTGTGTGTCACTTCACAGCGAACGATGATAAGCACTGTTTATTATTAATTCGCGAATTAATGAACTTTATCCCGTCTAACAATTTAGATGATTCTCCGACTTTAGGTACTAAAGATTCTCCGGATCGTATCGTTGAAGCTTTAAATACTTTGATTCCTGATAACCCGAAAAAACCTTACGACATGCTTCAAGTTATTTCTGAAGTTGTGGATGAAGGTTATTTCTTAGAAGTTCACAAAAACTTCGCGCAAAACGTAATCGTTGGTTACGCGCGCATGAATGGTCGCCCAGTAGGTATCGTAGCTAATCAGCCGCAAATTTTAGCGGGTTGTTTAAATATCGATGCTTCAAGAAAAGCGGCGCGCTTCATCCGTTTCTGTGATGCTTTCAATATTCCAATTATTTCATTTGTTGACGTTCCAGGTTTCTTACCGGGCCGCGATCAAGAGTGGAATGGTATTATCACTCATGGTGCAAAACTTCTTTACGCTTACGCTGAGGCGACGGTTCCTAAAATTACAGTGATCACCCGTAAAGCTTACGGTGGTGCTTACATCGTTATGGGTTCTAAATTATTACGCGCTGATGTGAACTTGGCTTACCCTTCTGCAGAAATCGCAGTTATGGGCGCTGAAGGTGCGGTAAATATTATTCACCGTGAAAAAATCGCGAAAGCAGAAAATCCAGCTGCAGAACGCGCAAAATTAACGGCTGAATACGAACAAATGTTCTCTAACCCTTATGTGTCTGCAGATCTTGGTTACACTGATGAAGTGATCGAGCCTGCACTAACTCGTAAACGTATTATTGATTCGTTGGAAATGCTTCGCAATAAACGCGACACTAATCCACCGAAAAAACACGGAAATATTCCTCTGTAGGTTGGACGTTAAATGAAAACTATGCACTCACACGAAATTTCAACACCACAGAATGCCCCGTTCAAAAAGATTTTAATCGCTAACCGCGGTGAAATCGCAATTCGAGTCACTCGCGCTTGCCGCGAGCTAGGAATTGGAACGGTTGCTGTATTCAGTGATGCTGATCGCGAAAGTTTACACGTATTCTTAGCCGATGAAGCTTACCACATTGGACCAAGCCCATCGAAAGAGAGTTACTTAAACTACAAAAAAATCATCGAAGTTGCTAAAGCCGCAGGTGTTGATGCTATTCACCCTGGGTATGGTTTCTTATCTGAAAATCCGATCTTTGTTCGCGCTTGTAAAGAAGCAGGCATCACATTCATCGGCCCGACTCCTGAAAACATGGAATCAATGGGAGATAAATTATCTGCCAAAGCTTTAATGAAAAAAGCTGGTGTTCCTTTAGTTCCAGGTTCTGATGGCGGTGTAGAAACTGTTGAAGAAGCTTTAGCTGTCGTTAAAAAAATCGGTTTACCAATTATCATTAAAGCCACTGCCGGTGGTGGTGGTAAAGGTATGCGCGTTGTACGTAATGAATCAGAAATTGAAAGTGCGTTCCGCGCTTGCCGTTCTGAAGGTCAAAACTACTTCGCCAACCCTACGGTTTATATCGAAAGATTTATCAACGATCCGAAACATATTGAAATTCAAGTGTTCGGTGATACGCATGGTAACGTTGTTCACTTATTTGAACGTGAATGTTCGGTACAACGCCGTCACCAAAAAATTATTGAAGAATCACCATCAGTATCTGTACCGATGGAAGTAAAACTTAAAATGGGTGAAGCAGCTGTTCGTGCTGCTAAATCAATCGGTTACGTAGGTGCTGGTACTATCGAATTTATTTTCGATAACCAAACTAAAGAATTTTTCTTCATGGAGATGAACACTCGTCTTCAAGTAGAACATCCGATCACAGAACTTGTTATCGGCGTTGATTTAGTAAAAGAGCAAATCTTTGTCGCTAAAGGACAACCACTTAGCTTTAAACAAGAAAACATCAAACAAAAAGGTCATGCGATCGAAGCGCGTATCTGTGCTGAAGATCCAACGACATACAAACCACACCCAGGACAAATTCGCGCTTGCCGTCATCCGCAAGGCCCGTTCTTACGTATCGATTCCTACGCGTACCCTGGTTATGAAGTGCCTATTTACTACGATCCAATGATTGCGAAAGTAATTACTTGGGGTGATACACGCGAAGAAGCGATCGATCGTATGCAACGTGCTTTAGCTGAGTTCGTTTTAACAGGTATTAAAACAAATATCGTTTTACACAGAACAATCTTAGGACATGAAAAATTCTTAGATGGTTCATATACAACTCAGTTCATTGAAAAGAACTTTGAAGTGTTAGAGCCGCAAATGTTCCGTGAAGTAAACGATAAGGTTTTCTTAATTGCAGCAGCAATTACGGCCTTTGAAGACCGTAAATCAAAAGATGTGCGCCGATTTAACGTGCGCTCTAACTGGCGCAGTCTTAGCCGTAAGATTGCCTTAAGAACGTAATTTAAAGGAATAGATAAATGTATTTTGAAGCAGAACTACAAGGTAGAAAATATAAAGTCGATGTCCATGAAGAACGTCATTCTTGGAAGGTATCATTACAACTTGAAGGCCAAGACTGGAAGCATTACGACGTTTCTAAAACTGACTTTCAACACGCTGAAGAGTACGTAAGCTTTCTTTTTGAAGGAAAGTCTTACTTAATCGACGTCTTAGGACAAGATACTGAATACACAGTATTTGCACGTAACTCGTTCCGTACGATTAAAATCTTTAATGATGAAATGTTACTTCATGAATCTCTTAAAAAAGGCGGCGGTGCTGGCTCTAATGTAGAATTAAAAGCCGGTATGCCTGGTAAGATCATCGAGATCTTTGCTAAAGAAGGTGAAGTGGTTAAAGCCGGTAAACCGCTATTAATCATGGAAGCCATGAAGATGGAAAATGAAATGCGCGCATCGAGCGATGTTAAGATCAAACAGATCTGCGTAAAACAAGGCGACTCTGTTGAAAACGGAGCTGTTCTTATTAAGTTCGAAAAGCCTTCTTAGTTTTTGAAGGTGCCAGGCCTTTTTTACTACACTTAAAATTGTTATAAGTAAAAAACCCAGCTTATTACGGCTGGGTTTTTTATTTTGTGATCTCCATTTTGAAACCGATTTAAAATTTGATTTTGATAAAGTATCAAATTTTAACTTTTGAGCTTAAATTATAGAGCTGAGAAATTACCTAACCCGTCGATGTGATACGAGTAAGACTGAGTCTCTGTTTTTAAGATTGTTGAAACTGTCCAGTTAATGTTGATGATCATGCCCGCTAAAGGATTTTCTGAAGTTCCTTTATTATAAACTGATTCAACCTGGGCCTGTACGTTAAACGTGTATAGGTAAGCTGTTGAAAATTCTTGTGGCTCAACAGATACGTAACCAATGTACTTGCCTTGTCCTTTATAACTACCGCCTGATAAATAAATAATTTTATAAACCAGTTTTGCAACAGTTACGCCGTATAAGTTTTTATAACTGATTTCGTAAAATTTAGCTTTTGGATTGTTCCAACCTTCTAACTGTTGCCAAGCTGTAATATTTTGCGGAACCGCTGTTGCTTTTTGCTGTTTGTAGTTAGCAACTGGTTTTCCTTTTTCAAGAACATTCCAGATTTTTGTTCCGATATTAATGATTTTATCGACGATAATTTCAACTTTATTTAACTTATCGATGGCTTGATCTAAGGGATCTCCACCAAGCTGATCACCAAAATTAATCACGTCACCAGCGACTTTTTCTTTTTGAAATTGCACTTGTTCGAAATTAAATTTGCCATGATTTTTTTGTTCGTACTTTTCTGTGACATCTTGGACTTCCACGTTCAGTGTAGTCAGTTGGTTAACCATGTCTGCCGTAAGATCGCGACTATCGAGTGATTGCGCGTTGGCTATGAAAGGCAAAGTTAAACTTGCGAGAACCATAATCGTTAAAAACTTCATACATTCCCCCTATGGATGTGGCTGCAACATATGAAGCCTGTACATGTTTAGCAACAATTTTGGGCATATTTGTAAAGAAAATAGGAACGTACAAAAGTTTGTCACAGCTGGCATGCCCAATGCTTTTATAGCTGGTTTTACGAGGGAATGTGGAACTAACAAAGCCTAACAGCAATTTGACAGCGCTCAGTTTGAAGCTGACTCGGTGGCTTTCTTTAATTGTTTTTTTACTCCCTTTATTAGCTCTTGTTGGCTACATTTTTGAGGTACCGTTTTTAACGGGAGCTTTTTCAACTTTTCCACCAATGCGCCCGAACACTGTGGTGGGGTTGTTCGTTTTATCTCTTAGCATTTTTTTAACATCCCTAAACAAACCGTTTCGTTTTCTGATTTCGCTCGGCGTGTTTTTCTGTATAGCGCTGGGAAGTTTTACCTTGGCGGGGCATTTTTTGCCTTTTGCAAATAGCCCCACATCTCCACAAGCTGCTTTAAATTTTATTCTCTTTGGTGTCAGTATTTTTATTTATTCTTTCACGCCCCGATTTATTCCCTTTGCACAGATCTTAATTTTATTTGCCGGCGTAAATGCAGAAATCGCTCTAGCCGGATATATCTTTAACGCTATCGAAGTTTATGGTTTTCCGATGGAAAGTAGCGGTCTTGACATGTCCGTGCAAACCGCCACCTGCTTTATATTAGCTGGTGTAGCGATGGTTTGCTCACGCCCTGAAGCCGGAATGACCCAATTACTTTTTCGAGAAAAATCGCACAGCGGCGCTGTCGCGAGAAAATTATTTTTAACGGTGATCTTTGGCCCTTTAGCCATCGGGGCCTTAACTCATCTTGGATTATTTCTTGGTCTTTACCAGGACCGCGTTCACGATGTGCTATTTGTTTTAATTTTTCTGACTGTTATTATTCGCACAACGTGGCAATCAGCCAAACAATCCGAAGTCGAAGAATTACGCGCCGAAAAAGCCCTCGAAGAAAAGCAACTTTTTGAATCTTTTGTTGAAAATTCTCTGGATTTTGCAGCCATTACCGGAACAGATAATTTACCTAAATATTTAAATCCGGCCGGGCGTAATATGGTTGGTATTGCTGCCGATTATGCGATTGAAAACGCTTCAATCACTGATTTTTACCTGTCTAAAGATCGCAGTTATGCGATTGATATTATTAAACGTTCATTGAATGAAAACGGCCGCTGGCAAGGCGAAACCACATTTCGCCACTGGAAAAGCGATAAGCCTATACCTGTCTGGCATACAGCATTTCTTATCCGCGATAAAGTCAGTCAAAAAATTCTTGGCACAGGGTTTATCACCCGCGACATGACTTGCCGTAAGGCTTTAGAAGATGAATTGCGTTTATCTGAAGCAAAGTCTTCGGGAATTATTTCGATTTCAACAGACGCCATTATTTCAATCGATCAGGAACAAAATATTATTTTATTTAATGAAGGCGCTGAAAAAATTTTTAATTATAACAAAACTGAAATTATGGGGCAAAAACTAGATCTTCTTATTCCCGAGAGATTTCGGGCAGCTCATCATAATCATGTCATTCATTTTTTTCACAGCAAGGGAGCCGCTCGTCGTATGGGAGAACGTGGCACCACCATTTACGGCCGCAGAAAAAATGGTGAAGAGTTTCCAGCAGACGCCGCGATCTCAAAAATTGATGTCGGCGGGAGCCAAATTATGACTGTGACTTTGCGTGATATTACTGACCGTGTGCGTACAGAAAAAGCCCAGCTGTTTTTATCTGAAGTCAGTACGGCTTTAGCTGAAGGACTTATTCTAGAAAGTACTCTACAGCGCTTAGCAGAACTTGTTGTTAAAAATTTATCAGATTTCTGCATTTTAGAAATTGCCTGCGACAATGATCAAGAGTCGCTTCTTAAAATTGTCAGTAAAAGTATAACTCAAGAAAATAAATGCGATGAATGTATTAAATTAGCAGAATTAGTTAAATCTTCACCGAGTGCTTTTTCGCAGCTTATTTTAAAGATCAGACAGCCGATCATGATCGAAACGATTAACGAAGAACACCTGACGTTACTTTCAAGCAGCGAAGCTCAGTTAACAACTTTAAAAAATCTGCATTTAAGTTCGCTGTTATCAGTACCTATGATGGCGCACAATAAATTTATCGGAACCCTTGTGTTGGTGTCGACATCACCAGAACGCCAGTACCACGATAACGATTTACGGCTGGCTGAAGAGTTGGCCTCGCGCGCAGCTTTATCGATTGAAAATTCGCATCTTTATAACCAGGCCAAAAATGCCATCGCGACGCGTGAAGATATTCTGGCTGTTGTTTCGCACGATTTAAAAAATCCTTTAACCGCCATTAAACTTATTGGCCAGACATTAAAGTTATTAGAAGCTCCCGATAAAGCTACCTGTGACCGGCTTGCCACTAAAATTGAAAATTCCGCACGACAGATGCAAGTTCTCATTGGTGATCTGCTGGATTTTGCCAAAATCGAAAGTGGTACATTTTCCGTATCACAAAAATCAGACAGTTTAATGAATGCTGTTCGTGAAACCGTTGAATCTATGCAGGTGCAGGCTGAAGCTAAACAGCAAAGTTTAACTTGCGACCTTTTAAAAGACTTACCTCGAGTGAATATTGATCTCCCACGAATTGCGCAAGTTATGTCAAACCTTGTCGGCAACGCTCTTAAATTTACACCGGCCGGAGGCCGCATTACCATTTCTGCAAAAGCCCGCAGGTTTGATGTTTTAGTTTCAGTTTCAGATACGGGCTCAGGAATTCCTGCAGAAAATTTAACAAAAATTTTTGATCGTTTCTGGCAAGCTGAGACCACAAAAAATAAGGGAAGTGGACTTGGGCTTTCTATCGCAAAAGGAATTGTGCAAGCCCACGGCGGAAAAATCTGGGCTGAAAGCCGGATCGGCATAGGCACAACGATTAATTTTACTTTGCCATTATCAGCTGAAGCCTTCGGTGATAGCGATAAAACGAAATCTAGGCCATCATCATTAACCACTGAACCCTTAGATTTCTCACAACCAGTTCTTATGGGCTCAAAAATTCTAGTTGTTGATGATTCGCCGGATAATTTGTTTTTAATAAAACATCTCTTAGAAAGTATGGGCGCTGAAGTGACCGTAGCTGAAAGTGTTAAATCAGCCCTTTCAAATATTAAGTTTTCTATGCCGCATGTTTTATTTACTGACATCGAAATGCCCGAAGAAACTGGGTACGACCTGCTTTCACAGTTACGCCATTCGAGCGATGCGAAAAGTAAAACTCTTCCGGTAATTGCACTGACAGCCCATAGCCATGGTCAAGAAATGAACCGCATAAAAAAAGCGGGCTTTGATTTTTATTTATCAAAGCCCATTAACTTAGAAAAAATGATTTCTGCGATATTACAATTTACGAAGCACTAATTAGTTCCAGGTTAGATCTTGCTTAATAGCTCTTGTTTTTTAGCATCATACTCAGCTTGTGATAAAGCGCCAGACTGATATAATCTATGTAAATCTTCAATAGCTTTAGAAACATCTGCTGATTGCGCAGAAATTGATGTTGATGAAACTGAGCTTGCTGCATTTGACACCGTCGTTGCATCACCAGAAAGTCTATTAAATAAAACTTTCATTTCTGATTTCCAAACTTGGAAGTAGTTTAAATCTGGTGGCTCTTGGTTAATCACAACACTTTCAGCGATCATATCGTGAAGTGTTTGACGTTTAGCCGTAAATAAATTCATTAAATAACCAATACATAAAACTAAGCCCGATAAAATACTGCAAAAATATCTGATGTAAGCTTGTTTTAACGTTAAACGTTCACCGGATTCAGAAAGAACAACCATACCCATCATGGCTTTGCCTGGAGTACCTTTTAAAGCTGAAGCTTCAAATACTGGTTTATAAACCAAACCCAAAATAATTCCGCCAACGTACGGAAGTAACAATCCTAAAATCCATGCTGGAATCAACATGATTAAACCATCTAAAAACGAAGCAACAAATCTTCTCCAAAAACCTGAATATACCATATTACGATCTCCTAGTTTTCAAAATTTTCTGATAATGTTTTTTTCTTTTCGAAAAAACCTACAATTACAATCGAAATTTCATACATCACCCATAGCGGTACCATAAGTAAAATCATACTTAAAGCATCCGGCGGTGCTGCAACAGCTGACACGGCCGTAATAGCCACAACAGCATATTTCTTTTTTTCTTTTAAAAATCTTTGCGACACCAAACCCATCATACCTAAGAAAGTAATGACTACAGGCATTTCAAAAGTTAATCCAAAGATCACTGCTGTCTGCGTAAAGAATCCTAAATAATGATCGATCGTGATCATCGGTTTGTCGATATCACCACCAAAGGTCATTAAAAATTTAAAGGCCATAGGAAGAACTACGAAGTAACTAAAAAGCACACCTAAGATAAATTGAAATGTTCCAAAGAAAATAAAGCCTGTCGCCATTTTCTTTTCGTTGCGATAAAGCGCCGGTGAAATAAATTTCCAAAGTTGGTATAACCAAAAAGGCGCGGACACAACTAAGCCTGCAACAAACGCAATTTTAATGTGAGCCATGAATTTATCAATTGGGCCTGTGAAAACTAATCCACCATTCGGTAAATACGGCTGAATCGGTTTACGGATAATATCAAAAAGCTTTTCGCTAAAACCCCAGCACAAACACATTCCAAAAAAGATCGCAAATGCGGCACGAGTTAGGCGAAAGCGTAGCTCGCCGATATGTTCGATCAACGACATGTTTTTTTCTTCATCTTGATTAAGATTTTGATTCATCTGATTTTTCTGCGGCCACTTCGTCTAAATTTTTTACCGGCGCAGATTGTGTCGGTTGTTGGCTATGAGCTTGCTGTGGCGGCGGTTGTGTTTTGAGTAAATCAGATGGTTTGAATTCCGCTTCGCGTTTTAATTCATCGAACACACCTGAAGTGCTACGGCGAAGATCGTTAAACATGCGGCCGATATTGCGCATTACTTCCGGTAATTTTTCCGGTGGAATCACAATGATAAGGATTATTCCAAGAATAACCAAATGACTAAAACTCATGTATTAAGTTTTAGCTTAGGCTTTGTTAACTTTCAATTGTTCTTTTGGCAGGGTCACAATACCCATTTGATTGAGTTTTTCACGGGCGACTTCAGATCCCGTTTTCAGATACTTGTCATATAGCCTTAAAACGTTCTGGTCGGCTTGCACCGCAGATTTTTCGCTCATATAGCTTAGCACCTCAACAAACTCTAAAAAACGCTTAGAAAAGGTTTTATACACTTCGCTTAAGTGATCTTCTTTAGTCCAGCTCGCTAAGTTAAAATAAGCCGCCGAACCCATTTCAGAATAGTAATCAATATCAACTAACTTCTTTTGCAATGAATCACCAAAAAAGCCCGCCGTGTATAATGACCGGTCTGCTAAACTTTTCATGATTTCTTTTTTTCGTGCAGTTTCAGAATTCATAGCCACTAAGTACATTTCAGCCAGGGTTTTTGGCGGATTTTCTGTCTGATCGTTATGTGTACTTTGTGGGGTAAATAAATTACGGGAATCAAGATAGTGTTTAAGCATATGAACAAGATACGTTTCCAAGTACGGAAACGACTTTACTTTTCTTTGCTCTAAAGCTTCCTTTAGCGCTTCGGAAAAATGCTGTTCAGGCGAAATAAATAAAAATCCCATCTTGATATGCTTATCGGCCTTCATCTAGTCGTGCTTAACCTGAAAATAGCGCCCAGCTTCAATTCGCGGCTAAAGTCTGGTTAAAATAGACTTAAACCTGTTTCAAAATAATCCGATAAGAACTTATGCTGAATTATGGCCCACTAAAATCTTTACTCCTCTCGGATGACATGAGCGAAATCATGGTGAATTCGTGGGATCACATTTTCGTTGAACACAAAGGTTGTCTCGTAAGAACTGCTGCGCGTTTTATCGATGCGCGTGAGTTTCAAGATTTAGTTTTTGCCATCTTATTAAATGACAAACATGACTACAGTAAAACTTATTCTTTTGATGGAATTTTACCCGAAGGTCACCGTTACAATATCACTCTACCGCCATTAAGCCCCAGAGGGCCAACACTAACCATCAGAAAATTTTTAGAAAAGAATTTTTCTTTAGACCAAATGATCGCTTCTGAATTTATGTCTGATAAAACAGCGCGCTTTTTAAAGCTGGCTGTTGAAGCCCGTTTAAATATCGTGGTGTCTGGCGGTACCGGCACAGGCAAAACTTCATTCTTAAATACTTTAGCTAGTCTTATTCCTGAAGATCAGCGCGTGGTTTCGGTTGAAGATACGCAAGAGCTTCGCCCTACACATGTAAATTGGATTTATTTAAAAACCGTTAAAGGCGAAAAAGGCACTGTAACTGCGCGCGATTGTGTGTTTAATGCCCTTCGCATGCGCCCTGACCGAATTATCGTCGGTGAATGCCGCGGCTCAGAAGCCTTTGATATGTTACAGGCCATGAACACAGGTCACGAAGGCTCAATGACTTCGATTCACTCAAATTCAGCGAATGATTGTTTGGCACGTTTAGAAACGTTAATTAACGTAGCTAATCCCGATATGCCTCTTAAAATGGTGCGCACACAAATTTCTGAAGCGGTTGATTTAATTGTTCAGTTAAAACGTTTACCGGATGGGCGGCGTCAAATTTCAGAAATTATTGAACTCACTGGAATGGAAATCGATATTATTACCCGCTCACCGATTTTTACACGTAATAAATCTGCGAAACTTGATGTAACAGGTTATGTTCCTGATGTAATTCAAAGAATCAACTATTCGGCGAAAAAGATTTCGCCGCAGTTTTTTGATCCTAATACCCAGCTTAAAAAATCAAGCTAGGCTGGCTTTTTTCCAACAATACTTGTGATATGTGGCTGGCTGAATAATCTTTCGGCAACACGTTTTACATCTTCTGATGTAATGCTATTATAAACTTTGTCGATATGTAGTGATTCGTTAAAATCATTTCCATAAAAATCATCAAAAGCAATCGTGTTACATAGAGCTGATTTTCTTTGTAAGCCGATGTCGTTCTGACCGATTAAATATCTTTTTGCACGATCCAGCTCACCCTGTGGCACAAGTGCGCCTTTGATTTTTTCAAACTCTTCATGAAACATTTTAATCGCTTTATCGACTTTATCCGGCGAACAGGCGATATAGCCACCGAAATAGCCGCACTCTAAACTTTCCATGCGAATCGGAGAAACTGAATACGCTAAAGAATTTTTATCGCGAAGTTCTACGAATAAACGCCCGCCTTGACCGGCCATGATGGCTTGAATCACGTGAAGCGCGTAACGATCGCGATCAGTGATGTCAATACCTTGCCAGCCGACGATCACATGTGATTGCTCTTTGTTTTTTTCAGTAAAGTACTTCTCGTTTTTTACGATCGGTTTATAGTCTACTTTTTTAAGTAAACGTGGTGCGCGGCTAAATTGTTTTTCTAAACGCTCTATGCTATCCATCCATGTTTTTTTATCAAAATCACCGACAACGACAGCCAACATATTTTTTGATGATTTAACTGTATTTAAATAATTAATTAAATCTGGAGCTGTAATATTGTTTGTCGTCTCTATCGTGCCTAATTGATCAAAAGATACCGGATGGTTTGGAAACATGTTTTTAACAAACTGTTTGCCGCATAAGTACGATGGCTGATCTTCTTTGGCGTGAATTTGGCGCTGCATTGCTTGGCGTTCACGGTCAATGATACCTGGAACAAAATCAGGTTCTAAGAATAGTTCTTCCATAAGACCTACGATTTTTCCTTCGAAAGGTTTCATGTAGTCTAACGAAAATCCCACTGTGTTTTTTCCGCTAAATGGAGAAAGACCTGCCGCTGATTCTTCGATCATTTCTAAGATTTGATTTTCAGATCTTTTCTTTGTGCCACCTAACCAAGAACGGCCTAAAAGTTCCGATAAACCCATTTTATCGGGCGATTCGATACGGGCACCGCCACCTAACAGTAAGCGCGCTGAGACTGTTGGAATTTCTTGTGATTTTTCAAAAATCACGCGCGTTCCGTGACCTGTTGTCATCACTTCGATAGCTGATTTGTCGGTTTTTTTAATATCTTTAAAAACGATTTTTGGAATTTTAGCCGGTTTATTTTTAGTTTTCGGGCGTTTTTCTTTTTTCTGAGACTCAATTAAGTTTAACCAGCATTTGTGTGAATCTTTAAGTAGTTTTTCAAAGTCTTTTTCTGGTTGTGGTCCTAACACCGAATAGCTGGCCACTTTAGGGTCTAAATATTTTTTCGCTACACGCATAACATCTTTAGGCGTGATTTTTTGAATCGTTTTTAAATATTTTTCATGAGCTAAGCTATCGTTCATGTAAAATTGCGATGAACCGATTTTACTTGCGATACCATCGACTGTTTCAATCGAATAAAACTGTTCTGAAGAAATGTTAATAATCGATTTACGAATTTCTTCCCAAGAAACCTCTTCGTTCTTAATTTTTTCGATTTCGTGATAAATACCTTCAAAGGCAATTTTTGGATCTTGCTCTAAAACTTTAAAGCTTAAGGCCAATAGCCCCGGATCTTGCGGTGTATAGCTATAACTTGAAACGCTGCTCACCAAGCTTGATTGCAGGCGCAACTTAGAAAATAAGCGGCTTGTTTCGCCTTGACCTAAAACCATCGCCATCACATCAAGTGCAGCCACGTCTTTGTGTTTAATCGACGGCGCGGGAAAAGCTAAGTTAAAATTACTTTCTTTTAAATCTTTATGTTTAACTTTGTAGGTGACTTTTTTAGCTTTCGGTTCAATAGCACGTTTAATTTTTTTTAGTTTGTATGGTTTAAATGAAGAAAAATATTTTTCAACATTTTCACGCATCGCTTTTTCTTCAAAATCACCAGAAATAATTAAGCACATGTTCGACGGAACATATCTTGATTGGTAAAAACTTTTTAGCTTTTTAACAGGCCATGATCTTACGTTTTTTTCATAACCAATCACCGGAATACCGTAAGCATGTTTTTTAAAGATTGAGCTAAATAACAATTGTGAAGACTGGCGGCCCGGAGAATCCTGCCCCATTTTAATTTCTTCACAAACAACTTCACGTTCGCTGTGGGTTTCATCAGGATCAAATGTCGGATGCCCCATCATTTGTGACACTACATCTAGGGCCACATCTTGGAAGGTTTTTGAAATCGTGACATAAAATACTGTTTGATCAAACGACGTATAGGCGTTTAATTCCCCGCCAGAAGCCTCAACCAAGGACGCGATTTCACCCACTTTAAACTTCTGCGTACCTTTAAAAACCAAGTGTTCGATAAAATGAGAGATACCCTCTTCACCTTTTTTTTCGTCAGCACTTCCGGTTTTAACCCACATCTGTACGCTGACCACAGGAGATTTATGGCTTGGAATAAGAATCACTTTAAGCTTGTTTTTAAGTTGAAATTTAATCTGTTTCATCTATAACTTTCCTTTATGTCTGCGTCTGAACAATTTGGAATCTACATTCATATCCCGTATTGTATTCAGCGCTGCTCGTATTGCGACTTCGCTACTTATGTACAATCCGAAATTTTAAATCCCGAAAGATACGTAGCTTTGGTCAAAGAAGAAATTCCTCTACGAAAACACTATTTTGGTTTTTCGCCGGATACCGAAAAAAAATTAAATACAGTGTACTTCGGAGGCGGTACTCCGAGTTTAATTTCTTCTGATTTAATTGTAGGCCTGATTTCAGAACTCAACAAGCATGGCTTAACAACTGGTCCTGATGCAGAAATCACCATTGAAATAAACCCTGCGACAATTGATGAACGTAAAATAGAACATTATTTATCCGCCGGAGTTAACCGTTTTAGCGTCGGCGCACAAACCTTTCATGACCGCTTATTGAAAATGGTTAAGCGCGAACATAATGCTAAGCAAACACTTCAGACTTTAGACCTGCTGAAACGTTACAAATTAAACTTCTCATTCGATTTACTTTTTGCGTTACCAACACAAACTGTTGAAGAACTTAAATCTGATGTGGAAATGGCTGTGGAAATCGGCTCGTCCCATATTTCACCGTATTGCCTGACTGTTCCAGAATCGCACCCGTTGTCAAAAAATCGCCCGCTTGAAGATGAACAAGTGGAGATGTTTGATATTATTCATCAACACTTGACCGCAAAAAACTTTAATCGCTACGAAATTTCGAATTACAGTTTGCCGGGTAAAGAATCGCGCCATAACCGTTTGTACTGGGATGATCACGCCTATTGGGGTTTGGGACTAAGTGCCCATTCTTACTCAAAAACATCTGAATGGGGTCACCGCTTTTGGAACCCGAACAACATTGATGTTTATGAAAAACAAATTCGCAGTGAATTATCTGTGCTTCCTGATAATCAAATTGAACGCCTTGAAAAACATCAGGCACTTACCGACTTTTGTCATACCTCACTGCGCGTTGCAGAAGGACTTTCATTGGCTCGTTTAGAGACTAAATTCGACGCGCAAGCGAGCGCTAAAGCTCTAGAAATCGCGCAGCCGATGCTTCAACATGGGCTAATTGCACTAGAAAATAATCATTTAAAGCTCACCCACAAAGGTGTGCTGATTAGTAATCAAATTTTTGAAAAATTCACGTTCCTGCAGATTGACATTTCATAGATAAAACTCACACTTTAAGGGTTAATATTTTGAATATGCGAGGACCCTATGGCAGATGAAAAAAACAATACTCAAAACGGTGCAGAAGCCAGCGCTGAAGGTAACGCAACTGTTACGGGGGGTGCCGCAGGCGCTCCAAACCAACAAGCGAAAACTGATTTAGAGCAAGCTCAAGAAGAGACTGCTAAATGGAAAAACGAATATTTATATTTACGTGCTGAATTTGATAATTATAAAAAGCACGCGATTAAAGAAAGATCTGATCTTTTAAAATTCGGTATCGAGCGTATCGCCCGTGATATTTTAGAAGTAATGGATAATTTTGAACGTGCTCTGCAAACAAAAGTTTCTGCTGAAACTGTGCAAACGTTTAAAAATGGCGTTGAAATGACGGCAAAAGAGTTAAAAGAAACTTTAAACAAACACGGCATTGCTGAAGTGCCGAGTGAAAATCAGCCGTTTAATCCGCAATTTCATGAAGCGATCAGCGCAGAACCTACAACTCAGGTTCCTGAAGGCCATATTACAAAAGTTTTCAAAAAACCTTACAAACTACACGATAAAGTGATACGCATGGGTCAAGTTGTTGTGGCAACAGCCCCTAAAGCGTAATTAAGAGTAGGCCTAATGAGTAAAAAGGATTTTTATCAAACACTGGGTGTTACCAAATCCTCTTCTCCTGAAGAGATTAAGAAAGCTTATCGCAAATTAGCGATGCAATATCATCCGGATAAAAATCAGGGCAATAAAAAGGCCGAAGAAAAATTTAAAGAAATTTCTGAGGCCTATGAAGTTTTAAGCGACGCTGAAAAGAAAAAAAATTACGATATGTTCGGCCACGCTGGTGTGAATGGCAATCCATTCGGTGCAGGTGGCGGAGCACAAGGTGGAAATCCTTTCGGCCGCGGTGGTGGAAACCCCTTTGGTGGCGGTTTTGGACAAGCGGATATTAACGATTTGTTTGGCGATATTTTCGGCGAAGCTTTTGGTGGTGGCGGTACTCGCTCAAGAACATCTTCATCACAAAAAAGTTCTCCACGTGGCAAGGGCGCAGACCTTCGTTACACTCTATCAATCACCTTTGAAGAGGCGGCCGCAGGCACTGAAAAAGTCATTAGCTTTGTTCGCCAAGTAGGTTCGCGTGAAGAAGCCGCTAAGCTTTCTGTAACTGTTCCTCCGGGCGTTAAAGAAGGCCAACGTTTAAAACTTTCTGAAGAAGGTGACAAACCTTCATCTGGCCCTGCAGGCGATCTTTACGTAATCATCAATCTGCAAGAGCACCTATTATTTAAACGCGAAGAAGCTGACGTGATGTTAGATCTTCCGGTGAAATACACTGAAGCCATTTTAGGAACTGAAATCGAAATTCCAACCTTAACAGGCAAAGCACAAATTAAAATTCCGGCGGGAATTTATTCAGGCCAAGTTCTACGTTTAAAAGGTAAGGGTTTTCCGCGTATCGGCGGTATCGGTAATGGCGATATGTTAGTTCGTCTTTTAGTAGATACCCCACAAAAAACAAACAGCCGCCAAAAAGAACTTCTTGAGGAGCTTAACCGCTATGCTGAAGAAACACCGCTGGTAAAAACTTATAAAGAAAAATTAGAAAATCTATTGAGGTCTCGTAAATAATGAAAAAAACAATCGTCATGTTAGCTGTCTTAGCCATATTCCATGGTTGCACAAGCACTCCTTCAATTCAGACTCACCACAAAACTATTCCTTCGAAAAAAAATGAATACGCCGCCATTGAAAAAGAAAGCACTCAATCTGCGCCTTCAACAATTTACAGCCCCTTTCCAGCGGCTGTCGCTGCAACACCGCAAACAGCGATCGTTTCAGCTCCACAGCCCGTTGTTGTAATTCCAGAAGTTAAAAACTTTGATTTTAACGAAGAGAAAAAAGAAAAACCACGTTCAGCTGTAAGTTATGATTCTGATGCGCAAAAAATCGGTGTGATTCTTCCGATCACAGGAAAAAATGCAAGCCTTGGCCAACGTGCCTTAAACGCGATTCGTTTAGGTCTTGGTCTGGATGATAAAAGCAATTTTCAATTAGCTATTTATGATAGCCAAAGCAATCCTGACTTAGCGTCGCAAGGTGTAGAAAAACTTTTACGCGACGACCATGTGGTAGCGATCTTGGGGGGCTTAAGCTCTAAAGAAGCTCAGAATATTTCTTCTAAAGCTGAATTTTTTCAGGTTCCATTTTTCTCGTTTTCACAAAAATCTGGTTTAACAACAGAGGCTGAATACACTTTTAGAAATTCTGTAACCCCAGAAATGCAAGTGGCTAGGCTTTTACAGCACGCTTTTAAAAATTTAAACGCCAAGCGTTTTGCCATTCTTTACCCGAACGATGCGTACGGAACTGAGTTTGCCAACAAATATTGGGATTTAGTTTTAGCTGGTGGTGGCGAAGTTGTTGCCGCTCAAGCTTATGACCCTAAAGACACGAATTTAGATATTTATGTTAAAAAACTTGTGGGCACTTACTACGTTGACGCCCGTTCTGAAGAGTATCAGGCGCGCCAAAAAGAAATCGCTGATAAAAAGAAAAAACAAAAAGAGTTAGAACCTAACAAAAAGAAAAATTCGCGCGAACACGAAACACAAGAAAATATCTTACCTCCGATTGTAGATTTCGATGTATTATTTGTTCCAGATAGCGGTAAAGCTTTAGGTCAAATCATGGCGTTTATGAAAAATAACGACGTGACACAAATGACATACCTAGGAACAAATCTTTGGAACACGCCAGATTTATACCGCCGCGTAGGAAATAACACGAGCAACGTGTTTTTTGTTGATGCGAACCTATCTGTTGATGACCAAAAGAAGTCGGATTTTCACAGCAAATATGTAACTAAATACGAAGAAGAGCCAACAATCGTTGAAGCGCAAATTTACGAAGCCGCTAAAATCCTTAAAGACGCCATTGGCAGTAGCTCTATCAGCCGCAGCTCGTTAGCTTACCAGTTAGGTATCTTGGGCCGTAAACAGGGCGCCTACAGCGAAATACGCATGAATAACAACCACGAGATCGAACGTCCGTTACATATCTTTAGCCTTACTGAAGGCGCTATTCAAAAAACTGAGTAAATTTGTTTTGATCTGCCCACGGCAGACCCTTTTCTTAACAATTCGGCCTTGCTTTTATAAAACAAGGTCGACTTTAGTCCAAATTAGCTACGATTTAAGAACATTCTGCGACTTTTTTCACCGACCGCTAACCGCTTTTTCCCCCTCCTGCATCCAATGTCCAAGAGCTAGCAGATAGTCTAGTAGGAGGGTTTCGATGAAAAAGGATTTTTTATCAGAACAAACAGTTCAGGTGTGCAGAACAAAACTTTTAACTTTTAAAAGTAATATTTTGAATCAAATGAAATCAATGGCTGCGGATTTTAATCTAGTTGATAAATCCCGTGGTGATGAAAGCGATCTGTCTGCTGCTCATCAAGAAGAGCATAATTTTTTAATCGCCCAAACAAGAATGAAAACCCAATTATTAGAAATCGAAATGGCTCTAGGCCGCATCGAAAGCGGAAACTACGGGATCTGCGAAGAAACCGATGAGCTGATCGAGACTGAGCGTTTACTAGCCATTCCTTGGACACGTCTGAGCATTGAAGGGGCAGAAATCCGCGAGTCGCAAACAAAAAAAGCAGGCAAAGGTTATCTTGCTTTTTGATTCTACAAATTACAGATTTCGCGTAAGAATCTGAACAGCTTTTTACGCGGTGTTTTTTGATGACAGAAATCCCTCTTTAAGTGAATTATCGCGCCAGATTCGGATGTGTTTCAACATTTCAACTGGCGAATGTCAGTGAGGGGGATTTGGTGAAAAAAACCGACAACGTAGAAGCTTTAAATATGTCGCCAGAACTGACTATCATCAGAGATTCATTACTATTGCAAAAAAGCGAAATCTTAAATCGTGATAACGAATTTAAATTAGCGCAATTAGATGTTTCAAAACTATCTGATGAAGGCGATCAAACAGCTCAAGAACAACAAAATAATATATCAATTCAACTTCATGAACGCGAGAGAAAATCTCTTGTTCTGATTGAAAAAACTCTTTCAAAATTTGCTAATGGCACCTACGGTGAATGCGAATCGTGCGGAGATGAAATCTCTATCAAGCGTCTTCAAGCTAGACCTTTGACTCCTTTCTGCATCAACTGCATGGAAGAGCACGAAGAGCATTCGCAAAATTCAGGACTATTCCAATAAGCGGTCGTTTAATTCCAGCCTAAAGTATCTATGAAAACTCAAGGTTTTCTCATGGAATGAGACCTGCTGACATGGATGTCAGTCTTGTTTTTAACAAATTTTTAAAATCCAGACTTAAAATCATTCAAGCTGATTCATTTTGCTCCGATGAGTTTCTTAAGAAACAGGAGCCGACATGACTTTTGATAATCAACCAGTTGAAGTACCACAAACTCTACCGATGTTACCAGTAAGAGATATCGTTGTATTCCCTTACATGATCATCCCACTTTTCGTAGGACGTGAATCATCGATCAGATCAGTAGAAGATGCTTTAGCTAAGAATCGCCTTATCTTTTTAGCTTCACAAAAAGATATCGCTGAAGAAAATCCTACACCAGACACAATTTACAAAGTTGGTACTGTAGCGAAAATTATGCGCATGAGAAAACTTTCTGATGGCCGCGTAAAAATCCTTATCCAAGGTGAAGCGAAAGCGCAAATCACTTCATTCACTAAAACAACTGGTAGTTATGAAGTAGCTATCGAAAAAATTGAAGATAAAAATACGGCAACGACTCCTGCAGAAATCGAAGCTTTAGTTCGCACGGCAAAAGAGTCGATCGAAAAAATCATCGCTCTTGGTAAAGCTTTATCTCCTGATATCTTATTAGTATTAGATGATGTTACTGATCCAGGTCGCATCGCTGACTTAATCGCATCTAACTTAGGTGTGAAAGTACAAGAAGCTCAAAAAGTTTTAGAAACAACTGACGCTAAAGAACGCCTCTCCCTAGTGTGCCAAATTTTAGCTTCTGAGTTAGAAGTATTACAAGCTCAAGCTAAATTACGTGGTAACTCTCGCGAAGACCAACACAAAAATCAACGCGAAAATTTCTTACGCGATCAAATGAAGGCGATCAAATCTGAATTAGGTGAGAACGCTGCTCAAGATTCTAAATCTGAAGAGATGGAAGAATTACGTAATAAATTAATGAATGCGGGTATGCCTGAAACAGTTCAAGCTGAAGCATTAAAACAATTAAACCGTTTAGAGCGTATGCACCCAGATGCTTCTGAAGCAACTATGGTTCGTACTTACCTAGACTGGATGGTTGATCTTCCGTGGAGCAAGCAAACTGAAGATATCCATGATCTAGCTCATGCAAAAGCAGTTCTAGATGACGATCACTATGAATTGCAAAAAGCTAAAGACCGTGTAATGGAATTTTTAGCTGTAAGAAAATTAAAAACGACAATGAAGGGTCCTATCTTATGTTTTTCTGGTCCTCCGGGCGTAGGTAAAACATCTTTAGGTCGCTCAATTGCAAAAGCAATGGGTCGTGAATACTTCCGTATCGCACTTGGCGGCGTAAAAGACGAAGCTGAGATCCGTGGTCACAGAAGAACATACGTTGGAGCAATGCCTGGTAAAATCGTGCAAGCTTTACGTCAATGTAAAACTAAAAATCCGGTTATCGTGTTAGATGAGATCGACAAAATGGCTTCAGACTTCAGAGGTGATCCAGCTTCTGCAATGTTAGAGGTGTTAGATCCAGAACAAAACACAACTTTCCGTGATAACTATTTAAATGTAGATTTCGATTTATCAAAAGTTCTATTCATTGCTACAGCTAATGTGGTTGAAAACATTCCACCAGCTTTACGTGACCGTATGGAAATGATCTACATCCCTGGTTACACAGAGAATGATAAATTATTTATTACTAAAAAACATTTAATTAACAGACAGATGGAAGCCAACGGTATCACATCAGACAATATCAAATTCACTGATGAAGGTATCAAGTTCTTAATCGCTGGCTATACTCGTGAAGCGGGACTTCGCAACCTAGAGAGAGAAGTTGGTTCTGTTTGCCGTAAAGTAGCTAAAAAAGTTGTTATGAACGAATCTAATTTCGTAGAAGTAACAGCCCAAACTGTTCCTGAATTATTAGGTCCTCCACGTTTCTTACGTGATGACAAAATGCTTGAGCCTTCAGTAGGTGTAGTTCAAGGTTTAGCTTGGACTCAAGCTGGTGGTGAAGTTCTTCTTATCGAAGCACTTAAAATGAAAGGTAAAGGATCAATGATGCTTACCGGTCAATTAGGTGACGTGATGAAAGAATCTGCTCACGCTGCGATGTCTTATGCTCGTGCTCACATGGACGAGTTAGGTATCGAACAAGAGATGTTTGAAAAATTTGATGTTCACGTTCACTTACCAGCAGGTGCTATCCCTAAAGATGGTCCTTCAGCAGGTATTACGTTAACAACAGCTTTAGTTTCTTTATTAACTGGTACTCCAGTAAGAAACGACATCGCGATGACTGGCGAAGTGACTTTACAAGGTCGCGTATTACCAGTAGGCGGTATCCGTGAGAAGTGCTTAGCGGCACTTAACTTAGGAATCACTAATGTAATCATTCCTATGGCTAACGGAAAAGATTTAGAAGATATCCCACAAGTTTTCAAAGATAAGATGAATTTCATCTTAGCAGAAAACCTAGATGAAGTTTTCGCTGTAGCTTTCGAGAAATCTGATCGCTTCACGAAAAATAAGCCAAGCGCTAAGAAAGATCCAAAAAAAGGATCAACGAAGACTGCAGCCGCTTAGTTGTTATTTCTAAAATGTTTTTATTAAATAGCCTGGCTTACCACGTCAGGCTATTTTTTATACAAGCTGCCTTTTATGAAGCGAAATTCATTTAAAAATAAAATAACTTTTTGCGGTTCCATTTTATAAAGCATGGTCATTTTGGCAAATTCAAAGCCTTTTATAGGCTCAATCCCACTTTCATATTCTTGTAACCGATGAACTTCAATTTCCAGCTGGCGTGCTGCTGTTTCTACATCGAAGCTTTTTTCCAGACGCTGTTGCTTAACCCAACTTCCAATTTTTCTATGTAAATATAGAGCACTAAGCATTTGAATCACTCCTAATAAGGATGTGCATTTATTCCTTATTAGGAAAGAAAGGGCAAGAAAAAAAGCTATTGTTAAAGATGAGTGAAAACCCGCGGAAAAAAATTACCCAGAAAACGTTATAAAAATCAGGCCTTTTTAGTGGCTTTGGGCGAAAATTGCCGCCGCATTCGTTTACAGCGAGGATATTCAATTGATCGTTTATCTCGAGAGTCAGAACAACTTTCCCCGGCGAGCATTGATCGTTTAGAAAATGGCACCGGTGACTCGCAAATTCTGGTTTTGGTCCGTTACGCCCAAACGCTTAATGTAAGCCTTCTGGAGCTCTTTTCTTTTGTTAAAAATTTGCAAGATCTATCCAAAGACAGCCGGATTATACCTTATGAGGAAGGATCTGGGCCGCCCTTAGGGTATGTTCCCGTTTACCCTCTTCATGTAGCTGCGGGGTTATTTGGCAATGAGCGCGAAACTTCTGAGCAACCCCTGGGCTGGGTTGATGCAAATATTCGCTCTGGAGCCTCGGAATATTTTGCTTCGTTTGTTCATGGTGAATCTATGCAACCCCGCATTTCAGACGGCTCTTTATGCTTATTCCGCAAATACAGCGGAGGCAGCCGTCAGGGAAAAATCTTTCTGGTCCGCGCCCAGGGATTAAAAAATAGTGAAACTGGCGAAGCCTTTGTTTTAAAAAAATATGTCCGGCAAACACCCCCGCGAACAAATCAAGCTGAAGATCCGGCGATTATTCACCTTATATCTGAAAATCCCCGCTTTTCTCCGATAGTGCTTGTTGGCCTGCAAGACGAAGATGTGCAAACCATCGCAGAATTTATTCGAACCGTATAAAATTTATCCTTTTCTATTTTCTTTTAATTTTCATTTTCATTTTCGTTTCAACTAGTAATTACTGCGCTTTCAATTACGGTTTTTTTTCGCGACTCGTTTTGAAAATCTGAAACCATCATTTATAGACAGCCATCTATGCGATCACTGTCTGTACTTTTACTTTTTATTTCTCAATTTGCCTTCGCCCAATCTGAATATTCTTTTAAACAAAGATATGTTGGTGAATTTCAATTTATTCAAGAAGACCAGTTCAAAACTGTAAATAACCTTTCACCCTACCAGCGTAAAACTTTCGATATGAAAGCGATTGAAGCTGAATACGAAATCCAACTTAATCCTAATAATAAGTTTGAATTTGAAGTTGAATACGAACACGGCGGTGTGGGTTCTGCGGTTGAGTTCGACAATTTTGAAGAGTTCGGTGAATTTGAAACTGAAGTTGAAAAAGGTGGTGAGGTTGTTGTCTCTGAAGCCTTCTTACTTAAAAAGATTACACCAAGAACAGAACTTTACATCGGTAAATCACCGGTGGCGATCACTTTAAATAACGCGATCAATTCTCCCCTATTATATAGTTCAAATGCGCCTTCACAATTAGAAGCTCGTATTTTACCGCAAGAGTGGAACGAACTGGGTGTGCAGTCACGCACGCGCTTAGGTGACTTCAGCATCTATGCTGGGGTGGTGAGCGGTTTAAATTCTGAATTTTTTCGTAAGTACAACTGGATCGGTGGCGGCTACCAAAAACAATTTGAAAATATTAACGCCGACAATTTAGCTTACACAGTGGGTTTAGAATTCGGTGATGTGGTTTATGGCCGCGGCATCAGCGTTCACTACTACACAGGTGATACACAAAACAATCGTTACAAATTAGATAAATTAATCGTTCCTGCCACAGTGAATGTGTACACAGCGCTTTTGCAATGGAAGTTCTTTGACCGTTTAGGAATTATGACTGAGCACGTGAAAGGCTCTTTACAAAATTCTGAAGAAGTAGCTTTAGCTAACGCCACATTAAGTGGTGTGGCAAAACCAAAAAGCTTTGCGGCTCTTGGTTCTAAAGCTGATCTGCAAATGTATCAGTTAAATTTTGATGTGACTGAAACTGTAAATATTTTTAGCCAATACGAGCACGTAAATACTTTTGCAGCGACTGAAGGAACAATTACAAAAGATCCAAGATATGAAGTGATTCATAACGGTTATGGTCTATCGTACAAGATGGACGAAATCACTCATATCAAAATGCATTATTATAAAGAAAAAACAAAATTAGACGGCCTTCCTGAAACTAAGCACTTTGTTCTTAGCTTCAATATGGATACCGGCGAATTCTAAAAGGAGAATGTGATGAAATTAGTAAACTTCGTGGTTGCCACGTTAATTTTTGGATCGGTTGCAGTAGCCGGCCCACTTGAAAAAGCAGTGATCGATAACGTTTCTAAAAATGTTATCTTACAAACTTATGCTGACTTAGCTGCTAGATCTGCAGATATGTTAGTAGCGGTAAAAAATCTTGAGGCAGTACGCACGCAAGAAAATTTAGTTAAAGCGCAACAATCTTGGATTGCGGCCCGTATTCCATGGGAAGCTTCCGAGTCTTTCTTATACGGCCCAGTTGATTCTTTAGGTATTGATCCAATGATCGACACTTGGCCATTAAGCCGTATCGATTTAGATTCAGTTTTAAACTCTGGTCAAAAAATCACAACTGAATACGTAAGACCACTAGGCGTTAACCTTCAAGGTTTCCACACTTTAGAATATCTTTTATTCGGTAACGGTATTGATTCAAACACAAAAGATATCGCAAGCTTTACCCAACAGCAATTCGACTACTTAATTGCTACAGCAACACTACAAGCCGAATACACTCACAAATTACACTACGCTTGGACAACTCAAGCAGATCCAGATGACGCTTCTATGCCTGGTTACATCGACGTTATCTCTAAACCTGGTTTAGACAATCCGATCTACTCTTCTGAGCAAGCTGTTATGTTTGAATACGTTAACGGTATCTTAGGTATCTTAGACGAAGTCGCTAACGGTAAATTATCTGATCCATTAGGTGGCGATATCTCTCACGCAAACGTTGAATTAGTTGAATCACCTTATTCTTGGAACTCATTAGCGGATTTCGAAAACAATATCCGCAGCGTTTACAATATCTACACTGGCACTTATGGTACTCATAAAGGCACGGGTCTTAAAGATGTTATCGCACAAACTAACCCTGAGTTAGCTAACCGTGTAGAGCAAAGAATTCTTCAAGCGATGCAAAAAATTAAAAACATCGGTGGCGCTAATAACATGCCATACAACAAAGCGATCCTTAATGAACAAGGCCGCGCTTTAGCGACTGAAGCTATCAACGACCTTAACGGACTTTTCCAATTAGTGGAAAGCGAAGTTTTACCTCTATTCCAATAATTTAAAAGGAACTGACCATGAAGATTTCTTTATTACTCGCATTTATTTTCTTAAGTATTAACTCTCAAGCTGAAATTATTTTTGACGATAGCTACGTGTTACAAAGAAATCTTGGCGGCGAAGGTAGCTTCGTTGCTAACTTCGGTTCAGTTGTTTCTTTCAAACAACCGGTGACAACTATGTCGCCGGAGTTACAAGAAAAACATATTACTGGTGACGGGTTATTTGAAAAAAACTTTTCTGATGACCCTACCCGTTCAGATTATGGTTTGGGCCCAGCCTACAACAATATTAGCTGTGCTAGCTGCCACATCCGCGATGGCCGCGGATCTTTACCTGTTGTGAATAACAATACCTGGACAAAGTTAGGCCAAAACGAAGCGATTTTCTTAAGAATCAGCATCGAACCTAAAGTAAATGCGTATGTAGCAAATGCATTACACGGCGAACCACTTCCTGTTCCCGGCTACTCAACTCAATTATTTCATTTAGGAAGCTATCATTTACGTAAAAATGCACCCAACGTCGGACAAGCTGAAGTTTGGATGAAGTATGAATATACAAATTTTACCTATGCCGATGGACAAGTTGTAAAACTTAAAAAACCTATTTTTGAAATCAGAAATCCTTACGATTTATCAACAGACGAATCCGGTCAAACGACAAGCCGTATTTACCAAAGCGATGTTCGCATGGGGCCGCGTATGACGCCCCCGATGATCGGCTTAGGTTTACTTGAAGCTATCGAACAAAAAGATATTTTAGCTTTAGCTGATCGTGATTTATCCGCTTGGGGTGTTAAAGGTCGTCCAAACTGGGTTTACGATGTTGAAAAACAAAAAAATAATTTCGTAAACGTGTATAGCCTGGGTCGCTTTGGTTTAAAAGCCAACACACCTTCAGTATTACATCAAGGTTTAGGCGCATTTCGTGGCGACATGGGCGTGACAAACTCTTTCTTTCCTGAAGAAAGCATTGCTGGCACACCGTTAATCGAAAGTATTCTTCCATCACTTAAAAAAGAAGTGAACATCAGCGATGAAGACGCTTTAAATGTTGTGTTCTATTCTCAAACTTTAGCCGTACCAAGTCGTCGTCAAGGTTACTTAGAGGCTGATATTATCTCTGGTGGTAAAACATTTAAAACTGTGGGCTGTGCTAACTGCCACCAACCAGAATTTGTAACAGGTCAACATTCAATCGAAGCTTTAAGCTATCAACGAATTGCTCCGTACACAGATTTATTACTTCACGATATGGGCGAAGGTTTGTCTGATAACCGCCGTGATTTCCAAGCTTCAGGTCGCGACTGGAGAACTCGCGCTCTATGGGGTATTGGTTTAACAAAAACAATCAATGCGCGTGGTGGTTTTTTACATGACGGGCGTGCAGCAACGATTGAAGAAGCTATTTTATGGCACGGTGGCGAAGCCCAAATGAGCCGCGATAAATTTGCTGCTCTTCCGGCTGCTGCGCGCACTGAAGTTATTAAATTTGTGAACTCTCTATAATCGGTAAGGAAATTATTTATGCTATTATCGTTATTATTATTTTCTAATTTGGCTTTTGCAGAAGATCCAACTTTTAAGATCGAACTTAAAAACAGAACTATGAATCCAAACGTGATCGAAGTTCCTGCAAATACGGCTTTCACTATCGAAGTTGTGAATACAGACAACACAGCTGAAGAATTTGAAAGTAATTCTTTAAAAATCGAAAAAATAATTCCGCCAAAACGTACGGCTAAATTTAAAGTTAAGCCGTTAACACCTGGCGAATACGATGTCTTTGGCGAATTCCACATGGACACTTGCCAAGGTAAAGTGATCGTTAAGTAATTAAATATTCGGCTTCGCCGAAATGGAGCATCCATGAACTGGACAACATTTTCTATCGTCTTACGTGAAAGCTTAGAAGCTCTTTTAATCATCGGTATCTTAACTTCGGTTTTGAAAAAAGATGAAGCCACGACTAAAAAGCACTGGATGTTTTTAATTTTCGGTGTGCTTGTGGGTGTGTTTGTAAGCTTGGCAATGGGTCTGTCGATTATGTTCTTGCCAGACGCCCTACCTGAGTCTGCGATGAATTACGTTGATGTGGGTTTTCCCTTAATCGCAGGATTAATGATCATTCATGTTATGTGGTGGATGCATAAAAATTCTAAAAGCATTAAATCTGACTTAACTGAAAAAGTAGAAAACGCTTTAAGCCGTCAAAGTTTAATTAGTTTAACACTGATTGCTTTCTTAGCTGTGGCTCGTGAAGGTTTAGAAACAGTTTTATTTTTAAGTGGCGAGTTAATCGAAGCTGGCGCTGAAAAATTAATAAACATCGGCGGCCAAATCGCTTTAGCGGTGATTGCTTCTTATATTATCTTCTTTGTTTTACAAAAGACTTTAGGAAAACTTCACTACAAATGGTTCTTCCGAGTAACAAACGTGTTGTTATTCGCAGCTGCAGTACAGCTTCTGTACACGGCTTATAATAAGTACCAATCTTTAGTTTAGGCATTGATACAAATCAATGCTCGTGCGAGTGACTAGCTGGCACACGCAGATCAACTTTTTGATCTTTTGTTTGCTCCATTGTTGTTTTGAAAGTGACCTCACCAGACTCTAAGTCGTACAACGATGGCACAATTCTCACGGCTCCACTTTTTACCAGATTACGAATAAGCTTTGATCTTTTTACAAGCTCTATAGCCACGCCCTCGGTGTTTGACCACGATTCTTTCATATATTTTGCACTTGGCGTTTTGCCTTTGTACTTTGTGATGTGTGGATGAATATCTTTAACTAAATTATCTAAAGCCGGAGTTCCCGCAGAGCTGCCATTAAGTGTAGCGTGAGCGGCCTTAACTGCGCCACAAGATGTGTGACCCATGACAACTATAAGTTTTGATCCTAGGTGTTCAAGTGCGTATTCAATGCTTCCAATGGCATTGTCACCCAGAGCTTCGCCGGCTGTGCGCACGACGAACACCTCGCCAAGTTTTTGATCGAAGACGATTTCAGGAGGAACTCGCGAATCACTGCAACTTAGAATAATAGCATGCGGTTTTTGATCAGTGCTTAGTCGACGTATATCTGACGCTGATTGACCATCCGCACGTAGTTTTGAATTTAAAAAACGCTTGTTGCCATTAATCAGCCAACCTAAAGACTTTTCTGGTGTAATCGCTGTAGATTCATCAGCATGAGTTGATTTGTTAGCCCACAGATTAAACGAAAAAACAAAGGTCAGTATTAAAGCCGATTTTGCAACAGTCATTGGTTTTCCTTTCGATTTATTAAAATCGATAGTTAATATTCGGCAGAAGGAAACCGTTAAATGATCCGTATTTTTAAGTTATTAAAAATAATCTCAAACAAATCACATTTTTACTTAATAAAAACGGACCAATTTGAGATTTTGTATTTAGTAATCTAAGTTTTGCTGAGAATAACCCGTGTATTGCGGGTTATTTTTTTGATTCAAGCGTTGATTTTCAGATTCAAGAACGCGAACTAATGTACGAAGATCTGTGATTTCTTCTTTTAACGAAACAATTTGTTCTTCTTTTTCTTGTAACACTTGCGTGTAGGCTTTTTTCAGATCCGTTAATAAACGGTTGGCTGCGGTGATCACGGATTCACCTTCGGCCTTTTGCGAAGCTTCCATAACTGCTGAAGAATCACTCTTTAGGGAGGGGCGATGGGCCTCCGCAGTTGGGTTGCTTATTCTATTTTCGACAGTTGTTGTTGTAGCTGTTGGGTCTGTGTCGAAAATAAAATATTTTCCGTCTTCCAAGCGGTATTGAATGTCTTCAGCCTTAATCCGACGTCGTAACGTGGAAATACTCACTTTATGTTTCATTGAGTATTCAGCTAAAGGTAACCACATTCTTTAGGCCTCCTGGTGACTATTCAAGCCTAGCACAGCCGAAAGGCTTGTCAAACAAGGATTCTAGACTTTTTTCATTCCAGACTTTTGACGTGGATATCCAAAGATTCGCGTCATTTTTTAAGCAAAAACCGTGAGTAGTCACGACTTTGGTGGGGTTTACACTAGACCTTGATCGTGCTTAACTAGGCTTATGTCGGTGAATATTCACGATAAGAAAAAAATTGCCTTAGTATTAAGTGGCGGCGGAATTAAAGCGGCCGCCTTTCATATTGGCGTCTGCTTAGCGCTGAAAGAAAAGGGATTTGTCTTTGAAGGCGGAACCAAAGAGTCCGTACAAATCCGTAATACTAAGGGGCCAAAGATTCAAACCTATGTGGGTTCAAGTGCCGGTGCTTTCGTAAGTGCCGTTCTCGCTTCGGGCCGATCAATCGAATCGTTAATTACTGCCTTTCAAGTGGGTGCCGGTGATTCACCGTTTTATGCTGTTCCCGAAGAAGAGAACTTAAAACCTATTGGCTACCGCCATATGTTTAATATTAACAGCGCCCGTATCTTAAGTTTTTTACCCGAAACCTTATTTCGTAAATCGATGTTAACTGGCGGTATTGAAGTCTTTTTAAAAGAAGGTTTCAAATTAAACGGTTTATTTAACACCAACGGAATTGAACGCTATTTACGCAAATACGTTTTAGATGAAAATGAGTTTTCGCGTTTAGGGGTTGAGCTTTATATCATCGCAACCCAGCTTAACCACTCACGTAAGGTGGTTTTTGGTAATTATCTAGAAAACAGCAAAGACGAAAATGCGTTATATCTTGGAACCTCAAAAGTTTCGGAAGCGGTGGCGGCCTCAACAGCTCTTCCGCCGGTTTTTGCACCTTACCCGATTACTTTACCCGATTATAAAAAAGAGATTTATCTGTACGACGGAGAAATCCGCGACACCTTAAGTACGCATGTGGCTGCCGATCATGGCGCTGATTTAATTATCGCTTCTTATTCGATGCAACCTTACCACTACGCCGAAGAAATGGGTTCGTTACATAAATACGGAATTCCGGCGATTGTAAACCAGGCTCTTTACCAGGTTTTAGAACAAAAAGTAGCGCGTTCAATTCAGTATCAAGATCAGAAGAAAAAACTCTACGGTGAACTTAAAAAGCTTTGCGCCACAGAAGGGTTGTCTTCTGAATTAACGAAAAAAATCTTAGAAGCTATCGAAAAGAATTTAATCTTTAAGCCCGAGGTTGACTACGTCTACATTGCCCCTCGCCCGCAGAACTATGAAATGTTTTTTGCTGACCACTTCTCGCTAAACCCTGAAATCCTAGAGAAAATTCTATGGATTGGTTTTAAATCAGGGCTAAGCACTTTACGTCATCTGTAAAACCTATGTACGCTCTAGTCTTATAAAACTCACCTCTATTTGGAGCACTTCTCGCATTGTCTTTCTTTATCTTTGCAAAGGAGTCTGCCGTGAAAAAGTTAGCTCTATTTTTTGTCTCATTTTGGGTCACTGTTTCAGCGCACGCTGAATGCGATAGCTATCTTAAACTTCCGCAAGAAAACCCACGTAAAGCTAAACTTTTTCAAAGAGATTGCGAAATTCAAGATCGCTACGGCAAGGTTAAAAGTTATTTCGCAGAAATCGGAATTAACGTCGCTGATCTGGCTGAATACCGTTTACTTCGCTTTGTCGATCGCACAAGTTATGAAAACGCCCGCCAAATAGAAATGGCTCCGTCATTTATTTACAAACCTGCTCCTACAACATGGGAAGTCTGGGATTCTGGTATTCGTTCTATATTCGGAGACGATGATTTATCTTTTGTTTTATTTAAAACCGGCGGTTTTGAATCACATGGTTTAGGTTACGACCAATTAAATTTTTCGAACTTTAATGCGGTCTTATTAAAAAATGCCAAAGGCGATATCAGCCGTAATCATTTAGCAGGAATTAAAGATTCTAATTCTACTCCGGGAGATTACCGTCACCGCGGTGATGGCCAAGTGGGTTGGACAGCGTATAACTCTGGACCGAAAGAACAAGTGCCTGCCGCGCAAGAATCTATGCGTGAGGCGCAAGCTCTATGGGAAGCTTCTATCGGCGCTAAGTTTTCTGATGTTGTCGAAAAATATAAAGGCAAAAATTCAACACACGCTTCATTTGCCGTGAATATGACTGTTTCTTCGCGTGGTAATGATAAATATTTTGTGGGCTTTGCTTCAAGCGATATGGTTCCGGCGCAAATTTCCTGGTTAAATAGTTTTGTTAAAGCAAACATTGAACTTTACCGTGCTGGTAAGCCCGTTATGCCACCCATTGAGTTTTCTGCGTTAGTGCAAAAGTGGTTAGTAACGATTCATCCTTTTTCTGACGGAAACGGTAGAACTTCACGCGCTGCCCAGGATGTGATTTTAGCTAATTTTAAAATGCCTTACGCCCCAGGTGGTGATTTACAAAACGATGTACTTGAAACATTCGATAGATACGTTGATCAAACGTACTACGTGATCGAAACCATGGTCAGAAGATTAGAAAATTGCGCCGAAGAATATCGCCAGAAAAAAGAAAAACCGTCCTACGGCTGCAGAACGGTTCAGTCTTTGGAGCGTAAACACCCCTGGAGTGATAAATTTAAAAACTTAGATGAGGCTAACCCAAGCTTTTTTCAACAAGGTCAAATAAAGGCCCCGAAAATAAACCTACCAAAATAATAATAAAGGCACATACATACACAGTCACAGTCGTTGCGTGTAATGAGTGGTCAGCTACATCAGCTTCGCCATCTTTCATGTACATAACAACGATTGGACGCAAGTAGTAGTAAACGCTGATTACAGAGTTTAAAACACCCCATAAAGCTAACCACAATAAACCTTCGCTAACGGCTGCGCTAAATAAGTAAAACTTACCGAAGAAACCAAGTGCTGGTGGAATACCTGCTAACGACAACATAAAGATCGTTAAGCACATCGCTAAGGCTGGTTGGTTTTTCGCAAAACCTGCTAAGTCATCTGTGCCGATCACTGAATTTTCAGAACGCTCGATTAAAGAAACAACTGCAAATGCACCTAACGTCATAATGCTGTAAGCGAATAAGTAAAACATTACGCTTGAAGCCGAGTACGCCGAATTTTGGCTTATACCTGAAGTGATTAAACCTACTAATAAGTAACCCGAGTGAGCTACTGAAGAATACGCCAACATACGTTTAAAGTTATTTTGCATAATCGCAGCCACGTTACCGACAGTCATTGTGATCACTGCTAGCCACTGCATAACATCGAATAAGTTTTGCGAACCAACTAATGTTTGAGTGGCAATCACGCGCAAGAAAGCTGCAAAAGAAACCGCTTTTACCGCAGTTGCCATGAAAGAAGTTACCGGAGTTGGAGCTCCTTGGTAAACATCTGGTGCCCAAGCATGGAATGGAGCGATTGAAACTTTAAAGCAGAAGCCTAAAATCACAAACACGATACCGAATAAAAATAATTTATTCGTTTTAACTAAAGTCGCAGCCGATTGCATGAAGTCAGTGATGTTCACTGAGCCAGATGAACCAAACACGAACGAAACACCGTATAAGAAAATCGCAGATGCGAATGAACCTAGTACGAAATATTTCATTGCAGCTTCTTTAGAAATTTTTTGTTCATGTGACATCGCGATCATTAAATAAAGCGATAATGACATTAATTCTAAACCGATAAATACAGTGATTAAGTTAACCGCCGCGACTAAAATAATCATTCCCAGCACTGAGTTTAAAGCTAAGAAGATTAATTCAGAAAACTGCTTACCGCGTGTCGCTGGATTTTCGTACATCATCACTAATGCGCCCGCTGAAGCGATAATCGCTAGTAGCGCTGACCACTGAGTTAAGCCATCAAATAATAATTGGTTATTAAATGCTGTTTTATCAGAACCACCAAATACTAATAATAAACCTGCTGTTAAGCCTAAACCGATTAACGCGATCACGATTGTGGCCGCTGGGTTTTGTTCAGAGTTTCCACGTAACGTCTTAATTGTTAATGGAATTAAGCTGAATAAGAACAATACGATTAACGGTGAAGCTAATAAAACGTCTGTAAGACCTACTGTGATATTCATATTATTTCACCTCTAACGTGTAGTTGTGTTTATTAGAAATTAAGTGATCAACACTTTTCTTCGAATAATCCATAAAGTGGTTCGGGAAAATACCCATCCAGAAAATTAAGATAATCAGCGGAGTCATAACAACCCACTCACGTACACTTAAATCATGTAACGCATGTTCTTTATCTTCTTCAGCGTGAGTTACGATTTCACCTTTAGGGCCGAAGAATACACGCTTAACCATCCACAACATGTAAGCCGCACCCAAGATTACGCCTAACACAGAGATTCCTGCTGCCATCGGTGAATATTGGAAAGAGCCCATTAAGATTAGAAACTCACCGATAAACCCGTTAGTTAACGGAACTGCGATTGAAGACATTGTTACGATAATAAACATGATTGTAAAAACCGGAAGCGCACTAGCTAGTCCGCCGTATTTAGCGATCATACGTGAATGCGTACGCTCGTAGATCATACCGATTAATAAGAACAGGGCTCCTGTTGAAATACCGTGATTTAACATTTGGTATAAAGCGCCGTTTACACCGTATTGGTTCATCACGAAAATTCCTAAAATCACATAACCCATGTGTGAAACCGAAGAGTAGGCCACTAGTTTTTTCACATCTGGCTGTACCATCGCAACTAAAGCGCCGTACACGATACCGATCACACCAAGAGCCACAAAGAACCACGCAAAGTGTTCAGCAGCTTCTGGAAATAATGGAATCACCCAACGTAAATAACAGAAAGTACCCATTTTTAACATCACACCGGCAAGCACTACTGAACCAGGCGTTGGAGCTTCAACATGGGCATCGGGTAACCATGTGTGTAGCGGAAAAAGTGGAACTTTGATCGCAAACGCTAAAGCGAAGGCAAAGAAAAGTAAAGTTTGTGCAGTAAAGAATTCGCCAGCTACAAACGGAATCTGTAACTTATAGAAATCAAGCAAGCTTGCAGAGATCGACCCGCCAGTTACTTCTGGAGTTAAGCGCATTAAGAAGATAATCGCCAACAACATTAAAACTGAGCCCGCCATCGTGTAGATGAAAAACTTGATTGTGGCGTAAATTCTGCGAGCACCACCCCAGATACCAACGATAAAGTACATTGGAACCAGAGATAATTCCCAGAATACATAGAATAAAACCGCATCCATCGCTAAGAAAGAACCCATCATCGCTGTTTGTAAAACAAATAAAGCAACGTGAAAGCCCTTAACTCTGTCGGCAATTGAAGTCCACGAACCTAAAATAATAATCGGAGTTAAGAACGTTGTTAGCATAATTAACATTAAGCTAATGCCGTCAATACCGATAAAGTATGAAATCCCGAAACGCGGAACCCACGCATATTGCTCAACCATTTGTAAAGCAGCTGAGTTTGCATCGAAGTTTCTTAAAATCGCAAGCGAAGCTAGAAATTCAATTAATGAAAATCCTAAGGCTAAATGGCGAATTGTGCTTTTTTGTGGCCACAAAGCCAAGATCGCCGCGAAAACCAGTGGTAAAAATAAAACGACTGATAACAACATTTATTACCTCATCAACACAAATGTTAGAACAACAACGACACCTAATCCGATGTACATTGCGTATTGTTGCATGTTTCCAGTTTGGAACGAGCGAGCTAGCGAACCCGCTCCTTTAGTCATATCACTGATCACATGAGTTGTTTTGTCGATGAAATTCACATCGATATACATCCATAAATTTTGTGACTGTTTTACTAACGGATTAATGATTCCACCGAAGTAAGCTTCATCAACGAAGTATTTGTTGTTCACAACGTTGTACACAGGACCAAAAGCTTTAGCGATCGCTTCGTTTGTGCCTTTGCCGCTAGTGTAAATACGATATGCTACAAACGCAGAAATTAACGCTAATGTTACTGATGTAGTCATTAACGCCCACTCTTGTGTTGCTGTGTGCGGAGCAGCTGCTTCAGGAAGAGTTTTAATCACAGGGGCTAACCATTCAGCCCAGTAATTTGGAATGTGTCCTAAGTATTCACCGATTAAGTGAGGAACACCGATAAAACCACCAACTACCGATAAGATCGCCAATACAATTAACGGAATAGTCATGATCACCGGAGATTCGTGCGGGTGAACTTCTTTCGGAACACGTGATTTGCCCCAGAAAGTTAACGCCATTAAACGCGTCATATAGAACGCTGTTAACGTTGCGCCGATGGCGCCAGCAACCCACAAGAAAACACTTCCACGAGGAGATGCAAAAGATTGCCATAAGATTTCATCTTTTGAAAAGAAACCCGAAAATAGCGGAAAGCCGATAATCGCAAGCCATCCCATTAAGAAAGTAAAGTGAGTGATTGGTAAGTATTTTTTCAATCCACCCATTAAACGCGTGTCTTGTTCGCCTTCCATCGCGTGAATCACTGAACCCGAACCTAAGAACATTAACGCTTTAAAGAAAGCGTGAGTCATTAAGTGCATCATACCTGCGCCGAAAGCACCAACACCAACAGCCAAGAACATGTAACCAAGTTGCGATACCGTCGAATAAGCTAAGATTTTTTTGATATCATACTGAGTTAAACCAATTGTTGCTGCCATTACCGCAGTGATTGCACCCACGATAGCTACAATCATCATTGTATTTGGCGCTGCTACGAACATCGGGTTTAAGCGCACGATCATGTAAACGCCTGCTGTTACCATCGTTGCCGCATGGATTAACGCAGAAACCGGTGTTGGACCGGCCATCGCATCTGGAAGCCAAACATAAAGCGGAACTTGCGCCGATTTACCGGTCGCACCGATAAATAACATTAATGTTCCAAGCGTGGCTGCGCCTAACCAGCTCGCCTCAACAGTTGTTGGAGCTAAAGCATTTAATTCGTACATATTTAATGTGCCGAATGAAAAGAACAAGATGAACATACCGATAATGAAAGCGGCGTCACCAACGCGGTTTGTGATGAAAGCTTTCATGCCCGCAGCTGCCTTGGCCGCGTCGGAGAACCAGAAACCAATCAATAGATAAGAGCAAAGACCTACGCCCTCCCAACCCACGAACATTGTTAATAATGAATCACCTAAAACTAAGATTAACATGTTGAACACGAAAAGATTTAAGTATGCGAAGTACTTAGTAACGCCCTTATCGTGGTGCATGTAACCGATCGAGAATAAGTGAATTAAAGAACCAACGCCCGTGATGATTAAGATCATGATTGAAGAAATCTGATCTACAACAAAACCTGCGTTTACTTTAAATCCGCCTACCGCAATCCATTCAAAAAAGTTAGCTGTTAAACGTCTTTGATCCGCGGGAGCCGCGATCAAATCCATCATCAACATCACTGAACAGATAAAAGAAACAAAAACTGCGCCAGTAGCGATTGAACCTGCTAACACGTAGTTTTGTGAACGGTAACGAAGACCGTTTAAAAGAAATCCCACAAAAGGGCTTAATAATAAAATTGCAATCAATGCTTGGTGGCTCATCTACATTACCCTTTCAAGTGCTCGAAGAATCTGATGTTAACTTCTTTGAAGCGTTTGAAGATTGAAACCGCTAGGGCTAAACCAACGGCTGCTTCGGCTGCTGCGATTGTCATAACGAAGAAAACCATGATTTGGCCTTCGATATTGTTGTTAAACTTCGAAAATGCCACGAAGCTGATGTTCACCGCATTTAGCATTAACTCGATCGACATTAATAATACGATCAAGTTACGACGAAGAAGAACTCCGGCCATGCCCATCGAAAATAAAACCGCTGATAACACTAAGTAGTGTTCTAAGCCGATTGTTGTAAGAATATTAGTCTCTGGCATGTGTGCCCCCTCTGCTGCGTGATAACGCCACAGTTCCAACTGCGATTACTAAAAGAAGAACGCCTAAGGCCTCAAAGCCAAAAACGTTTTGTAAGAATAAGTTTTGCGCTAACGACATTGTGTTGTTGTCGTAAGTTTTGCCCGCCACAGCCTCTGTCGCTTTGGCAGCTTCGATCGCTTTTGTTCCTAAGGTGATCGCGCCCACAACTAAGCCAGCTAAAATACCCACTGAAGCGATTTTGATAGCGCCGGTGATTTTACCGCGCGTAAACGCCTGGATTTCGTGTTTTAAGTCGAAAAGCATTAAAACCATTACGAATAAAACCATTACTGCACCGGCATAAACGATTAATTGAACGCCCGCTATGAAGTAAGCGCCTAATGTTACGAATAATGCTGACACACCCACCATTGTCATCGCCAGCGAAAGCGCTGAGTAAATCGGGTTAGACATTAGAATAACTGATAGCCCTGCACATACAGTCACCAGAGCTAAAAACCAAAATAAAATTGCATCTGTCACAAATTCCTACTTTCTTAGAACGCAAACTGCGATGCTGCAAAGATAACGATTGAAGTTAAGATCGTGTTCGCTAACGCCCATGGAAGCATGGTTTTCCAACCAAGATCCATTAATTGGTCGTATCTAAAACGTGGCAATGTCCAGCGAACGTGGATGAAGATCCATAAAAGAATTAAGAACTTCACATTGTACATTAAGAAGTGAACAACTGTGTTTGCGATGTTTGCGCCGTCTACTGACAACCCGAAAGTTGTCATTAACCAGTCGTGCACGCCTTGAACTGTTGTGTACGGAATGTTGTAACCACCCAAGAAGAATGTCGCAAACAAACCAGACGCGATCATCATGTGGCCGTACTCACCAATGAAGAACATTAACATTTTGAATCCGCCGTACTCAGTGTGGAAGCCCGCAACAAGCTCTGCTTCACCTTCTGCTAAGTCGAACGGTAAACGATTTGATTCAGCAAAAGCCGACGCAAAGAAAATTAAAGCACCTAGTGGTTGATAAAAGATACCCCAGTTAGGTAAAAAGTGTGCCGTAAACGTACTGCCAAAACCTGTAAAAGTTAAAGCGCCTTGCTGGGCTGCAATCATGTCAGAAAGATTGAACGTTCCGTAAGTCATGATCACGCCAACGATTGAAAGGCCAAGTGCTAGTTCGTACGACACGATTTGAGCCGCCGCACGCATCGCTCCCATTAACGCAAACTTAGAACCCGAACCCCAGCCCGCCATTAAGATTGTGTACGCCGCTAACGACGAAACACCCAAAATGAAAACGATGCCTACGTTAACCTCAAAACCTTGGATTAAAAATTTTGAATCGCCAACGATCAGTGGCGTCGACATTGGAATGGCCATGTAAGCAATTGAAGCCGGAATTAACGCGAAGATCGGAGCCGCATAAAATAAATATTTATTCCCTTTATCTGGTACGAAATCTTCTTTCGTTAAGAATTTAACTGCATCCGCTAAAAGCTGTAATAAACCCAAAGGTCCAATGCGGTTTGGTCCAAAACGATTTTGAATGAAAGCTGAACCGCGACGCTCAACCCAAACTAAAATCGGAACAAGCTGAACCATCATTAAGAAAACTAAAATAGTTTTGATAACGTTGATCGTAATTTCAAAAGGAGTAGTTCCCATATTCATCATAACTTAAGATTCCTTTTCCTAGTCCCACTCAAGAGCTTTAGATTTGATTTCCCACCATAAACCGAAAATGAAAATCGCTAAGAAGATAATCATTGATCCGAATACGAATGGACCCGCACCAGAGTGAATGAATTCTCTGAAGCCAACCGCCCATGGGTACATGAAAATAATTTCGATATCGAAAAGAATGAACAAGATCGCTGTTAAATAGAATTTAACAGAAATTTTAGTGTCCTTTTTTTCTTGTTCTGGAATACCACACTCGTAGATTTCCATTTTCGCAGCGCTTGTGCGTTTCGCACGACCACCTGTCCAGCGCGCTAGGTAAATTAAAATTACCCCAAACACACCGATAAAAAGCGTGATAAAAATGATCCCACCTAAAGGCATCTTGCCTCCTTGTTCTTTTTGTTTTTTAAATTGTGGCGGAGCCGCATATTTAACAATAGTTTTAACTACTTAGTTATACAAAGCGTTCACTTAAAAACCAAATGAAAATTCACTTCTGGCCACGCCTGAAAATCCACCTAAAGATTGTTTGTCGACTGAGATTTCTTGAGTGACGAAAGAATAATTTTTTGGCAACATTCTATCTTTCGAAAAACATTATGATTCATATTTAGGAATCCGTAGCAGTGAATACTCAATATCAGCTGCGCTTAGAAGAAATTATTCTTCGAGCCGCCGGCAGAAAAAAAGAATTGTTCAATGTGGTTGGTACACAATCAACTGCGGCTATTTCATTTTTATTGTCTCAACATTTTTCTACTAATTTCAATGGTTTGCCGACGCTTGTCGTAGTTTCAAGTTTGGATGATGCTGAAATCTTTGCTAAACAAATAAGCTTTTTTTCAAACGAATTTCGCTGTCATATCCTAAAACATTTTGATGTTCAGCCTTATTCGGGGCTTTACCCTTCGCCGTCATCGTCGTGGGATCGTTCAAAATTTTTGTACTGGGCCAATCAACCAAACGCTGAAAAAAACAACATTTTTATTGCCCCAATTTCAGCGCTTCAGCAAAAGTCCGCGCCCTTTAATGAGTTTCAAAAAAGATGTCGTGCCATTAAATCCGGCGATGAGTTGCCAGCAAATTTAGCTGAGTACTTGCATGACTTAGGTTATCAGCCAGCTCCGGTTGTTGAAGACCGCGGTCAATACTCTATCCGCGGGGGCATTGTTGATATCTTTTCGGTGGCCGAAGAAAAACCCGTTCGTTTAGAACTTTTTGGCGATCAAGTTGAAACGTTAAGATATTTTTCTAATGTTTCGCAATTAAGTGAAGATGAAACTCGCGTTTTGCATTTGGCTCCTGTTTATGAATATGAATTAACCGATGACAATCTAGAGTCTGTTGTTAAAAAATTTCGTAAACAATTAAATGATCGTCCGGTGCCACATGCCGAACGTGATGAGTTACTGCGTGAATTAACACAAAAGACTTTGTTTCCTGGCGCCGAATATTTACTTCCCTATTCTTATGATGGTTTAACTTCGCCGCTAGAACATTTTTCTTCGGGCTTAAATGTGGTCGTTGTTGATCCCGTTGAAGTGGCCAGACAAGCTGATGAATTCTATCAAGAGGTCGTTAGTGATTATCGTTCGGCTGAAACAACTTTATTTAAACCCGAAGTTGAAGAACTTTATTTTTCTTTCGACAAAGTGATTTATCCTGAAGGTTCGCAAACTTTACAGTTTTCTAATTTAGCTTTTTTAACTGATGAATCTTTCACCGAAGAGCGTATTGAATATGAATCAAGCCCGCTCACTGAATTTACGCAACTAGCGTATAATAAAACGCCTGGTTCAACCGAGTGGATTTCGGTCGCTGCACCAAAACTGCAAACTTGGCGTAAAGATAAATACAAAATTTTTATTTCTTTTAAAAACCAAACTCAGCTAGATCGTCTGAAAAATCTTTTAGATCGTTTAGAGGTTGGTTTTGAAGTGGCTCCGGCCTCTGGTAATGCCAGCTATGACTGGGATAAATGGTTAAGTTATCTTGATCAACCGAATCAACCGGCGGTTTTAATTCCGCGTGATTTGGGCGAAACCGTGCTACTTCATGAGGAACAAATTGTTTTCTTACGTGCCGATGATTTCTTTGGTCGTAAACAGCGAGCGGCGGCGCAAAGCTCTTACGAAGAGTTTTCTAAAAATGCGAAGCGTTTAAGTTTCGGTGATTTAAAGCCCAATGATTTAGTCGTTCACGTTAAACACGGTATCGGCGTTTACGAAGGCTTAAAAATTATGAACGTGGCCGGTATCGAGTCTGAATTTATTCAAGTGGCCTACAAAGATAAAGATAAACTTTATCTGCCGGTTTATCGCGTAGGGCAGCTGCAAAAATTTTCAGGGGCTGCGCAAACCACAATTTTAGATAAATTAGGCGGCGTTGGTTGGGAAAAAACCAAAACCAAAGTTAGAAAACATTTACGCGATATCGCGGCCGAGCTTTTACAGCTGTATGCTAAACGCGCTGAAATCACGCGTTTTCCATTGCTATTAGATGAAATTAAATACGGTCAATTTGAGCGTGCGTTTCCGTATGATGAAACGAACGATCAACTGCGCGCCATTCATGAAATTCAAAAAGATTTTCACTCTGAACATCCGATGGATCGTTTGGTTTGCGGTGATGTGGGCTTTGGTAAAACCGAAGTTTCAATGCGCGCCGCTTTTCAAGCTGTAGCTAGTAAAAAACAGGTTGCCGTTCTTGCGCCAACAACTGTTTTAACCTTTCAACATTTAGAAACATTTAAAAAACGTTTTGCTGGTTTTAATTATGAAATCAGATCTTTAAATCGTTTTGTTTCGACCGCTGATCAAAAGAAAACTTTAGCTGAGCTTAAAGACGGTAAAGTTGATATCTTAATCGGAACACATCGTTTATTAAGTAAAGATGTGGTTTTTAAAGATTTAGGTTTATTAATCATCGATGAAGAACAAAAGTTTGGCGTTCTTCACAAAGAAAAAGTTAAAAAACTTAAAACCAACGTTGATACCTTAACTTTATCAGCAACGCCAATTCCTAGAACTTTAAATATGAGTTTTACGGGTGTGCGTGATTTATCAATTATCAACACGCCTCCGGTTGACCGCTTGCCGACCAGAACGTTCGTTTCAAAATTTGATACAGAATTAATTCGCAAAGGTATCACAGCCGAAATCGCACGTGGCGGACAAGTTTATTTTATTCATAATCGCGTACAATCTATTTACGGCATCGCCGACGAACTAAGACAAATCGTTCCTGACGCCCGAATGAAAGTGGCGCACGGACAAATGGATGAAGAAGAATTAGAAGCAGCAATGCTTGCGTTCTTTAATCATGAGATCGATGTCTTAATTTGTACGGCTATTGTTGAATCCGGCATGGACGTTCCGCGCGCCAACACGATGTTTATCGATCAGGCACACATGTTTGGCTTATCACAACTCTACCAATTACGTGGCCGCGTTGGCCGCAGTAAAGCGCGCGCCTATTGTTATCTACTGATGCCTAAAGACAAACGTTTAGAAAAAGATGCGCAAGAGCGTTTAAAAATTATCCAAGACAACTCAGCTTTAGGTTCGGGAATTAAAATTGCGCAGTATGATTTAGAGCTTCGCGGTGCCGGAAATATTTTAGGCGACGATCAGTCGGGCCATGTCAACTCTGTCGGTTATGAAATGTATATGGATCTGTTAAATGAAGCTTTAGCTGAAGCCAAAGGTGAAACAACGCCTGATCAAGAGCTTGATCCAGAAATTAATTTACGAATTCCTGCCCTTATTCCTGATGTTTACATTAAAGATATTCGAATTCGTTTAAGTTATTACAAGGCTTTAGCCGATATCAAATCACAAGAAGACTTAGATCAAATTGAAAACGAACTTAAAGATCAGTTCGGCGAATTGCCAGAACCAGTTGTGAACTTAATGGGTTTAATGTTAATTCGCAGACAATGTAAAAACCTGGGCGTTCGTGATATCAGTGCGGGATTAAAAAATATTTCTTTAGTTTTTACTGAACAAACCAAATTAAAGCCACAAACCGCTATTCAGTTAGCGATGCGTGAGAATAAAAAATATTCGATCACCCCAGATCAGCGTTTAAATGTACGTATGAATACCATCACTTGGTCAGGTGTTTACGAAGAGCTGCAATATTTATTAAGTTTAGTGTAACTATTATTCAGGATAAACCACTTGAATATCAGCTAAGCGATCTTTTTTGCCCTTTTTCACGCGTGCTTTTTTACCCGCTTTAATTATGGCCGGCTTTTGCTCGTCAAAAACATAATCGCTAGCCGCTAGGTTTTCTTCTTTAGCAGATGATTTCTTACGACTCTTTTTTAATTTAATAATACGAACTTTAACCGAACCCTTATCAACTGAAATTTCTTCACCATTAAGCTCGGCAATTTCTTGGCTTAAATCAACATTGTATTTTGTACCTATTGGTGTGATGCCCGCATGATTGGTAACAACCTCAAAAACGCCATCTTGTGTAGGTTTACATTCTTTTTCACGTTCAAGGTGATTCGACGAAAAAACCGCTCTACCTGATTGCATTTGAAAACTTACACTACAAATTTTTTTATCTGAAGATTTATTTAACTCTAAAGCTTTAAGTGTAGTCATTGGAAGAAGTTCAATCACTTGCCCGGTGCTTGGTAAAATTAACTGCGCTTTTCCTGATTTAGAAGAAATCGTCATGCCTGGCATTATTTCTAAATTTTCATCTACAGAAATTTCTTCGCCCTGCTCGTTAGTTACAACTAGCGAATCAGATCCATAAACAATCATTTTAGGAAGTGTTTTTGTCGATGGCGCTTCAACTTGTTCCATCACCAAAAGTAAATCATTGGCTGATGTTGATGCGCGCAAGCCACAGGCCATCGCCTCTGTTACAGAGGATAAAATAAAAATCACCGACACTAATAATCGCATTTAATAAAAACCCTTTTTAGAACTCGAGTTTAAGTCCCATGCCAAGGCCAGAGCTGGAAAGATTAGCCTCACTATCATCAGAGCCTAAAGCTCCTACTAATGGGTCAGGCTCTGCGTAAGCGGAATAGCCAGTATAAAAAACATCTAAATAAGTATTCTCTAAACCTGAAGAACGTAAGCCTTCTGCTGTGGTGCTTGGATCAATCCAATTTTCAATCCAGTTTAATTGAAACAAGACACCCACTTTGTAATGGGCATTGGGTTTTGCAATTAATGTTTCAACGATATTTTCCGAACCGTTATAGCTATCTTCTTCCCATTCAAGCTGATGAATTCCACCTTGCACGTAAGGTACAATCCATGGCTCTGATGTTAAGTTATCTAAAGCAAAGTTTAAATCTAGTTTGGTGATTTTTAAACTTACGCCATCGAGGTTTTGATTTTCGTTAGAGTATGTTCCCATGCCATAACCGAAAAGGGCCGACATCGAACCTAAAGAAAAATTATATTTTACACCTATTTCTGCACCAATCACCGGAATCGGTTCGCCATCAGAAATTTCTTCGTAACTTTTGTTTTGAATTACAGAAACATGTTCTTCTGGGTAATACCGCTCGTAGTTTACAGAAAAAAGCGCCCCGAAATCTTTACGGCGATTTTTGTATGAATCGGTTAAATCTTGTTTGCTTTCAACAATGATTTCATCACCTTCTAAAGGCTCAGAATAATCTTGTGCAAACGCAAAAACGCTAAAGTTTGTAACCGCAAAGATAAGACAGGCTCGTAAGAGTGAATTCATATCTTTTTCATTCTAGCTCTATTCGATTCTGGCTGTTGACCGTTTGTTTAAAATAGCTCGAATTTCTCCTAAAAAGAGGACGAAGGTTTTAAGACCTTTGTCTGCAAGGCCACTGTCAAACTTTTAGACGCTGACTTTTGGTGTCTCATTGTAAATCACTTTACCATATTTCAGCTATTATCTCGATTGTATCTCTTCTCATGTGGAATGCTTATCGCAAACCCTCTGGGTATAACTTGTCGGGAGAACGTTTATGCCATTGCGTCCGTCGAAATTAAAATTGTTTTTTGCGGCCCTTATTTCATCGCAGCTTTTAGTGTCTGCTGCTATGGCCGCTTCAGATGATATTATCATTAGCGCCGTGGGTGATGTGATGATGGGTACCAATTACCCTGATGAAAGCATGTTGCCACCGGATAATGGCTTCGGGTTATTTGATCCCGCTAAACAATGGATTCAGGCGGCTGATGTGCGTTTTGCGAATCTAGAAGGAACTTTATTCGACGGCGAACCACAACCGGATGGAAAAAAACCAGGACCGAATCGTTATTTATTTAAAACTCCTACAGTCATGGGCCAACGTTTAATCGATGCTGGATTTAACGTAATCTCTTTAGCGAATAATCACGTTAAAGATTTCGGACAAGCTGGAATGCAGTCAACAAAAGCAACTCTGGCTACACTGGGTTTACAATACTCTTCTAAAGCTGGCGAGGTCGCTTTACTTTCTGCCAAGGGTAACAAGATCGCTTTGATTGCTACAGATTTTTACGCAGGTAAAAGAAGTATCACTAACCCGATCGCTGTGTATGAAGAAATTCGTAAATTAAAAAAAGAAGGCTATATCGTTTTAGTTTCCTCGCATGTGGGTGGTGAAGGCTCAACTCACGTTTCACTTGATGGAACAGAAATGTATCTTGGTGAAAACCGCGGCGATTCGGTGAAGTTTGCGCGCACGGCGATTGACTCGGGCGCAGATTCTATCATCATGCACGGCCCACATGTGCCTCGTGCCATTGAACTTTATAATAAAAAATTAATTATCTATAGCTTAGGAAATTTTTTAACTGGCCGAGGCATCAGCACCAACGGCACGTCAGGGCAAGCCCCACTGATTCGTTATCAAATTAACCGTAACGGCGAATTTGTCGGTGGCCAGATTGTTTCCTTTATTCAGAAAAAAGGACCGCACAGAATCGAAGTGGATAAAAAAGCCGGCGCACTCACAACAATTTACAACATGACGCAGGAGCAGTTTAACGGAGGCGGTTTATCGTTTGAGAAAAACGGAATTATTCGCTCCGCTGGTTCAAACGCCTTACCTTAAAAGATAGGCCGTACCTTTTTGCGTAACGGCGCGTTTCAAAAAGTAACGCCGTACCTTTGTTTTTGCAAAAAAACCAAGGTTTTGGCCTTGGTTTTTTATTTTAAGAATTTGCGGTCTTAAAATTAGTGGTGACGAATATTTTCGTTCACTAAGTTAATGCCTTCTTGAGCTTTTTTCGCGTCTTTTAAAGTTTCTTCAAACTGAGCATCAGTTAAAGATTCTTTTGTAAGTTTCGCGTTAGCTGCAGCCACTTGGGCTTTAGCTGCTTCTTCAGAGATCTCTTCTTTTAATTGAATTGATTCTGTAAGGATGTTTACACCTTCAGGATTTACTTCGCAGTAGCCAGAGCTGATAACGGCTTTAAAAGTCGAACCAGTTTCTTTAACTTTGAATTTTAAAATCCCAGTGCCAAGGTTAGCAATCATCGGAACGTGCCCAGGCAAGATATCAACCTCACCTGAAATCGTTGGGATAACGGCTTCTGTGATCTCTTGATCAACAACAACCTTTTTTTCCGGAGTTAATAAATTTAATTTAAACACTTTAAACCTCTTCACTTAGAAGGCCGCAAACCGCAGCCTTCGTCGGAGTTTTTAAAACTAGCCGTTAGCTAATTTTTTTGCTTTTTCAACAGCTTCTTCGATAGTACCAACCATGTAGAACGCTTGTTCTGGCATAGCATCGTGTTTACCATCTAAGATTTCGCGGAATGAACGAACAGTGTCTTTAATATCAACGTATTTACCAGTTAAACCAGTGAATTGCTCAGCAACGAAGAATGGTTGAGCTAAGAAACGTTGTACACGACGTGCGCGTAATACAACTAATTTATCTTCTTCAGATAACTCGTCCATACCTAAGATCGCGATGATATCTTGTAACTCTTTGTAACGTTGTAATAACGCCTGAACGTCACGCGCTGTTTTATAGTGCGCTTCGCCCACAACTAAAGGATCTAAGATACGAGAAGTCGATGTTAACGGATGAACCGCTGGGAAGATCGCTTGTGCAGCGATATCACGGTCTAAGTTCGTTGTAGCATCTAAGTGAGTGAATGTAGTTGCTGGAGCTGGATCCGTATAGTCATCGGCTGGTACGTATACCGCTTGAACTGAAGTGATCGATCCGTTTTTAGTTGAAGTAATACGTTCCTGCATTACACCCATCTCAGTTGCTAACGTAGGTTGGTAACCTACGGCAGAAGGGATACGACCTAATAACGCTGATACTTCGGCACCCGCTTGAGTAAAGCGGAAGATGTTATCAACGAAGAAAAGAACGTCTTGTTTTTCAACATCACGGAAGTATTCAGCGATTGTTAAACCAGTTAAAGCAACGCGTGCACGTGCTCCAGGAGGTTCATTCATTTGACCGAACACAAGCGCTGTTTTTTCGATAACGCCTGATTCTTTCATTTCCATCCAAAGATCGTTACCTTCACGAGTACGCTCGCCTACACCAGCGAATACAGAGAAACCACCGTGCTCAGTAGCGATGTTGCGGATTAATTCTTGGATAAGAACTGTTTTACCTACGCCGGCACCACCGAATAAACCGATTTTACCACCTTTTACGTATGGAGCTAATAAGTCTACGACTTTGATACCCGTCATTAACATTTCAGCTGAAGTCGCTTGGTCTTCGAATTTTGGCGCAGTTCTGTGGATTGGCCATTGTTCTTTAGTTTTTACTGGACCAGCTTCATCGATTGGCTCACCAACTACGTTGATGATACGGCCTAATACTTCGCGGCCTACCGGTGCAGTGATCATGTTACCAGTGTATTGAACTTCAGTACCACGAACTAAACCTTCAGTAGAGTCCATAGAGATCGTACGAACAGTGTTGTCACCTAAGTGCTGTGCTGTTTCTAATACTAAGTTGAATGCTTTATCAGAGATGAATTTGTTTGTTACGCGTAATGCGCCATTGATTGGTGGTAGTTCTGCGCCGTCAAATTCAACGTCAACAACCGCTCCCGTAACCTGTTTTACTTTACCTTTTAACATATTTATTTCCTCTTCTTATTTTGATCAGCTTTCAGCTGACCTTTTTCTAAAGGGCCTAACGGCCTTCCCGGTTAATTATTTTCTATTTAATCGCTTCCGCGCCCGATACGATCTCTGTTAACTCTGTAGTGATCTTTTCTTGACGAGCTTTGTTGTACGTCAGAGTTAATTTGTTGATCATTTCTTTCGCGTTGTTAGTCGCATTTTCCATAGCAGACATACGAGCACCATGCTCAGACGCTACTGACTCAGACATTGCTTTATAAACCGATAAGTTAAAGTGTTTTTTTAATAACTCTTCAACGATCGCTTCTGGAGATGGATCAAAGATGATGTCTTTAGAAAATTGCGAACCTTCTGCATCGAAAGAAGTTTGTTCAACTTGAATCGGAAGAAGAGTTTCACAAGTTACAACTTGAGAGATCGCTGAATGGAATTCATTGTAAACTAAACGAATTTCATCGTAGCTGCCATCAAGGTAGTGATTAATTAATTTTTCAGCGACACCTTTAGCTAAATCGTAAGAAATATCTTTATCTAACTTGAAGTAAGTTTCGATAGATTTAACACCTCGTTTAGAAAAGAAATCGTCACCGCGTTTACCGATAAAGAAAAAATCTAATTTTTCTAATTTAGGAGCGTTTTCAGCTCTGTATTTATCAGCGAACTTAATAATATTTGTATTAAAGCCACCACAAAGACCGCGGTCCGAAGTTAAAACAACTAAAAGAACTTTTTTTACAGAGTCTTTCGCTGTCATCAACGGATGAGTCACTTTTTGAGTTGCCGTAATGTTTGCGATAACTTTTTTCAAAGTCACCGCATACGGTCTCATATTTGTGATGTTGTGTTGCGCACGACGTAGTTTCGCCGCAGATACCAGCTTCATCGCTTTCGTGATTTGCTGAGTATTCTTTGTCGAATCAATTCGCATGCGAATGTCTTTTAAACTTGCCATCTAAGCCCTCAATTATTTGCTAGCTTGGAAAACAGCTTTGAATTCGTTAAGTGCGTTAACTAATTCTTTTTTGTTATCGTCAGAGATCGCTTTCTTAGCCACGATATCTGTTAATACCGCAGAGTATTTTTGTTTTAAGAATTCGATCATTTCTTTTTCGTAACGTTTAACATCAGTTTCTGGGATTGAATCAACATAACCGTTAGAAGCCGCGAAAATCATTGCTGTTTGCTCTTCAACTTTTACTGGTTGGTATTGACCTTGTTTTAAAACTTCAACTAAACGACGACCACGAGCTAATTGGTTTTGAGAAGCTTTATCTAAGTCAGATGCGAAAGCTGCGAAAGCCTCTAACGCACGGAACTGAGCTAATTCTAATTTCATAGAACCGGCAACTTGCTTCATCGCTTTAATCTGAGCGGCACCACCTACGCGTGATACTGATTTACCAACAGAGATAGCTGGACGGATACCTTTATAGAATAAATCTGATTCTAAGAAGATCTGACCATCAGTGATCGAGATAACGTTTGTTGGGATGTACGCAGAGATATCGCCCGCTTGAGTTTCGATCATGGGTAATGCTGTTAATGAACCAGCACCAACTGCATCAGAAACTTTAGCTGCGCGCTCTAATAAACGGCTGTGTAAATAGAATACGTCGCCTGGGTAGGCTTCACGTCCTGGAGGACGGCGTAATAATAATGACATTTGACGGTAAGCTTGAGCTTGTTTCGTTAAGTCATCGTAAATGATTAAGGCATGTTTCGCAGAATCACGGAAGTATTCAGCCATAGCTGTTCCTGTGTACGCTGCTAAGTATTGCATAGGAGCTGGGTCAGAAGCTGAAGCTGTGATTACAGTTGTGTAATCCATCGCGCCCGCTTGACGTAATTTTTCAACTACTAATGATACTGTAGATTGCTTTTGACCGATCGCTACGTAGAAGCAGTGAACGCCTTGGCCTTTTTGATTGATGATCGTATCGATAGCAATAGTTGTTTTACCAGTTTGACGGTCGCCGATGATTAACTCACGTTGACCACGTCCGATTGGTACTAAGGCATCAATAGCTTTGATGCCCGTTTGTAACGGCTCATGAACCGATTTACGGTAAACGATACCTGGAGCTTTTAATTCTACGATACGAGTCTCTTTAGCGTTTAAAGGACCTTTGCCGTCTACTGGCTCGCCTAATGCGTTAACTACGCGGCCTAATAATTCTGGACCTACTGGTACAGATACGATTTGTTTTGTGCGCTTAACTGTATCGCCTTCTTTAATGTCGCGGTCTTCCCCGAAGATAACCACACCCACTTGAGATGCTTCTAAGTTTAACGCCATGCCCTTAACGCCTGATGCGAATTCAACTAATTCACCGGCCATTACGTTTTCTAAACCATAAACGCGGGCAACACCGTCACCAACAGAAAGCACGCTTCCCGCTTCAGCAACTTCAACCGTCTTATTATATTTAGAGATTTGTTCTTTTAAAATACGGCCAATTTCATCGGCTCTGATTTGTGTTTCCATCAATTATAGTCCTCTCTTAATTAGATCTTCTTTTAAAATTTTTAAATGCGCTTGTGCAGAATCATCCATTGTCCAGCCAGCAACTTCTACTTTGAAGCCCGCCACTAAGTTTGGATTTTTTTCGAATACAAGTTCAACTTTTTTACCTAAGGCTTTTGAAGCCGTTGCTTCAACTTGTTTTAAGAATTCGCCAGATACTTCTTGAGCGGCAAATAATTTACCTTTTGTAATGCCCGCAGATGCTTGCACCAAAGAGCTAAATTCTTTTGCGATTTCTTTTAATAAAGCTACGCGCTCATTTTGTACCAATGTAAGTACGAAATTAAACGCTTCTGCAGAAGCCTTACCTTCTAATGCAGCTTTCGCTACAGTTAGTTTGTTTTCTGCCGAATTAAATGGGCTTTGAAAAAACGTAACAACATCAGCCGTAAACGCTTTAGCAATTTCATTTAATTGTTGGCCAACATCACCTGCTGTGCCACTTGAATAAGTCACATCAAATAATGATTTTGCGTATTTAGTTACAACGTTATTAGAACTCATGCTTTCACCTGTCCTAAATCTTGTAAAAATCCAGATTCAGATTTTTTTGTGATCGCATCAGCAGAAGCCTTAATGCCTTGCTCAGTGATCGCCATAGATTGAGAAATAATTTTTTCGCGGATTTGCGATTTTGCTTTTAACACTTCGGCGTTGATAATTAGTGATGTGTCATCAACGATTTTTTTACCTTGCGCTTGAGAGTCGGCAACAATTTTTTCACCAGCAACGATAGCTTCTTTTTCTGCTTTAGCAACTGAAGCCGCTTCAGTTTTTTCAAGATCAGCTAAACGTGTTTTAATATCTTTTAATTCTGCTTCAGCTAATTTCAATGCGGCTTCAGTTTTTTTAGCCTCTTCTAAGAATTCAGCTTGGCGCGCTTGAAAAGCCGCAGGAATAGATTTTCTTAACATGAAAATCATAGCTGCTAAAAGAATACCGATGTTGATCGCTTGGTTGCGAATAGCTTCCCAAGGAATATGAGTTACATCGTGCTCGCCGCCACCTTCGCCACCAGAGGCAAAAACAACAACAGACAATACTAATGTTAATGCGAATACTAATGATTTCATCTTATAACCCCTGCTCGAATTTAGTAGTTAGGGTTTGTGCGATGTCTTGAGAAATTTTTGCGATCTCTTGATCAGCCGCTTTCATTTGATCGTCGATATTTTTACGAGCTTTAGTGGCAGCTTCATCCGCTTGGATTTTTGCTTGAGCTAAAATGTCTGCAGATTTTTTTAACGCTTTATTTTTTTCTGCATCATAGATGTCGCGAATTTTATTATTCACTTCGCGCGCTTTCGTTTGATAAACCAACTGAAGATTTTTTGCTTCTGCTGCTGCGTCTTTTGCAACGGCGTCTGCACCTTTCGTTTTTTGAAAACGTTTGTCTGCAGCTTTGAAATAAGGATTATAAACAACCACCGTTAAAAACGAGATTGCTACAATAAAAATAACAAGCTGAAAGTACACCGTATAGTTGGCGTGAAGTTGAACCAAGATCTGCGTAACAATCTCGGCAATTTTCGAGAAAATTTCCATAGCTATCCTTTTAATTTTGTCGAAGATAAATCTTCTTATTCTCTTAAGAAAACACCATGGGATAGCATTGTATTGAATTTGAGGTCAAGACCTAAGAGCCAGCTGGGTTTTTACGAAGCAAGTTGAAAATTAAATAGCTTCCGCTTTAAAAATTTGCAGGCGGAAGCTGTGGCAGAAATTTGGCAGATTTAAGTTTTCGGAATGTAAGAAGCCCCTTCGAAAACTACGCCCTCTTCGATTTTAAGACTAGGCGCAGTCACGGTGCCTCTAAAATGAGCTGGTGGAAGCATAATCACTTTCGTGTGGGCCGTAATATTGCCTTCAAAAGTGCCTTTTACGGTAATGCTGCCAACTTCAACATCGGCCTTAACAAAGCCAGTTTCGGTGATAATTAATTCATCGCGAGAAAAAATTTCTCCGTTAAATTGACCAGAAATCTTAGCTGTACCGCTAAAAGACATACGCCCTTCAATGGCACAGCCCTCTTCAACAATAGCTGAAATCGAAAGTTGATCCATTATTCAGTTAATCTTTCGTAGATACTGTTAAGTTGTTCATCTGAGTAGAAATGAATTGTTAATTCACCCTTACCTTTTTTGTAAGAAATAGTAGTTTTTGTACCCAATGCTTTTTGCACTTGCGAAGCTAACTGCTGCGCAAGTTTTTCTGGCATATCCATTTCTTTGATTTGCGATTCAGATGATTCATCTTTATATCCGCCAGATTTAACCATTTGTTCTAGCGCACGAACTGATAAGTTCTTTGCTTGAACCGCTTTTGCTAAGCGCATTTGCTCAGGTTTTCCCTCGACAGAAAGGATAACCTTCGCATGACCCACAGATAACTGCTTATCTGCAATCATGTTTTTAATTTCAAACGGTAATACTAATAAACGAACAGCATTCGCCACAGAAGAACGCTCTTTACCTACCTTTTCAGCCACTTGCTGTTGAGATAAATTAAACTCTTCCATTAAGCGCTGATAGCTTTCAGCCTCTTCGATAGGATCTAAATCTTCACGCTGAATATTTTCAATTAAGGCCAACTGAAGCGCATCTTGATCAGAAAAAGTTTTAATTAAAGCAGGGATTTCATGTAAACCCGCTAGTTGTGAAGCTCTCCAGCGACGTTCACCGGCTACGATTTCAAAACCACCGGCTTGGCGTTTACGAACTACGATTGGCTGTAAAATACCGTTCTCTTTAATAGATTGAGCTAGTTCGTTTAGGGCTTCTTTTTCAAACTTTTTACGCGGTTGAAATTGGCCAGGAACTAGTTTATCTACGGCGATTTGCCATACTCTTTTATCTTCATCGATTTTTTGTTCAACAATCTTCTCAACGATTTTTTCGACAACTTTTTCAACCACTACTGGCTTAGTTTCTTGCGTAATCACAGACTTTGGTTGAGTGGTCGCGGCCACTGGAGCCGCTGGTTTTGCCGGAGTCGCCGACGGTTCGTCAAAAACTGAAGCTCCCCCTAAAAGAGCGCCAACTCCACGACCTAGACGTTTTTTGTTTGAATTTTCTGTAGAATTTTCCATATGTTAGATCTCTTGATTTTGAACGTTGTTTTGTTCTAAAACTTCAGTTTTACGCTTAGCTACGATTTCTTTACCTAATTCTAAGTACATTAGGGCACCAATACTTCTTGGATCGTACCCGAAAATAGAGACTCCATGGCTCGGAGCTTCTGAAAGACGAACGTTGCGCGGAATGATCACGCCGAAGACTTTGTCTTTAAAATGTGTTTTAATCTCTTCAACCACCTGATGGCTTAAGTTATTGCGCTTATCAAACATAGTTAAAAGAATGCCTTCGATATGTAAGTTTGGATTGATTCCTTTTTTAACTAGGCCCGCGGTATTTAATAGTTGAGAAAGGCCCTCTAAAGCATAGTACTCACATTGTAATGGCACTAAAAAGCTATTAGCGGCTGCTAAAGAGTTTAGAGTGAGTAGTCCAAGCGATGGTGGACAGTCAATTAATACGTAGTCATAAAGGCCAGCTACCGTTTGGATAGCCTGTTTTAGGCGAAATTCACGCTGTGGCATATCCACAAGCTCAATTTCAGCACCCACTAAGTCAGGATTCGCCGTAGCGATGTATAAATTGTCGTGATTTGCGCGAAAAGCCACTTCTTGAAGAGTATTTTCGCCAATTAGAACATGGTAGATATTCTTTTCTTCGGTCTCGTGCTTCTTAATGCCTAATCCACTCGACGCATTTCCTTGCGGATCCATGTCGATAACTAATACTTTTTTGCCCAATTGAGCTAAAGCAGACGATAAATTCACTGTAGTAGTGGTTTTTCCCACTCCACCCTTTTGATTGGCTACGCAAATGACCTTAACCATGATGTATTCTCCTAGTGTTCTACCTAAAATGTTCCACGTGGAACGCGGGTGAACAATGTGAATATCCTGTTCCCCCTGGTTATTCTTTTCAAGAAAATACTTTAGTGCCGCACTATTTAATCCGATTGTTCTACGTGGAACATATGCAAAACCTGACCAAACTTCTCTTTTTTACGCTTTTTTCGCTGGTTTTAATCGGCTGTACTAAGCGCGACCCGCATCCAGAGAATAAAGATCCGGTTTATGCCCAACTGCAAACAGATCTTGGTGCCGCGAAAGCTGCGCTCGCACTTGTGACTGATTCGGTAAATTCCAGTAAGGCAGACCTTGAAACGGCTGTTCCACAGTCCGGCGAATTCGCTGTTTTTCAAAAGCGCGTGAACGATGCTTTGGGCGCGCAAGTTTATGCCTCCCAACAAGTGCGAATGTATGAAGTTCGCATTGAAGAAAGAAAGCTCTATGTTGAGCGCCGCTATTTGGAAAGTCTCACGCCCAATGGCAGAAGGTGGCCGGAAGAGGGCGAGGCAGAAGCTGAGCTTCAAAAGCTTCAGCTTTTTCGCGAAAAAAACGCGCGTGTGCGCGACACTCTTAAGAAAGATGAATCTAAAGATGTTCCACGTGGAACAGCCGAAGGAAAACCTACTGAAGGCAAAAGCTCCGGTGGCGAACATGGTGAAAAGCCGGCCGCAAGTTCTCATTAGTTTTTTGGTTTGAAAAAACTCTCGCGATATTTTTGCTGCTAGAACTTTTTGTCATTTCTGATTCTTTTTATTTTTTATTAAAAACGGCTCGTCTCGGTGTTCGGTCGCAAACTTCCGTGACCCCAAAGTACCGAGCTTTGAAAAAATTAAAGAGCGCGAGCTTGTGAAAAACAAATTTTATGGGCCGCCGATTTTTTGAAAAAACTGATCCTATTAGAGAATTTCTTTTCGAAAAATGTCTGCTGTGAAAATCTAAAAATTCTGTTTTGGTTTGTAAGAGTAAATTTATGAAACTATTCAGGACCAAGGTCGTGGTTATTTCTGTATTTCTTGAGGCAATAGTGGCCCAAAAAAACAAAACAGATTTGCATAATTTGAACGGTAACATTTTGTTATTATTATATTTTATATAAACCAGTGTGCTATTTTGACGTTTTAACGCCGCTTAAACTAATCTTAGAAAAAACCAGTTAACTTCTTAGGCGACGGCGATTTTTCTCTTCGTTTCAATCACATTGACGACAAGAAGACCTACAGAAACTATGCTAATTTGTGACCTTTTAAGTAGATCATAATCGCTTGAATTGCCGATGGGTTAACACCAGAAATTCTTTGCGCTTGGCCTAGAGTTCTCGGTTTTACTTTGTTCAGCTTATCAACTTCTTCATTCGATAAACCTTTAACTGACGAGAAAACTAGTTCTTGTGGAATTTCTAACATCTCTAATTTTTTAGATTGCTCGATGATTTCATACTGTTTCTTTACATAACCCGAATATTTAACTTCGATTTCTACCGCTTCAGTGACTACTTCATTTGGTGAAAACTGGAAGTCTAGTTTTTCTAACTGCGGAAAGCCGATCTCTGGGCGACGTAAGAACTCTTCCATAGTTACTGGTTTAACTAAGGGTTTACTTCCCATTTTAGAAATCACATCGTTAACAGCTTTTTTCGGGTAAAGAACTGTAGATTGTAATTGTCCTAGTAAAATCGTGCGCTCATCTTTGATCGACATGAGCTGATTTAGCTCTTTTTCAGAAACTAAGCCTATTTTTTTAGAAATTTCAGCTAAACGATCAATTGAGTTGTCTTCGCGAAGCACAAGTCTATGTTCCGCGCGTGATGTAAACATACGGTATGGTTCGCGAGTGCCTTTTGTCACTAAATCATCAATAAGTACACCGGCATAAGCCTCTGAACGAGATAAAATAAACTCTTCTTTTTCTAATAAACTATGCGAAGCATTCACGCCTGCAATAAAACCTTGCGCGGCCGCTTCTTCGTAACCAGAAGTACCGTTAATTTGCCCTGCTAAAAATAGATTTTTAATCGGGCGAGTTTCAAGACGGTGATGAATTTGTGTGGGCTCGATAAAATCGTACTCTACGGCATAACCATAGCGAACGATTTTTACGTTTTCTAAGCCTGGAATGGTTTTTAAAAACTGATCTTGTACATCTGCAGGAAGTGAAGTCGAAATACCCTGAAGATAAATCAAATCACTTGTTAAACTTTCTGGTTCTAAGAAAGTTTGGTGTGTTGGTTTTTCCCAGAAGCGAGTCACTTTATCTTCGATCGAAGGACAGTAGCGCGGGCCAACACCCTCGATAATTCCGCAGTACATTGGTGATTTATCTAAGTTGTTACGGATGATTTCGTGAGTTTGTTCTGTCGTGTGCGAAAGATAACAAAGCACCTGCGGAAGATAAAATTCGCGTTTTGATTTAAAGCTAAAAGGGTAAAACTTTGGATCACCCGCTTGCGGAACAGTTTTACTCCAATCAATACTATCTTTGTGTAAACGTGCTGGTGTTCCCGTTTTTAAACGTTGAACAGTAAAGCCGAATTCACGCAATTGATCAGACAAACCAATACAAGCCGCGTCACCAACGCGTCCACCAGGGGTTTGCTCTAAACCAATATGCATAACACCATTTAAGAAAGTTCCCGCCGTGATAATCACGCGGTCAGAAAAAATGTGTGAACCATCTTGTAATTCAACACCACGGCACTCGTTACCCTCTAAGATTAAGCGTTTAACTTCACCTTGAATAACTTCTAGATTTTCTTGATTGTATAAAGCGTTGGTCTGAATTTGTGAGTAGATTTTTTTATCATTCTGCGTGCGAGTTCCACGAACTGCTGGGCCTTTTGAAGCGTTCAATCTTTTAAACTGAATACAAGATTCATCGGCAGCCACACCCATTTGTCCACCAAGAACATCGATCTCGCGCACCATGTGGCCTTTAGCTAAACCGCCGATAGAAGGATTACAAGACATGTAGCCAATACGATCGGTATTAGTTGTTACCATCAGAGTTTTTAACCCTAACTTTGCAGGCACAAGACAAGCTTCAATTCCTGCGTGACCGGCTCCAACTACAATGACTTGATACGAACTAGATTTCATGAACACCCTTAAGCTAAAACTGCTTAGGGAGAATTAAAAACTTTTACGCTTTATTTTCCTAAACAGAACTCTTTAAAAACACGATCCATAATTTGATCGTCAAAATATCTTCCTAAGATTTTTTGTAGCGCTAGTAATGAGTTCTTCAATGTTTGCGCGACGAACTCGCTTCCCATTTGGTTTTCTAATTCACCGATTGATTGTTCAATCAGGTGCATAGCCGCATTGGAAAGTTCAAACTGTCTGGCTGATGAAATGACTGATTCATCGCTAAACTTCTCTGACCCCATGATAGTGCTTACCCGATGTAATATCGTATCGCGGGCCTTAACATCAAGGGCTGATACCGGAAGGATATCGATAACCCTAGGGCCGCCGCCTAAATCCTGTAATTTTTGCGCTATTTTTTCGGGCTTCTCAGAATTGGCTTTATCAGCTTTATTCGCTAGGACTAGGGTGTTTCCCTTCACCATGCGAAAACGCTCAAGATCGCCCTGCTGGAGGCCTAAGCTGCTATCAAACACAAAAAGCGTAAGATCTCCGCTTTCGATCTCTTTTAAGGACCTTTGCACCCCGATATTTTCAACCACATCGGTTGTTTCACGAAGACCGGCCGTATCCGAGATATTAAATTTAATACCGTTAAAAAAAGTAGATCCTTCAACCACATCACGAGTTGTTCCGGCGATATCAGTCACGATCGCTTTTTCATCTAACACTAAATTATTAAGTAAACTTGATTTACCTACGTTTGGCAGACCTGCGAGAACTAGCTTAATACCATCTTTTAAAATTTTACCCTGGCTGTAAGAGTTTGTTAAAACTTCCAACTCTGCCTTAAGTTCTTTTAACTTTTGAATAAGCACTCGGGGGTCTACCACATCAATACCTTCAGTTGAAAAATCAATTGAAGCCTCGATGTGTGCTAAGCACCAAGTAAGTTTATCTTCTAGCGATTGAAATTTTTCTGAAACTTTACCTTCAAGCTGACGCAGCGACATTTTCAGTGCGCTGTCAGATTGTGATTCAATCACTGAAAGTACAGCTTCAGCCTGCACTAGATCTAGTCGGTCATTCATAAACGCGCGGTAAGTAAATTCACCCTTTTCCGCTGTTACAGCACCGTATTCAACTAACGCTTCTAAAAGTTTTTTTGTGATATGTGGAGAACCATGTGAAGAAATCTCGATCGTCTCTTCACCGGTATAAGATTTTCCCTGATCAAAGGCTGTTACAACAACTTGATCAATCACTTCATTTTTTAAATTAGAAAATTTTGCGAGATAAACCCTGTGCGATTCAAGTTTTTTCTTTGATAAGCTCTTACACGCTTTTTGAATAATTTTGTAAGAGTCGGGGCCACTTAGTCTAATAACTGAAATGGCCGCAGTTCCCGTCGCCGATGCTAATGCACAAATCGTCTTTGTTTCGCGACTAGCATCGAACATTTAACTATCCTTCGTCAGACATTGAAGCATCGTCTGCTCCAGCGCCGCCTTGGCCTTTAACTGGAAAAATTTTAATTTTTTTGTATAAGCCATCACCTAATGAACGGCTTTTCACACGTGCATCTTGCGCTAAATATTGGTGAACAACTTTACGCTCTTTTGGAGGAAGTGCACGGTAGTAAACTGATTTACCTTGTTCAATAGCGATTGTTTTTAAGTGCTCAGCGCGCTCGATTAAAGCTGCTTCTGATTCTTCACGGTAACCACCACAATCAACTAATACATTTGTTTGTACGTCTGGAAAGTTGTGCTGAGTAACACGTTTAACGATTAATTGAAAAGCGTCTAATAACTGACCTTTGTGATCTTTTAATAACTCTTCATCAGCTCCAGAAAAATCAATTTTGATTTCAGTCACTTCTTCTTTTTTAGAAGTTGTTAGGTTGTACTCTAAATCAAAGCCACCTTTTTCTAAGATTCCTGATAATGTTGCTTCAACTACTGCGTCGATATCTGATTTTTTACCGCCGCCGCCAAAAAGTTTTGAGAAAAATCCTGCCATACTTATAGTCCCCTCTAAATTACGCCACTGCCGGGCTGTTGTTTTTAGTTTCTTTTAATAAAAAATATTGTTGAATCACACCGAATAGCGCACTCACGAAGTTGTACAGTGTTAAACCGCTCGGTAACGTTAACATAAATAGCGTGAATAAAATCGGCATGAAATTTAAAATTTTTGCCTGAGTTGGATCCATCGTTGTCGGAGTCATTTTTTGTTGTAAGAACATTGTAATACCCATCAAGATTGGGAATACAAAGAACGGATCATGGTAAGACAAATCTGTGATCCAACCAAAGAATGGTTGTTGGTAGATTTCAATACTAGAGCCAATTGCACGCCATAAAGCGAAGAAAATCGGGATCTGAATTAACATTGGTAAACAGCCAGATAATGGATTCGCGTTATTTTCTTTCATAACGGCCATTGTCTCTTTGTTCATACGCATTGGATCGTCTTTGAATCTTTCGCGAATAGCATCAAGTTTTGGTTTTACTTTTTGCATCGCTTGCGCAGATCTGAAAGACATAACGTTAAATGGTAATAACACCGCACGCACAACTAAAGTTAAAGCGATGATTGCTAAACCCCAGTTACCGAAAACACCAAACATGAACACCATTAATTTCATTAAAATCGCCGAGATAAATCCGAACATGCCGTAATTTAAAGTCTCAGTTAATTGTTTATCGATTTTAGCTAATGTGTTTGTAACTTTAGGGCCTAAGTAGATCGCTTGAGAAACTTTTGTGATCTTAGCATCTTTAAGATTATAGCTAATGTTCACAGAAGCCATGTTGTTTTCTACTTTATTTGAAACACTTGGAACGATGTCAGCGCGATTGATCGATGCTGCTGTAAAATACTGTGTACCGATCGACGCTAAAGTCGCTGCTGGAGCGGTTTTTAAAAAACCTTCATTTTCTTTAAGACCAGCAATGCTTTCAGACTTAGTCGAACCGGCTTCGATCCAGATAAAGTCTTGTTGTTCAAAGCTTGGAGTTAAGAAACTTGTGCTCTCTGGTTTGTGGTGTTTTTGAAATAATTTAAGAGATAAAGTGTCAAGGCCCGCATCAAATTCTGTTTCTGAATCAAACGATTCAGTATCTTTGTGGAATGTTAATTTACGAGTGATCTTTTTACCGTCTACAGTCGCAATTCCGATAAACTGAGATTCCCCAGTTTTTTCCACAGAAAAATTAACTACATTATTATTTGCTAGTAATTCTGCTTGGCCTTCTGTGCTTTCAAACTGAATGTGCGCGCCTTTTCTGTCGGTGTATTTTTTAAGAGTATAATTTTTTACACCTAAACCTTTAGAAGACACATCAAATTTTACGTTTTCATCTTCGTATGAAAAAGTTTTTTCTTCTTCAACAACCGGAATTGTTGTGGCTGCGGCCACTGTACCTGAAGCCGCTGGATTCATTTGCGCCTCTGAAGGAGCTACTGTTGCAGTTCCACTGGCTGTAGTTGCTACGGCTACTTGTTCGGTCGGTTTTTGTGGGTATTTTTTACTTAAATAGTATTGCCATCCCCATAATCCGAAGAAAGTTAGGGCTAAAGCCATTAAAAATCTTGGATTACCGAAGGGAGATTCTTGTTTTTGGTTCATCGTGCATTATCCTTTATATGTCGGAACTGGATCGTACCCTTTTTGCGGGTGAAACGGATGACATTTAAGTAGTCTGATAGTTGTAAGTTTAAATGCTCTTAAGAAAGAATGGGTCTGAAAGCTTTCCACCGCATAATGCGAACAGCTGGGATAAAACCGGCAATTTCCACCTAAAAAGTAAGAAAAAGACGCCTGATAAAATTTCACTAAATAGATAATGGCACGATTATGCCATGACGACTTCGACGAAATCACTGTACTTGAGTTTTTTGTAAAACCCTTCGGGCTGTGGTCGGAACATGAACACAACTTTTTTGGATTTGAATTTTGAACTCCAGCCTGCAGATCGTACACAGTTACGCACCCATCTTTTTAGCTTATTTCGTACTACGGCGGAGCCTACTTTTTTTGAAACTGTTGTGCCGAAATACGCAAGATCATCCTTTGAATCCAATAAAATTA